>NZ_PXXU01000014.1 GCF_003011925.2 Nitrosomonas supralitoralis
ATTAGTTATGATGCTGCTTTTATATCGTTTTTTCACAAATAAGTTATATACTTAACTATCAAGTAAAATAGAGAGGGTAAACACGATGACTAAAATCTGGGTTCTCACCGCAAACAGCGGCAATGCCACACTATATACTGCAGACTCACCGATTGCGACCTTGACCGAGCTTGAGACCTTTAATAATCCTGACGCACGCGTAAAACAGATGGAACTGAGCAGTGACCGTCCGGGACGCAGCTTCGACAGCCACGGCGAAGGCCGCCATGCGATGGCGGTCGAAGTGGAACCCAAGCAACAGGAACAAATTCGCTTCGCCAAATTGATTGTTGATCGGCTCGAACAAGAACGCGTGGAGAACGCGTTTGAACGCCTCGTAATAGTGGCAGCACCTGCGTTTCTTGGCCTACTACGCTCTAACTTCAGTGCTCCACTCAGTTCTCTGGTGTCGCTGGAAATAGACAAGGACTACTCGTCGCTCCGGCCTGAAGAGTTGCGCGCTCGTCTACCAGAACGACTTTAAATACTGTCAGATCGAGTTAATCACAATTTTACAAAGGAAAAATCATGCAGATACAAATTAATACTGACCGTAATATTGAAGGTCACGAGGAATTTTCCCAGCAAGTCAAAACCAAGATTGAGGGTGTGCTGAATCGTTTCAGCGCACATGTCACTCGAGTTGAAGTACATATCAGCGACGAAAATAGCGACAAGGGTGGTATTAATGACAAACGTTGCCTGATGGAAGCACGTTTGGAAGGTCGCCAACCTATCGCAGTTACTCACCAAGCAGAAAACCTGGATGCAGCAGTCCAGGGTGCTGTGGATAAGTTGAAGAAAGTGATCGAGAGTACTCTCGGAAAATTGGATAATCGTTAATCAATCAGAATACAAGTGATAAGTGATGATTGATGCGAAAATATCCCAATCAGTCATGCTAAGCATCGCATGACTGAAGAACACTCCATGGGTTCTCTTATCAACATTGATAGAGTGCTTGATATAATCTGAACGCCCTCTCGGCTATGTACCTCGCCTCTTTAATTTGATTAGGCATGAGCGATTCCCTTGTATCACTCAGCATTCCAGCAATTATTACGCCAACTGCAGCAAAATCAAACGCCAGCAGCTTAGCAATGCCAGCTGCTTTGAGGCGATCGGATAATCATGTCTGCCTCGCCGTTTCTTCTGAAGGTATCATCCACGATTCACTCAAAATTTCCCAGTATTGCTTGTTCCAATCAATATAAACCATTTGCTTCATACCAAAGCCTGCACTGAGTTTCAATTGAAAATGCGGTATCTTGTTGTCATTACAGCTCAGATTGGAGATTATTGGCCAGACGGTAATGACTGCACAATACCCTGCTTAAATTATTGTCACGATGAGGACAGCGCTCGATAGCCTAACGATAAGCCATATGACGAAACAGCCTGGCAATATCTTATCGAAAACTAATGCTTTGTTTTCTCCTGCGGCACCGGATCAATGCCGCCCGGATTCCAAGGATGGCATCGCATAATACGTCGCACTGCAAACCAACCACCTTGCAAAACGCCATGAAGCTCAAGCGCTTCTATGGCGTAATTTGAGCACGTCGGATAAAAACGGCAACGAGAGCCTAAAAATGGGCTAATCGTATATTGATAAAGTTTAATGATTCCAATCAGGATTAGTCGAAAAAATGCACTCACACTCAAATTCCTTTAGTCTTCTCCACCCGGCATCGCATGCTATTCATGTTATCCAGAGCATGTATCTGGGAAAAATTAAAAATGCTTTCAGTACATGACCACTACCTATACTAAAAGCTATCACATTCCTCATAATAGCAAGATATGGTATATTCAAGAAGTTGTTAGTCTCTAGGTATTATTTTCTTGAAAAAACACGTTTGGCTAATTCAGGTACCAGGTAATAGATCACAACTCAACCTGAACAGGCATTTTCTTAAGTTCTAAGTTCTTGCTTGATACAACATAAGTTTTCAATCTCAAAAATTCTTGTACACTATTCCCGCAAAATTTACGGCTTATCGAAGACAATCGCATTAAACAAAAGGAAGAATACATGATTTTCTGGCGCGTAAAACCACTTGACGCCATTCTGGCTACAGCAGAAAAGAAAGGCCTTCATCGATCTTTAGGGGCATTGCAGTTAACTCTCCTGGGCGTAGGTGCAATCATTGGAACAGGTATCTTTGTACTAACGGCCGAAGCTGCGCAGAAAGCCGGGCCCGGAATGATGTTCTCCTTCATTATTGCCAGTTTTGTGTGTATGGTGGCTGCTCTTTGTTATTCCGAATTATCTTCAATGGTTCCAGTCTCCGGTTCTGCTTATACTTATTCCTATGCTGTACTAGGGGAATTGGTGGCCTGGATGGTAGGCTGGGCGTTAATACTCGAATATTCAGTCGCTGCGAGTGCGGTTGCTGTCGGATGGTCAGGCTATTTCGTCGGTTTGCTCGATAACTCGCTTGGAATAAAAATCCCTATCGCACTAGCCAATGGCCCGTTCGCCGGCGGCATCATCAATCTGCCGGCAGTTTTTGTCTGCATCCTCGTTGTCGGACTATTGGTTATTGGCACGCGCGAAAGTGCCTCGTTTAATGCTGTACTTGTCACAATCAAGATTGCAGCTTTGACACTTTTTATTGCACTGACACTACCCGTTACTGAACTCGAAAATTTCCATCCTTTTTTGCCTTTGGGAGAGACAGGCGTAGTCGCTGCAGCCTCCTCCATTTTTTTCGCTTATGTCGGATTCGATGCAGTTTCGACTGCTGCTGAGGAAACCGAGAATCCTCAACGCAATGTGCCGATTGGACTCATCAGTTCACTCGTAATTTGCACCATCTTCTATATATTGGTTTCAGCGGGTGCGGTCGGCTCTATCGGCGCACAGCCAATACTCGACGAAACTGGCAAAGGTCTAATGCCTGGCTCAATAGCCTTGGCTGAACAATGTCAAACCCTTGCTGCTGTTGGACAGCATCCACTCGTTTGCTCGCGTGAAGCTCTGGCGCTGGTTTTACGTGAGATTGGATGGGAAAGATTTGGCAATTTACTCGGCTTGACTGCATTCCTGGCATTGCCTTCGGTTGTTTTAATGATGTTATTTGGGCAGACACGCATTTTTTTTGTTATGGCACGCGATGGATTGCTTCCAGAAGTATTGAGTCGAGTGCATTCACGATTCAAAACACCCCATATTGTGACTTACGTAACTGGTATTGGCGTAACAGTTGCTGCCGCTTTTTTTCCAGTTGGGAAGCTAGCAGACATCTCCAATTCCGGCACGTTGTTCGCTTTCATGGTGGTTGCATTGTCGGTAATGATACTGCGCACCAAAGATAAGCATCGCGTGCGGCCTTTCAGGGCACCGGTAATCTGGCTAGTGGGGCCACTTGCAGTGATTGGTTGCATCACACTTTTTTGGTTTCTGCCGAATGATGCGAAACTGGTATTCCCGATTTGGTCTGGAATCGGATTGATTTTCTATTTTTTATACGGTTATCGAAAAAGTCATCTCGCCCTCGGCATCGATAGTTCGTCGGGCGGTGAAGATATTATCAAACCGATTCGATCACTAACCGATCGCAGCCAAGATTCCATAGCATCAAAGAGCAAAAGCAAAGACTGAGATCTGTATTTCCCAGGAAGGAGTTGCTGATTCCTGGGCAAATAGATCGTATGGCAATCATCCTATTTTTTGTATCGATGCTTCAGATATTCTATTATTGGAGGAGTTATCGATAAAATAATAATAGCCAAAATAACCAGCTTGAAGTTTTGTTGAACCATCGGAAGCTGCCCGAAGTAAAATCCGGAATAAATAAATATACCAACCCACAATATGGCACCGATAATATTATAGGTTATAAAAGTGCGATAAGGCATCGTTCCAATCCCAGCAACGAAGGGAGCGAAGGTTCGGATAATCGGAATGAATCGCGCAATAATTATCGTTTTGGCTCCGTATTTAAGATAAAAAGCATGCGTCCTATCCAAGTATTCGCGTTTAAAGAAACGAGATTCCTGAGAAGTAAAAACTCTAGGCCCGGTCTTTTTTCCTATCCAATAATTTACGCTATCTCCCAAAATACCTGCAATACATAGCCCAACAAAAAGAACATGGGGATTGAGTTGCGAATCCTCAAATGAGGCTAAAGTACCTGCTGCAAACAAAAGTGAGTCTCCAGGTAACAAAGGCATTACAACCAACCCCGTTTCACAAAATATTATCAGAAAAAGAATGCCATAAACCCATAGCCCATATTCTGAAGCCAGCGCATAAAGATGCCGGTCAATGTGAAGAATAAAATCGATAAGAAACATGAAAATAAAAAGTAAGCGTTATAAATCAATACTGCATGAAAGAGATTGTTCTGCATTCACTACATAATCTGATTTTTCTTAAAATGAATAGCCACAAGCTCCCTCACGACAGCGAATAATATTTTATGTAGCACTATTCTGAATAGTTATGCCACTTCTGCCTAAAGGTTTTGCAGGATAACAGATAAACCCAATTAACAATTAATCAGTTATGCTTGGCTCTAATCGGTGCCTATCCCATAAAGGCACCCCAAACACATCATGGATAAAATAGTATGCAACTGGAACGCCCAGTATCATTCCCCACAAACCAAAGCTGTGATAAGCAATAAGTAAAATAATAAGCACCAAGACAGGATTGAGCTTGAGATGCTTACCATAGATCAGCGGATTAAGGCCATAGGCTTCAATAATATGGATAATGGTTATCATACCGACTATTCCTAACGCCAAGGTCAATCCACCCGTATTCAATGCAACCAGCACCATCGGTGTAGTAGAAATAAATACGCCCAGTACCGGAATAAAACTGCACACAAAAACAATTAACGATAACAATGCTACCGACGGAATTCCAAGCATGATCAGTCCTATCATAGTCAGAAAAGTATTGACGCATGCAATCATCGCTTGTGCTTGAATGGCGCGACCAACGACATAAGCAAAACGGATTACCGGCTGTGCAGTCTCCTGATAAAAATCCTTTAGCCGCGACTCATGCAAACTTTTCATCAAACCACTCAGGCGGACATTGTCAAACAAAATCAAGAAACTGAATAATAGAGCCAGCGACATCGTACCAATCGCTTGATAAAGGTAATTGATAAGCTTAGGCAGCTCTTCACGAACTTTACTTATTTGTTTTGTCATGAGAACATCTACCAGTAGCTCAGCTTCTCTGTCGTAATACTTTCTCAGTTTTTCATATGTGTCTTCAGTAATCTCGCTATCACTGACGTCATCCAGGTGCTCGATATCAGAAAAGTGGATCTTTTGACGGAATCGATTAAGTTTGGAGTCAATTATTCGCAGACTATCTTCATCCAGAATACTGCGCGCATAACCATGCAGAGGACGCTCAATACCTGGATAATTACCAATTATGTCTCGTTTCATTTCTATCAGCTTTAACTGCACTTCACTGAAGTTATTGATGAAGCGATTGGCCTCTCCGATGACACTGGGTGTCACATAACGAAAAAAACCACCCAGCACGGCTAGAAAAAAAATGTATACCAGCACCAGAGATGCTCGATGCGGTAGTTTCAATTTGTTCCGACCAATATGCACTAACGGAGTCGCAATAAAAGTAAGTACAAATGTTATAAAAATCAATCCAAAAAAGTCTTGCAATAGCCATAAAATACCAATCAGAATGAGCCAGATCAGTATGCGACGGTTGGCCTCATAAAAACTATCAAAGCTAAATGACATTATTTTTAAATTCTCTGTGTTGTTAACAATTATATTTATTGACCCGTATCAAGAGGTTACTTGACAAATACTATGGGAGTATTTCAAAGGTATTATGTTACTCAAACGCATATGAGATATTATTTTCAGATGCAGCAAAAAATATCTAATGAAAACTATGAGCTATCTTTAACAAATCCCTAAACCTGCAGGTTTAGCCTCCAATGGGTTAAGCTAAAGCAGTGATATTATCCCATGGCATTAGCTAATGCCATTAATAGTTTCTCTACACGGTAGAGCGATAGGATAGAAACAGATGATGCGGCTCTTTAAGATTATGTTGTACAAAAGAACACTCTATAAGTCCGAGTTACAGAAGAATAACATTATCTCTATACATTCGAGCTCAAACAATCATCATTGCTTATAAGGAAGATGGAAGACAACCGCGATTTGGCTGTATATGACATAAAACAATGCCTATCTAGCAGGATTAACTTTTGTCCGCTAGATAGGCATTTTTTGTTTTAGTAGCATTGACTGTCACTGCCTTATTTCTCATTTTTTGAGATGACATAAGTTTCGATAGAAAACTAACAAAACTTAAACCAAACAAGGATCAGCGATAAGATTTTCAGTCTAGAATATGCCGTAAACAACTGCTCCGATAACAATAAAAACAGCTGCTGAAATAAAGAACAATCTCAAAACTTGTGCATCTGTTTCTCTTCTGTTGATTTCGCTCATAATTTATCTCCTTATTTAAGGTACATTTCTTTGATTTAGATTTAAAGCCGATAAATTATCGACTCCCCTTGCTCACACAATCACAAAATTTGTAATCGTGAATCTTATCTCTGCCCCTCAGATTCACTGCTGCAGCGATCTTTATGCGTGGAGCCGAGTAATTTATTCGCAATCATCTTGTACCACTTAGATTACTGCGCCATTGGATTCTAACTCACATTTAACAACAATGAAAGTGTTGAAATTAAGTACTCTTTATTATTTATCAGAAAAGCGCATGGTTGCCAATATATCCGCACATTATCGGATCTATCTTAAGTATTATAATGACAAAGGTTTCACATAGCCCGTCAACTCAAGATAACCGCGTCCTGCCGGCTGATTATCTTTGGTCAACGTCACGGCTCCTTCCCAATATACTGCTGCAGTCGATTGACGCGAATCCAGTTCCTGATCGTCCAGCAATGGTGTAAGTCTCCATTCAATCTCACCGGTACGAATATGCATCGCAACCGGGTAAACCGCATCAGTATGCGGTGAGTGCCAAGTACGTATCGGCGTAAACTCCACTTGATCGGGATCAAACATCGTCATATTTCCCTCAGCATCTCGCAATGCCGCATACGCCCATATTTTCCCACCTTGCTTCGCTCGTATTTGGAATGCCATCAGCGCTGAACCATCATCCAGGTTGGCGCCTACCCAATCCCACCCAGCGGCATCAGGATCCAAATAGACGGTCGACCATTCATGATCCAGCCACGCGCGTCCATTAACGGGTACTGGTTTGTTTTCTCTCAATACTGTACCGGTTACGCTCAAATGCGGTTCGCTGTAGTAATAACTGGCTTGCTCCGGTTTTGGGCCTTTACGGGAAAAACCTTTCATGTCTTGCAGCATCACGCTTTGCGTGGGCGTTAATGTTAATTGCAAGCCAAAATCGCTGGCTTGCATCTCCACCTGATAACGCCCATCCTCCTCGCGCACCAACGTCCAATCGTCCAATTTAACATCCGTATTATCCAGTTTGGCATAGGCGAGTTCAAAACCCTCCCGGGCGGTTCTTTCTGAATGCATCAATTTACCGACCGTGGGATCGGACAAAGCCAAATGCGCGATAATTAAGTGTTTGGCAGCAAAGCGACTTGGATTATCGTGATTGTGGTCAGTGGCATATCGAAAGAAAGTAACCTGAAAACCCAATGGCTTCTTATCTTCTGTTTCCAGCCACCCGGTGATATACCACCATTCCAGGCGAAAATCCTGATGTGCGCCATAATCCTTAGGAAAGGAGAGCTTGTAATCGGGGGTCACCGGTTTTAATCGGTTCGATTCGGCATATGCCAGGGTGACGAGCAAGCTAAAAAACAGCCCTACAAAAACGATAAAACCATTGCCGAATTTATTCCATTTCATCACCAATCCTCCCGTACAGCGCGAATTACCTGAACAGAAACTGCCTTATGCCCGAAAAACAAGGCTGTCAATGTGGCCGAGATCAACATAATCACGGCAATCGCCAATAACCAGCTCCATGGCATGTGTAATTGCATCGTCCAATGAAAGGACTGTGGATTGACGATAAAAACCAGGATCAAACTGATACTCCATCCGAATATAAAACCCAGCACAACACCGAATGCAGTCAGCAAACCACCTTCCGCAGCCAACATGATGAGAATCTGTCGACGCATTACGCCGATATGCCGCAACATGCCAAATTCCTTAGCGCGCGCCAGTATTTGCGCAGAAAAACTAGCTGCCACACCGAGTAATCCAATAACCACTGCTACTAATTCCAACAAATATGTCACCGCAAAGCTCCGATCAAAAATTTCCAGACTTAAAGCGCGCATATCACTTGATCTCGATATTTCAAGCGCTGCACCAAAGGATAATTGCCGCAAGTTCGCGATGACTGTGTCCAATGACGTGCCAGCTCGCAGCCACAACGCCACATTATTGACGCTCAAATCCCCTGTCAATCTCTGATAATCCGTCAACTGCATCTGTATTGCACCAAACTGGCGACCATAATCACGCCATACCCCGGCGACCAGAAACTCGACGGATACCGCACCAATCGGCAAAACCACGCTTTCACCCACACGATAACCATATAAATCGACCATCGCTTCAGACACCCAGACCGGAATTACATTCTCAGGCAACGATCCTGGCGCAATCATGTCATCCGTTAGTGGCAGCGTATTGCGTGGATCCATCTTATCCACAGGCCGAGCAAACAAAGTGATATCCGGACGATTGATATCAAGTGTCAACTGCTGCGTTCGAAAAAAATCCACTCGATCAAATCCTGGCATCGCGATAATCGCATTTTGCGCATCGGGTTGAAAACCACCCTGATCACCGCTGGCAGCAGCACGCACATACAAATCGGCTGGCAATACGTAACCAAGCCAATTATCGATTGATACGCGAAAACTTGTCACCATAATCGCCATTGCCACCATCAGGCTAAAGCTGGCCAGTATGCCACCCAATGCAATTGCAGCCTGATTTGGCGCATTCGCCAAACGAGCCAGCACCAAGGTAAAAACAGCACCGATCCGAACATGGCGCAAACGGATCAATAAAAAAGAAAATACCCATGCAGCAAATCGCGGCATCAACGCGATACCACCAACCAACAATAATGCAATCGCGAGATAACCAAATACCGGTAGCTCGAAAACAGGAGGCAACTGCGTGAACAGCAGTGCAAGCAATAAACAAATCACCGCAAACCACGGTGGAGACAATTTTGCCATGGCCGTATCTTCAGCGCCTGAGCGTAATGCCAATGCAGGCTTGGCACGAACTGCCTCCAATGCTGGCGCGATGCTTCCCAACAGCGTCACACTTAAACCAATTGCAAAAAATATCACAACGTCCCAAGGATCAAGAAAAATACTCGGCTTAACACCCGGGAAAAAATTTGCCCCTAAATCTCCCCCCAAAAACTGGATTACAGTCATTGCAACAGCATAGCCCAGCCCCAATCCCAGTACTGAGCCCATTACCCCCAAAAACCCGCCCTCAGTGATGATCTGCTGCAACAATTGCTGTCGCGTAAAACCCAGCACGCGCAACAATGCAAATTGTTGGCGTCGTCGTATTACTGATAAAGCCTGAGTGGAAAACACCAGGAACGTACCTGTAAATAGCGCCACCAGAGCTAACATATTCAGATTAATACGATAAGCACGCGACATATTGGCAATCCGCGCTTCCTGATCCGCTGCTTCCATAACCCAGTAGGATTCACCTAATTCCTCAGTCAGTTTGGCTTTAAATGCTGCGTGATTAATGCCTTCCTTGAGTTTCAGTTCGATCCGTGACAATCGTCCGAGCTGTTCAAAGCGCCACTGAGCCGCACCTATATCCATCACCGCAATGCGTTGACCTGCACGCGCTCGCACCAAACCGCCCGCAACACGCAGTATGATTGTTTGCAATCCAGCCTGTAATTGCAGCGCATCACCTTGTTCAACCTGCAACCATTCCATTGCAGCAGGGGATAGAAATATTGTATCGCTGGCTATACGGTCCAGTGTTTCCCCTTCTTCAGGCAATCCCAGCCAATCGGGAGAAATCTGTACCGCCCTAAACGGGTCGATACCGATGATTTTCAGCTTGTAATCATTCCTGTCCTGCTGTTTCCCAGGCACCGACACCTCCAATTCCAGGATAGGGTTTGCTAACGCAATGCTTGGGTGTTCAGCCAGTACGGGATAAAGCGCCTCATCAAGAAATGTTTTCCGTCCACGTACCTGCAAATCCGATTGACCTGAAAGACTCCTGCTAGCCGCGGAAAATTCATTAAAAGCCGCGCTGTTGATCAGATGAATTGTAAATGCCATAGCAACCCCGATGGCTATAGCGATAAGTGCAACAACTAATTGTAGTGTATGTGCACGCCATTCACTGACCAGCATCCAACGGAATATCGATGCTGCTTTCATGGCTGATGCTCTGACTGCGCCGGATGCAATCCATCCTTGGTCAAATTCAGCACCCTGTCCGCCGTAGCAGCCGCCACATGGGAATGCGTCACGATAATACCGATCGCACCATTCGCTTTGATTTCTTTGCGCATCAACTGAAGAATTTCGTGAGCGGTGTCCGGGTCAAGATTACCCGTAGGCTCATCTGCAAGAACCAGTTTGGGTCGATGTATCAATGCACGAGCAATGGCAACGCGCTGCAATTCACCGCCGGACAACTGACGCGGAAAGTGATGCCCGCGACCAAACAGCCCTACTTGCTCCAACATCTGATCCACGCAATCCGTCGTCACACCATTCAACAACAATGGCAACGCAATATTCTGTGCCAGAGTCAAATGAGGCAACACGTGGAATGCCTGAAAGATAAAACCAAATTGTTCTCGCCGCAATTGCGTCGCGGCATCATCCTGCATTGATGAAATGGCAATTCCGTTAATCCGGATTTCGCCGGAATCAGGCGAATCCAAACCAGCAATAAGGTTCAACAGCGTCGATTTGCCCACTCCCGATTCACCCATAATCGCGACGTACTCGCCCACATTCAGCGTATAACTTAAATTTTCCAGCACTTTCCGATCTTCGGCATAACCTTTAGTAAGGTTGCGTATCTCCAGCATATTCGATAATACTCCGGCAATTCATTGAAAATAGTTGGCCAGTGGTACTGAAAAAAGCAGTGCAAGTATCGCTCGACCAAGGTATGCTTTAACTGTACCACGATAATTAATTAATCGAGGGCACTTCTAGAAATCCAAAATCCTGAACCAAGTAAAACACAAGCATAAAATAGGAACGCCACATATATTTTATATATTATTCAAGTAGTTTTCGTGAGCAAACTAACATTGCAAAGGTGCTGTAATTTCTAAAAGAGTCCGTTAAAAATAGGAGAAAAATCATGTCACGAGCCAGTGCACGTCATATTCTGGTTAAAACCGAAGATCAATGTAACAACCTGAAAGCAGAAATTGAAAGTGGTGCTGATTTTGGCACTCTGGCCCAGCAACACTCATTATGCCCGTCTGGCAAGCAAGGCGGGGAATTGGGTGAATTCGGCCGCGGACAAATGGTGCAGGAATTCGATACTGTCGTCTTCAGCGCTCCGGTCGGTGAAGTACAAGGTCCGGTTAAAACCCAGTTTGGCTTTCATCTATTGGAAGTAACTCAACGTAGCGATTAAAATCCGCGGCGTAGTTCACCACGACTTACGAAAATCAGACTTTGCCGGAAAAAACATCAACAACACAAACTGATGCTTCCAAAATTCGTCTTTTGACGGGAATCAACCCTGCGCAAGCGCTTGGATTCGCAGTCAGTTATCTGATGACTAAACCGGCGTTCGCGCGCCTGCCATTCGGGCATTGGTCCCGTATACTGGTCGGACAAATTAACCGCGGCCACTATCTCATCGCATCGGACAATGGACGCATTGTCGGATTTCTCGGCTGGGCACTAACCACTCAGAAAAAAGGTGAAATGTGGCTTGCGGAACAGGGCGAACTTTCCTTCGAGGATAGCCAAGCCGGTGAAATACTGTTGATCAATGCCTGGGCGTCGGAATCGAACGATATCACGCACATCATCCTCGAGCGCTTACGCGAGATTGGACGCGCTCAGATAATGGTCTATTTCAAGCGTCATTACCCAAATGGTCGTACCCGCCCCGGCCGCCTCAGCGTCAATGCTTTCGTCGATGCACATATTCACGCTGCCCAATCGGAAGAAAAATCCATCATCTAAACTTCCCCATAGCAGGGATAGTTGAATCCCATTAATACCAGATATCCTCAATAACATACGAATGTGCTATCCCTAACAAAACTAGAAGGTAAATCACTTTACTAGCAATTAGCAGGCAGCTCTTCAACGTTCCAATCACTCAGAATTGCAACCTGATCACAATTTATCTCATTGTGTCAAAGCTGGAAATCATTCCAGCTCTGTGACTTTTCTCACAAGCGATATAGTCTGTGTTCAGTAATCTAGCGCTTGATGATCTTTATTCATCAACTGACAGACAAAGCGATTCATCTATTTCAAGGAGCTTCAAAATGGCTATAGTCAATGGAACAAATAATAATGACACAATTTCGGTGGCACTCATCTCAGCGGGTGTTTCCGGGTTTCCAACACAAATGGCCGACACCATCAATGGTTTCGGCGGTAACGACAACATCAGCAGCGCTGGCGGTGCCGATACTGTTTTTGGCGGCAGTGGCGACGATACAATTTACGGAAACGGAGGTAATGATACGCTTAATGGCGGCACCGGCAATGACACCATCGACGGTGGAGCAGACAACGACACAATCAATGGGGATGATGGTAACGACGTTATATTTGGCGGCTTTGGCAACGATACATTGCGAGGAAATGCTGGAGTTGATCAACTGAATGGCGGCGGCGGCAACGATAACATTCTCTCCGATGGAGATGGTGGCACCTATAATGGCGATGCGGGTAATGATCTGATGTTTTCAGGTCTTGGTCCCGAAACCATGGATGGTGGAACGGGCATCGACACCATAGACCATACTATCTGGAGTGGAGACTATACCTTCAACATGGCAACCGGCCTGACAAATTTTGGCGGCGAGCTTTACACTAATTTTGAAATAGCCAAAATGGGCGCAGGCAATGATACCGTAACCGGCAATAATGCTGACAACACGATTTTCGGCGGCGCAGGCAATGATACCCTGGAAGGTGGCGGTGGCGTTGACAAGTTATTCGGTGGCGCAGGTAATGACACAATTACTTCTGATGGCGACGGCGGAACCTATAATGGTGATGCGGGCAATGATTACATGAAGTCAGGTTTAGGTGGCGAAACCATGGATGGCGGAACGGGTGTCGACACCATCGATCATACGGTTTTTAATGGCAACTATGTGTTCAATATGGCGACCGGATTGACAAATTTTGGCAATGAAAGCTATACCAATTTCGAGAATGCCTTTATGGGGAATGGCAATGACAATGTCACTGGCAATGCCTCCAATAACACGATCAAAGGCGGTGGCGGCGCGGATACGCTGAATGGTGCAAATGGTAATGATACGATCTACGGTCAAGATGGCAATGACATCATTTTTGGTGGATCAGGGCAAGACACTTTGATTGGAGGCGCTGGCAGAGATGTGATGTCCGGCGGTGGCGGTAACGATACTTTTGACTTTAATGCACTAAACGAAAGTGCGGTCGGCGTTAACCGGGATGTGATCAATGATTTTACTCCCGGGGTTGACAAAATTGACCTGTCATCCATCGATGCCGTGACGGGGGGAGGTGACAATGCTTTCATTTTCAAAGGTACAGGTAATTTTGCCGGTGGCGGTGAGGTTCGATATTTTCAAGATACTATTAATAACATGACTCTTGTTCAGGCAGAGTTCGAAGGTGATGGCGATTTAGTTGTCGATATGGAAATCCAGTTAAATGGACTTCACGTACTTGCTGCTACCGATTTTATACTCTAACTAATTTTAAGATTAGGATCTGTTGAAAAATCCAACAGATCCGGTTTTCATTTCCGTTGTATCGATTTTTCGAATACTTCGAGACCATCTCGCTTTACTAAAAAGCTTGGGTCGATAGCCATTCACAAGCCCAGTTAGTAATTCCATTTCTCATTTGTTACAATCATAAATCTCTATCTATTGCAGCAAGGACACTCTTAGATAAACCAGAAGAAGTTCTTTGTGCAGCATAACTCTGAGTTGCTCCAAAAACACACATAGATCTCGACAATTAATACCGCACATTACATCATTTCCTGGTGCAATAACGAATGCACACGCACTGGCTCTCCTTGGAAAATAATTAAAGATCTATGAAAAACTCTCAGGAAGGCATTCAAACACGCTGGCAGGCAGTCAAAATGGCAGCAGATTTTATTACACCCTACAAGCGCCAGGTCATCTACAGCTTGCTGGCATTATTATTTACAGCGACAATTACATTATCAATTGGACAAGGCATCCGCTTGCTGATAGACCAAGGCTTCGCGACGCAATCAAAAGAGCTTTTGAGTCAATATGTGGGGATATTTCTGCTGCTGGTGATTGCCTTAGCTGTGGGCACATTCACTCGCTATTACTGGGTCACTTGGTTGGGCGAACGGGTCATTGCCGATATTCGCCGGAAAGTATTCAACCACTTGATCTACCTTCATCCCGGTTTTTTCGAACAGAACCGCAGTCTCGAAATTCAATCACGTCTGACCGCTGATATGACGTTACTACAAACCGTGATCGGATCTTCCGTTTCATTCGCGCTGCGCAATTTGATTATGATGATAGGGGGCATTATTTGGCTATTCATCACCAATGCCAAGCTCACCGCGCTGGTGATGGTATGTGTGCCGTTGGTCGTGGCACCTATTTTAATATACGGCCGCCGGGTACGGCATTTGTCGCGTCAAAGCCAGGACAAAATTGCTTTGGTCGGCGCGTATGTCGGCGAAGTGCTTGGACAAATAAAAACCGTACAGGCTTACAATCACCAATCCATCGACCAATCCACGTTCCACGATCAGGTCGAAGAAGCATTCGCTGTTGCCAAACAACGCACCACACAACGTGCGTTACTCATCACTATCGTCATAATCCTGGTCCTCGGCGCCGTCGGATTAATGCTATGGGTAGGCGGTATGGATGTAATCGAAGGCCGCATCAGTGCCGGCGAATTGGCTGCTTTTGTTTTCTATAGCGTTATTGTCGGCTCCGCCGTTGCGTCCATTTCGGAACTCATCGGCGAGTTGCAGCGTGCTGCCGGTGCCGCCGAACGGACAATAGAATTATTACATGCACCTAATCTGATTCAATCTCCAGCAAAACCCCATCCATTGCCAGAAGTATTCGGAAATATAACCATTGATCGACTGAACTTTGCCTACCCGTCCCGCCCCGAAGTTTTGGCTATCAGCCAGCTATCACTCACGATTCATGCAGGCGAAACATTGGCGCTGGTAGGTCCTTCCGGCGCAGGAAAATCGACGTTGTTTGATCTGCTGCTACGCTTTTTTGATAGTCAATCCGGAAGTATTGAGTTAGAAGGCATTGATATTCGACAATTGGATCTTTTTGCATTAAGACATTGTTTCGCCTTGGTATCGCAAAATCCGTCGCTATTTTACGGTACGATTAGCGAAAATCTTCGCTATGCTCGCCCCGATGCAACTGATGCTGAAGTCGAGTTAGCTGCCAAGACAGCTTATGCGCACGATTTCATTCGCATGCTGCCGCAAGGCTATCAAACACACCTAGGGGATTCAGGATTAGGTTTATCCGGCGGCCAGAAACAGCGACTGGCAATAGCACGCGCATTGTTAGCCGACACACCCATTTTGTTACTGGATGAGGCCACCAGTGCGCTGGATGCACAAAGTGAGTTTTGGGTGCAGCAAGCGTTGCAACATCTGATGCGCAATCGCACAACCTTGGTCATTGCCCATCGTTTGGCTACTGTGCAGTCTGCCGATCGGATTGCAGTACTCGATCATGGCCATTTGGACGCACTGGGAACGCATACTGAATTGCTGCAATCGAGCGCTTTATACGCGCAACTGGCAGCATTGCAACTACAGCCACACTCAGAAATATAAACCTACGCTACTGCCAATCGATCAATTTCCTGACTATCCAGACCGACACCTGCAGATTGGATCACTCGTGATAATGTTTTCCGAGCTGCGCGCATACCGACTCCCATCTGCATAAGTGTGCGCAGATGCACGGAGCGTTTCAACAAAAGTGTCATTAGACGCAACGGATCCACACTGCCATCTGGATACACCGCACCAAACAACGCTTGCGGCGGAGAGAATTGAATCGGGTCGACAATAGCACGCACGGCAATAAAAGGAACACCTGCTTTTGCAGCTATCGCTGCAATTGCGCCACTCTCCATATCCACCGCACAGGCACCTGTAGCATGAGCCAATTCCATTTTTGCTTTTTCGCTTGTCAAGGGTACCGGACTATCAGCCAATAAACCGCCAAACACAACAATATCAACTGGTAATAATTGTTGCAACCGGTTGCGCCAACTCATATTTACGGATAACTGCTCAGTGGAATGAATAGCCTCCGGCAACACCAAATCACCTGGCTTCAAATGAGAACTCAATGCGCCGGCAACACCAAAACTTACCAATCCTGTGACGCCCTGTTGAAGCAACCCTTCTGCCCCTGTTCGTGCCGCCTGAGCGCCCATGCCACTCAGCCACAAAATAGCCTGATCATCAATCTGCACCATTTCGTTGAACGGAATCCGCCTCGATGATACACAACCGGCTTCAGCTCTTAAAGCTGTCACTAAGCCAGTTACACACATCCAGCTTCTGTCCTGGTCAGTACACGGTAACGTGCCAGCGCCCAGATCGGAAAAAATTTTGAATACCCGTGATAGCGAAGATAAAAAACTCGCGGGAAACCAGGAGCAGTAAACCAAGGATCTTCCCACAAATGATCATCCGTCTGATTACGCAATAAGTAGTTGACTCCCTTGCGTACCGATTCACTGTTGACTTCTCCGGCTGCCATGAGGCCCAGCACGGCCCAGGCGGTTTGAAATGCAGTACTGGTCTCGGAAAACTTTCCGGCTAGCTGTGTGTCCAGATAGGAATCGTTCGTTTCACCCCATCCGCCATCGACTCTTTGTACTGATTCCAACCACTTCACTGCCCGACGCACCGATGTATGTTGCATATCGAACTTGGTCAACCGAAAGGCTTCCAGTACGGACCATGTGCCATAAATATAATTGGTACCCCAGCGGCCGAACCAGGATCCATTTTTTTCCTGTTCACGCAGCAGAAAACTAATACCACGCCAGACTTCGCGTTGATGCTTCCCATATTTTCCCAGCAAACCGACACAACGCGCCGTCACATCGCTCGTTGGGGGATCAATCAACGCACCGTGATCGGCAAAAGGAATTTCATTCAAATAGTGATAAGTATTATCAATATCAAAGGCCGCAAATCCACCCTTACGTGATTGCATGCCTGCTAGCCAATTTGCTGCGCGATCCAGGGGTTTCTGGTAACGTTGCGCATCTCCTTGATCCAATGCCCAGGCCACAGCAGCGGTATCATCCAGATCCGGATAATGCGGATTCGCATACTGAAATGCCCAACCACCTCCTGGCAAATCGGATTGTTTGTCGCGCCAATCACCCGGCTCATCCAAGACCTGTTGCTCAACCAGCCAATCCAGTGCTTGTAGCACAGGGGCTTGATCTGTCGTTGGATCTTCCTGCAACGCCAAACTTGTCAATACCGTGTCCCAAACCGGTGAGGTACATGGCTGAACCCATGCGCGCTCTCCTTCGTCAATTAACAAGCCTCGCAACGCATTACGACATTGCACTCGATTGGGATGATCATAGGCATAGCCCAGCAATGCCAGTGATTCATGCGCGTTGACCATTGCAGGGAAAATAGCACCAATTCCACATTCTCCATTCAACCGCTCAAGCGTCCAATTTTCTGCTTTGCGTATCGAATATTGACGTATCGATTGAGGAAGCTTGGGTTCCACGCGTGATAAAATTCGTTCGACCAGCATGAAAACACGCTTCAACAGAGTATCTGCTTTCGGAAAATAATTCTTTTCCTGATCTGGCGGAACGATGAATAACTCGCGAACATCGACACTACGAGGATTGATTGCACGCGCCTTGATCGTACACAAAATAGAGAGCGGAACCATTACCGTACGCGACCAGTAAGAAACCTTACTGATATGAAATGGAAACCAGCTAGGTAATAATATCAATTCCGAAGGCACAACCGGCACTCCGCTCCATGGAATCTGATCATACATCGCTAACAGCAAACGAGTAAAAACATTGGCTTTGGCTGCACCGCCGCGCTCCAGAATAGCTTCTCTGGCGCGTATCATGTGTGCTGCGTCGGGTGAGTCACCCACCAACTTCAAGGCATAATAGGATTTAATGGTACAGCTGATATCAAGCGCTCCACCATAATACAGAGGCCATCCACCATGAGTCATATCCTGTTTTTCACGAATAAAACGAGCAATCTTATTTTCCAGAATGACATCGACTTCATCCATGAAGTGCATCATTAGAATATATTCTGCCGGGATTGTACAATCCGCCTCTAGCGGAAAACACCAATGCCCATCAGATTTCTGCAGAGATAACATAGCCGAACGAGCTTGAGCATACTTATTTTCCAGCTCATCGACATTGATCTCATTCTGATTAAGGGCTGAATGCGCTAATGGCGTTTCATCACTCACAGAAAACCCACCCGGTTGTTGCAATACATTTGATATTCTCTGTAGCCCGTCCATATATTCCTAAGCGATTATATCTATTTATAATTCTAAAAAATGGTGCATTTTCAACAAAACTGACTTCACGGTTAATCAGATACTCGATGGCTATCGAATCAAGATCAAAAACACTATTTCTTCTTTTTTACATCACTATCAAAGGGATTGTCCTGAAAAGGATCATAATAAAGGTCTAGGGGTAGTTTGCCATCATGTACCAAGAATTCACGTTGTTGTAAGGATGCTTCACGTACAAACAGGTACGGATCCAGTGCAGCTTCATCTCGCACCCGCATCGGACCAATTAAACGAGCACGCTTGTCAATAGCGCCCAAGATGGTCAGCGGCGCAGCAAAATACGTTCCTACCGCAAGACCGGCATAAAAAAGCACATTGGTAACAATGCTCATTGGAATATTGGTTACGTCGCGCTCGCTACTGGGCCCTAATAGTGGAACAAATAAATAAGAACCCGGATCAACTCCCCATACACCTAGCGTCTGACCAAAATCCTCATCGTGCTTTTCTAGCCCCATATGGGTCGCCATATCAAAAAACCCAAATAAACCAATTGTCGAGTTAACAAGAAAGCGTAGCGTATCCCCGGCACCCTGCTTTACCTTTCCTTGTAAAAAAGAATTTAGGACGACATTCGGATATGCCAGATTATCGTAGAAATTTCCAATTGATCGCTGTGCGGCAGTAGGTACATAATCAGCGTATACATTCACAATGGGTACAAAAATTTTCCGATCGACACTGTCCGTAAAATCATAAGAAGCACGATTTATTTTCTCATGTGGATCAATTGGATCAAAATCCGTATCACCACTCTCTGGCGTTGTCGCACACCCCTGCAAGATTGTCATACAAAGAAAAAATATAAAAATCAGACAATGATAATCAGTACTTCTCAAGATTCCAGTATTCTCATTCATTTACTTTTAATATCACCAGCTTTCATGTTTCCTTTTGCAAGTGCAGATGCCATTCAACAGGCTCATCAATCCCGGTTCAACAGTCATTTAATTTCATCGACTGTTGCTTGATGTACTGCGTTTACAGACAAACCAATTTCATAAATTCTTTAATATGCTCTCAAAATGATAGATGGGCGCTCCCTAGTGGACAGTTAAGATAAGTGCAACATCACTTCAAACAATTCCATCTAAATCGCTTGAAATACTCCTTGTGCAACAAGCATTTTTCAACGGCGGAAAGAATGCCCAGCATCCCACTTATAACTATGGCCACCTGCCTTTTCCAACGTTCATTCCCTGTCAAAATCGATTCAGCCGAAGTATACACTACCTCAGGATCATACTTTGTTACTTCAATTAAGAATTGTTTGTATCCTTCAAAGTTTACAAGATTAGAGTCATTTTTATTCCGTATCACCCATAAATTGAGATTTGCTGCGCAATGTTAAAGTCTTTGAATGCCTTCAATCGCTATAAAAAAGCACACAAGCATCGCAAATCAAACTACTCACTCGCTCACGACATTAGCCGCAACCTCAATAGCTCTCATGACTATTATTTTTCCGTTTTCCTGCAAATATCTTATCAACTGAGAGCCCAATCAGAAAATTAATTTTCTCTCTCTCCATGCACGATTTCTACTAATTTTAACGCTTGCAATTCCATTTCGATCACGAAGTCATCAACTTTTGCTCTGAAGTGGCGATAAAAAATCATGCTAGGGATAGCCACAAGTATGCCAAATGCAGCATTATATAGCGCAACTGAAATCCCGTAAGCAAGCTGAGCCGGATTGCTTCCAGTAGGAGAATTTGATCCGAAGATTTCGATCATACCCACCAATGTGCCAAACAAGCCCATCAGAGGACTCAATGCAGCAATGGTTCCTAGGGTAGTCAGGTAACGACTCAAATCATGCACAATTATTCGACCTGATTCCTCAATCGACTCCTTCATTACCTCACGTGTGCTTTTGACATTTCTAAGTCCGGCCGCAAAAATTTGCCCTAACGGAGAATGCATTTGCAATCGCGCCAGCATCTCTGGGTTCACACCGTTGCGTTTATATTCACTTAACACCCTGGGTAACAACTCTTTAGGCGAAACAATGCTCAAACGCAATGTCCACATCCGTTCTCCGATAATGGCCAGGGCAACTATGGAAGCAATTATGATTGGCCAAATTGGCCAACCTGCTGCTTGAATTAAAGATAACACGCGACAATCTCCTTACTCACTTTAGATCCAGGTATTAAGGTAATATTCCGTAACCTGATATATTACCTGATTTACATATATTATTACCAAGCAGTTAATTCAATATGAGCTGCATCTGAATGCATGTAATTCTGGCGGTCGGTTAATAAACATTCCTCTCTGCCCCATGTTCATTATCTAAATGAATCGTGTCCCATAAACAACCTTGCACATAAGTTATGTGACAATCCTTGATAAAGCACAACACCGAATAGCGCCAATGAACGAATCGAAAGAATACAATTTTGAAGACCCTCTTAAAAAGCATCATTTGATTTCCATCACATGATGATGCTTTGCTTCGCCAATCCGCAGAAAACCCAGTTTCTGATATAGTCGGTATGCGCTCTGATTTGCATGCAGAACTCTCAAGCGCAATGGCAAATAACGTGCACGGGCTCTGGCAATCAATTGTCTGATCACTGTCGTGCCGATGCCTTGATTCTGACAATGATGGTCAAGCTGAATCTCATCCAGCCATATATGATCCGCATGTTCATCGACAATGAACATGCCAGCAGGCATGTCATGCTGTAAAATAATTTCGATCTTTTTTGATTCCCATGCCTTCTTGAACAAACCCAATTCCTCGTCATTATCCCAATAACCGAACTCTTTCGTTATCAGATCATGGTACACGGTATGGTGCAATTCAAGCAGCCATTGATAATCTGAATCTCGCACGGACCGTATCCGGATTTTCATTGAAAATCAGCAAGTATTAAAAGAGCTGCCCAGCCGCAAAGCATTCTGGAGCTTGTCACGATAAGCCTGACTCACGCTCGTGACATCGGAGTGATTACTCCTGCACGAAACCACTTGCTGCACTTGCATACCGAATTATCTTGTATTGTCCACATTTCGAACTAATCACTTCCTCGACAACGATAAAGCGAGTTAAAAGAATAAAACAAAAAATCACAACTTACGCTTCAAATAATTGACAATTCTTTGATAGCTTGGAATATGTGCGAGGAGCTGATCGGATGGGCGTCGATAGATATGCTCCTCCAGCCGGAATGACGATGGATTGTCGATAATACGCGATCCCCGCTCAACAGCTATAAAACCTTGATAAATAGCAATATCACTGATGATATTGGTCCACGATCCGACGGATTCAGTCAGTTCAGTGACCAGTTGCGTAAGCGGTTTCTTTCCCGCCCATTCACGAGGTGCAACGAAATCCCGCCAATGACCCCAGGCCCAGTCTTCGATAATATATAAACCGCCTGGCGCCATGAGTGGAAACAAAGCTTCAAAACTGGCAAGAGTTGGTTCGTATAAATGCGACGCATCATCAATGATGAGATCCGGTGGAGCTTCAAACAGGGTTTTGATCAGATGCGAAAGTTTTGATTTATCTGCTTGATTGGTTTTCCAGACAGTTTGAATTCGATCCGATAAACCACGCGACATCAAGTATTTCTGAAAATAGGAACCATCGATGCGATCCGCCAAATCCACCGCGACATGTTTGTGCGGTTTAAACAACTCATGCCAGAATACAATACTGCCGCCATCATAAATGCCTAGTTCAAAGATATTCTTTGGCTGGAAATCGCAACGTCGCCGAAAATAATGCGCATACTGATCAATTAAGGGTTGAATCTTATAAAAAATGAAATGCTCGCCACCAGTCCAATCGCCAGTGTTCTGATGCATTATCCGAAACACGAGATCATCAAGGAGCAAACAGTCATCGGTTTTCCAGATCAGCCGATCAAACACATTCCCTTGCTCAGTACGCTGCATCCCATTCCCCTTTTGTTTTATTAATCTTCATTAAGATCAATCTTTCGATTGAAGAAACTTTAACATAAACTTACAAAATCTCCGGGTAATCGATTATCCCTTTGAAAAACTGCACGCACACTGCAACATTGATTTCTGCTTTATAAACCACGGAATCCTTATCTTAATTTACCGTCTCCTCTCTCTCATTCTGACTGATTCCTAAAGTTCCCGGAGAAATAAAGCAAATTTTAAGAAGTGCGCAGGATAATACTCTTTTTGCAAATGCTTCTGTGTTGATGGATATGGTTTAGGCAGAAAGGCACATTTCAGGCACGTACTACAATTCCGCAATAACCATGGCAGTTTAATGCATGAAAATGCTATATGTCTGAGGTACAAATTTTTTTAGCCGCACAAGTTGCAGGCGCAGAGGCCCTTACTTTTACTGCATTCGTGAAGCACATCCTGGAAAACTATCAATGTATCTAAATCATGACTAATTTATGTGCGATAAATTGTCGTCTGAAATCATGTTTAATCTTCAATCGTCGCACGAATCGCTTTTGTAAAGCTTGTTAGAAACATGCCAGCTTTCTCCTTGTATGTTATATTAAAAACGGCATTGATAACGCCACTCCTGTTAACGTCATAAGGAGGATCAAGATGAAAAAAGGTAAACCGGAAGTACGCGAGATGATTGTAGATAAGGCTATTGAAATCGCCGAACGTTCATCCTGGGAAGCGGTACGTTTGTTTGATGTAGCCACTGAATTGAATATTTCTCTGGATGATATCCGCATTCATTTCTGCGAAAAAGAAGATCTGGTTGACGCCTGGTTTGACCGTGCTGACGGTCAAATGCTTAATGCAGCGGAAACCGTGGAGTTTCAATCTTTATCATCCCGCGAACGTCTGCAGCATCTCATCATGGCTTGGCTGGATGCGCTGGCTGCACACCGCATGGTTACGCGGCAGATGATCGGCGCTAAGCTGGAGCCCGGTCACCTGCATATCCAAATTCCTGCCATCATGCGCATTAGCCGTACGGTGCAATGGATGCGCGAAGCCGCACAACGTGATGCCACCTTTGTGCGACGCGCGCTGGAAGAAACTGCTCTGACCACGATTTATTTAGCCACGTTTACTTACTGGATGCAGGACACATCAGAAAATTCACAACGCACGCGTGATTTTCTGGAACACAAACTGCTGCTGGCTGAATCGCTTGATAATAGGATTTATGGGGCTTCGCACAAAGCAGCCACAACCGATTCCACTGAGCAGTCCGAGTCCGCAAGTGAAATTTCCACGGTAGACAAGTCTTCTCCACTGACAGACCCGATTACGCCCAGAATGCACGCTAAATCGAGCTAAAACAGGCCATGGATCCGCTCACGCATGCGTTAAGCGGCGCTTTACTGGCAAGAGCTGCGGCGCGCGCTCCGCCGCAAACCCAGCCGAAACAAAATGCATTGCCACTTCGTCTGCAAATTGCCGCCGGCTTTGCCGCAGCAGCATTTCCAGATGTGGATTTTGCGCTTCGATTCATTGACACGCTCACGTATCTGAATTGGCATCAGGGCCCCACGCACTCGCTGGTTCTTTTACCGCTATGGACATGTTTGTTGTCATGGCTGTTTTCATGGCTTACTCAAAAGCGCTATGTCTGGAAATTGTTTGTCCTGCCCGCATGCCTCGGCATTACCATTCATATCGTGGGAGACTTGATCACTTCATATGGATTGATGCTGTTTGCACCCTTCTCCACCAAACGCTTCTCACTGCCGCTGGTATTTGTCATTGACCCCTGGTTCAGCCTGATCGTCATTGCCGGTCTGATCATTTCGTGGCGCTATCCACGACAAAGAGTCGCAGCCGTCACGGCTTTGGCAAGTTTGTGCGGATATGTAATTTTTTTATGGACTCTGCAGCAGCAGGCCAACGGAATCGCCTTCCATCATGCCGTAGCTCAAGACATGCCGCAAGCACACATTAGCGTGCTGCCACAGCCACTATCCCCGTTTCACTGGAAAATCATCATCCGGCACGATGAAACCTATCATCTTGCTGATGTTAATCTGCGACAATCCATCGATCAATACCAAACTACCTGGCTCCTACCGAAAATGGCGGCTACTTACCGCCCGATTTCAGAAATTAATTGGCACGTACAACAGCAATTCGGCGGTGATCCAGCAAATAGTCCACACATCCGTGAAGCGTGGCTTAGCCCTGCTTTTGAGCCTTTTCGCACTTTCACCCAATTCCCGATACTGGAACGCATCGATACCTCGGAACAAGGACTGTGTGTCTGGTTCTACGATTTACGCTTCAAATTTCCGGAGTTACCTCCCTCTTTTCGTTACGGTGTATGTCGTCGAAACGATCATTCTGACTGGCAGATTATTCGGCATCGTGGATTATTCTATATAGATTGAGAGAACAGTGTAAAAACTCTAATTTCAAGATAAAATGCATTAAAAGCCAGACGACACAAGAATTTTATTTCATTTTATGATGTAATTGACCACACAAGGAGAACGATCATGGCCAAAGGACAGCAACGCAAAAACAAGGAAACGAAGAAACCTAAAAAAGAAGTTCCGAAGTCATCAGCATAGTTAGCTTTAATATATATGTAAGCTACTAATAAACTAAAAAGCATATCCCTGTATTAGCTTTGGAGAAATTTTATCAAGAAAAATAACTTGTGATTTCACTTGATCAAATTAATAATAATCGCATATCGACAAACGATCAGACACAAAGTTGTTCTCAGTCGTGTAATCAGTTGCTTAAAGTGAAGTATGCTCGATTCTCCAGCATACTTCACACGTAACAACATTGCCTGTATTAAATAATAGCTGCTGCAATCTTCAGTTTCATTACGGCGATTATCGCTTAGGATGCACCTCTTTGGTTTCTCAATCCTGCGAAAACGATAAATCGACTGCTTGATTTTATTGCCTGTTATTGTTCTTGCCGCAATGCGCGGCATATAATACAGTAAAATAAAAAAATAACTGATGAACTCAGAACATCCAACTTCTCATTAACCAGGAGTTCTTCCTTAATTAAATTCTAACAGCCCACTCGCGGTATTGGAGAATTCGATATTGACATATGGAATCAGCCCATCTAGAGTAAGTGTTGCTTACGTACCAAAAAGTGCGGAGCAAGCACCATAATACTAAAATATATAATTCAAGAGGAAAATCTACTATGAAAATAACCAAAATCATGTTCGTAAGCTCTATTCTGGGATTGCTATTAACAGGCATTACGCACGCTGGGGAGCAAAAAGCAGGCGAAAAGCATCATGCTGCGGAGCAAAATTTCAAAGTAATTATGAATGCATATGACACCACAATTCCAGAACTCAAAGTGGAAGGCGTAACAGTCACCAACATCCGTGCTTTTAATGTTCTCAACGAACCAGAAACATTAACAGTCCGAAAGGGAACCAAAGTTAACATCACTGTAGAAAATAAATCGCCCATCAGCGAAGGATTTACCATTGATGAATACGAAATTAAAGACATAATTAAAGCAGGCGAAACAAAAGTCATTTCTTTCGTAGCAGATAAAGCTGGCGCCTTTACTATTTGGTGTCAACTTCACCCCAAGAATATCCATTTACCAGGCTCTTTGAATGTTATTGAATAAAGAGCCTTGATGCATTGAGAGGTAGTTACTTTAAACTTCACAATGCATTGGCATCGGCTTGGTTAAATAGAATTCGACTGAATGATTCTCCTGTCTTTAATAATTAAATCATATTTGTTCTTTGTGATTTGTGATCAAGGGCAGGATTTGGAATGGAATAATATTTAACCTCGCAGAAAGCCAGCGAAAGAAATAAAAAGGCAATTTGACAAGCTTCATTGATCGCACGTCAAATTGCCAACATTCCCAGAAATTTTCCGCACCCATTTCATCGCTTGGGTTTTACTTTCCCTAATCCTCGCAGGAAAAATCTTAATTGCATCAATTGAAATAATGCTCGCAAAAATAGGGAAAATCGACAGGTCACTTCAAACATCCAGTAATAATGCGCTTTGTTCGAGTGACGCCTATGTTATTTTTATTTCAGCAGCGGATGATCTTTTGGTAATTGCTTGGCGTACCACATGGCCAGCTTATGCCGCATGGATTTTTCAGCGACTTGATCCTCCGGTAAGGGTTGCATGACTTTATCGTGAACCAGTAGTCGATAGATATAAAGCAACTTTTCACTCGCCGAATCGGTGGCTTCAAACTGAACCACACCGCGTCCTTCGGCATATTTCACTCCGGCCAGCATAGCTTCTTTAAATAAGGCCGCTTCATTTTTCAATTTTTTCATGCCGATCCTCTTCAATTGATCCTCATCCAGTGTTTCAGACCTGTAAATGCTCTCGTGCTTTGATTGCTAGCTGTCCATTGCAATGGAGACATAACAGTATACAGACAAGTAACAAAGGGGTCTGCTGCAGGAGATAAAATTGGACAAGCAAAGGTATAATGAATGGGATACTGCGGCCGAAGTAAAAAAACAACGGAGTTCAGGAGTAACCTGATAAAAGGAAAATAAAAACCGAAACAACTTTTACGGTCTACTGGCAGCAAAAAGGCAATTTGGCATAGCAAATACACCAAATTGCCTTATAACAAAACTTGCCGACTCAGGGCCGGTTACTCATTATTATTTACTGGGTTTACCCGCACGTAAAACGGGATAAAACTGGGTAAATACCATATCGTGTGCAGCATGTTCCTTATGGCAGGCAGCACATGACTCATCATCCTGGATAATGCCTTGTTTGGCTTCATACGATTCAAAACCAAAGAATGCCCAGTTACCGGGTCTTTCAGGATAGCGTTTGGAATCTTTCACCATAGCGGCAATGCCATTGTATTCCCCTGGGAAATATCCATGCCCGCTAGGAGCTTCTTTGCTTCCTATGCTAGCTAATTCTTTAACGATAACGGTTCCATCCCGAAATTCACCTGTTTTTTTCCAGTGAAACCAGCTTGTAGGATCAATATAGACATTATGAAATTCCGGAAAGGCTGCCTTATCATCATTTAATTCATTGGGCGTCACGGCTGCGCCAATAAAAACCCATTCACGATAATCTTTTGGAGTTAGCAATACATTCTCTTTAGTAAAGTGACCATAATTAAGCCCTTTGTGTGCATGATGAGCATCAGAAGCAATCGCTGGGCTTGCCAGCGCAATGAACAACAATACTGGGACGATACTGCTTAATAACGCTTTCTTAAAAAGTAACATAATAAGCCCTTAAATTGGTTAAAGAAACATAAAGAAAACAGCAATGACACTTGTACTGCCTTCCTTTTTTATGGTAGTCAGACAAAGTATCTTCGTCAAGGTATTATCCTTTCGATGCTATGAGCATAGCTCCTTAATACTTAAGGGCGAACGATCATTGTTTAGTCTAATTCTAATTGAAGTACAGCTAAATTCCTGATCGCTCTCAATTTATTAATCATAAATTCAGGTTAAACTAGCCTTTACAAGAACAGCATAATCAAATGTTTTCTTACTGTATTTGATAAATAATTACCACTTGATACCATATCTCATACTAATACGTGATGAAAAATTATTTTTCCCCGATTCACCTGTTATTTTTTATTGCTTTGCTTGGCATCTTAGTAATATTGATCCAGGTAGAGCTATTATCCTTTGCTTTCGTAAAACTTGGATTGCCGCCTGATTTCGGATTGATGATACTGTTTCTTTCCTTACTCGGCAGCGCCGTAAATCTGCCGGTTACAAGAATTAAAAACAGTGCAACGGGGCAGTCCTCCACACAGCCTGTTTATAGAGGCTTGCTTAGAATACCCGTGCAACCGATCCATAATGAAACGCAGATTTTCATCAATCTAGGTGGTTGCTTGATACCGGTGACACTATCGATTTACTTATTCTCCAATAGCGCCCTGAGCTTATCTTCCACTCTGCTGGGGATCGCTATTATCAGCAGTGTGAGCTATGTTTTCAGTCGCCCGATTCAAGGACTTGGCATCGGCATGCCGATTTTGATTGCTCCAATCTGTGCGGCGTTAGTGGGATTATCAATCAGTCCGGAACAAAGCGCTCCGCTGGCGTATATAAGCGGCACCTTAGGAGTATTGATTGGCGCAGATTTACTACGCATGAAAGATATTTACCGACTTGGCACACCGTTTGCTTCGATCGGAGGAGCAGGTACATTTGACGGAATTTTTATCACCGGTATTGTAGCGGCTCTGCTGGCTTGAAGCCCTCATCATTAGGCATTCCCTGTTCTGTTCCTGTTACTTTAAGGTCAATCCCGCTATACTCATTGACATGAAGAATTCATGCCAGCACAGTTCTTTACATTTACCGCAGGAGCACTTTCTGCATCGACTGCATGCGTTGCAACAGGAATTTCTGCATATCTCACCACAGGCCATGCAACAGGTTGCGACAGAATTTAATTTGCCGCTCAGTCAAGTAGCTGCGGTAGTGGCGTTTTATTCGTTCTTTTCCACACAACCATGTGGCCGTTTTCACATACTGTTCAGTAATTGCACCAGTTGCGGCTATCTGTCAGATGAACAAAACCTGATGCAATTGTTGAGCCAGCAGTTGCATGCCACTCCCGGCCAAACGCGCGCGGATGGATTGGTCAGCATTGACGAAACTTCCTGTATCGGGTTATGTAATCAGGGCGCATCGTTGCTGGTCAATGGCATACCTCTTACTCATTTGAGTCCGGACAAAATTGCACAAATCGCGCAGCGGATTACAGCCCATATACCGACGGCTGAGTGGCCAGTTGAGTGGTTTGAAATAAATGACACAATCTATCAACGCAACCTTTTGCTGACAGCACCGCTTGTGCCATATGACGCGCTACAAAAGGCAATAATTCACGGTGCAGCGGAAACATTGGCAATCATCCAACAGTCCGGCTTAAATGGTCGCGGCGGCGCCGGATTCAATACAGGTCAGAAATGGCAGTTGTGCCGCGAGGCGCCCGGTGATACACATTATGTCGTGTGCAACGCCGACGAAGGTGAGCCCGGCACGTTTAAAGATCGCGTGTTACTTCGCGATCACGCCGAAGCACTGTTTGAAGGCATGTCTGTGTGTGCTTTTGTTATCGGCGCAAAAAAGGGCTTTGTCTATCTGCGCGCGGAATACCGCTATCTGCAATCTCACCTGCAAGCTGTTCTTGCACGTCGGCGAACTCAAGGATTGTTGGGAAGGCACATTCTGAATCATTTGGATTTTCACTTTGACATTGACATTGTCGTGGGTGCAGGTGCCTATATTTGCGGCGAGGAATCGGCGCTGATCGAATCACTTGAAGGCAAGCCCGGCATCCCACGTATCCGTCCGCCGTTTCCAGTCACTCATGGTTATTTAGGGCAACCCACAGTAGTTAATAATGTTGAAACCTTGATTGCTGCAGCACATATCGTCGAGCATGGCAGTGGATGGTTCAATTCCGTCGGCACCGAGAAATCAAAGGGGACCAAAATTCTCAGCGTCAGTGGTGATTGCCAGTTACCGGGAATCTACGAATATCCGTTTGGCGTACGCATTCAACGAATTCTGGATGATTGTGGCGCGCAGAATGTTCAAGCGGTGCAAATAGGCGGTCCTGCTGGAAAACTGATCAACGTGACTGAATTCGACCGCACTATCAGTTTTGAAGATATATCCACCGGTGGATCGTTTCTAGTCTTTGGACAGCCACGTGATTTGCTGACAATTCATCGTAATTTTGCGCATTTTTTTGCACATGAGAGCTGCGGTTTTTGTGCTCCTTGTCGCGTCGGCACTCAACTTCTGAAAAACAATCTGGATAAAATCGCCGAAGGACGCGGCACAACTTATGATATCGAAGAACTGAAACAACTCAGCTCTTTGATTCAGCATCACTCGCACTGTGGCCTGGGGCATACTGCCGCCAATCATGTAATGGACAGTTTGCAGCATTTTCCGCAAGCTTTTACAGCCCATCTGAAACAGCATTTCACCGCACAATTCGATCTTGATCAGGCACTTAAAAATGCTCGGCAGATTACGCACCGCGACGATGCTGCAGCTCATCTGGATTAAATCATGATGTCAGTAATCGAAAACACGCTTCGCATTGACGGTCAGGAAATTCCGTTCACACCGGGACAAACGATCATGGATGCCGCATTAGCTGCTAAGCTTTATATTCCGCATTTATGCCACTATCCCGGTTTGTCGCCGAGCGGCAATTGCCGTTTATGCATAGTGGAAATTGGAAATCGCAGCGTCGCCGCATGCATTACACCAGCGGCAGCAAGTCAAGAAATCCACAGCAACACACCGGAATTGAACCAAGCACGCAAAGCGCTCACGCAAATGCTATTCGTGGAAGGCGATCACATTTGCCCATCGTGCGAAAAAACCGGTAATTGTAAACTGCAGGCTATGGCTTATTATCTCGGCTTGCTGGACGATCACTTCCCACCGTTTTATCAGCGCCGCGAAATCGATGCATCACACCCCGATATCCTGCTTGATCGCAGACGCTGCATCCTGTGCGATTTATGCGTACGCGCCAGCAGCGAAGTGGACGGAAAAAATGTGTTTGCTATTGCCGGACGCGGCACACAGGCCCATTTAATCGTCAATTCCCCGAGCGGTAAACTGGTCGACAGCCCGATAGCGAAGACCGATCTGGCAGCGACCATCTGCCCGGTTGGTGCGATTTTGATCAAAGAACAAGGTTATCAAATCCCAATTGGTCAACGCATTTATGATCAACAAACGATTCGAGAAACCGGTTTGCAGGAAAACATCACGAAGCAACACGATGAAAAATGACGATTGAATACGCGACCAAACAGAAAATTAAAATCACGACCTCGTCGCTAGCCAGTTGCTTTCGTTACTACATGCACTGCTCGACATGCATGAACACTGAGTTGGTGTGCAGCAATTCAAGCCGATAGCAGACAAACTAGGTCGTTGGTTGCATTGCGGCCAGATTCTGCGGTTGCGAGGAAAAACTTACTCAAACGAGCGATCAGTCATTTAAATCTATTCACACATGTGTATCTTCACATCGAAACACAGAAACTTTGAACTATTCGGGTTAATTTCCATTTTTAAGTGGGATATTTTAATTTAGGTAAAATTTTACTGGGTCTACCGAAGTTATACCCCTGCGCAAGATCTATACCCAGCTTTTTAATCATTTTAAAAGTATCTTCATCTTCAACATATTCCGCCACGGTTATTTTACCTAGCCCATGTGCTACATCTACCATAGCTTTAACAAAAACCTGGTTGTCCCGATTATTATGTAGATCACTGATGAATAAGCCATCTATCTTCAAGATTTCCACGCCTAAATACTTCAGATAACCAAAGGTAGAAAAACCGCTGCCAAAATCATCCAGGCAGACTTTACAACCTGCTTGATGAATCGATTCAATAAAACGTTGAGCATCCTGAATATCGGAAACGGCTGCCGTTTCGGTCAATTCAATAATCAATCGACTTGGCTCGACGTTTCGCTCCACCAACAACTGCCGGATATACTGCGGCAAAGAAGGTTCATCAAATGTTCGCCCGGAAATATTGATCGCCAGTGACGGCATATTGGAGTCATTGGCCAATTTCTCGATACTCTGTTTCACGACCCAGCGATCAATATCCAAAATTTGACCACTTTTCTCTGCGATCGGAATGAATTGACCTGGCATGATCAAGTGATCCGGTTGCTCCAGATCGCGCATTCTGATCAGCACTTCAGCATGGCTGAGCGTTTTATCACTCGTTAAATATACGCCTTGAAAATGCAGCTCGAACAGATCTTGTTCTAAAGCCTGGGCAATCCGGTTACGCCACGTCATTCGTCGTAACATAGCCTCCGAATCATCACGTGACGAATCATAGATTGCCCATGTATTTTTGCCCTGAGTTTTAGCCTGATACATGGCGGTATCCGCATGCGCGATCAAATCTTCGGTGGTTTCCCCGTGTTCTGGAAAGATCGCCACACCCAAGCTACTCGTCAGACGAATATTGGTGCCGTGAAAACGCAATGGAATTGATGCAATCGCAGTGACAATACGAGATGGTAAAGCACTGATATCTTCGCCTGGATTGATAAGACTTAATATGGCGAACTCGTCACCGCCCAAACGAGCGAAAATTTCGATTTGCCGAATTATGCTGGTTATTTCTCCGGCGGCTCTAACAAGCACTGTATCGCCCGCACTATGTCCGAAAGTGTCGTTGATATATTTGAAGTCGTCCAGATCAAAATACAGCAAAGCAAACTTACCCTTGTTACGCAGAGACTTCGCGATCAGAGATTCAAGTTGCTCCTGAAAACGATGCCGATTGTATAGACCGGTTAAAGGGTCACGCTCGGCTAGATATAGCAGTTGTTGAGCAGTTTGGCGTTCTTGAGTAATATCTTCATAAATCCATAATCGTCCCAGGATCTTCCCTTCTGCATCAGTAACCGGATAGGAAAGCTGAGTTAGCATGCGACCATCGCTTAGTTCGAGCTCGAAGCGCTCGCTAATTTCATGAGTATTCATGATGTTAAGAACAAACTTAGAAGCATGCGTCGGCTGTGCAAATCGTTCGGTGGATCGCTCCAGCACGATTTTTGTGGGTAACCCTGTCAGATCGTCATGTTCGTTGATTAACCACATTTTCAAGAAAGCCGGGTTCACGTACTCAACACGGCGCTCGTTGTCTTCAAACAGAATGCCAATATTCATGGCTGCAAGCAGTGCACCCATGCGGCGTTGTTCGCGTTCCGCCAGAATGCGTAGGTCACGTTGATGCTTTTCGGACAACTTCAAGTCTTCCAAAGAATGGCTCAGTGCTTCTTCACTTCGCTGTAAAGCGATTTCCCGGGTTTTGCGTTCTTCAATATCAGCGTGTGTGCCCAACATGCGCAACGGGCGATTTTGGTCGTCGTATTCAACCATCTTGCCAAGCGACAATATCCATTTCCAGGTACCTTGTTGAGTAAGTTGCCGAAATTCCACCTGAAAATTTTCACTCAAACCGTTGATGTAATCCTGAAAGATTTTATATACCCGCTCACGATCATCCGGATGCAGCCGATCTCTCCATTTACTGTGGGTTTCCACAAATGTATCCGGGACATAGCCTAGCATCAAAGCATATTCTGGGCTTACTAAGACCTCACCGTTTTGCACATTGAGATCCCACAAGCCTTGATTGGCCGCAGTTAGCGCCAGACGCAGACGCGATTCGCTCGCATGCAACTCTCGATCGGCACTCTTGCGCAAAATCTGGATACCGGTGATCGCGCATGACATCAGCATAATGGTGCCGACAAAAATACACAGAATCAAATGACCTAATGAAGTAGGATTTTTTGCAAAGGGTCCCAAACCCTGGGCAGTACCCCAGGCTGCAATCATGGAAATGATCGTTGCCGCCAGCACAGCCCCAAATAGACCCAAGCGCAAACTTGCCCAAATTAATGGGGGAAATACCATAAAAGCCAGTGATAATTTAAATTCTCCGATTGACAGAACACTTCCGAATACTGACCACGCAATAACGGCACAGATAGTTATAATTAAGACGGATTCCACATTCGCAGCTTCTTGGCGAATAGACTTATTCTTAAAATGAGCCGCCCAGACCAGTATTAACGGAGCAAAAATCAGTATGCCCACGATATCGCCAAACCACCAACTAAGCCAGGCTTGCTGTATCTGATCTGCTATCAGGTTACCGCTAGTAAATAAAGCCAACACACCAAAGCTAGAGGACAGAAGCATGCTAAGCGGCACGATGAAGATAAAAGCCACTATATCGCGACCGCGTGTAAAGTCATGGTGAAAACCCACCGCTTTTTTAAGGAGTAACGCACATGAAATCGGCCCTAGCGTGTTACCTAATGCAATAATGCTAGCAGTGGATAACATAAGGTCGCCCGTGGTCAGATTGACTAGGAGTGCACCAAAAAAGATGCCAGGCCAATATCGCCATCCCCAGATCATGAGGGCTGCAAGAGCTATTCCGGTTGGAGGCCAGAATAAGGTGATGTTCGATCCCATATAGGGAAACATCAACCCCAATTTTCCAGTTATAAAATATGCCGCGGCCAATACAACAATTCCTAACGCCTGCGCCCCCAATGTTGCAATTTTCTTTTTGTTCATCTGTTTAATTATAAAATCTCATATCACAACATTTCGACAATAAAGCCATTAGCTTTATATATTTAATGATGCCCAGGCATTATTTTTTCCAGTGCGAACTATACAGACTATGAAGCTTTAATAAAATAGTCATCATGCACTGATAAACTTAGGTTATTTTAACAATTTTGGTACGCAGCTCCTGCCATCATCTTTGATCTTCAATTCATCGAACGGCAAACTAAAATAACTCTGCTAACAACGATGAATCTGATTGAGGTAGGCGTGCGCTGAAGGAAATAAGCATGTGTCGCGCGAATTTAGGTTCAAAACTGTAACTCGATTATTAGCGTTATTGTTTTTCTGCGATATATGATATAAAGAGTATGCGTGTTAAGAGTCATGTTATGTAAAAGATGTAACCGACCGGATTACTTTTACATAGCAGTTGCATACGCAGCTAGCTTGCTAGTACGATCTTTTCGAGTATGATTTGACATTATTTATCTTTTACAAAATAAGGAGAATGGTCATGAAAGCGATATCAACTATTATTGCAATGGGAATATTGGCGTTATTCTTGAGCGCTCAAGCCTCTGCATCGGATGCGCCTGAGAAGATGAAAGCAATGGAGCATATTGATGAAGCTATCAAGCACGGAAAAATGGGGCATGCCAAAGAGTTGCTCGAACATGCCAAGGAAAGCAGAAATGATGCCAAAGCTGCACTGGCAGCGGGCGCAGATGCTCATATGGAACAAGCTGTCAAACATTTAGATGAAGCTATAAAACATGCTGAAATGGGACATGCCGATGAAGCAACGAAACACGCGGAAGAAGCGCACAGTCATATGCATGAATCAGGTGGCAGAACACACAGTTATTAATTTTGGCAACAAACCATGTGCCCCCGGCATCACCGGGGGTACATATGTAAATTTCTAATCGGCATGGTTCGCAATCGAAAAACAACAGTAATTTCCCTTTTTGACAATACATTCTTTATGCTGAATATCAGTTTTTAACAAAGCAGCCAGGAAACTCAGGTCGAGAGCACAAAATCCCTGGTGCTCCTCAGCAAGTTTATAAAAAATACAGTTATTCGCAACAATCTCGGCATAATTCTCCGAAATCCTTTTCACACTTGCATCATAGCCAAGCTCACACATGATGGCCACCACTTCACCAAGCCTGTCTGCAGATGATAGCTGTTTCGACATTCGATTCTCAAACTCTCCAGCCATTTGTTCTCCAAGTGACCGCAAACACTGCTGTGATTCCTGCTCGCCCAGATTTTTATCAACCCAGGAAAGAAGTAACTTTGCAATAAACGAATAGCGTCTTTGGAAAAGTTCTAAGCCACTGGGAGACAATGAATAAATTTTACCTGGCCTGCCTCCTGTACTTTCCAGTGTTGCGCTCTGAATAAAACCGCTACTTCCAAGACTGGATAGATGCTGGTTTACTGCATTACGAGAGATAGATAATAAATGTGACAACTCATCCACCGTAAGTCCATTACGGTGCCGAAGTAAAGCCGTGACTAATGATTGCTGACTCTGACCCAGAAACGATAGAGTGGACATTTTAAATTTTTGTAAAAATTGATCTTGGCAGTTTTGACATATTTTTATTGCAAAAGTCTCAAAATATAAAGTAAAGTATAAGTCCTTACATTATTAATTATAGGGAAAGAGGGAAAATTCATGCTTACATATTTAATCATAGTTTTAGCAATTGCGGCTGTCGGCGGTGTTGCATTAGCCATGAAAGTATTTTCCGGTCAGTTGGCGCCGTGGCCTTTATCCATTATTCATGCTTTATTAGGTGCAACAGGCTTGGTCATGTTGATTATGCTGGTTCTGGAAGGTTCAGGAGATGCGCGTTTAACGGCTGCACTTGGCCTGCTTGTTGTCGCTGCATTAGGTGGATTCTATCTTGCTTCAATACATGTAAAAGGTAGCGTTGCACCAAAAAATGTAGTGCTCATCCATGCGGGCGTAGCAGTGGCAGGCTTCCTTACGCTCCTGAGTTTGTTTATTTAATAAATAAAGGTAAAAACATGAAACACCCCATCCATCCGATGCTAGTTCATTTTCCAATAGCAACCTGGTTTCTTGCAACAATAGCAGACGTTGCCAGTCTATTTACAAATGAACAAGTAGGTTGGGTCGCTGGGGTGTTACTTGTCACTGGAACAGTCACGGCGTTGTTTGCTATGATGACCGGGCTATTAGAACTTGGAAAAATTGACCCACAAAGCCCTGCAATCAAGATAGCGAATCAACACATGATACTTATCATGATCAGCTGGTCTTTTTATGCGGTCAGCTTGTTTCTGCGGCTGAATGGCACAAATCTTGAACAGCCCGGTTTAATTGCCATTTCTTTTTCCATTATTGGATTCATTTTTCTTTGTTATGCAGGATGGATGGGAGGAAAACTTGTCTATGAGCATGGTGTTGGCATCCATTATCTAAACAAAGAAAAATTAAATCAGTAGCTGCACAATGCACTTTTCCTTGTAATACTTGTGATCTGGTTTATTGACTGCTCCGCTAGAGTCTAATTGTAATACATACAGCATAGCCTTTCATCCGGTTTTCTGAGTTTGGTTAAACAAGAGGATCAAGACTATACTTTCTCTCAATTTATCAGTTGCTCGTCATGACCGAAAGATTATCTTCATTGATACATAGCGGTCTCTACCAGATTATCCACCCCTTTTAAGTCCATTCATGAAAAGTTCTTCATAGCTCTTTTTGATTGCCATGCTATTATTTAAGATCTGAGCATGCTGGGCAAACTAGCAGTGCAGTTGTGATAGCACAGATCCTGGAAACCGGTTTGTAAGAACACATCGCCGAGCAGCAAGATGAACAATGACGACTGAATACGCCATCAAACACAAAATAAAAATCGCGACCACATCACTGGCCGGTTGCTTTGGTTGTCACATGTCTTTTCTGGATATGGATGAATGCTTGGCTGGCTTGCTTGAGCAAATTGAATTTGACCGTTCGCCGTTCACTGATATCAAGAAATGTGGGTCATGCGACATTGGTTTGATCGAAGGTGGCGTATGCACAACCGAAAATGTGCACGTGTTACGCGAATTCCGTGCCAACTGCACCACGCTAGTGGCTGTCGGCGCTTGCGCGATCAATGGCGGTGTGCCCGCGATGCGCAATTATTTTGACTTGCAGGAATGCCTTCAGGAAGTCTATCTGAACGGAGTCGGTGTCACGAACCCTCAAATTCCCGACGATATTGAATTGCCGCTGCTGCTGGACAAGGTCTACCCCATCAGCGAAGTGGTGCACATCGATTATTTTCTGCCCGGTTGCCCACCATCCGCCGATGCTTTCTTGCAACTGCTGGAGTCGCTATTGGCCGGACAGAAACCGATCATTCAAAAATCGCAGTTGCATTACGATTAATCGTTATGGAACCAGATAAATCCTCATCACCACCGGTCACCCGCCGCATCGCCATCGACCCGGTCACTCGCGTCGAAGGACACGGCAAAATCACACTGATGCTGGACGAAAACAATCACATCGTCGAGGCACGGTTGCATATTGTCGAGTTTCGTGGTTTTGAGAAATTCATCCAAGGCCGTCCGTATTGGGAAGTTCCGTTTCTTGTGCAACGGTTGTGCGGCATTTGCCCAGTCAGCCATCAATTGGCAGCAGCCAAAGCGGTGGATCAAATCGTGGGGATGCAGCAACTCACGCCAACAGCTACCAAGTTGCGCAGATTGTTGCATTTTGGCCAGATTCTGCAATCGCATGCACTGCATTTTTTCCATCTCTCCTCTCCTGATTTTCTATTCGGCTTCGGCAGTAACCCGGCACAGCGTAATATCGCCGGTGTATTGGAACATTATCCGGAAATCGCATTGAAAGGCGTCAAGTTGCGCAAATTCGGCCAGCAAGTCATCGAAGCCATTACCGGCAAGCGCATTCACGGCACCGGCACCGTACCAGGCGGCATGAACAAACCACTGACGCCCACCGAACGTGATACGTTACTCGCAGATGTCGATAATATTCTGCAATGGAGCGGGGAAGCGCTGTCGCTGAACGAACACATTCACACTGAGCACCCGGAGCATCGCGATTTCGCCACGCTGCATAGCCATTTCCTCAGCATGACCGGAACCAGCGGCGAACTGGAGTTCTATCATGGAGGATTGCGCGCGCGTACCGCCGATAGCAGCGTTATTTTCGACCAATTCAACTACTGCGATTATCAGCACATCCTGCGTGAAGAAGTGCGTCCGTGGAGCTACATGAAATTCCCCTACTTCACCGCATTAGGCACGGAGCAAGGCTGGTACCGCGTTGGTCCGCTGGCTCGCATCAATAACTGCGATAGCATTTCTACCCCGCTGGCCGAAAATGCCCGCCAGCGTTTCAAGGCATTTGGCCAAGGCGGATTAGTGCACGATACGCTCGCATATCACTGGGCACGCATGATTGAAGCACTGCACTGCGCCGAATCAATACACGCTTTGCTACACGATGCAGACATCACCGACACCGAATTAATGGTTGACAAAGGTGAACACCAGTCGCAAGGCATCGGTGTCATCGAAGCACCGCGCGGCACGCTGTTCCATCACTATCAGGTCAACGCAGAAGGCTTGATCACCCAAGCCAATCTTATCGTATCAACCACCAGCAACAACCAAGCCATGAATGAATCGATACGCGCCGTTGCGAATCAATATCTGGATGGCCAGGAAATCACCGAAGCATTATTAAATCATCTCGAAGTAGCGGTACGCGCATATGATCCTTGCCTTTCCTGTGCCACACATGCACTGGGTAAAATGCCGTTGCAAGTCACGTTGCAGGATATGAACGGCAGTGTAGTCGATCAATTAACCAAAGGAATGGCGGGAGAAATAACCCGATAACCGGAAATTTCTTACTTGCGTATCCACCACAATATCAATGTCAACACTGCCGAGAACAACAATCCTGTCATTAACGGAAAATAAAAGCTGAAATTCTCGCGTTCAATATGAATATCGCCAGGCAAGCGACCTAATGGCAATTGCGACAACCAAGGCCACAATAAGCCCAAAACAAGTAGCAGGATTCCTAGGGAAATAAATAATTGTTGCATGGCGTATATTGTAATCAAATTAATTAAATCGATTCAATCTTGTTGTGGAAAGATCAACTGATCAGTTGAAAAACTCAATGCATCGGATTGTTGCTCAAACCAATCGTTCAATTCTTCGTAACCCCGGCTGTGCTTCCTAACAACCATAGATATGATTTGCCATAGCTCGTCACGAAAGCGGATAGTCTTCCCGGTCCAGTTCAAATACAACATACGTGCCGAGAACTTTGCACGGGTAAAGTCAATTGCAGATGCGTTCCAGAAGATAATCATGTTTTTAATAAAATACTTGAGTTAATTGATATAAGTCTTTCGTTATCAAATTCAACAACGAATCGTTACATGGCCAAACTAGCAAGACGTTGAAATACGTTATCGAGACGACTGATACAAGGCAAAAACAGGCGAGAAAGCTCAGTTTATGCTTAATAAATGAGTATTTTGAGCCTGTTGTTAACACCGTAACAGTAACGCAGATAGTTTTTCAACGGCCTGTTAGGTTCAAGCCTTTCAAAAATTATTGTGAAATAAGTGTGAAATATGTGTGAACTTTTTGTGAAGTTATCCGTCATAAGCAGTACAATATATTTTTTCAATTTCAATAATTTTTAAGCAAGGAGATGCTCATGACTACCAATCAAGTTTTTGCTATCACGGCTTTAGTCATTGTCGGGATATTTTTTGGAATCGTAGCGATGCTTGGATTACCACAATCAATTCTGGAATGGATAATCACTGATGGTGCGCTTGCAATCATCCTTTATATAAGCTACCTAGCAATAGGTGTATTCCAAGGACCTTCCAAGCCAAGAATGCGTTGATTTAAAAATCGGCACAAGAAAGCGTGTTAAGAGAATAACGACACTACACCTAGTGTGAGATTCGCTTAACACGCAATTTTAATAATCTTTACCTAAAAGGAGATTTTATGAAAACAAGTCAAATTTTTGCAATTTCAGCAGTAGTCATTACAGCCACATTTTTCGGTATTCTGTCGGTGTTTGACTTACCGGAATCTATGACGCAGTGGGTTATTTCTGATATAATTCTCGGCGCAATTTTGTACATCAATTATCTGGTAATTGTCATGCTAAGTAACACATCAAAAACCAGAACATACTACCCGAGCAAAAAAGTTATTGCATAAACTCTCCAATTTAATGGGGCTAAAGCAATTGAATATTTTGCATTAACCCCATCTCTTTAATTTATTCAGAACCCTGAACATCAATTAAGTTGGATGAATCATAGTTGCTTGAATCTTTCAGATGGCTGATCAAGCCAATGGATCAATCCTTGTGCATTCAACCGAATGTCCGAACTCAGAAGCTCATTGATTTCAGGCAACGGTAATTGACAACCGTGTTCTGACAACTTTTTCAACAGCAATTCGCTTAATGCTTTGGAAATGATTGCCTTTCTATCAGTTCCATTATTTTTTGCGCGTTGTGCAATTTCAACGTGCGCATCAATCAAATCATGCAGTGATTGCGCATGTTTTTCTAAACTACCGATCTGACTGTAATGCGTCAAATACGCATAATGCGGCTGATAGCTTATAATGCGGTCAATTGATGCATGTGCCGCTACAGGATCAAATTGCACAGGCGAGGTAGTCGGAAAGACAAATTCTCTTCCATCCACATCGAACTCACGATACGAAACTCCAAAAGTATCGCCCGTAAAAAAAGACTGGCTGCGTTCATCATAGATGCAATTATGATGACGTGCATGACCCGGCGTGTCGAGAAACAATAACGAGCGCCCATTGAGATCAATTCGACTCTCGTCAGGCGCTTCCACAATCCGTTCGACATCAATCGGAATAATCTCACCATACACACGCTTAAATTCAGCTTCTCCATAAACACTCATTGCACCGGCAACGAGTCGTGCCGGATTTGCCATATGGCTTGCTCCACGGGGATGGACAACTAGCTTGGCACGCGGAAAAAGTCGCATGCATTCACTTGCGCCGCCAGCATGATCGAGATGAATATGTGTCAAAATTACATAGGCCAAGTCTTCAGTAGCAATATTCTTTTGCTTGAGTGCTGCAACCACACCTGGAATGGAAAAAGATGTGCCTGTGTCCACTAATGCGGCCACTCCCTTTTCGACAATCAAATGTATCGCTGCTCGTCCAGGACGGTGAAACTGTGCATCAATGGCACTGATCCCATATTTATAATCGGTAACAAGTGATAATGACATATCTCTCCGGTTTTTTCGTAAAACTTACGCGTACATTGCGATTTAGAACGTTATTTTGTTGGATATTTTAATTGTTCCAGAATCGCTGGATTTTCCAGCGTGGAAATATCCTGAGTAATTTCTTCGCCTTTGGCAAGTGTGCGCAACAGTCGGCGCATAATTTTACCAGATCGGGTTTTTGGTAGATTTTCTCCAAAGCGAACTTCATCAGGTTTCGCAATTGGGCCAATCTCTTTGGCTACCCATTCGCGCAAAGTATGGGCAATCTGCTCAATTTCCTTTCCATGCGGATATTGACCTTTTAACACCACAAAAGCTATTACGGACTCTCCCTTAACTTCATGCGGCTTGCCAACCACAGCGGCCTCCGCAACTAATGGATGCGCTACTAGCGCCGATTCAATTTCCATCGTTCCCAACCTGTGTCCTGATACGTTCAGCACATCGTCAACACGCCCCATGATCCAGAAATAACCCTCCTTATCACGATACGCGGAATCACCCGCCAGATAATATTTTCCGTGACAAATTTCGTCTGGAAAATAAGTCGTTCTGAAACGTTCCGGATCACTCCAGAGAGTACGTACTTGCGAAGGAAAAGGTTTTTTGATCACTAGAAAACCGCCCTTGCCGTTTTCAACATCCTGCCCAGTTTCGTCAATAACAGCCGCGGAAATTCCTGGCAAAGGAAAAGTGCATGAGCCGGGTTTGAGCGCGACCGCTCCTGGCATTGGCGCAATCGTATGACTACCTGTTTCCGTTTGCCACCAGGTATCCACAATCGGACAACGTGACCGCCCCACTTTTTCATAAAACCATATCCATGCTTCTGGATTAATCGGTTCACCTACTGAGCCCAGCAAACGCAATGATGAAAGTTCAAATTGTTCCGGCAAATCAGCACCCAGCTTAATCAATGACCGAATTGCAGTAGGCGCCGTGTAAAATGTCGTGACTTGATGTTTCTGAATAATTTCCCAAAAACGTCCGGCATGAGGATAGGTAGGTATTCCTTCAAAAATCACTTGGGTAGCACCCATCGCCAGAGGCCCATAAGCAACATAACTATGACCGGTAATCCAACCAACATCGGCAGTACACCAAAATACATCTGTAGGTTTATAGTCAAAAACCCATTGCATACTTACCTTAGTTCCAAGTAAATACCCTGCGCTGGAGTGCTGAACACCCTTAGGCTTGCCAGTAGATCCAGAGGTATACAGTGTGAACAATGGATGTTCAGCACTTACCCATTCGGGTTCACATTGGGAGCTGGCATTTTTCGTAAGCTCATGCCACCAGACATCACGCGCAGGATTAAATTCTATGTCCGCACCTGTTCGTTGATAAATCACAACCAATCGCACAGAAATATCGTCAGTCTTACTCAAGGCTTCATCAACAATTGCTTTGAGTGGATTTCGTTTACCGCCGCGTATCTGCTCATCGGCTGTAATAACTGCAACTGCACCGGCATCATGGATGCGTTCATGCAGGCTTTTGGCCGAAAAACCACCAAACACCACCGAATGAATTGCGCCAATGCGCGCGCAAGCCTGCATCGCAATAACCGCTTCAGTGCGCATTGGCATATATATGACAACTCGATCACCTTTTCTGATATTTTGTGATTTCAATGCATTGGCAAGCTGACAAACTCGTTGATGAAGGTCATGGTATGTTGTTCGTATTACTTCACCGTCATCGGATTCAAAAATGATGGCGATTTTATCGCCTTGCTTTTCCAAATGTCGATCAAGACAATTATAAGAAACGTTTAACTCACCATCGCCGAACCATTCAAAAAACGGTGCTTTCTGATCATTCAGTACTTGCGTAAAAGGCTTATGCCATACGATTTGTTCTCTTGCTCGATTTGCCCAAAATTTCTGATAATCCTGTTCAGCTTCCGCACATAAAGCTTCATATGCCTGGAAACTGGGTATGTTAGCTTTGCTGGCAAACGCGTCAGATGGTGGAAAAACTCGAGCCTCATTTAATATTGATTCAATGGTCGACATGCTTAATCTCCAGTTTCAGTACTAAATATTTCAATATAGTGGATCAGGATTGTATCATTGGCTCCCAATCGATACGGAACTCTTATTTTTAGAGATAGCAAATTGCGCATAGCTTATGGAATCTCTCAAATTGGCTGAAAGCAGAAACACGAACAATAACGCCGAAAATCGCTAAGGCACTGCCATTTTCGAAGTAAGTTTATGTTTCATATTTTATAAATATTTGTTAAAATTAACGTAGTAGTTGGGGTGGGCTTTTTCAGCCCATTTTTTATTTGTGGTGGAGCTATGGCACTGGAAGAATTACTGGAATCAACTCTGGAAGGCATGGGCTATGAGTTGGTTGAAGTGGAGCGATCAGCACACAACAAATTGCTAAGAATATTTGTAGATAAGGCAGGAGGCATATGCATTGATGATTGCGTGACCATCAGCAATCACTTGAGCCGATTACTGGTGGTTGAGAATATTGATTATGGTCGATTAGAAGTTTCATCGCCGGGGCTCGACAGACCTTTACGAAAAGAAGCAGATTTCCTTCGATTTAGAGGAGAAGCAGTCAAATTAAAGCTGCGTGTCCCTTTACAAGGTCAAAAAAATTTTGTTGGAATTTTACGAGAAGTGGATAATGGCATTATAAAACTTGAAACCGAAGGAAAGATATTAGACATTGAATTAAGTAACCTTGGAAAAGCTCGTTTGGTTCCAAAATTGTAGGATAGAGATTTGACTGGAGGATTATGAGCCGCGAAATATTACTGTTAGTTGATGCATTAGCGCGTGAGAAAGCAGTTGAAAAAGAAATTGTTTTTACAGCGCTGGAGCTTGCATTATCATCCGCTACCAAGAAACGGTTTCAAGAAGATATTGAAACACGCATTGCTATCGACAGATTAACAGGAAATCACCAATCTTTCCGCCGTTGGCTGGTTGTAAGCGACGAATCGGTGGAAGATCCAGCACGTCAGATTGCTTTAAGTGAAGCAATAAAAACGGATGTTAATATCCAAGTCGGCGATTATCTTGAAAAAACACTGGAGCCCATTGAATTCGGTCGTATCGGAGCGCAAGCAGCAAAACAGGTAATTTTCCAAAAAATTCGTGATGCGGAACGTGAACAAACTTTGAATGACTTTCTTGAACGAGAAGATTATTTAATTAACGGCACGATCAAACGCATGGAACGCGGCAATGCCATTATTGAATCAGGAAAAATTGAGGCGGAATTGCCGCGCGACCAGATGATACCGAAAGAAAACTTGCGTGTCGGTGATCGTGTGCGCGCCTATTTATACAAAGTTGATCGCGCTGCCAGAGGACCTCAGCTAAAACTCTCACGTATCTCTCCAGAATTTCTGATGAAGTTATTTGAATTGGAAGTACCAGAGATTGAAGAAGGCTTATTAGAAATTAAAGCAGCAGCACGCGACCCCGGATCGCGCGCCAAGATTGCCGTGAAATCGAACGATCAGCGTGTTGACCCAATCGGAACCTGTGTTGGTATGCGTGGATCTCGAGTGCAGGCAGTTATTAGCGAACTGGCTGGCGAGCGTGTTGATATCATCCTGTGGGCTGATGATCCTGCCACTTTTATAATTAATGCACTAGCACCCGCAGAAATCAGCAGCATCATGGTTGATGAAGAAAAACACAGCATGGATATTGTTGTTGATGATGATAACCTGGCTCAAGCTATCGGGCGGGGTGGGCAAAACGTACGATTAGCTTCCGAGCTGACAGGTTGGGAGCTCAATATCATGACCGTAGAGGAATCTAAAACCAAACACGAACAGGAAACATCCCAAATCTGTCAACTTTTTATGCAAAAACTGGATGTTGATGAAGAAATTGCAGAAATACTTGTGCAAGAGGGTTTTGTTTCTATTGAAGAAGTAGCCTACGTTCCGTTAAACGAGATGCTGGAAATCGAATCCTTGGATGAAGAAACAGTAAATGAGTTACGAAATCGAGCAAGAAATGTATTGTTAACAGATGCTATTGTTAATGAAGAAAAAGTTGAACATATTGCTGAGGATTTGCTTTCCATCGAAGGCATGGATATCAATATTATCCGAGAATTAGCAGCAAAAGGTATTAAGACTCAAGCTGATTTAGCTGATTTGGCTGCTGATGACTTGGTAGAGATAACTGGTATTGATATTGAACGTGCAAATCAATTAATTATCAAAGCACGTGAACCATGGTTTATTTAATTTTAATAACTGGTTGATAATGGATTGATCGGTTTATTTATTTTATAGTGAAACCTGTCTGTAGTTCTGACTGTTGAAAGGTTATAAATGGCTCAAATGAGTGTGGAACAATTTGCGAATGAACTGGGTCTGCTACCAGCAGTACTGCTGGAGCAGCTTAGGGCTGCTGGCGTAAAAAAAATGGTAGTCGAAGACAGTCTGACCGAGCAAGATAAAGCACTGTTACTTGATTATCTTAGAAAAACACACGGCACAACCGAAACCAAAAGTAAAGTTACTCTGACACGCCGACAAACCTCTGAAATTCGAAAATCTGACAGTACCGGCCGAGCACGGACCATTCAAGTAGAAGTCAGAAAAAGGCGCATCCTTACGAAGCCAGCAATGGCTGCAGATGCAGATGTCGATGCCATACCGACAACAACAAGCAAATCACTAGATGTTACAAATCAACCTGCTTCTGGATCTGTGATTGATGAAGATCAACTCGCGTTACGCAATGAAGAAGCAAGAAAACAAGCGGAATTGATGGCTCGCCAGGCTGAAGAAGTAAGACAAAAAAGAGCACGCAAAAACTTAGAAACGACCGATCAAACGCAAAAGAAAATAGCTGAATCGGAAAAAATTATTGATAAAACTCCAACTACAATAAAATCACAGCCATCAGACTCGACTAAGTCTGTAACTGATGAGCACTTAATCACTGCAAAGACCAATGAAAGTGAGCAACAGAGCAATTTAGACTCACAATCCAGCTCGACTGACGGCACATTACATAAGCCTATAGTAAAGCCTGAAGAAAAAGCGGATAAGAAAAAGAAGCAAGCCAAACAGCAAGTCATTTGGAAAGATGAAAATGCCAAGAAGCGAGGTGTTAAAACTCATGGCGATCTTTCCGGTGGGCAGGGTTGGAGAACTCGTAGAGAGAAGCATAGTAAACCTGTACACGCTGCTGAGGAACAAAATATTCATGGATTCTCCGCCCCGACTGAGCCGATTGTGCGCGAAATCATGGTTCCGGAAACCATATCCGTGAGTGGGCTTGCGCAGAAAATGTCGGTCAAAGCTGCTGACGTTATCAAGGTATTAATGAAAATGGGCAGCATGGTGACGATCAATCAAATGTTGGATCAAGACACTGCCATGATTGTCGTTGAAGAAATGGGGCATATTCCAAAATATGCCGAAATGGATAATCCAGAGAGTTTCCTTACTGATCATGAATCTTCGATAACTGAGTCCGAATTGGTAGCCCGAGCTCCCGTAGTCACTGTTATGGGACATGTGGATCATGGAAAAACTTCGTTGTTGGATTATATTCGTCGTACGCGTGTTGCCGGGGGCGAGGCTGGAGGCATTACCCAGCATATTGGCGCCTATCATGTAGAAACTGATCATGGCATGATTACTTTCCTGGATACACCCGGTCATGAAGCATTTACCGCAATGCGTGCCCGCGGCACAAAAATTACCGATATTGTTATTCTCGTAGTCGCTGCAGATGACGGTGTTATGCCTCAAACTATTGAAGCTATTCATCATGCAAAAGCGGCAAAGCTGCCTATTATTGTAGCAGTTAATAAGATTGACAAGCCGGAAGCAAATCCCGAAAGAATTCGGCAGGAATTGATTGCCCACGAGGTTCTGCCTGAAGAATGGGGGGGGGATACAATGTTCGTTGAAGTTTCGGCAAAATCCGGTCAAGGTATTGATAACTTACTGGAAGCTATATTGCTGCAAGCTGAAGTATTGGAACTCAAGGCACCAACCAACACGCCTGCCAAGGGGGTTGTGATTGAATCTCGTTTGGATAAAGGGCGTGGACCCGTCGCTACAATCCTGGTGCAATCAGGAATGTTAAATCGTGGCGATATACTAATAGCGGGTGCGGTATTTGGCAAGGTGCGGGCCATGAGCGATGAAAATGGCAAAAACATAAAACAAGCTGGAACATCTATTCCAGTTGAAATTCAAGGCTTATCCGAAGTACCCGAGGCTGGCGAGACGGTGCTAGTGCTGGACGATGAGCGGAAAGCACGAGAAATTGCATTATTTCGCCAAGGTAAATACCGGGATGTAAAATTTGCCAAACAACATGCCGCAAAACTTGAAAACGTTTTTGATCAACAAGAAGATGTAAAAATTCTATCGCTGATCATTAAAGCTGATGTTCAAGGATCCTGTGAAGCTTTGGCATATGCCTTGCAAAAACTTGCAACCGATGAAGTCAAAGTCAATATCATTCACAGCGGAGTGGGGGCAATCATTGAATCAGACGTCAATCTATCTTTAGCATCAAAAGCTGTGATTATCGGTTTTAATGTTCGTGCGGATGTAAGTGCGCGCAAATTGATAGCGTCCAACGACATTGATGTGCGGTATTACAATATTATTTATGAAGCAGTCGATGAGATAAAAGCGGCACTCTCAGGATTGATGTCGCCTGAACGTAAAGAAAGCATCCTGGGTTTGATTGACATTCGTGAAGTTTATCGCATACCTAAAGTTGGTGTAGTCGCAGGATGTTACGTCTTGGATGGCACTGTCAAAAAAAATTCATTGGTCAGAGTACTGCGAGATGGCTTGGTAATCCATAGTTGCGAGCTGGATTCACTGAAGCGTTTTAAAGATGATGTGAAAGAAGTTAGAGAAGGCTTTGAATGTGGTTTATCGCTCAAGAATTTTAATGATATTCAAGTAGGCGATCAATTGGAAATCTATGAAATTGTCGAAACTGCACGTTTCCTGTAACGAGCGTTTATACGACCTATAGCACATGTCCAGAGATTTTTCCCGTAGCTTACGAATTGCTGACCAAATACAGCGCGAAATAGCTGACTTAATACAAAATGAAATCAAGGACCCGCGCGTCAAGCATATTACAATTACGGCCGTCGAAGTAACTCGTGATTATAGTCACGCCAAGATTTTTTACACCACATTAGTTCAGCGGGATGAAAATTTTCTGATAGAGAAAGGTCTGGAGCACGCTAAAGGTTTTTTGCGCTCAAACTTATCTCACCGTATGAAACTCCGCGTTGTACCACAATTACATTTTGTTTATGATGAGTCGGTTGAGCGTGGCTTCCGCTTGTCAAAATTAATCGATGAAGCCATTGCTCAAGAAAAAGACATCCATCAAACAGATTCAGACAACTAATCAATTTCAATTGATTAGTTGTAAACATTTCATTGAATAATTTGAGTAAACCAAGAAAACGTAATATTAGTGGCGTTTTATTATTGGATAAGCCCTATGGAATTTCATCCAATAAGGCATTACAAATAGCAAAAAATTTCTTCTTTGCTGCCAAATGTGGGCATACCGGCACACTGGATCCTATGGCAACCGGATTACTCCCGATTTGTTTTGGTGAAGCCACCAAGTTCTCGTCGATATTGCTGAACGCCAACAAAACCTATGAAGCAACATTGAAAGTTGGCTATATAAGCACTACAGGGGATGCGGAAGGCATAATCACTCAGGTTACAACAATTGCTCAGAATCCGACATTACATGAGTGTCAACAGACACTTACGCAATTCATCGGCAAAACAAAACAAGTACCTCCTATGTTTAGCGCACTTAAACATCAGGGTAAACCACTCTATTCTTATGCAAGAAATGGTGAAGTCATTGAGCGTCAGGAACGCGAAATAGTCATTCATGGAATTCAAATTCAGTCACTTAGCCAAAATGAATTGCAGTTAGAAATTCAATGCGGCACTGGCACTTACATCCGGGTACTTGCTGAAGACATTGGCAAAGCACTTGGATACGGCGGTGCTTATTTGACTGGTTTACGCCGTACTGTAATTAATCGTTTTGATCTATCACTAGCACACTCCTTAATCGCGCTTGAAAATATGAGCGTACCTGAGCGGGACAATTCATTATTCCCTATCGATTATTTGTTACAAGATTATCCATCAGTCATTTTAGACCAATTAGGTGCTTTACATATACAGCAGGGCCGCAACATTTTATGTCCATCAGACATCCATATAACGAAGAAGGATGAAAGACTAGTACGATTATATACCGAGCAGCATCAATTCTTGGGGCTGGGAGAAATTACAACAGAACAAACAATCGCACCCAAGCGGTTGCTTTCAGATGCTTATTTACTAGAATATGCAGCACAGAATCTTCCCGGATAAGGTAAAATTTTTTGTTCTTAACAGATCAATTACGTCAGCAATCTCGTTACCGATGTGACAAGATAGCTTCAAAATCAACTTGTATTTAGGTGCGATAATTTTCTCTTAATGATTCATAAGCTCAGTTGTTGAGTCTGGTATCAGATTACATTTATTAATTTAGTGAGCGCTGCTATGACGTGAAGTATCACTATCTAGCGCAACAGCAAATAAATCATGTGCATCCGAGCCAGTAACTTGAACTTCGATGAAATCACCGGGCTGCATCTGTTCGGCATTTTTTACATAAACCAATCCATCAATTTCCGGCGCATCCGCACTACTACGAGCAATCACCTCATTCTCAGTCAATTCGTCAATCATGACCGTCATTTTTTGGCCTACTTTCGCAGCCAATCGAAGGCGGCTGATCTCTTCCTGTCTATGCATGAAACGTGCTCGACGCTCTTGTTTGATTGCCTCGGGTATGTGATCAGGCAATTGATTGGCAACAGCACCCTCAACTGGAGAATACGTAAAGCAACCGACTCGATCCAATTGCGCTTCCTGTAAAAAGTCTAAAAGATCTTCAAATTCCGCCTCTGTTTCACCCGGAAAGCCGACAATGAAGGTACTCCGCAATGTAATATCAGGACAAATTTTCCGCCATTGTTGAATTCGCGCCAAATTATTCTCAACACTTGCCGGCCGCTTCATCATTTTCAGAATGCGTGGACTTGCATGCTGGAACGGCACATCTAAATAAGGTAAAATTTTTCCATCGGCCATCAGCGGAATGACTTCATTCACATGCGGATAAGGATAAACATAGTGCAACCGCACCCACACACCCAACGACCCCAAGGCCTGCGTAAGCTCGGTTAGGCGTGTTCTCACTGGCCTCCCTTGCCAAAAACCAGTTCGATATTTCACGTCAACGCCGTATGCACTGGTATCTTGCGAAATAATCAATAATTCTTTAACACCGGCATTAACTAAGTGTTCGGCTTCCTGCATCACCTGATGAATTGGACGGCTAACCAAATCACCACGCATTGACGGGATAATACAAAACGTGCACCGATGATTACATCCCTCGGAAATTTTCACATACGCATAATGTTTCGGTGTTAACCGAACTCCCTGCGGTGGAATCAAGCTAATATAAGGATCATGGGGTTGCGGCAAATGCGTATGTATAGCGGACATGACTTCCGGCAATGCATGAGGTCCGGTAACTGCCAGCACTTGAGGGTGCGCTTTTTTGACCACATCACCATCTTCTTTAGCGCCGAGGCAGCCTGTCACTATCACTTTACCATTTTCTGCCAGAGCTTCACCAATGGCATCCAGAGATTCTTCAACAGCACTATCAATAAACCCGCACGTATTGACCACGACCAGATCGGCATCTTGGTATGAAGCCGATATTTCATAACCTTCGGCACGTAACTGAGTCAATATTTGCTCGGAGTCAACCAGGGCCTTGGGACACCCTAGAGAGACGAAACCAACTTTCTGTGAAACCTGCTTAGCTGACGACATAAAATATTTAGTTTGGAATAGCTATTGTGAAAACATCGAATTGTATCTGAATACGAATTAAAACAATTCTTTTCTGTCATTCCGCAATAAAAAGTAACCATATAATCTTTTAGAAAGGGGTGACAATTGAGTCATACATGCTACAGACTCGAAAAGAGCCATCGAGAGACTAATTAGAGCTTCAACGAGGATTGATTACCTAGATCCGATAAATCTGGCTGCATCAATAATCGACCAGAGATGAAAAATTCCGGCAATTACTGCGGGAATAATCAGTACCGCAAAAAAATAGCCAGTACCACAAATAACAAAAAACAAAAAAGCTGGCAGCAAACGCCCCTGTACTAACTGTCCTAATCCCGGTATAAAAAAACTGCATACTGCAGCTATAACATTTCCACCCGATCCCTGCCCTGCCATTATTCATCCTCTTTATTTATTACACCAGCTTATTTTGCGTACCAGTCGTTTCTTCACCTTTAGGTGTGAGTTCATAATCGATACCAACCATATCTCCCGCCATCTTTTTTTCGCGTATTTCATCCACACTTGCTAATTTGTCTAATCGCTGCGTTGTTTCCTGAGTCAATTGATCAAGCTTTTTGATTGACTCGGCTGACAGCGTACTATTTCTATCAATCTCCAATTTGAAGAAATGTAGATTGTTCAAGAAATTGCCAATAATATCATGTACCGTTCTCATAGTCGCTTTGAGCATTTTTAATTTTTCTTGCTGAATCTCTGTTTCTATTCTCGACTGTAAGTTTCTTAGTCGCTCTTGATGTAATTGGTTAATGCTGTCGCGCTGCGACAATGTCAAAATGGTTGTGACCCAGATTGCCAAAATACTCAGAAAACGATTGATATAAATTTGATATGTATCGACATCACCTGGCGGCGATCCTACATATCCGATCCAAACTAGTACGGTACATAGCATTGCGGCCGCTATGGTGAAGCGTTTGTAAGGTGATTTTAATGAAATTAAGATTACAATGATATAGGGGACTCCACTGGCAATACCCAGTGGGGTTATAAAATCAACCATTAAAATCAATAGTGCACTTAACCCGCACCACAAATTAACAATTACTGTAGTAGATTTACTCACGTCGAAAGCAGTTTTATCAATCTAGGGTAGATTAATCATTAGCACTATACTTAACTAATAGCCGGAAAATTCGTACGTCTTAAGAATGAGCGATAATTCATCTTTAGTCAAAGTATTATATGCTGACGAGCCATTTTCAGTTTTTCTCACCTCTTTATAAAGTTGAATAAGATATTAATTCTGGTAATGAAAAGGAAAGAGACTAACTTGCAGGATTCGCAAAAGCGATATAAAACAGAGTGGGCCTGTGCACTAACCCGTTGTTTTGGTAACACTGGTCTCAAGATTTCCGTTGTCTTCACTGCGTTTATCCTAACAAATCAACATATCATGAACTACAGTTAACAGGCCGTAGGAAAAACGTTTTCGAAACAGTTGATACAAGGCAGAAACAGGCAAAAAAGCGCAGTTTGTACTTAATAAACGGGCATTTTGGGCCTGTTATAACACCGTATCAGAAACGCAGATGGTTTTCAACGGCCTGTCAAACAACATCTTTCTCCTGATCAACAGATGCGCAGCAGTGCATTGCGTTTAGTAGCAGAGATTAGTGAAACGCAGGGTCATCCCGCACATGTGACCCCTCCCGAAAAAAGCAGGCAATGATTACCTTGGTTATAAAATAGTCATCGGCAACCTCAAGGCTTATTTGTCGGGTATATAGCACGGCGTATCGTCACAATATATTACACCTGTAACTCAATGAATTTTGCTAATGTTTCAACCGACAGATAAGGAAAATCGAACTACTCTCGGGATTAATCAATACAAGTTTGATTCATTCCCTAATTAAACTGCAAATGACATAGAGCCATAAAATATTATGATCGCTTTGAAGCTAGCATCAGTTTTTCTGCTTCTTTCAGCAAGAACACTCTAAATGCATTTGCAACACTGGATAAACGTTTATTTTTCCGATTTACGACATGCCAATAACGCACAATGGGAAAACCTTGAACATCCAGAATTTTCAACCGATTCGTTTCAATTTCCAGTTCCGCAGTATGCTGCGACATAATGCCCAAACCCATGCCTGCTTGCACAGCTTGTTTGATAGCTTCAGTCGTGTCTGTTTCCATGCCTTTATTGATCGTGATTTTATGTGCGGCGAAAAAGCGTTCCATGGCACTGCGTGTGCCGGAACCGGATTCCCGCACTAAAAAGATCTCCTCGGCCAATCGTTCTACCGGAATAAATCGCTCACTACACAATGGATGATCCGGTGGCGCCACAACAACCAATGGATTCTCCATGAAAGATTCACTGTCAATATCCAGATTCTCGGGAGGCTGCCCCATGATCGCAAGATCAATCAAATTATCCGCCAATTGTTTTAAAACTGCTTCACGATTAGAAACATTTAAACTCACTGTAACACCTTGGTAACGCTGGCAGAATTTAGCTAATAAATGTGGCGCGAAATAATTCGCCGTAGTGACAACTGAAATATTTAGCTTGCCACGCTCCATCCCTTTTAATTCATCTAATGCCACTTCCATATCCGATAATTGCTGGGCAATTAATCGACTGTAATGATACAGTTCACGCCCTGCTTCGGTCAGATAAATTCGTTTACCAAGTTGCTCTAATAATGGTACGCCAATGTTGTTTTCCAATTGTCTAATCTGCATAGAAACAGCAGGTTGGGTCAAATAAAGCTCATCAGCCGCACGCGAATAACTCAGGTGCCGAGCAACCGATTCAAATACTTGCAATTGACGTAATGTAAGATGCAGCATGTATAGAATAATATAAGTAAAACCTTATTATACATATCAATATTATTGATTTGTCCTTATATATAAATAACGTTATAGTTGATCCATCGTTTTAAGTAGTCATATGTGTTGTTTGTAACGCAACCTCCTCTCGTTTCTGTCCGAGCTGTTGACTGAAGTTGAGTGGAATTTAACTGGAGAAAAATTATGGCAGTAAAAACATATAATGCAGGTGTAAAAGAATATCGACAAACTTACTGGACCCCTGATTACACCCCATTAGATACAGATATTCTGGCTTGTTTTAAAATTACGCCACAACCCGGAGTACCTCGTGAAGAAGTAGCAGCCGCTGTAGCTGCAGAATCTTCTACAGGCACCTGGACTACGGTATGGACCGATCTGCTGACCGATTTAGATTACTACAAAGGGCGTGCTTATAAGATTGAAGACGTGCCTGGAGACGACACTTGTTTTTATGCTTTCATAGCTTACCCAATCGATTTGTTTGAAGAAGGTTCTGTAGTTAACGTATTAACCTCGCTCGTAGGTAACGTATTTGGTTTTAAAGCACTGCGTGCATTGCGTTTGGAAGATGTCCGTTTCCCGATTGCTTATGTCAAAACCTGCGGTGGACCTCCTGCAGGTATTCAAGTGGAACGCGATCGCTTTAATAAGTATGGCCGCGCGCTATTGGGATGTACCATTAAGCCTAAACTCGGTCTATCTGCAAAGAACTACGGCCGTGCCGTATACGAATGTCTGCGCGGCGGCTTGGATCTGACTAAGGACGATGAGAACATTAACAGCCAACCTTTCATGCGCTGGCGCGATCGTTTTGAATTCGTGGTGGAAGCTTGCCAGAAAGCCGAGCGAGAAACCGGGGAACGTAAAGGCCACTATCTTAACGTAACCGCGCCCACTCCAGAAGAAATGTATAAACGCGCAGAGTTTGCTAAGGAATTAGGCGCGCCAATCATCATGCATGACTACTTAACGGGTGGTTTGACAGCCAATACGGGTCTGGCAAACTGGTGCCGCAACAATGGAATGCTGCTGCACATTCACCGCGCTATGCACGCTGTGCTCGATCGCAATCCGCATCATGGTATTCACTTCCGCGTCTTAACCAAGGTGCTTCGTTTATCGGGTGGCGATCACCTGCATTCAGGTACTGTGGTCGGCAAACTGGAAGGTGACCGCGCAGCAACTCTTGGCTGGATCGATACCATGCGCGATAAATTCATCAAGGAAGACCGCAGTCGCGGTTTGTTCTTCGACCAGGACTGGGGATCTATGCCAGGAGTATTCCCGGTTGCTTCAGGTGGTATTCACGTTTGGCATATGCCTGCACTGGTCGCGATCTTCGGTGACGATGCCTGCTTGCAGTTTGGCGGTGGTACCTTGGGCCATCCATGGGGTAACGCTGCTGGTGCTGCTGCTAACCGGGTCGCATTAGAAGCCTGCGTAGAAGCACGTAACCAAGGTGTTGAAATCGAAAAAGAAGGCAAAACTATTCTGACCAAGGCAGCCAAAAGCAGTCCTGAACTAAAAATTGCCATGGAAACATGGAAAGAGATTAAGTTCGAGTTTGATACTGTTGACAAGCTAGATGTAGCCCACAAGTAAGCAATGCATAACTGAAGGAGAAGGGCTGATGGTTCACCATGCTTTTCTTCTTCATCTCTCTAAAAATGAGGAATAAATTATGACCGAAGTAATAGATTACAAATCACGAGTCAGTGATCCAGCAAGCCGCAAGTTCGAAACATTTTCATACCTGCCTGCCATGGCTGACAAAGATATTAAGAAACAAGTGGAGTATTTAATCAGTAAAGGCTGGAATCCAGCCATTGAGCATACAGAGCCTGAATATATAATGGACTCTTACTGGTATATGTGGAAGCTGCCCATGTTTGGTGAAACTGATGTGGAGCGGGTGCTGGCTGAGGCTGCCGCGTGCCATAAAGCTAATCCGAATAATCATGTGCGCTTGATTGGCTACAACAATTTCAACCAGTCACAAGGCACGGCCATGGTGATATATCGCGGCAAGACTGTTTAGACACAACGGGTTTCGTACCCAGGAGCCCCCTCACCTGTAACAGGATCGGGGGTTTTTTTTTGATCAAAATAAAATACTTTTCAGATAGCAATAACAGGAGTTCATCATGAGCAAAATCATTGATCAATACCATGTAACCACTGAGCCCTATTACCATCCTGTAGCTGATGAGGTGAAATTATATGAAGCGGCCTATTCTGTACGCATGCCCATGATGCTGAAAGGCCCAACCGGCTGTGGAAAAACTCGTTTTGTTGAGTACATGGCCTGGAAATTAAAAAAACCACTGATTACCGTTGCTTGTAACGAAGACATGACAGCTTCAGATTTGGTGGGACGTTTTCTGCTAGATGCTAATGGCACAAGCTGGCAGGATGGGCCGTTGGCAGTAGCTGCACGTTACGGCGCAATCTGCTATCTGGATGAAGTGGTCGAAGCACGTCAAGACACTACGGTCGTCATTCATCCGTTAACGGACAATCGTCGTGTGCTGCCATTAGAAAAAAAAGGCGAACTCATTCATGCCCACGCCGACTTCCAAATTGTCATTTCTTACAATCCTGGCTACCAAAGCCTGATGAAGGACTTGAAGCAATCCACCAAACAACGTTTCGGGGCGCTGGACTTCAATTATCCCAGCCATGATATCGAAAGCGCGATTGTCGCGCATGAATCAGGCGTTCCTTCTGATATCGCCGAAAAATTAGTATCCATCGCCGAACGTGCACGCAATCTCAAAGGACATGGCCTGGATGAAGGTATTTCAACGCGTATGCTGATTTATGCCGGCAGCTTGATCACCAAGAAAGTTGATGCCCAAGCAGCCTGCCGCGTCGCATTGGTGCGACCAATTACTGACGATCCTGATATGCGTGATGCACTGGACGCAGCGGTTAGCACTTTTTTTAATTAAACAGTTTCCAAATTTAACAAATCGATTGATTGTTTTTGAAGATAAGCAGGTGTTCCCATGAGTATTAATCTGAATGACTACAAAGAACTACTGGAAGATCTGGAACCTGAATCCATTGAATTACTCCACCATGCCTGGCCTGAGGTCGTCAAAATTTTTTCGCCGCGAGGATTGGATAACTATCTAAAAGGCGTTTCAGCACTACAGAGATTGGGGCGTGGACGTAGCTTAGTTGATTGTTGGATTGATGAAATTCCTATGGTAGCTAAAGAAGTCGGGGAAGACATTATTGCTGATCTGGCCACTTCTGTTCTTTCACTTGCCTCGCGAACTTCGGGTGCTGTGATTGAATTGGTATTAGCCACCTCTCCTACAGCAGCCAAACGTCTCGGCGATATTCAGCTATTCCAGAATTATCTGCAATTCCTGAATACATTGATTGCACAAGCACCACGTGGCATGCGCCCGATGCTCAATAAACTGGATATCCTGTTCGGGCAGCTAACTTTAGGGGGCTTGCGCCGCTGGGCAATGTGGGGTGCGCATGCGCATCGCACTAATTACGAAGAGCAAGTCAAATACTTCGGATTGGAATCCAAGGAATCGCTTGCAATCCTGCAGAAAGAACGTAAAGGCACGTTGTTTGTCGATGTGCAGCGCCGTATCAATATGTATCTACGCGCATTGTGGGGGCGCGATTTTTTCATGAAACCGACTTCCGGTGATTTTGAATCACGCGAAGGCTATAAGCCGTTCATTGAAAATTATTTCATGCATCTGCCAGATGCTTATGACAGTCATGGCAATATTTCTGCCACCGAAGTCTATCGCGCCGCCGCCGCGCACGCTGCCGCACATTTGGTGGAGACCAAGGAACCGATTTCCGCGGAGGGCTTGAATCCAATGCAAATGGCGGTTATTGCCATCATCGAAGACGCACGCATCGAAGAACTCTCAATTCGCCGCTTTCCCGGCCTGCGCAAAACCTGGTCAGCGTTGCACAACGCCACTCCGGATATGAACGTTACAATGGGTGATTATCTCAACCGCCTGGCGCGCGCTTTACTCGATCCGGAATACCAGGATAAAGATCCCTGGATCGTTGAAGGCCGCGAACTGTTTAGAACTGCACAAGACACTCTGAATCATTATCGTATTTCGTGGGATATCGGCGTACAACTCGCACATAGCTTGCGCGCTAAAAATCTTCCATTCAATGCTCGCACCGATATACTTACGGCACCCTATCGCGACGACAATCGCTACTTTTGGGAATTTGAGGAATTTGATTTCAACCAATCGCTTACCGCTGGTTATCAAGCACCCAAGCAAGTTCGCAAATACGTCAATGTGATGGAACTTGCCAATGAAATCGAAGTTGAAACAGCGGGCGACGATGCGCAGGAAATATGGGTCATGGGAACCGAGTTCTTTCCCTATGAAGACAACGGCGTTTCATTCAATCAAACAGAAGGCAAAGAGCCCGTTTCAGCGCCGTACCACTATTCCGAATGGGATTATCAGATTCAACTGGAACGTCCGGATTGGGCCACTGTGCAGGAAAAGCGCCCCAAACTGGGTGACATGCAATGTATCGATGAAATTGCATTACAGTACAAGCGCGAAATTGCGCGCATGAAATTCTTGCTCGACGCGATGCAACCGCAAGGCACACGGCGCATCCGCAAACTGGAAGACGGTGATGAAATAGACATCAACGCCGCCATTCGCTCGATGATCGATATTCGCATGGGCATGCAGCCCGATCCGCGCATCATGATGCGCTCAATAAGAAAAGTGCGCGATATCTCGGTACTGGTACTGCTCGATCTATCCGAATCCACCAACGAAAAAGTCTCCGGTCACGACTACACTGTATTGGATCTGACTCGTCAGGCCACCGTACTCCTTGCCAATGCTATCAACAAAATCGGTGATCCATTTGCGATCCATGGTTTCTGCTCGGATGGACGACATGACGTGGAATATTACCGCTTCAAGGATTTTGAACAACCCTACAACGAAATTCCGAAAGCCCGTCTTGCAGGCATGACCGGACAATTGTCGACTCGCATGGGTGCCGCAATGCGGCATGCCAATCATTACTTGAAACTACAAAAATCCGCAAAAAAACTGTTGCTCGTCATCACTGACGGTGAACCCGCTGACGTCGATGTGCGCGACCCGCAGTATTTACGCCACGACACCAAGAAAGCGGTGGAAGAAGCAAGCCGCTCTGGCATTGTTACTTACTGCATGAGCCTCGACCCGCGCGCCGATCAATATGTGTCGCGCATTTTCGGCGAACGCAATTATCTAGTGGTGGATCACGTAGAGCGCTTGCCGGAAAAATTACCAGTGTTGTATGCGGGGTTGACGAGATAGATTATCGAACAGGGTTAAATTCCCTGAATCTTGTTGAGATCAAAACCCCATTTAGCCGGATCTTCAATGCTCTGAATAGCATCCGTATCTTTTGATAAATCTATAATCTCATAAGGAATGTGCGCATTAGCTCGAGTAGAGAAGAAAATTTTTATAATGGGCATGGTTAATTTTTTTGTAGACTGCTGAATCACCACCCCCAGTCGCCCGGATTTGAGTTTTAGCAGAGTACCGGATGGATAAATACCGATTGTCTTTACAAAAGCCTGGAAAATCGTTTCATCAAAATGCCCGTCTTTCCAAGAAGCCATTCTGCGAATCGATTCAGCGGGAGTCCAGGCTGATTTGTAACAACGTTCTGAAGAGATTGCATCATAAACATCGCAAACTGCGCCCATCCGCGCAAACAGGGTCAGTGCATCACCGGATAATTTTTCCGGATAACCCTTTCCATCCACCCGCTCGTGATGGTGCAAACAAACATCCAAAGCAGATTCATGGACTTGATAACAGGATTGCAGAATTTCCCATCCGCGTTCTGGATGACTTTTCATCATAACAAACTCTTCATCTGTCAGTTTCCCGGGTTTATTGAGCACTTCATTTGGGATCACCATTTTTCCTATATCATGCAACAGTCCGGCGGTGCCTGCTTGTTTAATTTGCTCTAAGCTTAAATCCAGTATTCTTCCCAATGCAACCATCAACATGCAAACCGCAACCGAATGCATGTAAGTGTATTCATTAACATTTTTCAAACGAATCAACGTGAGTAACGCATTGGGATTACGTTCAATCGATTGACTGATTTCTTCCACCAATGATTCTGCCTCAACGATTTCAAGCGCTTTACCCATACGCACATCTCTGAACATTGAGGTTACCGTTTCTTTAGCTTTTTTATGGATTTTTTTGGCCACATCCAACTCTTCCTCGATTGGAATCTGTGCAATAGATTTTTTAATTGGTTTCTGCGGCTTACCGGAATTCTCGTGATCTGTATTCTCCACAGGATGAACTGGATTTATTACCGGTTTCTTTTCAGCTTTAGCAACATCAAGGCCTTTGCTGGTATCAATCCATATTTCGTCCAGGTCGCAGTTCACTAACTTATCCAGGTCTTTTTGCTGATCCAGTTTAAAAGATTTTCTCCAGAACGGATGTTCCAGCCAGTTACCTCGGATTGCATGAATGTACATTCCCAACCGGACCTCACTTGCTTGTACTTTTTTTATCATCAAATTCAGTATAAAAAGCAAAAATGAAATTTATTGTATTTGGTCATGAGTTGAGCTATGGGTGTCGTTCGTCGAAGCCAACGCGATCACTAGCAATTTTTTACTCAAGAATTGATTGATTCAGTTTTCAGGCAAAAACCGCTGATCGAAAAAATGGAAAAATATATTGTGCGCTTTTTCCTGGAGAAACTAACGACAGGAATGCGAGGTTTTATAGGTGTATTCAACCGGTAACCTATGTTAATTTCGTATATGCAGTTATCGAGCATTACGTCACGCCTGTTGTTATTGAATGTATTTAAACGCATACATTTTAAAGATTAATTACTTAAATGATGGCGTGTGATTTTATGCATCAAATGTCATAGCAAATGATACCGGCAATATCGGCAACATTTGACTCACAGTGACCCCCTACCCCAAACAATCCGTTCCTTTTCTTAAAGTACGTCGCGCATAGTACGCAAAAGCCACGGTACTGCGCTGTCCGCGCAGAATCCAGTCGCGTGCTTCTCGCCCTAAATTGGGATCAATCGGCTGAATCCTACCGGCGGATGCTGCCAACAGATGCATGCGTGCCGCCCGCTCAAAAGCAAGCGCCAGTATGCACGCTTCTTCAATACTCGTACTGGCGATTAATAACCCATGGTGAGCTAACAATAAGGCATGCTTGTCACCGATAGCTTTGGCAATCAATTCACCTTCATCATTGCCGACCGGAACACCGGGCCACTTGGGCAGAAAAGCCACATCGTCATAAAGTACGCAATTATCCATGTGGGAGATTTCCAGTGGCACCTCCAGCATACTCAGTGCAGCGGTATGTACGGCGTGCGTATGAATAATGCACTGCACATCAGGCCGGGCACGATACAACCAGGAATGAAAGCGATTGGCAGGATTCGCCATACCGCCACCTTGAAGCACTTGCAGGTCTTCATTGACGAGCAATAAATTGCTGGCGCAAATTTCGTCAAAACCGAATCCCAACCGCTGTGTCAAATAAGTACCCGATTGTTCACTGCGTGCAGTGATTTGACCGGCCAATCCGGAATCGTGTCCGTTATCAAACAAAATCCTGCAGGTCAACGCCAATTTCTGTGCTTGCGTATAATTTTCGCCTTGCAAATGCTTATCCATTTGCACCAACGATTGTTTGATTAACTGTTCCCTATCTAATTTGAAGCTGTCATTGCTCATAATCTCTCACTAGATGCTCAAAATTCATCGGTGCCTGAAGTAAGCCGTTCAATTTCCCGTCGATCGCGTTTGGTTGGGCGCCCTCTCGTAAAGAAAGGCTGAGGCTGGGCTTTTAACCGTGCAGCCAACAACTCCCGTTGCTCTCGACTCTCATCGGTTTCACGATAAAGCTGCTGTGCTTGTGACGCAGAGCCTCTTTTATTCGATAACCCCAGCACATCAATCGTATATATATAATTATTAATACGAATTTCCACCTTATCTCCAACAGCAACAGTTTTAGCAGGCTTGATTCGTTGATCATTAATTGAGACGCGTCCACGATCAATCGCTTCGGCTGCTAATGAACGTGTTTTGAAAAAACGCGCTGCAAATAGCCACTTATCTATACGATATTTTTCATTATCATCATTAGATTGCATTTCAATATTAATTCGTAAGATTAGTATTTATATGGATTTTGTTCTGCAGCGTTTTATGAACCGGACATTTATTGGCGATCTCCAGCAGCCGAGCCCGTTGTTGATCGCTCAAATTGCCTGTTAATCGAATATTCCGTGTCATGACGTCAATAAGTGTCATCTGTTTCTCACAATCGACACAGTCTTCAGCATGAATTCGACTATGCTGTAACTCAACCTGAATATCCTGCAAGTCAAGTTGCTTGTGATTTGCGTACATGCGCAAAGTCATTGAAGTGCAACTTCCAAGTGCTGCAAGTAATAATTCATAGGGATTTAATCCAAGATCAGAACCGCCCAGCGCAGTAGGTTCATCGCTGATCAATCGGTGATGCTGTGTCAGAATCTCGCGTGTAAACTTTTTATCACGTTCACGCACGATCACAACGCCCTCTTCTACCGGTGGTCTTGCGGTTTCTTCTTGCCTGTCCGAAGTTTGATCTTTCTTTAGATACCGACTCGCCCAAGCGGCTAATACCTCTGCAACATACATAGAATCTTGCGGATTGGATAACATATGATCTGCATGATCCAGCGATACAAAACTCTTCGGATGTTTGGCTGCGGTAAATATGCGTGCCGCTTCGTCTATCGAAACAATGCCATCCAATGGTGCGTGAAAGATCAGCAATGCCTTCCTTAACCCACCAATATGTGTCACAGAATTATATTTCTCCAAATCATCAATGAATTGACGACGAATGTTAAAACTTCTTCCACCTAAATCAACTTGCACCGATTGTTGATCTTGCAATTTTAGATAGGAATCTGCGAACAGGTGCTTGACATGTGAGGCGGTTGCCGGTGCACCGATGGTAATCACTGCGCTAACCGATGGCAGATCTTGTGCCGCCGCCAATACGGCGGAGCCACCCAGACTATGTCCGATTAACAGCGCAGGTGCAGCATACTGTTGCTCGAGATAGCTCGCTGCGGCTAATAAATCCTGAACATTGGACGAAAAATTGGTGTTTGCAAAATCACCTTTGCTGGTGCCCAATCCGGTAAAGTCAAACCGTAATACGGCGATCCCCCGAGCAGCCAGTGCAAGCGCAATCCGTGCTGCAGCCGGATTATCTTTGGAGCAGGTAAAACAATGGGCAAATAGCGCATACGATTTGATAGCACCGGATGGCATTTCCAGCAATCCTGTTAATGGCTCACCTTGCGAATTCTGAAATACTGCCTCAATACGTGGCATGAACTATCGGCCTCATCACAGCTAATCACATATAACATTCTTAAACTCTATTACCGCATTTAAATAGTACCAAAAATAACTGAATAAAACCCGCTCATACTCATGAATAGAAAAATCCACTAAGACTTAAAAAAAGAAATCTGACTTACAGACGCAAGCCTTCACTCAGAAAACCACACAACGCATTGCGATAAAAACGGCAAAATTACAAAATACCTGTCATGCAAATTTTTGTTCCTTAGCGGCAGATAATACATTTTGATTCATATTTCTCAATACCTCATCAAGGCGAAATTCGTTATTGTGTTGAATTCGCATGCAAGAATTATCCTGCAACTTGTCAATCTCAGCCTTTGCGACATCAATAGTCTCGGGATTCGCTGTAACACCAGAAAGTATTCGTTGCAAAGTCGCAAGATCTGTGGCGACGCCAGCTTTATCGACAGAATAATATCTTGAAACTTCTACTCGATTATCAAACATTTTTGCCGCATTGCCCCAAACCGGATTATCGTGATCAACATCCACCAAGGTTTTGATACCCCACACGATCATTTCACCAAAAGTTTTTCCAGCCTTCATTTGAGTCAGAATAAATTCAATCACTACTGTTTTGTTCTCAGCTGTAAAAGTATCACCTAACAAGTGATTAACAATTTTGGTGGCATTATAAATGTTATAGTGCAAAACCGCTCCACCCCAATTGGGGTCGGAAGTAGAAGTTGATGATAAGACGTTGATAAGTTCTGAGATTAATTCTATCTGAGAGGACCCTGCCGATATTCCATGAACGATATAGTCCATTATTAATGACTTATTCTTTCCTGATATTCGATTACCCAGCAAATCCTCTGTCAAAGCACTGGCAAATTCGGCAGAAGAAAGATTAGCCTCATATTGTTTATCAAAAAACAAAACACTTTCCGCTAATTTTTGTGCCAAATTCTCCAATGATTGACCCGTCTCCAATTGCGCAATGAGATGATTGAGTGTATTCCCACCTGGAGACGTATTGAACAATGTCAATATCAGTTGAAGAATTGAAGTTTGTTGTTTAATATTCAGTGGCATCCTGATATTCCTGGTATAGATATAAGTAATTCCGAATAAAAATAACGATGAAATGGATACTGGTTTCAGAATCCATATTTAATTTAAATTCAATGACTTGTAAATACCGAGTAAGAATTACTCAGTAATTTGCTGCAGTTTTTCTGAAGAAGATCGAAATGCAGATGTAATACAATAGCGACTCATGACATTCCACAATGAGACCATTTAATTGTAAATTAACACATCCCTATTGGCAATAGGGCAAATTGTCGCACCCGGAAACCAGCAATTTGATTTGGCACAGCAAAAAAAAAAGCCTCCTATAACATATTAATTTAATAATATAATCCCTATATACCATCTTTCCAAATACTTATTCTATGTTATGGGGAGATGGGTCACGCGATGGAATTTCTGCTTAAGGATCACCATGTGTCATATATTTTGGAAAAATCTCGTCAGATCAATTAATCACCGATCGTCCTTAAAAAGTTCGTGCCGCAGGCAGATATCCTATCGTTCTGCTTGCCGGAAAATTTGCATCGTGCTGTAAATGCTTTATCAATAGATGTTAAATAAACACAGTTATCATGCCGCCTTTATTAGCAGCCTGATGCTGATAAATTACTTGTCTAAAAACTCCATACCACCTGTCAAACGTGTTACGATTTTTCTCTAATGGTAAGAGCAAGGCCCATCTTGACAGCAGGAATATCAGTTCGGAAGTGCTGATTAATCTTTTAGATACAATAATCACTTAATTTACTGTTTTTTATAATCTTACTGGACTATCAGTTTATCTCTAAAAGTCCAAAACCTTCTGATTTATAGAGTTGTAATGACATCACTGATGTGAACAGGTGTTGTTTTGCAAAAAATCTGTTTGATTAAAAGTAACCCAAGGAGAGTAACGTGTTTTTAACAAAGGATGATCACAAAATTAGTATCGTAGGTGGTCTATTATTATTGGGATTGACACTGACAACTGGAATCACTGTTTATAATGCAATGCGTCAGCAAATTGAAACTGTATTGGGTAGAGGGTTGACTGGAGCCTTAGAGGGTAAAGCATTATTGTTTCAGACAAGAATAGAAAAAGGGATAGAAGACACTCGCGCACTGGCTCTTAGGCCCTTTATTGTTCAGTTTATGCAGGAGTTGAATGATAATATCAATCATGAATCCGCAAGTAGCAATCTTACTCGTAATGTAAATTCCCTTACACTAATAGGCTTTAGCGCTGCGGTAATTTATGACCGCAATGACAATATCCTGTCTCAGGTGGGGGTATTTAGCTCGAACGAGAATCCCACAATACTTTTAGATACTACTGGAAACTCAAAACTCATTTGGGATAATGTCTTTATCTTGAGAACATCTGTTAATGTATTTAATCAAGGACAGAGAATTGGAAAAATCATTACGGAAACAAGATTGCCCAATTTGACCCGGAGTTTTGCAAACGTACAATCGATAGGAAAAAGCGTGGAATTTCTAATCTGCGCTAAATTAGCAGAAAATCGTCAAGCCATTGCGTGCCTTATCAGCAGTCCTGCCATTATTAGATTTACACATTTAAGTATAAGCTATGGTACAGAGACCAATTCTCCCAAGGAAATGGCGTTAAAAGGTAAACACGGTTTTGCTTCTGCGGTTGATTACCGGGATGTTTCCGTTATTGAGGCATATACTTCTTTACCCTCCTTGGGTATTGTAATGACGCTGAAGTTAGATCAGGATGAGTTGTTTATGCCAGTTAATGATAAATTAAAAGACATCATCCTTTATTTGGTGGCTCTGATTCTTGCTGAAATTTTGTTATTAAATTGGTTTATTAGAAAACTTATTAGCTCTGAAAAGGAAGCTCGACAATCAAAAGTTAAAGCAGAAGAATATTCCATTGAGTTAACTAACAAAGAAAAGGAGTTACGCAAAAGACTCAAGGAAATTACTTGTCTTTATGAGATACGCCAGGAAATGGAGTTGGAGATGTCCATCGATGGAGTATGTCAGAAAATTTTTAAGCATCTGATTCCCGCTTTACAATTTCCGCATGCTAGCGTAGCTGAAATCTTAATTAATGAGAAGCGATATGTTTCAAAAGATTATAATAAAAGCCAAGCTATTGAAGCACAATCAGCGAATATTATTGAAATAATAAAACCAGTCAGATCGAACGATAGAAAATCTATATTTAATTTCTTTATTCAATCTGATATCTACATTAATCATAAGCATCATGGATACTTACGTGTTTATTATGCGCAAGATGTGCAAGGCTCCAATATTGAAGAACAGAAACTTATTGATGCTATCGCAAGTGTTCTGGAGGGTTGGATTGAGCTTAGACAATTAGAAGAGGCTTTAGTATCAGTCGCTGAAGATCAGGTTCATAAAATTGGGCAAGAGTTGCATGATAATATTGGTCAGCAAATAGCCGCTGTTGCATTTCAAGCAAGTGCACTGGAATTGCAAACTGGCGACATGAATGCACCGCGCGACAAAATTTCGGAGTTGGCGGCATCCATTGCATTGCAAACACAAAATCTCGTTGTAAATATTAAGCAACTTTCAAAAGTTTTATTGCCTTTTGAATTAGAAGCGAACGGATTGATCTCTGCACTTCAAACGCTCGCAACCCGAATTAGCGGAACATATAATGTTATCTGTACATTCACAAATAATATAGGCAATGAAGATGTGGGGAGCGTAATAACGCTGAATATGTATCGAGTTGCCCAAGAAGCGATTAATAATGCAGTAATTCATGGCAAGGCAAAGCATATATCAATTTCTTTAGCAATAAATGAATTAAGTGAGAGATTTATGCATCTTACTATCTGTGATGATGGTCAAGGTTTCGATGAGTCCAGCTCCGAAGAAAATTTCTTTTCTGGAATGGGGATAAAAATTATGCATTATCGTGCAAAACAATTAGATGGAAAGCTAACAATTTTAAGACGAAATGAGAGCGGTGTAGAAGTGCATTTCATGGTTCCCGTGGATCAAGGTGACAACTAATACTAAATCAAAAATAATGTTAGTCGACGATCACGCCATGATCAGACACGGTATGGCGATGCTGATTAACATGGAAGCAGATATGGAAGTCTCCTGCGAGGCAGGAGATGGGCCAGAAGCTATTGATATTATTAAGCAGAATACTTCAATTGATATATTGATTCTGGATGTTTCACTCAAATCAGTTTCCGGACTTGAAATAATTAAAAGTATCCAGTCATTAAACCCCACATTACCTGTACTCTTTATTTCGATGCATGATGAATCCGTCTACGCAGAACGTGCACTAAGAGCTGGTGCTCGTGGATACGTGATGAAACAGGAACCCAGGAATGTTCTGATAACAGCAATTCGTGAAGTATTAAAAGGTAATATTTTTCTTAGCAAGGGCATACAAGAACAAGTATTAAAGCGAATTGCAATGAGAGGCTATGAGCAAGAGGCTACCGTAAGTTCACTTACTCCCAGTGAATTTGAGGTATTTCATTTGATTGGTTTAGGATATAACAGTCATGAAATTTCCAACCTACTATCTCGCAGCATTAAAACGATAGAAACACACCGATTTAACATTCGCAATAAATTGAAATTGAGAGATACTGGAGATTTAATACGTTACGCAACCAAGTGGTTCTCTGATCAATAACAAAATGTAGTAGTTCAGACTTGATTTAACAGTTACCGTGTTTGACGAAATGACTGACAGTTCAAATCCCAACTACTACTTGATCAGAAAAGAATTAATTCCAAATACAGGCAGGATAGGCCTTCGGGCAGGCAGATCTCAAGCCGCCTGATGGACTGCTCGTTTGTCTTTTCCAGCTCATTACCTCTAGCACTTTATCAACATATGGGGGAACGCGTTGCCAGAAAATATAATTAGCTTTTAAATCATCGCGTGCGAATACAAGAAGTTCCTGGACAGTTGGCACATGGCCTTTTTTGTCACCGCGAGTGTTTAAATAGTTGACCTTCTCAACGGTCGGAGCGATGGGTATAACTCCTGAAAGCTGAGAGAAATAATGGTAAGCTCCTGGGGGAGTATATTGATTACCAG
>NZ_PXXU01000140.1 GCF_003011925.2 Nitrosomonas supralitoralis
CCTGCATGCCGGGGTGCGTTGCGCGATGAATCAGCGTAAGGAACTGGAACATCTGTGCCGTTACATCACGCGACCGGCAATTGCCAATGAACGGCTAGCGCTAAACAGTGCCGGGCAGGTGGTGTTGACGTTAAAGACGCCTTATCGGGATGGCACGACGCATATTGTCATGTCGCCGTTAGAATTCATGCAACGCCTGGCCGCATTGGTTCCCCGGCCAAGGCTCAACCTCATTCGCTTCCATGGCGTGCTCGCACCGAATGCCAAGTTACGAGCCGAGATTATTCCTGACGGAATGAAAAACAAAAGTAAACCAACAGATGCGAATGACGATGTGCCGCAATCGACAACTTCTGTGCGCATCAGTTGGGCGCGTTTGTTAAAGCGGGTGTTTGATATCGACATCGAACATTGTCCGCACTGTGGTGGAACCCTGAAAATCATCGCCGCTATCCTGGAATCTGGCGCAATCACTAAGATTCTTGATCATCTCGGCCTACCTGCCAGGGCGCCGCCCAGATCACCTGCGCAGGCCTTTGAACTTTTCGAGCCAACCTGATCCCGTGCTCGCTCCTATCAATCCTCTTCATCATTGGGCTGACCTTTACCCCTGAGCGTTTTTCGCCTGAAGCGCCAAAACGCAGCAAAATCTTTGACTTTTTTGTGCTAACTGAACCGGAATATAGTCATTTTTCTCGATTATCACCGTTTTTGACAACTGAGCCAGCTTCCAGTACATTCAAAACTCATGGAAAAGGTGGTTTATTTTTCCTATACCCTGTAGAGATGGTGTAATGGGCGGGAAGGTCGCCTTCTTCGTCCCTTGGACTGTCACCTATTCCAACGAGCACATTCGATTGTAAGAAGCGACTGTTATAAAATTTGTATTTGTATTGAAGGTAATAGAGTGTTTCCATTCCTATTCCAGCAGTAGCAGAATGTTTACTGTATTGGATGGTATCTCTTTTCACTTCTTGTGCATGGGAAGTATTGTACAGGAGCACTAAGAAGAGATACGCTAGAATGAATTGTTTTATCATGGTTTTCTATGATGGATAACAAGTAGCTAATCGCCATTCAACGAATTAGCCAATTGGTTTCCAAATTTACTTTTATTTTGAAGATGTAGTATTCCATGAAGGAATAGGTAGTGTAATAATTGGGTTTCAGCCGAATTTAAATTATAGTTAGCTAAATTTCATTTAAGACGAACTTTTCTCAGCTGGGAGGAGCGGGTATATGTACCACTAAACGAATGATTCCGTCTTTAAGAAAAACTACTTTATGAGTATAAAGTTGCTATTAGATTTCGCATTTATCCAATGCTTTGTATTTGGTTCAATATCAACATAGTCACCTGTTGTCAATGTAAGTTTAATGCCATTCTCATTCTCAAAAATAGCTTCTCCCATCAAACAAACTAGTAATGCTGGTACTTTTGTAATGTGTTCTTTTAATTGTTCGCCTGCTAATATTTGAATTGAAGTAACATTACCTTCAGTTGTTTTAAAGATCAAAGCTGTTGAAATTGCTTTTGTATCTTGATGTAAATCTTTTATGTTCATTTGATTGTTTTTTTATTGATTGTATACTAGGTGAAAAGTGTGAATGTCAAATTACTATGTGTTAAATTTCTTTCAAGATCCAACGGTTTGGCAAACTGCGTTTTAATGCATTTCAGGTTTTGTTATAGACTATATTGTTTGT
>NZ_PXXU01000141.1 GCF_003011925.2 Nitrosomonas supralitoralis
TAAATGCTAGAAGCAGGATAATCTAATACAAAACGTCCACACATTTTGTCAACACTTATAAAAAAAAGATAGGCGACAACTGATTGTCGAAAATGGTTTATAGACTCGAATGGTTTATTTATTATCAATCAGTTATGTGGTTTTATGATAATCAAAAAGTCATTTATTATCAGGATTCTTGTCTGAGGTAACGATAGTGTTTGGCCCCACATCACCAGGATTTTCATCATAGGCGTTTGGATCATTGTTGGAATTATGAAATACTTCACCAGTTGGAGATTTCTCTGCTGCGTCTCTTTTGTCGGGATTATTACGTTCTCTTGCAGCTTTATCATTTAGTTCTTGTAGGGCGGTTTTCTGCTGAGCCATATTTTTGCCTCTTTGATAGGTTAAAAATAATTCATTAACTATTTGTTGCCTACTACCAACCCCAAAAAATGGACGCTCCAATTATAATTAGAACGAAAGCTAGTACTAAACTCCAGGTAATTGAAATGATAATACGTTTTTTGTTTGATTTAGATTTTTATTTGACATATTGATTTATATATAAAATAACTTATTATTAATTTAGTCGTGATAATTCAGTACAAAACCCAACACACAATGAAAGTCAAAAAGCATTCCAAAAGCTTAATGTTATTAATCAAATTTTTTAAAAATTTATTGTCAATGGATGTCGCCATCTATTTCAATATCATAATTATCACGATTAGTTTCTTCAACCAATCCTTCTTCGACAGCGTTATCCCAAGCTTCCTCAATATATTCTTCCTCTGAGAGATCATCAATAAGCTCTTCAATTACTGGATATTCAGCAACGATATGTCCAGAGGATTTTTCGATGATTTGAACATTTTTCATAAGAATTTAGTCTCTATATAAAACAATAACAAATTAATTAATAGGAATATTATTAAAAGACCATCAAGCAATAAGGCTTTTAGTCTAATTAATAAAATAATAAAACCCCATCAAATGAAGAACCGCTGACAAATAGAAATTCGCTGATAAGAATTGAAATTAACATTATTTTCGTGAATGTTTTCTTGGTCTGTGCGTTTAACAACAAAGAGCATAAACAAACAAATAAGCCTGAAACTTATTTCGTAACAGAGTATGAAAGATTAATTTCAGAGAGACTAATTTTTAGTCAGATGCAGTATTCGTTTAGTGATAATCCTAGCTATGAAACCTATACATAATGGGAATTTTCTTGTCTAAGTTATTTTTATAAAATGTATGAATCCGTACATATTCTAAAAATTTTTAAAGGTAAATTAAAGCTGATCTTTAAGGATCGTCATTAATTAATAGGAGAATTAAAAATGACTTACTCTCGTCCAGGTACACAAGATAATGATTCCAATAAAGGCTTTGCCTCTATGGATGAAGATAAGCAAAGAGAAATTTCTAGCAAAGGGGGGAAAGCAGCCCATGAGCAAGGAACAGCTCATGAATTTGACTCCGAAGAAGCAAGAGAAGCAGGCAGTAAAGGAGGGCAGCATAGCTCTGGCAATACACAAAACGCTTCCAACTCGAGCAGCCGATTAACCCAAGAAAGCTCGAATTCTGATAGTGATGATGATAATAACTCTAGTTCAAGCAGTAGTGGGGGTTCTTCTGATGATCATGCAAGAGCTGGAAATCAAAGTCATAAAAACACTTAATTTAGTGGAATGATTTTTATAAATAGGGAC
>NZ_PXXU01000142.1 GCF_003011925.2 Nitrosomonas supralitoralis
TACGATGAAATACTGCGAACCACTGATGGCGGGCTTAACTGGACCAATATTCCCAATGGACTGGACCATCCGTACGAATTTAGCGTTCTACGTGTCTCACCGAAATTTAGTACCGATCAGACTATTTTCGCTGGCTTCAAAGGGAAAATAGGTATTTATCGATCAACTAACCGAGGTGATTTATGGGAACCTTATAGTACAGGTCTTGCTCCTTCAAACAAGATTGTAAAAAAAATGGAGGTTGCTGAAACTAGCACTGGTTACGTGCTTTTTTTCGCTGATGCCAATGGAGCGCTGTTTCGCCGTTCCAACGCAGATGCAAACTGGATTCAAGTACTCGATAAAACTAATAAAGTAACCGTTATTGCGATATCACCAAATTATGCTACTGACAAAACTTTACTGATTGCGAGTAGTGCTGGAAGCTTAAGAAAATCTACTAACGGAGGGATCGATTGGACCAATTTGGGAACTCCAACAGGAACGGTAATATATGATATGGCCATCGCTCCAGGGAGCTCAGAAATATTTCTGGCAACTCCAAATTTTGGGATTTTTTATAGCAATGATGGGGGCAGCTCATTTATCAACAAAGGGGTTAATCTACCTCACGAAGCGATCAATAATATAGCAGTTTCACCGAATTACTTGATTGATCGTACGGTATTTTGTACTAGTCTGACTCATTCTGTCTACAAATCAACAGATAGAGGTGATAACTGGACGCTTTTTAATTCAGGCGCAAAAATTACTGGTCAAACATCTTTGCTCAATGAATTAACTGACTTACAAATATCCAGAACATACGCTACTGATAAAACAGTTTTCTTGCCCGTCTTCGATGGATTATTCATGTCGAGGAATGGTGGAGCTACCTGGCTCCAACGTCAAACACGAAAGGGTATATTGACCGGACTTGCGCTATCGTCGAGTTTCAACAATGATCATAAGATGATTGCCACAACTTATGTCGGTAAAGGTATAGCTATTTCTTCGAATAGTGGCACTACATGGTCTACCAGTGGCTGGCCGAATCCCTCGGGACGGAAAATGAACTTTTTTGACTCGCAGATCGTGAAAAATCCAGACGGATCTCAAACAGTAATTTCTGCAACCAGCGGCGGCATTGGAAATTCTACTGATTTTGGAGCCAGCTGGGATGTCAAGCATGTTCCGAGATTTCTTGCCATAGATCCTGACGTCGTTACATTCACTGTACTGTCAGCGTCACCGAATTTTGCCAACGATAAGGAGATTTATCTTGGCTCCAGATTTCATGGGGTGATTCAAACAAAAGATGCTGGTAAAACCCTGCGGTTGCAGAAAGGAGTTCCGCTTACACATCCTATTACAAGCGTGGCCGTTTCACCGAATTATGCCAACGACCGTACTGCATTCGCCGCTACCCGTAATGGAGAAGTATGGCGCACTCAGAACGGTGGTGATAACTTCTTGCGCGTGGGTGCTAGTTCGATCATATCGCAGGGTTGGCCTGGACAAAAATATACATGGATAGCAATTTCTCCCCAATTTTCAACGGACAAACTGGTCATTGTGGGAACTGCCAGCGGTATTTACCGTTCAACCGATGGCGGAACCACCTGGACCAAAGAAACCAACGCTACAGTTGGATCAAATGCAGTGGTCCAACAAGTGGAATTCTCGCCAAACTTCGCTACCGAC
>NZ_PXXU01000143.1 GCF_003011925.2 Nitrosomonas supralitoralis
TTATTATTCAGAGTAATTCGATACAAACCCTTTCCATGAACGATGACAAAGATAAGGCTGTCATTAGCAAAATTAGGGGAAAACTCAACTTGCTGGATGGCGGTCCCCGGACCTATATCTTTTTGAGTCATCGTAGCCCACCAATTGCCTCCATTCTTTGATCGATATAAACCATTGCTTGTGCCGACGAAGACCATTCTGTCCGTGGCAAACTGAGGAGAGACGGCAATTGATAAATGTTGTTGTCCCGGCAGACCACGCAGTGTCAGCGTGATTGAATCGAATCTTTGGGACTGCAACCAGCTGTTGCCACCATTCGTTGTACGCCAAATCTGCCCGGAGCGAGTTGCGGCAAAGGCAGTCCGGTCATTTGCATAGTTAGGGGAAATAGCCAAGTGTACAATATGCGATGTCGTGGGAACGCCCCGTAGCCAGCGCCAACTAGTTCCGCCATTAAGTGTTTGAAGAACGCCGTGTGACCTTGTGCCAACATAGATCTCCCGGTCGCTCTCAAACGTGGGTGACAAAACAAATGAATTGATATAGACGGAAAAGGGCGATATTTCAGGTATTTTTGGAATAGCTTTTACAGTCCAGTTTTGTCCGAGGTCATTGGAAAATCCAATATGTGTGGTATTGCGTGTGGCAACCAGCGTAGGCGGGCCGGCCTGATTCTTGGCAAAATCAACATCGAAAGCGCTCATTGGAAGATCTATACTTTTTGGAACTGGCCAACCGGTTCTATCGATGGTCCAGGTTGTACCACGATCGGAAGAGAGATATAAGCCTCCGCCGAAGTATGTTGCTGCAATCACGCTTTGATCATCGATGAAATTTGGCGACAAGGCTAAAGCTGTGAGCAGATTTTTGCGAGTTTGTTTTTGGCTCCAAGTGATGCCGCCATCTTTCGAGATGAAAAAGCCATCATACGCAGAGAGAAAAACTGCCTGATCGATCAGAAATGTGTTTGATACCTGCAGTTCGCTGAATTCATTGACTGGATTTGTTTGTCCGGTAACTTTGGCCCCGGAGACATGGAGCGTCCAGCTGTTGCCGCCATTGATTGATTTGTATACAGCATTTGTTAAGCTGGTACAGAAAACTGTACGATCAACTAGATAGTTTGGAGAAAGCGACACATTATTGATGGCTTCCAATGGCAGATTGGCTGGCTTGCTGGTAAATGTGGTGCCCGTGTTATTGCTGTAAAAAATTCCATTGTCAGTGGCTAGAAATACCTCCTTAGGGTTTCCTCCCGAAATTGCAATATCGTACACGGTTGAACCGGTCGGGTTTCCGAGACTGCTCCAGGTAAAACCTCCATCGGTGGATTTCTGCAGGGTTCCATTTTTGCTCACTGAAATAGCTGTCTGGTCAGTCGTAAAACTGGACGATACCGCAACCCGCTGTATGCCCGCAGATGTATTTTGCACTCTAGTCCAAGCTGCGTCTGTTTTGGAACGTCGGTAAAGTTGACCGTTCAATGTATTCAAGAAAAGCACATAGTCATTATTTCCCAGCTTTGCAATAGTTAATTTATTGACTCTTAGATTGAAAAGGCCGGTATTAAAAAGCTCCCAGGTATTTCCCTGATCTAATGATCGATAGATGCCATCTCCCTTGGTCGTGGCAAAAACCGTG
>NZ_PXXU01000144.1 GCF_003011925.2 Nitrosomonas supralitoralis
GGAATGGTACAAAGCGGCATCAATGCCAGAAGTACTACCATGGTTCAATATTGCCCCCAGGTCCAATACTCATACGGGAGTCTAGGGAAGAACGAGAGGGTTTATTCATGCAATGGAGTTTTGTTCCTCGCTGGGTAAAGGATATTAAGAAAATTACCTTTACTCAATAATGCACGAGCTGAAACAGTCTCAATAAACCCAATTTTCAAAAAATGAATTTCATACTCAAAGATGCATAATACCGGTCACTGGATTTATGAATGGAAATCACCTAAAGACGCCACGCATAAACAACATATTATTATATTTCATCTAAGGATGATGGTTGCCCTATGTCTTTTGCGGGAATATGGATAATCGCTACAATTAACGATATCGATATTATAAGTTGCTCAATCATCACTCCGAATGTAATGAACTAATGCGGCCTGCTCATAACCGAATGCCTGCAATCCTTCCTTATGAATCAATAGATGCTTGGCTGAACCCAGAGAAATTATCAGCTGAAATTTTGGAGTTTTTTCTTAAGCCCTATGATTCTGAGAAAATGCAATTCTGGCCAGTCTCACCTGCAGTCAATAAGGCGTCAAGTCAAGGAGAACAGCTAATTCAATCTCTCTAAAGATATCTTTGCTAAAAGATTAATTTTCAAATGAAACTTAGTTCAATGTAGTTTCTCAATGGAGAGATCTAAATTGTTAGAAGACGCACCGAGACCAGATCTTAATGATGACATAATGAAAAATTGCTCTATTCAGGATTTTATATGTCATTCGATGAAATTAATGATTCCCAGAAGAAATCTAGCCCTATAACTTTACTTTTATTTTTCTTATTAATTCTGACTAGCGTCCTTATTGGAGGAATGATATGGACGCTGTTTTATCCAGAACTATCTAATGTTCCGCAAGGGGTAAAGCAATTATTTAATTCACTTTAGGATATTTTTAATTCGCGGATGCATTTTAGCAATGAAAGAAAAATATATTCATTTAATAAATTCATTTGCAAGTTACACAAATAAAAATTGCGAGGAGAAGCCTTCAGCGCAATTTAATGTGTTCATTTAACTTCTAAATTACTATTTACAATAAAATATTAAATGAATCATTATTTTTTTGGAAATAATTTATTTGCTTGAAACGGTTTAAAATTTAATTATTAGATGAGCTTAATTGAATCCGCGGGGTTTGGGAATAGGCAAATTTTTCTGCCATCCGATTCCAGGCTATTTCTAGAGCATTTACCACATCCGATTCTTCACTCGAAACAGTAGATTCATGTTTTTTATTTGGAATTAGATGCTTATGACATTCACTAATTAAATGCAAGGAATCCTCAAAGGTTGAAGGATGTTGAAAGCCAAGGGAATACGAGCAAAGAAGGGAGAATTCTTGTTTATGGGTTAAATTAACCCATAACTCTTCCAGTTGAATAGCCGCTTTATGTTTGCCTTCTTGCCAAAGCATAGCTACCATTCCACCAAAAACTCTAACTTTCCCAAACCTTAATCGTAAAGATTCAAGCGGGTCAGCAATATGTTCCTGAAAAAATTCTTCATCCAGACCTTCATCTATAAGCAAACTAGATAATAAGTGGTCAGCTTCTAAAAATTTTATTTGACCTTGATCTTTTAA
>NZ_PXXU01000145.1 GCF_003011925.2 Nitrosomonas supralitoralis
TACGAGTTTAGACTTGCTCCTTAAGAAAAGCCCACCATGTCCGCAGATAAATCATTTGACTGTATTCCAATTAGAGTGATAGATGCGACATCATTAACAAAATGAACAACAACACCTTCACTGGTATCTTCGAAGCTACTAATCTCTGATAGTAATTTCTCAAGACTATCAATACCGGTTGAATCTGATTCAAAAACCAATAAATCTGCGGAAGCATCAAAGTCTTGCACAGTGAAATTACCAGCAGCATAAAAACTGAACTGATCGTTACCGGCGCCGCCAGTTAAATCATCATTACCCCCACCCGCATGGAGAACGTCATCGCCTAAATCGCCTATTAGAACATCATCCCCCTCACCTCCGTCCAAATGATCATCGCCATCACCACCGTTGAGATTATCATTCCCCTCTCCGCCAATGAGAACGTCATTACCTAAATCACCTGTCAAAACATCATTGCCAGCCCCCCCATCAAGTCCGTCATCGCCGCCGCCGCCAGTGAGAGTATTATCTCCGTCACCTGCGTGGAAATGGTCATTATTATCGTCGCCGATGAAATCATCTTGCCCGGTGGATTCGTCATCTATACTTATACTCATATCAATTGCTCCTACTGAATAGTTAAAAAAGTTTATTCTGCATATGCAATAAAAATACTGTCGTTATTAATCGCATTGGCTAAAAAGTCCTACCATTTCGTACTTCCCTTACAAAAGGCCTACAAATTTATTTTCTTTTTCGGCCACTACTTAGATTGTCGGGGCACGTCTCGATTCTTCATTTAATCTCAACTGATCTCCATAAAGAATCTATTTCATTACAGTATCGTTTTCATACAATTAAATATGTACGGTGGCGCACCTAAAAAAAATATCTTATAACATTCCGTGTGGCTCAATTATCGCTTAGTTTCTCAAGTATTTTGTCCGAATAATCCGACATGTATGGTTGAAGCAAAACATGCATAGGATCAAGCACAGTGATTCTTAGGCGTCCCTGCTCTACTAAATACTTGGTCGTCATCTGACATTACAGGAAATGAGGCATGGGGACTTTGATGTTGCTTGAGGGTGCGGAAAACCTTTATTCGGTTCATCCAGCAAATACGTCCTTTCTGGTTCAACCGACAAGAACGTAATTAGTTTCATGCAGCGTCATAATTTTAAGTTTAAAGAACTCGAGATATCTCTGAAACCATAGGCCATTTTGTGCAAGGTTTTAATCTTGTTGTTGGTGCCTTCCAACGGCCTAGTTTTCAATGGCGGAGTAAAAATAATTTCAACGACTCTTAAGTTTTGGTAAGCCAACGCGAACAGGATAATTGCCTTCTAATCAGAAGATACAAAGTTAACACCAGACGGCTTTATTTGTTTTGTTTGGCATTGGTTTTTGCAATCACAATAAGCTCAGCTTGTAATTTATTATAATCAGATCGCAAGCGCTCCAATTCGTTTTCACGATCCGAGAGGCGCGTTTCGAGCGCGATATTCTGTGTGGTGAGTTCTGAAATCTGGGTTGTAAAGGCGGAAAGTCGCGTTTCGATTTCTGTAATGATCCTTTGGCTTTGTTCCAATTCATTTTCCAGACGAGCAATTTCTCCCGCATATTCTGATAATTA
>NZ_PXXU01000146.1 GCF_003011925.2 Nitrosomonas supralitoralis
CGGAAAATGAGATTTAAAGAAGCATATCAAGTTTGTAAAAATGGGTGTCTCACGCATGGTAATCCCCCCTTTTTAATGAAAGCTTACAGTAGAGAGTTTTAGTTTAAAAGCTTCTGCCAGCTTCATCTGACGTGGTCAACTAATTCTTGACAATCCAGTTAAGCAACTTTCTCCGATTTTTCTGTTTCTGCCTCATATTGATTTGGATTTTTTGTATCCTAGGAGTCTGTCGGGTAGGTCAAGTATCAAGGTGCATATTGATAACGAGCTTCATTTTTCGCGATGTAAGTTATTCGTGACGCTTCTAAGTAAAGCCGAATGCTTCTCTATCGTTATTTTTAAGCTCAATTCTCGTCAGGACAAAGGCTCCTTGGCCTTTTCTGTGGATTTCTATTTATCCTGTTGCCATTGCATACATCCGTTTGAAGTTATAAGCCATAGCAACCAATTTCCATTCGACCGCTACTGCTTGAATTCCTCGCATCAAGAACTGGCGAAAACCTAATACCTGTTTGATAATGCCGAACACGGGCTCGACAGTGCATTTTCGTCTACCGTAAAGTTCGCGGCCTGCCTGTGTTTTGAGTTGGTACGTCATCATAACCAAAGGATCGTCCGTCTGAGGTTCGGGGGCATCCGGTTGCAGCCGCTATGCTATGGGCAGATGATGGGTTTCACGTCCCAGCGCAATGAGAGGAGTGATGCCATATTCAACACAAGCCTTAACGTTGTTTTGGCTAAAATAACCATTATCGGCTAGCAAAGTAGCCGCTTTGCCGAACTGATTTTCCAGTTTGTTCAATGCTCCGAGCATCGGTTCGACGCGTTGCTTGTCATTGGTTTCCGTGGTTAGGCTGGTAGCGATAATGAGCATGCTCTCGACATCGACGACCGTTTGGCCGTTATAGCCTTGTATGAAACCGTCCCCGCTGGGCATGATACGTGATTGTTCATCGGTAAGATTGATTTGATCTTTGGCGCAAGAGCCGGTTTCCGGTGCTTTGGGTTTCCGTCCACGTGGTTTTTGTCCCGTCTTTTGTTGTGCTTCCCGGCGAGCAATCTTTTCCTCATAATCTTTCTGTGCTTGTTGGTCACGTGCCTGGACGCGCTCGGCTATTTTGGCTTTCGCTGCAGCCAAGGCTTCAAGACGTTGTTCGCGACGTGCGATTTCTGCCGGCAAGTCAAAATCATGCTCAGATTCCTGCTCATCGGTTTGCTCTGCCTTGTTCAGCAAAAATTGAACTTCTTCTCGTAACTGTGCTTCCAGCTTCTCAATGCGTCCATTCGACAGCGCTTTGTTCTTTGATGCATTAGCTTTGATTTTGGTACCATCCAGCGATATGTTTCCCAATTTAAACAACTTCATCTCTTGGGCTATGGCCAGCACTTGCACAAACAATCCCTGCAATTCCAGCAAAAAGGTTTTGCGGAAATTTGCTATCGTGTCGTGATCCGGGTGTTGATTTGCCGCATCAAAAGGAAATGGTACCGACTCATGCGTCGCCCGCTCAATCTTACGGCTGGAAAAGGTACCTGTTGCATAGCCATAAACCAATC
>NZ_PXXU01000147.1 GCF_003011925.2 Nitrosomonas supralitoralis
ACGTTCTTCGAATTTCCTACCTTTGCCGGATTAAGCTCAACTTTTGTACAAAACTTAAGAAAATAATACGGTTGGATGTTTCTCTACAATTCGCAAAAGTGCCAAAGCAGCTCCGCGGGGCTGGCGTGTTCCCTGCTCCCAATTACGTAGCGTTTGCACTGATACCCCTATCAGAGCCGCAAACGCTTCTTGTGTTAGCCCTAGTCTATGACGTATCGTTGCTGCATCCGAAGGGCTTTCTAATTTTCTGGTACGCAAAATATCCTTTCCTGACTTATGCTGACGTATCGCCGCTAATTCTTCTTGTAAGTCAATGCCAAGCAAATCACTTTTTTCCATCATTTATTAATCTACTTAATCAGCTGCCTAACAATATTCTTATCTGCTTCTGACAAATCTTCTTGTTCTGTTTTTTCATACAAGGCCAGCATTGTTCTGTATGGTAGAAGTAAATTAAGCGCATTTCACCTCTCTTGCCTTTCCTTATCTTCCCAAACACAATGTTTGTGCACTACTCACGCTCTTGGTTTATACCATCATCACCAAACCGTAGTCATCAACGACCATGCGTTTTTAATAGCCAAACACTGATTTGTCGCCTTTTCTACCCAGTGAGCTACCGCATCCACTCCCGGTTGAATCACATCAACTACTTGCATTACCGCTTTGGCTGATTGCTCATCATCTTGCTCTTCTCGCGACCATTTACCACTCCATAAGACAGCTTAGGCTTCGGTTTGAGCGAGCTATATATGAAACGCTCCCGTCAATGTGGCAGCATGTCGTGACGCTAATATTGAGCACGCTGATTTGTTGATTGATCTGTTCCAGCGAGTTATCCCTCACTTTAGCAGCGGTTAAACGAGCTCTAAATCGAGACAGCACTGAATGATCAGGTACATCTTCGAGAGATAAATTAAGTAAGCGCATGACGTACAGGTTAGCAAGGGCTTTTCCGATGGGCTTCCAATCGCTCAAATTGTCAACCTGATTCTTGAAGTTACCTTTATGAGTGCAGTAAAAGACATCAAAATCTGAAAAGCTCATACTCACACTTACACCCAGCCAACTGATTAGAAATATATTTTACTATACATTGCACTTAGCTTGAGGCTTTCCCGTACAAAGGTCTCTATTTCCGTGACTTGATGATACTCTTAGTTTCTCAGGAATAATTTTATATTCTGATATCTAACAGGCTATCTAATATTATAAGATATCCAGATAGCTATCATTGCAAGCTTTCTCATAAAAGCATAAGAATTAATATTAACGATTTTAGATAACTTGAAAGATAGTGTGAACTTGAATTATATGGTCCTCCGCGATTGTTTAATGCTCCGAAGGCTATATAACAATTAGTTGTTGAATTTGCCCATTGATATTTGATAAACATCCATTAATCAGATAGATAGTGAATTTATAGGCGCCATAAGCCATTCATATTGTGGAATTTGCAAATTTCAACAGTTTTTTGCTTCATAGCCCTCCTAAAAT
>NZ_PXXU01000148.1 GCF_003011925.2 Nitrosomonas supralitoralis
AAGAAAATTCAGATCTGTTTTGCTGAAATTTGCCATTTTATGTAACCCCCATAATTGTCTTTGAATTTAGCAAGTTAAACACCTTCCGTACTGTGTTGACTAACTACACTAAAATTAAAAAGCTACTGATTAGTCTCTTTAAATTCGAGAAAAAATCATCGCTGACTTTTTTTCTTATCATGTGAGTTTTGATACTCGGCAAATCACCGCCTATCGCTCTGATCACACTAATTTATCGAGCAATTCTTAACCTGAAAAAAATTGTTATGTTTTGGACCAACAAGATGAAATGCAATACAATTAAGAACATTTCTCAGCATTGCATGTAGGAGATCCGCCTAACGGCTATAAGAAAATGGTAGGGCTACAGCTGTGGCAGTGCCAGTATTTGAATTTAGTTACTCTTCTATGTCTGTATCAAGAACCTGAGTGCTTTATTCTATTTGCTATTTAAAACACTCTAGAAGTTTATGTTCAAAACTACTTATCCCCCAACTGATTGATACCTTTATCTTAATACTCTTATTTTTTCATCTGATTCTGTCATTTTTGACGATTCGATAATATTCATAAAAATTTCACAAAGTAAGTGACAGATAGCGTCTATTTGGTAGTAATGATGTACTAATTATGTACCAACTGATGTAGGTTATTTCCTACATTAGTTGTATTTATAATTTATTATCAATGAATTACATACATGAACAAATAGGGAAGAAATTGTGAAGGAAACGTGAATAAAATTAATTTTTTCTACAATCCATAGTTAAAGTGATGTTGGATTATGAGAATTGGGTGAAAGCTTCAGTGGGGGTTTATGAAATTTATTGCGCACCGCGTTAATCATCTTCAATATCGTGGGATGCCCGACAATTCTGGCTTCTAGCCTACGCTTATTGGGAAAATCCATGAATGAAAAGCCTATCAGCATTGTCAGCAAACCCTGTCCCGGTAGAAAAAGCATCAGGAAGCCTGCAATCAGGAATACAAAACCAACTACGTTTTTAACGATCAGGCCGATAATACGGAGCACGGGATGTCGATCTTTCATCCAGTAACGAGGAACGCTTAAATCAAAATAATTACTCGGCAAATGAATCAGAATCCATGGAATCGCGATCAGAGAAGCAATGAAGCCAATAATTGATGCAATTGTCAAACCGATCAATACATCGACAGATATCCATTGCTGAATTGTCGCGAGGATAGTTTCCACCATGAAGAATTATCCAGATGAATTCAGAATCATTCAGATCGCTCCGAATAATCTGCGAAGAAGCAGTGAGATACGGTATCTTCACTGCAAAAGAATTCCTGCTGCTTGTTGAAGGCAGCAGGAATAATGTCTAAAACATCTGAGGTTGTATCAAGGAACGATACGGTTTTTGTTTAGACGATTTTATCTGGAACGATACGATTGTTCAGAATATCTCTGCTTGCGTTGTTCCAGGTTACATCGGTCAGGTTAGAGTAACGGGTGATAATCTGTGCA
>NZ_PXXU01000149.1 GCF_003011925.2 Nitrosomonas supralitoralis
TAAAAAATGGACTCCGTATCCTGGCTTGCAGTGTTTTGTCTGTCAGCGCTGGCATATTCTTGATGAGTATTGTTTTTCGTGTCAGCGGTATTTACTACAATAATACACCGAGCTTACCCGTGGGTTTTTACAAGATCATCGATGAACCGGTAGGGCGCGGCGTGTATGTTTCCTTTTGTCCGCCGCAAGATGAAGTTTTTGAGATGGCCATGATGCGAAACACCATCAGCACGGGCAACTGTCCGGGGGGTTATGGGATGTTACTGAAGCGTGTGTTTGCGCAAGCGGGGGATAGGGTTTCTATTGGTAGGGCAGGGATCGTTGTCAATGGTGAATTGATGCCCAACAGTGCGCAGATCAGCGCGGATGGTAATGGTCATGAAATGCCGCCATATCGTTTGGATGAGAAGATGCTTAATGATTCTGAATATCTGCTGATGTCCGATGTCAATCCGAATTCTTTTGATGCACGATATTTTGGGTTGATTGCACATGCGCAGATTCGGCATGTGGTTGAGCCGCTTTTTACTTGGGGTGATTAAATTGTTGAAGGAAATGATGAGGTTAAAATTAAGTTCTTTAGCGTGCAACATTGCATGAATATGTACTAGCCGGTTCGAGATGTTCGGTCACAGGTCGCGGCCTCTATGCGGAGTTATCGATGGATTTTTTGTTGATTTCGGTCATCGAATTGTGTTGGCGTAAAAAATACTGGCTGTTCGTTCATTCATACGGATTTTTCTTCGAACGCTTTTGATGGGTCTTGGCGGCCTAATATTCGCACAATGATAATCTCGGTCTGATCAATACGGTAATAAATTGAATGAGCACCGCACACGCTACGTCTGTATCCGCTATAGATGTGGTCAACGGCGGCATATCGTAAAGGGTGCGCCGCCAATTGCGAAAATCTCTTTTTGAGTTGTTCGCGGTATCTATCGGACTGTGCAATTCCGAAATGCTCATCACCATACTGAGCAATTTCTATTAAGTCTTCCTCAGCGGCTCCTGTAAGGCGATACTCAGGCATGTGTATTCTTGTGCCGGAATCTTGCCTCTTCCCAGATTTCTTCGACGCTGCGGTTAGAAAACCCGCTTTGCTCGCCCTTGATGAGCGCAGCTCGAATAGCTGCAATTTCTTCTGGAGTTTCTTGTTCGCGGATTTGCCGTTCGCGAATCAATTCACGGATAACTTCGCTTTCATTGCCGAAATGCCCCGTTTTGATCTGTGCCTTGATCCAGCTATCTTGCTGGGTGGTAACTGAAATGCTTTTTTTAACCATTGGCATTTTTACTCTCCAGTAAATGTGTAAACAATCATACTTAGTAGTATATTTTACTACATATTTATGGCCTTGCCACATTAAGCGATCATCGATACATCCGATTTCACTACTGACCCGTTAACATCTAATTGAGGCGGCCTGATTTGCCCTGAATTGGTATAATAAGTT
>NZ_PXXU01000015.1 GCF_003011925.2 Nitrosomonas supralitoralis
TTTCAGATCATCTGGCGGCTGTGGAAATCCGGCGCAAAAAAACGTATCCTGTTTCTGGCCGATCGCAATATTCTGGTCGACCAGACCAAGAATAACGATTTCAAACCGTTTGGCGCAGCCATGACCAAAATCAGCAAGCGCCAGATCGACAAAAGTTACGAGATTTACCTATCGTTGTATCAGGCCGTGACCGGCAGCGAAGAAGAACAAAACATCTACAAGCAATTCTCGACGGATTTTTTTGACCTGATCGTGATTGATGAATGCCATCGCGGCAGCGCAGCGGAAGATTCCGCCTGGCGCGAAATCCTGGCATATTTTTCCGCTGCCACGCACATCGGCTTAACCGCTACGCCGAAAGAAACCAGGGATGTTTCCAGCATTCATTACTTTGGTGAACCCGTTTACAGCTATACGTTAAAACAGGGCATTGAAGACGGCTTTCTGGCACCTTACAAAGTCGTGCGTATCGACATCGACAAGGATTTGCAAGGCTGGCGGCCCAGCAAAGGCCAGACCGACAAGCATGGTGAGTTGATTGAAGACCGCATCTACAATCTGAACGACATGGACCGTACGCTGGTACTGGAACAGCGCACCGAACTGGTGGCCCGGAAAATTACCGAATTCCTCACGGCAACAGACCCCTATGCCAAAACCATCGTGTTTTGTGACGACATCGACCACGCCGAGCGCATGCGCCAGGCGTTAGTAAATCTCAATCCGGAAGAAGTGAAAAAAAACCGCAAATACGTGATGCGCATCACCGGCGATGACATCGAAGGCAAGGCTGAACTGGATAATTTTATCAATCCGGAAGAACGCTACCCGGTAATCGCCACCACATCCAAGCTGATGACAACCGGCGTCGACGCCCAAACCTGCAAATTGGTGGTGCTGGATCAGCACATCAGATCAATGACCGAATTCAAACAAATTATCGGACGCGGCACCCGCATTAACGAGGAATATGGTAAGTTCTGGTTCACCATCATGGACTTCAAAAAAGCCACAGAATTATTCGCCGACAAGGATTTCGACGGCGACCCCGTGATGATCTACGAACCCAAAAGCAATGAGTGTCCCGTGCCACCCGATGAAGAGCTCGAAATTAACCTCGATGAAAACGGCACACCGCTTCCCCCCTTAGAAAAAGGGGGGGATCGAGGGGGGATTAGAACCATTCGACACCCGCCGAGTAAAATACGTCATGGGCGATGTCACCGTGCATATTATTGCCGAACGGGTGCAATACTACGGACCGGAGGGCAAGCTGATTACCGAATCCCTCAAGGACTACACGCGCCACACGGTACGCAAGGATTATGCCTCACTCGATGAATTTCTGCAGCGCTGGAGCCAGTCCGAACGCAAGGCCACCCTTTTGCAGGAACTGGAACAACATGGCGTATTGCTGGTACCCCTGGCTGACGAGGTGGGCAAGGATTTTGATGCATTCGACCTGATCTGCCATGTCGCCTTTGACCAGCCACCGCTGACCCGTCGCGAACGCGCTGAAAATGTGAAGAAACGCAACTACTTTGCCAAATACAGCGAACAAGCACGCCAGGTATTGGAAAGTTTGCTGGATAAATATGCCGATACCGGCATAGAAAACATCGAAGACATCAAAATCCTCACGCTCGACCCCTTCAAAGACATGGGCACGGCCAATGAATTGGTGTCCATCTTTGGCGGCAAGGCCGCCTACTTGGAAGCGCTGCATGAGCTGGAACAAAATCTTTACGCCTGATTGAACATGAACCCAAAACCATTTAACTGATGAGCATTTCCTCCACTATCAAATCAATCCAGGACATCATGCGCAAGGATGTGGGCGTCGACGGTGACGCCCAGCGCCTGAGCCAACTGGTATGGATGTTGTTTCTGAAAATTTTTGACGACCGCGAAAATGAGTGGGAGCTACTGCAGGACGACTACCAGTCGCCGTTGCCGGAGAAATTCCGCTGGCGCAACTGGGCCGCCGATGCCGAAGGCATGACCGGCGATGCGCTCAAGCAATTTCTCGATAACGATCTGTTCCCCGCTTTGCAGCAACTCGAAGCCAAAGGCGGCGATCAGCGCGCCTATGTGATCCGCTCGGTATTCGAAGACGCCTACAACTATATGAAATCCGGCCAGTTGATCCGGCAGGTAATCAACAAGATTCAGGAAGGCGTGGATTTCAACAAGGCCCAGGAACGCCACCTGTTCGGCGATATGTACGAACAACTGCTGCGCGATTTACAGGCAGCCGGAAACGCAGGCGAGTTTTACACCCCGCGTGCGGTCACCGAATTCATCGTGCGCAGGGTCAACCCGCGTCTGGGTGAGAAAATCATGGACCCGGCCTGCGGTACCGGCGGTTTTCTTTCCTGCGCCATCGAACACATGCGCAAGCAGGATGTAAAAACGGTGGAAAACGAAGCGCAACTGCAGGCCAGCATTTTCGGCATCGAAAAAAAACCGTTGCCGCATCTGCTGTGCACCACCAACATGATCCTGCACGGCATCGAAGTGCCGAGCAATATCCGTCACGATAATTCGCTGGCGCGACCGCTCATCAGCTGGTCACCCAAAGAACGCGTCGATGTGGTCATCACCAATCCGCCGTTTGGCGGTATGGAAGAAGACGGCATTGAAACCAATTTCCCGACGGCGTTCCGCACGCGCGAAACTGCCGATCTGTTTTTGGTGCTGATCATGCAACTGCTCAAGCCCGGTGGCCGCGCCGCACTGGTTCTCCCCGATGGCTTCCTGTTCGGTGAAGGCATCAAAACGCGCATCAAGGAAAAACTGCTGCAGGAATGCAACCTGCACACCATCGTGCGCCTGCCCAACGGCGTATTCAGCCCGTACACCGGGATCAAGACCAATCTGCTGTTTTTCAGCAAAGGCACACCCACTGAGCAAATTTGGTTTTACCAACACCCGTATCCGCCCGGGGTGAAAAGCTACAACAAGACTAAGCCAATGAAGATTGAAGAATTTGATGTCGAGGCTGCATGGTGGGGCAGGGAGGAAGACGGTTTCAAACAACGCGTGGAAAATGAATACGCCTGGAGAATCGATCTGGCAGACATTCAGGCGCGCAACTACAACCTCGACTGCAAAAACCCGCATATTGGGGAACTTGAAATTCACGACCCGGACGTGCTGCTGGCGCAATATCACGCGATGCAAAATGACATTGCTACTCTACGCAGTCAGCTAAAAAACACACTAGGCACAGCATTAACATCTTCAATCGACCAAGGTACGGCACAAAAGTCCTCCCCGTTGAAAAAGGGGGGCTAGGGGGATTATTATGCAACCCTACAAACCAATTCTGAAACCCTTCGCCCGCAACCTGCGCAGCAACATGACCGATGCTGAACAATTGCTCTGGTCAAAATTGCGCCGCAAGCAAATTTTAGGCGTGCAGTTTTACCGCCAGAAGCCCTTGGCCAACTACATCGTCGATTTCTATTGCGCAGCAGCCAATCTCGTCATCGAACTGGACGGCTCGCAACATTTTGAACCGAATCACCAGGCCAGCGACGCGGAACGAGACCGGATATTGGAATCATTGGGTTTACGAGTGTTGCGCTTTGACAACCGGCAGGTTATGCAAGAACTGGATGCGGTGATGAGGGTGGTTTTTGAAGCGGTTGAGAAGGGAGTCCTTTTAATCCCCCCTAGCCCCCCTTTTTCAAAGGGGGGTGGAGTATGAGCGCTGAAACTCCGGGAATTGATTCTGACAAAAATCGGGACACTAAAACATCCACATCAAAAACACCCCCCGCAACACCCACAACCACCACCCCCCCTTTGGAAAAGGGGGGTGGAGTATGAGCGCTGAAACTCCGGGAATTGATTCTGACAAAAATCGGGACACTAAAACATCCACATCAAAAACACCCCCCGCAACACCCACAACCACCATCCCCCCCTTTGAAAAAGGGGGGCTAGGGGGGATTCCAAGAGAGCTAGGATGGATTCACCACCTCGACATCTGGACCAGCGCCGAAACAGAAAAGAAATCAGGCCGTGGCCGCACTGGCAGAAATGGCGCCAGCGTATACGGCGTCCAGAAACTGCGCGAACTGATTCTGGAACTGGCGGTGCGCGGAAAATTGGTGCCACAAGATCCGAACGATGAACCAGCTGGTGAGTTAATCAAGCGGATACAGATAGAAAAAGCAAAGCTGATAGCGAAAGGCAAAATCAAGAAAGATAAACCGATACCGCCAATTTTGGATGAGGAAAAACCGTTTGAACTGCCGCAAGGGTGGGAGTGGGTGAGATTAGACGATATTGGAAGCACTTTTATAGGATTGACATATTCACCCAAAGATATTTCTGATAATGGAATTCCCGTTTTACGCTCTTCTAATATCCAAAATGGAAAAATTGATCTATTGGATTTGATAAGGGTTAGTGGAAATATCAAAAGTAACTTATTTGTTGATGAAGGCGATCTATTAATTTGCGCTCGAAATGGTAGTAAATCATTAGTTGGCAAAACTGCGATGATCGAGAATCTAAATGAACCTATGGTTTTTGGTGCATTTATGGCGATATACAAGAGCCCACTTAATTTTTATGTTCAAGTTTTTTTGAATTCACCTATTTTTAGAAGCCTCTTAGATGGTGTTTCAACTACAACTATTAATCAAATAACACAAAATAATCTCAAAACTACACTAACTTCACTCCCACCCCTCCCCGAACAACATCGCATCGTAACCAAAGTCGATGAACTGATGGCGCTGTGCGATCAACTGGAAACGCAGCACAGCAACGCCGCTGAAGCGCACGAAAAACTGGTAAATCATCTGCTCGGCACATTGACTCAATCGCAAAGCGCGGATGACTTCAGCGCCAATTGGCAGCGCATTGCTGCGCATTTTGATACTTTATTCACCACCGAAGCCAGCATCGACGCACTCAAGCAAACCCTGCTACAACTCGCGGTGATGGGCAAACTCGTGCCGCAAGACCCAACCGATGAACCGGCCAATGAATTGCTCGAGCGCATCCAGGCGGAAAAAGCCAGGTTGATGGCTGAGGGGAAGATCAAGAAAGGCAAATCCCCCCTAACCCCCCTTTTACCAAGGGGGGAAACAGGTTCAGCTGCAGCAACCTCAATCAATCCCACTACAACCACTTTTTCTACTCCCCCTCTTTCTAATTCCACCCCTAACCCTAACTCCACCCCCCCCTTTGAAAAAGGGGGGCCGGGGGGGATTCAACGAGGAATTTCAGAGGAGGAAAAATCGTTTGTATTGCCGCAGGGATGGATGTGGGTGAGGCTTGACGAGATTACATCAAAGATAACTGATGGCGATCACAAAACACCACTAAGAATTTTAGAAGGCTTCAGGCTATTTTCTGCCAAAAATGTTCGTGATGGCTATCTGGATTTCGATAATTGTGACTTCATTTCTGAACAAGATTATCTGAACTCCAGGGAACGTTGCTGCCCGGACACTGGTGACCTACTCATTGTTTCTGTTGGAGGAACTATCGGACGAACATCTCTCGTCCCTGTTGATTCAAATTTTGCGTTAGTGAGAAGTGTAGCGCTTATAAAACCATTGCTATTCAACAGTTACTATTTAAAGCAGGCAATGGATTCAAACCTGCTTCAAGAATCAATTCACGCAAGAAAACGTGGAGGCGCGCAACCTTGTCTTTATTTATCGGAAATTGAACAATTTGTTTTCCCACTTCCACCCCTCCCCGAGCAACACCGCATCGTCGCCAAAGTCGACGAACTCATGTCTCTCTGCGACCAACTCAAATCCACTATCACGCAAGCCAGTCAGTTACAGAAAAAACTGGCGGATGTTGTGGTTGAGCAGGCAATAGCTTTCTGAACGAATGTATGAATCGCACTCAGCTTGTCCTGTTCACCCTTGCCAGCGGCCGCTCGGGCACGAGTTATCTTGCCGATTTCTTCGCCAAGAACATTACGCAGTGTTACAGCACGCACGAGCCCTATTTTACGTTTGGAAACCCCACGCTGTTTGGCAAGCCGATCGCCTGGAATACGCGGCATAACGACCGCGCCTTATTGCCGGTGCTGGAGCGCAAGTGCCGTTTTATCGTCAGCCGCAAGGAACCAGTTTATTTTGAATCCAATCATGCTTTCCTCAAGGCCTTCAATCGTCATGCCGGAGCACTGTTAAACAACCCTGGTTTTATTCATTTGGTGCGCCATCCGTTACGGGTGGCAAAAAGCGAATATGTGCGCGAGCAGATGATACGCAAGTGGCATTTTCCATTTGCCGATTACACCAGCGATACCGGCGAGCGCTATTTCCGCTGGGCATTGACCGGGCAGGAAGATGTATTCCGACACTATCCGTCATCACTCAGCCGCTTTCAGTTTTATCTGTTGCAGTGGCTGGAAATTGAGTACCGCGCGATGCAGTTAATTCACGACCATCGCTGGCAAGCACGCGTGTTTTTTATCGATGTTGGCGTGGATCTGAAACAGGAAGCGGTGCTGAAGAACATGGTCAGATTTTTTGATTTGCCGCATCAGCCGGTCTTTAAGATGGATCTGCGCCGCAACCAAACTCCGTTTATCGACCCGACCCTCGTCACGCAACAGGATAAACAGGAATTCCAGGCGATTGCGCGCCATTTACCCGAGCGTTATAAAAAGCTGCTGCAAAATAAGCCTTATCGTGATTGCAGCTGGTTCACCGAAGTGAACCAGCTCATGATCGAAGGCAGCCGAGCATGAATGTGTTGGATATATCCGTCTTTATCCACGCCGCAGCGGTATCTCCTTCACTAAAGCATACACCGCCGGGAAAATGATCAATGTCAGGATCGTTGCGGAAACCATGCCGCCGACCATGGGAGCGGCGATGCGGCGCATCACTTCAGAGCCGGTGCCGGTGCTGAGCATGACCGGCAGCAAGCCGATCACGCTGCCTGCGATCGTCATCATTACCGGGCGGATGCGGTAAACGGCGCCTTGCACCACGGCGTCATACAAATCCTTAAGGGATACCTGCTCGTCCATTGCTTTGCGTTGCCGGGCGATGGTGGTGAGCGATTGATCGATGAAGGTCAGCATCACCATGCCGGATTCTGCGGCGATGCCGATCAGGCCGATGAATCCGACCACCGCGGCAATGCTCAGGTTGTAATCAAGCCAGTACATCAGCCAGATGCCGCCGACCACAGAAAACGGTATCGACAGCATGACGATCAGCGTTTCAGTCAGGCGGCCGAAATTCAAGTAAACCAGCAAGAACACCATCAGTATTGTCAGCGGAATCACCAGTTTCAATTTTTCAGTGGCACGCTGCATGTATTCAAATTGACCGCTCCAGGTTGCGTAGTATCCTGGCGGAAACTGTACCTGCTTTTGCACGGCTTGTTGCGCATCAGCGATGTAACCGCCGATGTCGCGGTCGCGGATATCGATGAAGATGTAAGCCGACAGCAGAGCGTTTTCGGTGCGGATACTGGGCGGCCCTTGCACCAGCTTGACTTGTGCCAATTGACCCAGCGGCACCATGGTGCCGCCCATCGCGGGTACCAGCACTTGCGTGGCGATAGCCTGCGGGTCGCTGCGCAGTTCGCGCGGATAGCGGATCGCGACATCAAAGCGCTCGCGGCCTTCCACCGTGGTGGTAATGACTTCCCCGCCCAATGCCACGGAAATGACATCAAGCAGATCCCCCACCGCCAGGCCGTAACGCGCCAATGCCAGCCGATCCGGTTCGATATCCAGGTAATAGCCGCCGGTGATGCGCTCGGCATACGCACTGGCAGTGCCGGGCACGGTTTTCACCACGGCTTCGATTTGCCGGGCGATGGTTTCGATTTCCGTCAGATTGTTACCGAATACCTTGATGCCGACCGGCGTGCGAATGCCGGTGGCGAGCATATCGATGCGGTTTTTGATCGGCATGGTCCAGGCATTCGCGACACCGGGAATTTGCAGTGCCTGATCGAGTTCGGCAATCAGTTGATCGATGGTCAAACCGGGACGCCATTCATGCTCCGGTTTCAGGTTGATGATGGTTTCAGTCATTTCCAGAGGTGCCGGATCGGTCGCGGTATCGGCACGTCCCGCCTTGCCGAACACCGAGGCCACTTCCGGAAAACTCATGATGATTTTGTTTTGCGTCTGCATCGTTTCCGCCGCCTTGGTCACCGAAATGCCCGGCAACGTGACGGGCATGTACAGCAACGTGCCCTCGTTTAATGTCGGCATGAATTCGGTGCCCAGCCGCATGGCCGGATAAAGCGTCACAGCCAGCACGCCCAATGCAATCACCAGTATGGTTTTTTTCCAGTGCATCACGCCCGCGACTATCGGTTGATAGCAGCGAATCATCAGGCGGCCCAGCGGATTGTCTTGCTCGCGCGGAATGCGGCCACGGATCAGCAGCAGTATCAGCACCGGAACCAGCGTAATCGATAAAATAGCCGCACCGGCCATGGCAAAGGTTTTGGTATACGCGAGCGGCTGGAACATGCGACCTTCCTGGGCTTCCAGCGCGAACACCGGAAGAAACGATACCGTAATGATTAATAAGCTGAAAAACAATGACGGCCCGACTTCCTTACAAGCGGTGATTATCGCGTCGGTGCGCGATTCTCCCGGTTTAAGCCGCGCCAGATGCTTATGCGCATTTTCCACCATGACTATGGCAGCATCCGTCATTTCCGCAATCGCCAAGGCAATTCCGGCCAGGCTCATAATGTTGGAGTTAATGCCGAGTTGCCCCATGGCAATAAATGCGATCAACACGCCGATGGGCAGCATGATGATCGCCACCAGCGCGCTGCGCACGTGCATCAGAAATACTGCGCACACCAATGCGATGATGATGATCTGCTCGATGAATATTTCCTTCAGTGTCGCAATGGCGCGGTGGATCAGTTCCGAACGGTTGTATACCGATTTGACTGAAACATCCTGCGGCAATCCGGATTTGATCTGGTCAATTTTTGCTTCAAGATCGTGAATGACATCCAGTGCATTCTCGCCATAGCGCGCCACTGCGATGCCGGAAACTGCTTCCCCTTCGCCGTTCAGCTCCGTGATGCCGCGGCGTTCACCGGGTACCAATTCCACGCGGGCGATATCACGCAGCAGCACAGGCATGCCGATATGCGCCCGCACCACCAGATTCTCCAGATCGCTGATGCCACGTAGATAACCCCGACCCCGCACCATGTATTCGGTTTCCGCCAGTTCGATCACGCGCCCACCGACATCGCGATTGCTGGCGGCAATCACCTCCGTGATACGTTTCAAAGGAATGTCATAGGCTTGCAGGCGGCGCGGATCGACCGTGATCTGATAAGTTTTGACAAAACCTCCGACACTGGCAATTTCGGATATACCGTGGGTGGTGGTTAATTGATAACGCAGAAACCAGTCCTGAATGGTGCGCAATTCGTCCAGTGTACGGTTTTTGGCGGTGACAACATACTGATAAATCCAGCCGACGCCGGTTGCATCCGGGCCAAGCGCAGGTCGCACATCCTGTGGCAACTGGTTCGCCGCAAAACTCAAATACTCCAGCACGCGCGACCGCGCCCAGTAAATATCGGTGCCATCTTCAAAAATAACATAAATGAACGAAACCCCGAACGCCGACTGTCCGCGCACGACCTTTGCGCGCGGCACCGCCAGCATGGCGGTGGTAAGCGGATAAGTGACCTGATCCTCAACCACCTGTGGCGCCTGGCCGGGGTATTCGGTATAAATGATGACTTGCACATCGGACAAATCGGGAATCGCGTCGATCGGCATTTTCCATAACGCATAAATACCCCAACCGACGATCAACCCGGTACCCAGCAATACCAGAAAAACATTGCGAATCGACCATTCAATCACGTGCTTGAGCATGTCGATATCTCCTAGTGGTCGTGAAAAGTATCTGCGGGCTGAATGCGCACAATCACAAATTCGCCGGCCGATTCTTCGGCGATTTCAAAAATGACTTTTTGACCCGGCTTGAACGATTGCAATAACGCCGGTTCCTGAACGCGAAAATCCATCACCATTGCCGGCCATTGCAGGCTTTCAATCGGGCCGTGCGCAAGCGTGACCGTCGCATGTGCGAAATCGATCGCCTCAATGCTGCCTTCACCGCGATATTGCACATGCGCTGCAGATAGTACTGCCGAACTGGATGCAATTTCCTGCTCGTCGGATACTGGATAATACGTAGTGTGGCCAAAACTGTTGAGCGCACTTTTGAAGTTGCTTTCCGCGTCGATCAGAAAATTCGCCTTGACCACCACCGCCTCGCCGACCCGAAGCCCGCCCAGTACTTCGGCATAGCCATCGGCATGCATGCCCAGTTTTACCGTGCGTGGTTCAAAGCGGCCAGCCCCCAAATCCACCAGCACCACGCGACGGGTTCCGGTATCCAGCACGGCAGAATCAGGTACGGTCAAGACTTTATTTTTGCTGTGAAACGATGCAAATTCTGCACGCGCATACATGGCAGGCTTCAATAAGCCATCGGGATTGGACAGTACGATGCGCACGATGGCGGTGCGCGTCTCCGGCGTCACTACTGGATAAATAAATGCCACCTCACCGTTGAAAACTTTGTCAGGATACGCTTCCACGCGGATGCTCACCAGTTGACCGGGATGAATCATGCCCAGGTCCTGTTCGAACACATCGGCCAGCATCCAAACGCTGGACAAATCAGCGATTTGATACAGGGCTTCCCCCGGCATGAAACGTTGACCCTCAATGACTTTCTTTTCCAGCACCACGCCATCGGTTAGTGCACGCACTGTCAAGTACTGACGAACTTCGCCGGTTTGCTGCAAACGTCGCAATTCAATGTCGGCAACATCCCAGTTGCGCAGTTTCTGCAGTGCGCTGGCAACCAGTCGTTGCATCGCGGCGCGTACGTCCGGATCGCCATCGGCGACAGATTCCAGGCCGCGCGCGGCGATCAAATATTCCTGCTGCGCGGCAATCAGATCAGGACTGTAGACATCCATCAGCGCATCACCTTTTTTGACCGTTTGCCCGGTAGCATTAACGTACAGCCGTTGAATCCATCCTTCAAACTTGGTCACTACGGTAAATAGCTTGCGCTCATCGGTTTGCACCGTCGCCACTGCGCGGACAGTACGAATCAGTTCACGCAATTCCGCCGTTTCGGTGCGCACACCAAGCTTTTGTACTTTTTCGGTGCTGATGGCCACAATGGTTTGTTCCGATGGCGCTTCTTCATCTTCGTAGACTGGCAGATAATCCATCCCCATCGGATCTTTTTTGGGCACTGGAGAAGTATCTGGCAAACCCATTGGATTACGGTAAAACAGAATCTTGCGTTCCCCGTTGGTCGTTATCGTTGCTGACGTTGCTACGGTTGTTTGTGATTGTGTATAACCCCACCAGTAACCTGCGGCCAGTACAGCTAACAGAGAAATCGCGACTAACAGCGGCTTAATCATGGATGACATGAGGAACTCCTTGATTGATATCAGTGCGCATGATTTTTACCCACCAGCCAATCAATTTCAGCCAGCGCCTTGTTGTAATTAGCCAACGCGGTAATCCGACTGGTTTCATAATCAAATACCGTCATCTGATTATCCAGCAGTGTCAGAAAATCAACCCGGCCTACCTGATACGCAGCCAAAGCGGATTCAACCGTCAGTCGGGCCTGCGGCAAAATGGTGGTTTGATACAACTTGACCGATTTCAGGCTTTGTTCAGCCATGGCAATCTGCTGCCGCAATCTTGCTGTCAACTCGTTACTTTGAGCCTGATACAGACTGGCTGCCTGGTCACGCAGCGCTTGCGATTCCATGATGCGCGGCTCGATTTTATTGCCACGCCATACCGGCAGATTGACAGCCACCGTCATGCTGACCATATCGTCGCGTCGACTGCCATCGAGCATGCTGTCGCGCTGACCATAAGATAAACGCACATCGAGATCGGGGTAATAAGCCCGGCGCGCCAAATCAACGGATTTTTCGTTGCGCGCAATCAAACTTTGCAATGCCAATAGTTGCGGACGTTGTGCCATAGCCTCTTGTTGCAGCGCCTCCAGAATCAAGGGTGTTTCCTGAATGTGCAGCAGCGCTGGAACCAGAGTCTCAATCCTGGTGCTGCGCCCCAGTGCACGAATCAATTCCGCCTCAAATACGGGTTGCTCACGGGCCAGTCCCAGCAGCCTGTCCAGCATTCTTGAAACTTGTGTCTGTGCCTTCAGTACATCCGCCTGACTGCCTTGTCCTACCTGATAACGCTCTTCAGCAATGCGCAAGAAATATTCCAGCGTCTGCCGGTTCTTTTCAACCAACTGAATCATCTCGCGCGCAAGGCCCAGGTCAAAATAAGCCGTCTTCAGGTCATGCACCACGCGATTAGCTGTTTCCTGATAGCCATATTCAATAGCTTGGGCATCCTTGCTGGCAACTTCCTTGCGCAAACCACGTTTCCCCGGAAAAGGGAGGCGTTGGGACAGGCCGATCATTTTCATCGTCATATCTTCACGGTTAAACGGTGATGACGCCAACGGCGCATTAATCACACCCGCTTCGAGCATGGGATCATCCAGCGCCCCAGCCGGCGCTATTCTTTGCTGCGCCGCTACGCGCTCCTGATGTGCTGCCTGGATTTCCGGATTATTTTCCAGTGCTTCCCTGATCAGCCTGGGTAATGATGTAGTGTTGCCCAAATGCGGCGCGGTCGCAGATTCTTGTGCGACCGCGTGGGTAAACATGATTGATCCGATCCCGCCCTCTGCATGCACATGGGTTGTCATCGTAATCGCGGCCAGCGCAATGACAACCATACCGACGCGATTCATCGCAGCCTCCGGACAAAGGTTTGTTGCTTTTGGTACGTTTTAATAATGAATAAAATGAACATTTGACCTCCTGACAGATAATTTCGACTGCTCTATTGAAAATAAACAGACACTGCGGATAGTGAGCGACATTGCACTGTCTGCACAACACAAATTGATGCACAGATTCTTGCAAAAAACGCTCATTTGCCGGGCAACCGGCGAAGTTACAGGAGATCGGTTAGTGGTGGGCGTTGCGGTTGTTCCGGATCAAACGACGTGAATCCGGAATTCAAAGAAATAACAGTAGAAGTGATTTCGATCAGCATCGGCACTGCATAATCAGACAAAATCGGCGTGCTGCTATAAGCATTACAAGAAGTATCGTCGCATGGCAGGCTGGTCAACACATGATTGATTGTGTCATCGGCCGCTTGCTTATGACAGTCTTCATGATGATGACTGTCGATGGTTATCGCTGACGCGTCAGCTTGAATGTGAAAATTTTTCTCCTGCACACATACTGACAAAACAGCCCCTGCAGCACCTTGCAGGGGTAGCCACAGCATAAAAAAAACCAATAGCAATTTGTAATTGTATGCTTTCATGTTTTTTTATTATAAACAGTTTCTAGATTTGACAAAGAAAATCTTCAAATAATTCCAGCTCCTGATCAACGCAGTTGATTGGATGTCATCAATTGCTGATGCTGTTGCTCATAGTGGTCGGCCTTCAATTGATCCCCGGCAAGCCTGGCTGCCTGTGCTGCACGAAAAATGGCATTGTGGCGGTTGGGTGTGCGTTTTAATGAAGCTTCGAGTTCCTTAAGGGCTTCACTGGGCCGTTTCAGTTCAAGCAGCAATTCTCCCAGCAATTCCCTGGCGGGAATGATTGCACCTGGCGTGACATTGTCTTTTTCGGTTGAGTCTTCCAATTCAGCCGAGGTACGCATAAGATTTACAGCATTTGCTGTGTTTCCTTTTCCGTGCGCTACCCAGGCTGCAACCGCCAAACGCTGAATTTCAATTTGATCGGCGGTATAGTCTTTATTGGCAGCTCGGTCGGCATTACGCAACGTTTCCAACCGCTGCAGACTGTTTTGAGCTACAGCCATTTGTCCAGCTCTTGCCGCTCCCAGGCCACGGGCAAAGTGTGTGATGGCTTCACACCAACCGAATTGTTGCCATGGAAAATCGCCCGGATTGACGTTAAGATCGGCAGCCTCGTGCCATTTGCCGCGTTCTATCGCATAGCGTGCTGGAATTGCTGCATATGCATAAGCGGTGGTGACATTTTCAGGCTGCACTTTTTTAATTGATTGCAGCTCCCGCAAGATTTCACTGGCTTTCTCTGTCTCTCCGGTTTGCAAGTAAGCGTAAATCGCATAATCCATATAGTGCAATTGCTGATCCCAGGTTTCGGTTAGGGCATTTTCCCGTGCATGCACCTTTACCGCATCATAAGCGGCCAAATTGGATTGTATCGCGTCCTGCCAGTGTCCTAATCTAATGAAGATGTGTGATGGCATGTGCAACGCATGCGGCACTACCGGTGCAATGCGTGTATATGCGCGCGCTGCTTTCAATCCAAGCTCGGCCAGTTCAGGATAATCGCTACTGTGGATGATGTAATGCGTCACACCGGGATGATCCGGTTCATGTTCCAAAACTTTTTGTAGCAAACCCATTGCTTTTTTCTGGTTGGAAAAAGTCTTGTCACTTGGAGAAGCCGTAGAAATCAACGCCAGTGCATAAAACACGGCAGCTTCGCGATCATCAGGATATTGCATCATGATCCGCTCCATCGCACTCTGGTATGCCAGCTTTCTCGCACTGTAATCCGCTTTTTCATTGAATTGATACAAGAATCCAACGGCTTCAAGATAGGCTTTTTCTCTTTCCGTTTTGATCACTCGCTTGCTGACTTGTTGTAACGCCTCGCGTCCTTTCTGCAATTCCAATGCATTCGGGGGTGTCGCCCATAATTGGTGATAAAGGCTCATCGCGATACCCCAGTTACCCATGACGCAATTTGGGTCGATTACAGTCACTTGACGAAATGTCTTTTCCGCCTCCTCATACCAGAACGAATGCAGCATCGCCACTGCCTGATTAAATTGCGCCTGCGCCATCGGTGCGCAGGAAACCAGGAAGTTTACCTCACCCAATTTCTCCTGGTCGAAAGCGCCCGTATGATGATTCCCATCCGCTTGTAACGAACCAGCAAGCAAAATGCCCAGGATGGTAATCGTGGCTATGTATGTTTTCATGTAACACCTCAGTTTTTTGTGATAGCTCTATGAGCTTAAATCAATGTTATTTCGTCAATGGACGGTTTGAGCGAGCACGCGAGCGACTTGCATCATGTGATTCGATAAATTCTTTAGCGCCATCCTCCCCAGCTAAAGTATCCAGAATCGGACAATCCTGACGCTCATCACCATGACACTGTACAATCAATTGGGATAAGGCTTGAGCAATCAGTTCCAACTCGGATATACGCGCTTTCAATTCGTTTAAATGCTCGATTGCCAGTTGTTTCACTTCGCGCGCGGGCCGTTGCCGATCCTGCCATAATGAGAGCAGCTTTTTAATCTGCGCCGTGTTAAACCCGGCCGCACGAGCCTGGCGAATGAAACGCAATGTGTGTATATCGCGTTCAAGAAAATGGCGGTAACCTGAATAAGCGCGTGCCGCCTTCGGAATAAGACCCATTGCCTCGTAATGACGAATCATTTTTGCAGAAACACCGGAAGCTTGCGCTGCCTGTCCAATATTCATTTCAACACCTCAATGATGCACGTGGGCTAATGCATGACCGCGACCTCGCGCAATAAGCCAGCGGTTAACTGGAAAAGTAGCAATGCCTGCAATAATCAATGCAGTTGCAAGACTGCCCCAAAACAACAACGAATCGATTGCTGCCTTCATCGCTCCCGGAATTATCAACATCACCATATTATCAACGATTTCCTTGATGGTAAGCGAAGCTGTATCGGCTGCGATAGCGATGCGCATAGCTGTTTTATAATTGTACCCCGCACGCAGAATAGGCAGCATGATCAGTAAATAACCGGACATGAATGCGAGCGCAATCGCAAGCGTAATAGTAGCCGCATTGCTCCATCCCAGCGCTGTTCCAATCACCATTCCGGCAATTTCACCGATCGCGCAACCCGATAAGCAATGCACAGTGGCCATCAATGCAACACTGTTCAACGATTGTTCTTTAACTGGATCATGATTGTGATGCAAGTAATCTTTCATGTTCAACTCCTGTAAATTTGTATAAGGAGTATTCATGCTGAACCTTCCCATCGTTGGAAAGTCAAGTGCCAATTTTAGTATATTGCAATAATCCGACCGAATATTTTGTTTTGTTCCTGGCACTGCTAGTTATAAGCTGTAAATCAGAAAGTTTATTGTGGCGCATTCTGGTTAGAATTAATTGCTTGTTGTAACTGGAGAATAATTTCATTACAATGCGTGCAACATTGTTGCATTTACATCAGTATGTTTAATAAATTTTGCATTGCCGCTGAAGACATGATCCGACACCTCGGTGGCCGAGCGACAGCGGGTAGAATTGGAATATTGGCCACTCTGATGGCTGAGCAGCAAGCCGTAACTCATCGTGAAATCGAACAGCGCCTGCCACAATCATTGCAATTGGATCGGGTGACTCTATATCGCACGCTGGAGTGGCTTGTCGCAAAAAGCCTGATTCACAAGATAACCAGCGACGACCGGGTGTGGCGTTATCATGCCAACCTCGAGCCGCATTTACATCAACATGCACATTTTAAATGTACGGGCTGCGCACAAGTGATTTGTCTGGATAATTTATCTATTGAACGAAACTGGTCATTACCGGCTGGCTATCGCTTCCAGGAAATTGAATTGACGGTCAAAGGCCTTTGCGCCAATTGCTGTTAGCGATGATACGTAAAAGCTTATTTCTGATTCTTGCACTTGCAATATTGTCTGTACCGGTGTTTTTGATGGCACATGCGTTCACACACTACACGCAAACCGATGGGCTCGAAGTCAGCATAAGTGAAAATGACACGGGTATCGATCTTGATGAGATCTGTCTGGATTGTCTCGCACTTACCGCACTTAATCTCCTTCTGATTGCTATAGGATTGTTCCTGCGCATTTCAGTTGTTCGTCACCGATTGCCATTATCGGCGATGAGATGGCATTCTGACAGCAAAACAGCCTGCTATTTTTCACGCGCACCGCCTCTCCGGTTTTTCTGATTTTTAAATTAGCTAGCTAGCCCTATCCTGACCCAACCGTCAAGTTGTCTATTGACTGTCTTGGTACGGGCTAATTACTTGTGATTGATCAGCATCATTGTTGCAACTTAGTTGCATGACATGCACCCTATTTAATTAGGAAGACTGTATGGATAACTCTAATCACAAAAAATTAAATCATGGAAAATGGCTTTGCAAACCAATGCTATTTAAACCAGCAGTCATCCTATTGATTGCATTCTCGCTGGAGATACCGAAGCTTTGCGCACAAAGTGCTCAAAAGAATATCGAATTGCCCGGCGTCATGATAACTGCACCGACTACAAGTTCGGCTGAATCAACCGGGTTTAAGGCTGATGTGATTATTCAAAGTGAGCGCTTGCGTCAGAAACGTGAAACCAATCTTGGGGATACGCTTTCACACGAACTTGGGGTTACTTCGAGCAGTTTTGGTCCGGGTGCTGGCCGTCCCATCATTCGCGGTCAAGATGGCGAGCGTGTTCGTGTAATTGAGAATAGCATGGGCACGGGAGATATTTCTGTCATCAGCCCGGATCATGCTGTAGCAACAGAAACTTTAAATGCCACACGTATTGAAATACTGCGGGGACCCTCGACATTGCTCTATGGCAGTGGTGTATCAGGAGGTGTTGTCAATGTGCTTAATGATCGCATTCCTGATCGTTTGTTTAAAACACCGCAAGCCAACTTTGAAGGGCGATTCAACTCCGCCCTGGAAGAACGCAATGGGGTACTTACAGCGTCCGGCAGCAAAGGCCAGGTTTCATGGAATATTGAAGGCATGAAACGAAAAACCAATGATATTCATATACCAGGCCGGGCTAATCCGAACGATCCAGAAAGCGAAATCGGGTTTGTCAGAAACAGTGCGATCGATTCCAGCAACTTGTCGGCAGGCAGCTCTTATATTGGCGAACGAGGGTTTGTTGGTATGTCTGTTTCAAGGCTGGAAAATTTCTACGGCATCCCCGGACCCGAAGGCGCAAAAATTGATATGGGCCAAACGCGCTACGGTTTGGCTGGAGATCTGGATAACCCGCTCAACGGCTTTCAGCAACTGAGAATGCGTTTTAACTATAATGATTATCAGCACAAAGAGCTCGAACAGAGCGGTGCAGTGGGCAGTCGTTTTACAAATAATGAACTGGAAGGTCGTGTCGAATTGACGCATGCGCCTGTTGCGCAATGGCATGGCATTATGGGTGTGCAACTACAACACCGCAACTTCACTGCAAAAGGTGAAGAGGCCTTTGTGCCAACTAGCCTATCACAGTCTGCCGGTTTTTTCGTGGTTGAAAAACATAACTGGCAGCAATGGCAATTTGAAATCGGCGGACGGTTTGAGCATTCGATACATAATCCACGTACAGAAATGCTGCAGTCACGTAACTTTAATTTGTACAGCGTATCCGGAGGCGGTGCCTGGAAATTTGTCGACGGCTATCAGCTAGACCTGACAGCCACACGTGGACAACGTGCACCTAATACCGTGGCACTCTATGCTGATGGCATTCATGTCGCTACCAATACATTCGAGCAGGGTAACTCAACCTTAAGCAAAGAAACGTCCAATAACTTCGATCTGTCTTTACAAAAAACCACAGGAAGGATTACTGGAAGGGTTAATTTATTTTATAACCATATCAATGATTATATTTTCCAGCAAAGCCGTGACAGTAATAACGATGGAGTTGCTGATCGAATCAATGACGATGGCATACTGGAAATCAACGGTCCATTTTTAGTGCAGGATTTTTCTCAAACCCGGGCAAGATTCTATGGCCTGGAAGCTGAAGCCAGCATTGTGCTGCTGCCGGATACCATGAATTTGCGACTATTTACCGATACCGTTTATGGCAAGCTAAAAGACAATGGCAACATTCCGCGCATCACGCCTCAACGATTCGGTTTTGATCTGAACTTTAGCCAGCATAAGTGGCAGGCCAATTTCAATCTGACCCGCGTCGTCCAGCAGGACCGAGTCGCCGTGCTGGAAACTGAAACGCCTGGCTACACGCTAATGAATGCCGAAATCAGCCACCACATGAAATTGACTCAATCCGTCAATTACATGCTGTTTCTGCAAGGCAGAAATCTGCTGGATAGCGATATCCGCATACATACCTCCTTCCTGAAAGATACAGCTCCCATGGCGGGAAGAGCTATTGTTGCAGGTATACGAGGCGTTTTCTAACAGTTTTATTGGTTAACGCGATAATGCACAAATTGATATTTAGAAAAGGAGGGCAGGGGATTCTTTCCAGAAATATTTAGTGCAGGCAGGCTGTGCAGCTGATTTAGGAGAAACTGCTTACAAGCCACATCTGTCGGAGTTACAGGAACAGCAAAACTGGATAAGTGGAGATTAATAACGAGCAATCGGATGATTGTCAGAATCACAATCATCCGATCAATGGGTTAAAACTGATTATTTCTTCACGAAGTCCACCAGTTTCTGATAAGTAAACAGAAAATCCTGGGATTGAAGAGGGTTGTGGCATTGGGCACAGGTCAGGTCGTTGCTTTTCGCGCTGCCATCGGGGTTATAAAGTGCAAATCCCCAATTGCCGGAACGATTTTCTTTGGGGAAAGCCGCATCCCAGTCGTCTTTGTTTTCCATTACACCAATCGCAGCCAGTGAGTCAATTTCGAAGATACCGTCGCTACCAGGAATTGGCTTGCCTGCCGCATCTGTTTTTGGTTTATATATTTCCATTATCACGACAGCGCCCGATCCGCCTGGTTTCCCCTGTTTATAGTTGGAAATTGCTGTTTCGTTGGCATATAGCTTGGCCACTTGCGTCTGATTCGCGCGGTTTATCGTGGCGTATTGGGTGAATGCTTTCGCATAGTCTTCAGGAAATTTAACGTGTTCAGGATCTCCACCCGCATGAACAAGCAGCGGGGTAATAGCCAAAATTGCAGCAATTGCTTTGAATGTATTTTTCATGTTTCTTCTCCTTGGTAGATGTTGCGGGACAAAACAGATTTGAGTTTGTTATGATACCGCATTCAGCGCTGAATATAGATAACTTGGTAAATGTTCTGTTAGGGTGCCAGGTCGAGAACCAGTCTAGCCGATAAATAAATGACCAATAGCGCCAGTGCAAGGTGGATCGCAAAACTGACTGGTTTTTGTTTAATTGCATCAAAAAAGGTTAGATTCTTTCCTTCTCGTTTCAGCCGGGCGTATTCTGCTCGCATTCTGCTGGTACGCTCTTTCTGATACGCATCCAGTAGTGCACGCGCTTGTTCGAACTGACTGTCATCATTGAGCCAGATCGCAGGCATCGATACACCCCAGTTTCCCGGCGTTGTTTCGTAGAAATCAATTGCATTGCTGGCAAGCAATTCCCGTACTTCATAAGCCTCATCGTCGGGGACGCCATTAAGCCTGAATAAAATTTTTGCCATGCTAGTTATGTGGTTATGTTATCTTTTTGTCTGAATAAAGCTTTGCGCCGGAGATTGATGCTATCTTTGCTGCGAATTCATTGTCAAGTTATGAATAATCATCATTATAAAAATTACAATTCTACAGGTTAATTTGCATCAATGAAAAAAACCATATTAATTACAGGCTGTTCCAGCGGAATTGGCTACTGTGTTGCAAAGGCATTGCAGCAACGAGGTTATCGAGTGTTTGCAACGGCTTGCCGACGAGACAGCGTTACGGCGCTGCTCGAGCAAGGTCTGGAGAGCTTTCGTCTGGATTTAAACGATTCAAACTCGATTCATTTTGCCTTTGAGGAGGTTTTGCGCCGCACTGATGGCGAGCTCTATGCACTATTCAACAATGGCGCTTACGGATTACCCGGTGCGGTGGAAGATCTGAATCGTGATGCTTTACGCGCGCAATTTGAAACCAATGTGTTTGGCTGGCAGGAATTGACCAATCTGACGATACCGGTTATGCGTCGACAGGGTTATGGACGGATTATCCAGAATAGTTCAGTGCTGGGCTTTGTTGCACTACCTTTTCGCGGAGCTTACAACGCTTCCAAATACGCCATCGAAGGACTCAGTGATACCTTGCGACTGGAATTGAAAGGCAGCAATATATATGTGAGCCTGATCGAACCTGGGCCGATCGCCAGCAAGTTTCGGATAAATGCTGCCAAAGCTCTGGAAAAGTATATCGACATCGAGAGCAGCTTCCATCGGGAAAAATATCAGGGTGTATTGGGACGCCTGAATAAACCGGGACCTGCGGTTCCTTTTACGCTGCCACCTGAAGCCGTGCTGAAACGTGTAATCCATGCTCTTGAAGCTACCAAGCCGCAGCCACGCTATTATGTTACTTTCCCAACTTATCTGTTTGGCTTTCTCAAACGTGTGCTAAGCACACGCGCACTCGATATGTTGCTGGCCAAATCAGGAAACAATAACTGATCAATTCGAAGAACCGGAATTAAGGTTCGTAACCTGTCGCCAGGCATGACTGTAGGGTTTCCCAGGCAATATTACCAATAAAGGAATCCCCTCTTAAAGAAGCTTGCACAGAGTGACTATCGATTTTTTGCAACAGCAGGGCAAAGGAATAAACTGCTTTGTCATTATTACTGCGTTGTTCTGATGATTGAATTTCAGGATCGATATGGCCATAGATGAGAATGGCATCAGGATTCGAAGGCGCGTAAGTCGCAGTGGCGTTATGCCGGTATCGGGTATCGTACGCATGAATTTCCGATGCCTCGATATCCGAATATCGCCGGTTTCTGAATTGTAGTGGGCGCAATAATGTCCTGCCGTCGGATTGCAGTTTGTTTGTGACACAACTTGCAAGCGCTGCATGCTCACCGAACAATTGTTCTTCAAACAGCAGAGACTTGGTATTTGAATCGATTAAATTGGCACAAGCAGAAATAAAGAATATGACTAAGCCAGCAATCAATATCTTCATCTTAAATGCATCTGCACAAACCCGGGCTATTCATTGATGCGAATAATTGTTCGTTAACAAAACGCTACTCGTTAAAATAAACATAGCCCTTCATCGGAACCTCAGATTCTTTGAAGCGCTTGCGTTCCGGTAGATTTTGCTTTTTGTCCCACCACATATTACGCGCTTCCACACGCTTTTCTTTGACCTCTGGATTCTTTTCCAGATATTCACGCATGAATTTGGTGTGATCAGATTCGTAGTTATAATCCATGATTAACCTCTTACTTTGTTGTTGTAATAGTGGCACTTTAGCATAGCTCAGGTTTTCGTTACAGCCCTCTGACGCTCACATGCATCCGCTGCAACGACCAACTTCCTGTAACGAGCCGCCCATTCGAGTGGAATTGATGCGGATTGTTCATTTTGCTGCGCAGTGTATGCCGCCATGATGGCACCAAGCATAATGGCGCGACCACAACTATCACCACCAATACGAATATTTTCTTCAATTGCGGTGCGGTAATCAGGCGCGTATCGGATGATATGTGCAATCACGGGTATGCCCTCCAGAACGTGACAGGCTGTACCAAATCGTTTGGCGATCGCGGCGCTATCCAGTGTCTTCGTTTGAAGTGCCTCTTTTACTAACGAAGCCATTTCCTCATCTGCATTCGGCAATGCGTCGACAAGCGCTTGAGCAATCGACTTTCCATGCAATACGTTCAGCAGAACACAACCTGCATACTGCGCCGCCGTAACCGCCGTGTCATTATCATTGGTCAAGCGCACCACATGATCGATTTGGGTCATCAGCGCTGCCTGCGATCCGACATGGGTAGCTACTACAACCGGTATCGTTGCCAATGCAACAAACTGATCGTCATCGGCGCCGGAGTGTTCAGGGAATTCTTCCGGTTTGAGCACTAACAGCGTCTGCAGTGTTTGGCGTGTAGGGGAATCAACATAACCGACATAAGCACCACCGGGTCCTAGATAACTCCGATATTCGGTCTGATATGCCACCCGATCAAATTGGCCATGCTGCGCTAAATGCTGCAGCATCAGAAGGCACAACTCACCGTATGCGGATGAATCTCCCGCCACTTTGTTTCCATGCGCAAAGTAACCACTTACACCCGCATAATCACTGGCATCAGGTTGCACGAAAACCAATCCTTTGGTTTTCTCGATCTGGGCAATGCGTTCCGAATCGTATATCCAATGCAAACCCAACGCAGCGGAATCAGCAATCAATGCGCCCAGAATGGCCGCCGCACGAGGCTCAAACTTAATATTCAAATTCATAGCACTATCTCATGTTATTTGATTTCAACTTCATCGGATATTCTACGCGCCTCGTCCGCCAACATAACCGGAATACCGTCTTTAATCGCAAACGCAAGTCGATCAGGCTTACAAATTAATTCCTTTTCATCCTTTTTATAAATAAGCGGCCCCTTGCAGAGTGGACATACCAGAATATCGAGCAATCTTGCATCCATAAATTTTCCTTAGTTTATTTTTCTAGAATTTACTGAGAATATCATCCAATTGATCCAGGCTGGTATAGTGGATTACAATATTTCCCTGTCCATTTTTCTTAGGATTAATTGCCACTTGCGTGCCAAGACGTTCGGATACATCTTCTTGCAACCGCAAAAGGTCCCGGTCGGGCTTTTTATTCTTTTTGGGCGCCGGGTGTTCGATTTGGTTCACAAGCCTTTCTGTTTCGCGCACCGATAGCTGTTTATGTGCGATGATATTGGCAAGTTTAATTTGCTCCGCCGGCACCAGTGGCAACAACGCACGCCCATGGCCCATATCGATTTTTCCTTGCATCATTAATTCCTGTACTGGCGCTGACAGATTGAGCAGACGCAGCAAATTGGAAATGGCGCTGCGCGAATTGCCTAGGGCTTCTCCAGCCGTTTGGTGTGTCATGCCAAATTCATTGATCAGGCGTTGAATTCCCATCGCTTCTTCGAGCGGATTCAAGTTTTCACGCTGTATGTTTTCAATCAACGACATTGCCAGCGCGGATTCATCGGCAACTTTGCGAATCAATGCAGGCACTTCCTTGAGCCCTGCCAACTGCGCTGCGCGCCAGCGGCGCTCACCGGCGATTATTTCAAAACGACCCGCCTCAATTGGACGCACCAGAATCGGTTGCATGATGCCTTGCACCTTGATGGATTCGGCCAGTTCCATCAACGCCACCTGATCCATATTGGTTCTGGGCTGATATTTACCAGGCTGCAATCTGGATGTTTCAATGCTTTGCAATGACTCTTCAGCAAGAGCGTCGTCTGCACTGCCTGATAATAAAGCATCCAGCCCGCGTCCCAATCCTTTCTGTTTTATCATTTCATGGATTCCTTTATTTTTTATTAGCATGGCGTCTCTAAATAATTCCACATGCTGATCAAGGTGATGCGAGAGCAGAAAATGGTGGCATAACGTATGATCAGTCCGTGAGAATAAATTCTGCGAATAGCGAAGCATTGTAACGATATTTGGATTGTTAGAGATGCCCGGCAAGTATTTCCTGGGCAAGTTCGAGATAAGCCTGCGCCCCTTTGGATTGCCCATCGTGATACAAAACCGGCAAGCCAAAGCCGGGCGCCTCAGCCAGGCGTACATTGCGCGGAATTACGGTGCGATATACTTTGTCACCAAAGTGTTTTTGCAATTGATCAGAAACCTGCTGCGCCAGAATATTGCGCGGATCAAACATAGTCCGCAGCAAGCCTTCAATGCGCAAACCCGAGTTAAAACTGTTGCGTACGCGCTTGATCGTATTAACCAGATCGCTTAAGCCCTCCAGCGCGTAATATTCGCATTGCATAGGGATCATTACTGCGTGCGCGGCGCATAAGCCGTTTAAGGTAAGCAGGTTCAACGCTGGTGGGCAATCAATTAAAATATAAGTATAGTCACTTGCAATGTTTTCCAGAGCAATTTTCAATCGCGCCTCACGATGGGAAAATTCAACCATTTCCACTTCCGCTCCAGCCAGATCGCGGTTGGCGGGAATCAAATCATATTTCCCCTGCGGACTGTTCACCCGTACATGTTGGATTTCCGCATTACCCATCAGTACATGATAAATCGTGGTTTTTACCGTTTGTTTATTGATACCGCTGCCCATTGTCGCGTTGGCTTGCGGGTCGAGATCAACCAATAAAACACGTTTCCCAGAAACTGCCAGACTTGCTGCCAGGTTCACGCTAGTGGTAGTTTTCCCGACACCGCCTTTTTGATTGGTAATAGCGAGTATTTTAGTCACGGTATTTACTCCTTAGCAAGCCGTTAAAATTCTATTACACTGATGCAATCCCGCTGTTATAAATTGGCTCACCATACTCATCTGCAAATTGCACCGCTCCTGCGCCAATTATTGCTTTGAATTTGCCGTGCTCATGACGATTTCAACGATCTTCTAATCGCTTGAGACTGAATTAAAATCATGTTTAATAATAATCAACTGTCGAGTTGCTTTCAGTTCAGGCACGTTCAAAGTCACAATGTTTTCAATTAAAAAAGGCACTCGGATTTGTTTGCGTTCTTGCTCTGAACAAAGCCCTTTCATCGCGACCCATCGGCAATCGGTATTCGGTGTATTTGCCCACTGCCGGGTTAACGCAATAAATTCACTCAATTCAGAGAAGGCACGCGAGATAATGGTATTCACGCACCTACTTACAGGGACACTTTCAATCCGTTGCGCCACGATTTCAACGTTCTGCAATCCCAGCTCTATTTTTACCTGTTGTAAAAAAGCGATTTTCTTTTGATTGCTTTCAACCAGAGTCACGTGCCAGTCCGGTTTTGCCAGCGCGATCGGTATGCCCGGCAGTCCTGCCCCTGTGCCAACATCAATGATATTCGGACCGTGTATATGCGGCAGCACCACCAAGCTATCCATTACATGTTGGATCAACATGTCTTGTGGTTTGCGGATCGCAGTCAAGTTATGAACTTTGTTCCATTTTTCGATCAGCAATAAATAACGCTCAATGCTTCTGACAAGCAACTCACCCGGTGCGATTACCGTCGTATTCAGTGCGTGCAAACTTTGAGTAATCTGCGGCAACAGGCTCATTCATTGACCGCAAATCCGCGCTTCAAATGTACCAGGAGCAACGAGATTGCAGCCGGTGTCACTCCGGATATCCGCGACGCTTGACCCATGGTCTCCGGTTTGTGTTGATTCAGTTTTTGCTGCACTTCGTTTGATAATCCTTTCACAGTGCAATAATCAATACTCTTCGGCAGCAAAGTATTTTCATATTGCGCCTGACGAGAGATTTCTTCCTGTTGACGCTGGATATAACCTTGGTACTTGGCTTGAATCTCGACTTGCTCAGCCACTTGCGCTTTTACCACTGGTTCACCCGCACCAGGCAAGGTCATCAATGAGGTATAGGTAACATCCGGGCGTTTGAGTAATTCAGTGAAGGTATATTCGCGCTCGATGCTTTTGCCAAGCACACGAATGGCATCTTGCTCCGGCAATGTACCCGGCAACACACGAATCGAATTGAGTCGTTGTTGTTCTTTTTCAATCGCTTCCTTTTTCGCGCTAAATGCCTTCCAGCGTTGATCGTCGATCAAGCCAAGCTTTCTGCCGGTTTCAGTCAGACGCAGGTCGGCATTGTCTTCGCGTAATTGCAGACGATATTCGGCACGACTGGTAAACATCCGATATGGCTCGGTCACGCCGGAAGTCACCAGATCGTCGACCAGCACACCTAGATACGCATCATTACGCTGCGGTAGCCAGGCATCACGCTCCTGAATTTTCAGCGCAGCATTAACCCCGGCCAGTAACCCTTGCGCTGCCGCTTCCTCATATCCCGTCGTGCCGTTGATCTGCCCGGCAAAAAACAGATTCTCGATCGTTTTGGTTTCGAGCGAACGCTTCAAATTACGTGGATCGAAATAATCGTATTCAATCGCATACCCCGGTCGTGTGATATGTGCATTTTCTAAACCAGCAATCGAATGAATCAATTTAACTTGCACATCAAACGACAAGCTGGTTGAAATTCCGTTAGGGTAGACTTCATGCGTACCCAGACCTTCCGGCTCAAGGAAAATCTGATGTGATTCGCGCGCGGAAAAACGCACGACTTTATCCTCGATCGACGGACAGTAACGCGGCCCGACACCCTCAATTTTCCCGGAAAACAGTGGCGAATCGACCAGACCACCGCGGATAATATCGTGCGTCACTTCATTGGTATGAGTGATCCAACAGGAAATCTGTCGCGGATGCTGAATGTCGGTGTCAATCAACGAGAACGAAGGTGTCGGCTGATCGCCCGGCTGCTCCAGCAGCTTGACATAATCCATTGTGCGACCGTCGATGCGCGGTGGAGTTCCGGTCTTTAGCCGTCCTGCCGGAAACTCCATTTCGCGCAATCGCTGTGCCAATGTGATCGACGGTGGATCGCCTGCGCGGCCTGCCTTGAAATGAGTTTTGCCGATATGCGCCAGCCCGGCGAGGAATGTACCCACCGTCAGGATCACCGCACGCGCATGGATTTTAATCTGAAGCTGCGTAACCACGCCGATCACACGATCCTGTTCGAGGATCAAATCATCCACCGCCTGTTGCATCACCCGTAAATTCGGTTGATTCTCAACCCGACTGCGGATCGCCTGACGATATAGCACTCGATCCGCTTGCGCGCGCGTTGCCCTGACCGCAGGGCCTTTACTCGAATTGAGTATACGAAACTGAATTCCCGCTTCGTCCGCCGCCACGCCCATCACACCACCCAAGGCATCAATTTCCTTGACCAAATGACTTTTACCGATGCCCCCAATCGAAGGATTGCACGACATCTGACCGATCGTCTCAATATTATGCGTCAGCAACAACGTTTGGCAGCCCATCCGCGCCGCTGCCAATGCAGCTTCCGTTCCGGCATGCCCGCCACCCACAACGATAATGTCAAATTCCGCGTGATTGTTCATGATGTTAAGCTATCGATAGTCCTGATGAAACAAGAAGGTTTTTAATAGAAAGGTTTCACGTGAAACCTTTCTTGCATTGTAAGCTAAAAGACGTGATTATAGGTAGAGTGGAATTATCAAAGCAAGCTAATATTTAAGATAAAAAATAAGCTCTCTTAATTTAGACTCAACCCAAGAATTTTATGTGTCAAACGTTGTAGCCTGCTTGGGCGGAATATATGTGCTATTTGTATAGTCGCATTTGCAAATTTTTCAAAACCGGCGTCCCTTATTGCGCGCTCCCTGAAGCAATTTAGCCTTCACTTTGAGTTTATCATTAAGTCTTTGTAATTATGCATCTTTATCCAGCATAATTTGCTGAATTTCTGCTACTTCAATTTTTGCATCAGCAAGAGCTGATATAAGTTCAGCCAATTTAAGCTTTGACTCAGCTTTTTAAGGTAACATCACTTTCTCTGTGAGCTTTGAAATTTCAGTAGCTGTTTTCACGCTACTCAATACGGTGGAGATGGCTGTCAGGTTTATACAACCACCATATGAAAAACATCTAAAATAATAACATGTTAGCATTGCTTATATAAATTAATTCTTAAATTCTTAATCCGTGAGTTTGACATCAACACAAAATCCATGTGATTCTGATCATTATTATATATACTATAAAAGTTTCTGTCTTCAATGTGGAAATGAAACACTGGATTTGCAAATTATCAATCCTACCCATCCTATTTCTCACCGCTTGCGCGATGGGGCCAGACTTTATTCGCCCACAAGTGGATACCGCCGAGAAGTTTCGGTTGTCAGAGATGGAGGCCGAATCGATCGCCAATTTACAATGGTGGGAATTGCTGCAGGATGAAACGCTGCAGCAATTGATTCGGCAAGCTTTGCAGGAGAACAAGGATCTCAAGCGTGCCATTGCTAGTGTCGAAGAGTTTGAAGCGCGCTCACGTATTGCGTTTATGGATTTTGTGCCTAATATGGATATCACTGGTAATGCGCCAGCGTTTGGCACACTCGGTGGGTTCCTGCGTCCAGGTTTTGCGACTCCATTCAATTATTTCGGACAGACCACTTTAAACTGGGAATTGGATATCTGGGGCAGGATTCGCCGTTCCAATGAGGCTGCCCGCGCTGAATTGATGGCGCGTGAGGAAAATCGCCGTGCAATTATTCTAACGCTCATCAGTGCAGTGGCACAATCCTATTTCGATCTGTTGCAATTTGACATCCAGATGGAGATTGCGCATCGTGCCTTGTCTTCATGGGAAGAGTCGGTCGCTATTTCCCGCGCGCAGCTGCAAGGTGGCATTATTTCACGTCTGGATCTGGATCAGTTCGAGGCGGAACGTGCAAATGCAGCCTCAAGGGTAGCTGAACTTGAGCGAAGAATGGTTCAAAAAGAAAATGAGCTCAGCGTTCTGCTGGGAAAAAACCCTATATCGATAGCGCGAGGCCGACTTCTGACAGAGCAGGTGATTCCGCCTGAGGTACCCGCGGGATTACCTTCCGAATTATTGCAACGGCGCCCGGATATTCTTCAAGCCGAGCAATCTTTGGCAGCAGCCACTGCCAGAATCGGCGTGGCTAAAGCAGCGCGTTTTCCCAAACTTTCCATTACAGGTTTTCTTGGCGTAGCCAGTCCGGCTTTGTCCAACCTGCTGCTTTCCGGTAGCGAGTTTGGCGTGGGTGGACTTGGCTTAGCAGGTCCATTGCTCAATGCGCAAAGCTTGGGTTTTGAGCAGCGCGCCGCCGAAGCGCAGGCAAAGCAAGCGTTAGCGCAATACGAGCAAACGATCCTGATTGCGTTCAAAGAAGTTGAAGATGCACTGGTGGCCATTCGCACCGTCAACGAGCAAATCAAAGCACAGCAACAGCAAGTCGAAGCATTGCACTCTGCTTTGCATGTGGCAGACCTGCGCTATCAGGGCGGCATTACAAGTTACGTCGATGTGTTGCTCGCCAAACGCACGCTGTTCGATGCCGAGTTTTCCCTGAGTGCGACGCAACGCCTTCATCTGGTATCCATTATTCAGCTATATAATGCATTGGGTGGCGGATGGTCACCGGAAAGCGATAGCGATCATGATATAAATAAAGTAAAGCTACACTGAGTTCGCTTGCATCAGCACAGAGGAAAAACATGAATAAAATTTTTTTGAGCATCGGCTTGTGCGTGATTTTTCTGACCGGCTGCGCTGAAAACCTGCCTGAGGATTCTTCCGCACCGGCTCCGCAAGTTGAAATAATCACCGTAACAACGAAAACGATTCAGGATGAACCTGAGTTCATCGGACAAACAGAAGCTTTTCGTCCTGTCGAGATTCGTTCGCAAGTCAGCGGAATTATCAAAAAGGTCTTTTTTACCGAAGGTCGCAATATCAAAAAAGGGGACCAGCTATACCTCATTGATCCAGTGCCATTTAGAGCCATTTATCTCAGCAGCAAAGCCAAGGTGGCTCAGGCTCAAGCCCGGCTCGATCTGGCTAAGCAGGATTTGGCGCGCGTGCTTCCGTTGCTTGAGCAACAAGCGGTCAGTAAAAAAAATGTAGATGATGCGCAAGTAGAAGTACGGGCAGCTAAAGCGGCATTGGAATCGGCACAAAGTGATCTGATCAAGGCCAAATTTGATCTGGATAATACACTCATTACAGCGCCGGTAAACGGTCGCATTGGTCGCAGCCATTTTTATGAAGGAAGATTGATTTCCGCTCAGGAAGCGCTGCTTGCGACAATCGATCAACTTGATCCGATGTATGTCAATGTTAGTGTTCCTGAAAGTTATCTTCTGCGCCGCCGCCGTGAACTCGCTGAGCATAAGGTGGAGCGACCGGATATTTTTCAGTTACGCGGCGTGATGACTTTTATGGATGGCAGCGTGTATCCGCAGGAGGGCGTGCTTGATTTTGCAGATGTTGCTTTGCGGCCTGAAACGGGCACGTTGCAAGGACGATTTGTATTCCCAAATCCCGAAGGCGCGTTTGCCCCGGGGCAATCCTATTTTTATCCCGGCCAGTTCGTCAAAGTTCGCATTAAAGGCTATATCCGCACCGATGCCATCCTGATCCCGCAACGCGCTGTTCAGCAGGGACCCAGCGGTTCGTTTGTCTATGTCGTTGACATTGAAGATAAAGCGGAGCTTAGAGCGATTAAAGCCAGCATGTGGCGCGGAAAAGAATGGCTGATCGAGGAGGGTTTACGTCCAGGAGAGCGGGTGGTGGTGGAAGGTTTTTTTCGGATTCTCCCAGGCGCGAAAGTCGATCCTGTGCCTCATAAAAAAGAAACTACTACCTCAAAACACAGCTCCGAGAAACTCAATCTACTGAGTACGCCATGAACTCTCATTTCTTCATTGACCGACCTATTTTTGCATCGGTTTTGTCCATTATCATTGTTGTCATCGGCCTAGTTGCCCTGCAGAAATTGCCTATTGCGCAGTTTCCACAGATCACTCCACCTATGGTGCAGATCGATGCGGATTATCCGGGCGCCAGCGCGGAAGTCGTGGCGGAAGCGGTGGCGCGCCCGATTGAAGTGCAGCTTCCTGGGATTGATAATCTTTTATATTATGAATCAACCAGTACGAACGACGGGCATATGACTATGAAGCTCACGTTCGAGATCGGAACCGACATCGACATTGCACAGGTACAGACGCAGAATCGACAGCGTCTGGCCGAACCGCAACTGCCCGATGAGGTTGTTCGACAAGGTATCACCGTCAAAAAAACATCACCTGATTTATTGGCAGTGATTGCTTTGAGTTCAACGGATCCCAAGCATGACACCGTTTTTCTATCGAACTATGCGTTGCTACGTATTCTGGATAGCGTCAAACGGCTCCCGGGTGTCGGCGATGCAATTATTTTTGGCGGACAGAATTATTCCATGCGGCTAATTCTCGACCCCGTCCGTATGGCGCAACTTAATATTACACCAACCGAAATTGCGGCGGTTGTGCGGGAGCAGAATCGCGATTTTCCGGCCGGCAGGATAGGGCGCGAGCCAACGCCCAAAGGTACGGAATTAACTATTCCGGTTATTACCCGTGGCCGCATGAGTGAAGTCAGCGAATTTGAAGACATGATTATTCGCGCCTACCCGGACGGCGCAATGGTGCGGATGCGCGATGTTGCGCGCGTAGAGCTGGGCGCACAATCCTATGATCTGCAAGGGCGATGGAATGGAAAACCCAACACCTTTTTACTGACCTTTCTGGCACCCGGTGCAAATGCGCTCGACACCGTTCGGCGGGTTCGTGAAGAAATGGACAAACTCGCCGACGGCTTCCCAGCCGGGGTGTCTTATGATATCCCTTACGACACGACGAGATTCATAGAGGTTTCTATCAGAGAAGTGGTCAAGACGCTTGCCGAAGCCATGATATTAGTGATTCTGGTTGTTTTTTTCTTTTTGCAGAGTTGGCGTGCAACGTTGATTCCAGCGATCGCAGTTCCAATTTCGCTGATCGGAACGCTTGCCGGCATGGATGCCTTGGGATTCTCGATCAATACGCTGACGCTTTTCGGTATGGTTCTGACCATTGGTATCGTTGTCGACGATGCCATTGTGGTGGTGGAGAATGTTGAACGACATATGGCGCAAGGTGGTCTCTCACCTCGTGACGCAGCAAAAAAAGCCATGAGCGAGGTAACAGGGCCGGTAATCGCAATTGTGCTGGTGCTGGCTGCCGTGTTTGTACCCGTGGCGTTCCTGGGTGGAATTACTGGCGAATTGTATAAGCAGTTTGCCATCACCATTGCGCTCTCTGTGGCTATATCCGGGTTTGTGGCGCTGACTCTCAGTCCTGCGTTATGCGCCTTAGTGCTCAAGCCAAGTCATGGCACCCCCGGACGATTCTGGCAAACATTCAACCGCTTTTTCGATTGGGCACAGACAGGTTACGTCGGGACAGTCAACGTGGTGATTAAACGATCGGTGATTGCGCTTGCCATTTTTGCGATACTAATAGTAACTATTGTGGGCTTGTTCAAAACGATCCCCGGGAGTTTTCTGCCGGAAGAAGATCAGGGATATTTTATTACGGTGGTGCAATTGCCGGAAGGCGCCTCGATGACACGCACCATTGAGGTGTTAGAGAAAATCGAAGGCTATTTTCAAGAGATTCCTGCCGTTCATTCAACCGACACTTTGGCTGGTCAGAATTTTGTTTTCGGTACTCGCGGAACGAACCAGGCGACGATGTTTATTCCGTTACATCACTGGGACGAGCGCAAGCGTGCCGACCAACAGGTACCCGGCCTGATTGCCGCAGCTTATCAGGAATTTGCCAAAATTCCGGAAGCTTTGGTGCTGGCTTTTAATGCCCCTTCGATTAGCGGATTGGGTTCCACCGGCGGTTTTTCAGCGCAACTCCAAGATCCTGCTGGAGGCGATTTCGCTGAATTTGCCGCAGTGGCGCAGGAATTTACCGCCAAGGCCACCGAACACCCGGCTATTGCGGTGGCCAGCACCAATTTTCGCATCAGTGCGCCACGACTGTTTGCCACGGTAGACCGGGAACGTGCTAAAGCATTGGGCGTTCCGATTTCGGAAGTATTCGATACCATGCAGGCTTATTTTGGTAATTTGTATGTCAATGATTTTGTAAAATTTGGCCGCATCTACCGGGTACAAACTGAAGCATTGCCCGAATATCGCTCGAACCCGGATGATATCAGCAAGATTTATGTACGCGCCCGGACGGGAGATACACATACGATGATTCCGTTGGATTCGGTGGTAACCACTGAATTTAATAGTGGCCCAGATCCCGTGACGCATTTCAATGGATTCAATTCTGCGCTCATACTGGGCGGTGCGGCACCCGGTTATAGCTCGGGGGAAGCGCTTGAAGCATTGCAACAAGTTGCCGATGAAATTTTGACTCCCAAAGGCTATTCGATTGATTGGAGTGGAATATCGTTACAAGAACGTAAGGCGAGCGGACAATCGACTTACGTGTTCGCTTTTGCCTTGCTGATGGTATTTCTGGTGCTTGCCGCATTGTACGAAAGCTGGTCTATTCCGTTTGCTGTTATTTTAGCCATCCCTTTTGGAATCCTGGGTGCGCTTCTGGCAATCTGGACACGGGATCTGACCAATGACATTTATTTCCAGATCGGATTAGTTACATTGATCGGATTAGCTGCCAAAAATGCCATTTTAATTGTTGAATTCGCTAACCAACGCCATGCAGGCGGGATGTCATTGACCGAAGCAGCACTTGAAGCGGCACGGCTTCGCTTTCGCCCTATCATCATGACGTCGATGGCATTCATTCTAGGTGTGCTGCCACTGGTTATCGCATCCGGCGCAGGTGCAGCCAGCCGTCATTCAATTGGCACCGGCGTATTCGGTGGTATGCTGGCAGCCACGTTCCTGGCGATCTTTTTCGTGCCGCTGTTTTTTGTCATGATCGGCAAGTTTACGCATCGTGGCCAACCGCCAATGAATGCAATCGAGCCGCAAGAAGCAATTGCTATAGCGCCACCGCAAGATGATCAAGCTGGAATCGATGAAGGTAAACAGTGATTAGAAATTTAGCGCGGCATGGTTTCGCGCTTGTCTGCGGATTATTATTCGCCAGCCATGCGATTGCACAAGACAGCGCACAGCCACGCTTGCCGACAGTCGAATTGACAGCCGGCATGCATGTAATTCAAGCTGAAGTTGCGCACACGCACGACCAGCAGAGCATTGGCTTAATGCACCGTCAGAAGATGGGGAGTAACGAAGGAATGCTATTCGTTTACGAAGCACCACAAATACGCTGCTATTGGATGCGTAATACGCTAATACCACTCACCATTGCGTTTATCGGCGATGATGGCACCATCATCAATCTGCGCGACATGCAACCGCGCAGCGAACGCACGCACTGTTCGAGTAAGCCGGTACGTTATGCGCTGGAAATGAACCAAAGCTGGTTCAAAGCGCGTGGACTGAAACCTGGCTTCAAGTTGCGCGGAATTCCACTCCCTCCGGCAACTGTACCGTAAGTGTATCTGCAACTCCTTGATTACTGTCCTACCGAATAGAGCGTGCTAACGTCCTCGCCCTCCAGCTGCACGGCGAGGTTCATCGAAACGATGCCGGGTTGATGGTGCAAAACCAGCGCTCACAGGTTTTTTAGTCGCAGGTTTCCTGCTTGCGGAATTTTTTTGCGGATTGCGTGCAGGCTTTGCACCACGTGGCTCTCCGCCACGGCCATTTTTAATTGGCTCAGCCTTAATACTAGGATCCGGCTCAAATCCGGTAATCATCTGGCTGCGCAATTCGTTCTTGATTAATTTTTCGATTGCCGTGAGCAGCTTTGTTTCATCAACACACACCAGCGATACGGCATCCCCTTCTGCACCAGCGCGCCCTGTCCGGCCAATGCGGTGAACATAGTCTTCAGGAACCTGAGGCAATTCAAAGTTTACGACGTGAGGCAATTCACTGATATCAATGCCGCGTGCCGCTATATCGGTTGCAACCAAGACTTGCAGGTTACCCGACTTAAATTTGGCCAAAGCCTGCGTGCGCGCCGTCTGGCTTTTGTTGCCATGGATTGCCAGTGATGGAATACCGCTCGCGGTCAGAAATTCTGCCAGTTTATTGGCTCCGTGTTTGGTACGGGTAAATACCAGCACCTGCGACCAGCGATGTTGCTTGATCAGGTGTGCCAAGAGATCTCGTTTGCGTTCACGATCTACCGGATGCACCACATGCGTAACCTTATCCGCAATCGCATTACGGCGCGCTGCTTCGATCAATGCTGGCTGATTGAGCAAGTTATCTGCCAGCGCGCGGATTTCATCGGAAAAAGTCGCCGAGAATAATAAATTCTGTCGCTGCTTGGGCAACAATGCGAGTATTTTTTTGATATCCCGGATAAAGCCCATATCGAGCATGCGATCAGCTTCATCCAGCACAAGAATCTCAATCTGAGACAGGCTCAATGTATTTTGCTGCACATGATCCAGCAAGCGTCCCGGTGTAGCAACCAGAATGTCCACGCGGCTTTTCAAGCGGGTAATTTGCGGATTAATATTCACACCGCCAATCATCATCATTGAACTTAACTTTAAATATTTACCATAATCACGCACACTTTCTTCCACCTGCGCCGCAAGTTCTCGCGTCGGCACCAAAATAAGTGCACGTATCGGTGGGCGTCCGCTGGACGGCCCTTTGACGCTTTTGTCAGAAAGACGATGCAGAATCGGCAAAGTAAAACCGGCCGTTTTGCCAGTGCCGGTTTGCGCTCCAGCCAGCAAATCGCCGCCCGTCAGGACAGCTGGTATTGCTTGTGCTTGAATGGGTGTAGGTGCGGTATATCCGCGTTCAGTAACAGCACGAATAATTTCATCGGACAAGCCGAAAGTAGCGAAAGACATAAAACTCCAAGGAGGGTTAACGGTTTGTCATCCCGGATTGGGTATGACTATCAAGGTAAAGGGATGAAGGATACTGCCATAAATCCAAATCTTGTAGCGAGTATAATATGAATTGGTCACAGAATCTCAACAATCATCAACTAAATTCTAATTTTTCCATGGTTTTATATTGTTATTTTACTACTTGGCTTATCTTGCCATCGCTATCGCCATGAGCGATGATTCCGCCATTCATTGGCAAGAAACGGGTGAAGAAAAAACCGCTCGATGGCATTCAGAGAAAGGATTGCCAGCGCCCAAACGAGTACAGGTCATCGATGATCGCATGCCAGCCGATACCGCTTACCGGCTGGCATGCGAAGGCATTGCGTTGCTCTGGCGCGGCGATTTCCAGAATGCGCGCCAACTGCTGCAAGCAATGGCACGCCGAACGGATAAAATAAAACCGAAGAAACCAAAACAGCCGGACTTATCATCTGCCGAAGCATTCCACCAACATCGTCTGACGCAATCTCAACGCGCCCGTACTCTGGAAAAACTATTGCTTCCTTTTAACGCCGACCACAGCATTCCGTTGCGCCGCGCACCCGACACGCGAGCGGCTTGTTTGGAAGCATATGGGCCGTGCACTGAGCCCTACATCGCCTCTCTGCGTGGACTGCAAGGATTAATCGGGGCACACGAATGGCGCAAAAAAGGAATTGAGATTCCGGTATTGGATCTCGTGATTCATCCACATTACGGAGTTTTTGCACCGATCCGCAACGAGTATGTACAATTGATTGTACAAGCGCCGCTTCCCAAACTACTAGCAACAGAATCAACTGCATTCGACATTGGTACCGGAACGGGTGTATTGGCCGCAACTCTGGCGTTACGTGGTGTTCGGCATATCATCGCGACTGATCAGGATCCACGCGCAATGAACTGTGCACGTGACAATTTGAAACGCCTGAATTTGCTAAACCAGGTTGAATTAGTGCAAACAGATCTTTTTCCGCAAGGCGGCGCGGCACTGATCGTATGCAATCCACCGTGGATTCCAGCACGCCCCAGCTCACCACTGGAGCATGCAATCTTCGACCCGGGAAGCCGCATGCTTCATGGCTTTCTACATGGACTCAGCGCGCATTTGCTACCCGGCGGCGAGGGCTGGCTGATCCTTTCTGACTTTGCCGAACATTTGGGATTGCGCACGCGCGACGAATTACTCGCTGCCATTGATGCGGCAGATTTGAAAGTATTGGATCGAACGGATATCAAACCGCACCATCCTCGTGTTTCGGATACTAGCGACCCACTGCACAAAGCTCGTGCCGCGGAGCTTACTTCACTGTGGCGCTTGGCAGTCCAGTAATCGGAATAGTGCTTCAACCTATCCTTACAACTCCGTATATTTCTTGGCGCTGCCTCTGGATTTATCTGCCGGATATTTCTGTGCGTTTTGCTTGATTTTTTCCAATACGATTTGTTTCACATCCAGATCGTATTTTTCAGCCAGCAGCAAAGCAAACGCGATAACGTCGGCAAGCTCTTCCTTCACCTTATTGATATCCGCTTGTTCAGAGGATTTCCATAGAAAGGCTTCGAGCAGCTCTCCGGCTTCGATATTTAATGCCAGCGCAAGATCTTTGGCAGTATGAAATTGCGCCCAATCCCGTTCATCACGGAATTTAATGAGCGCCTGGATAATTTCTTTAATATCGTTCACATGAAAAGAATTCTATTTGAAATAACAAATCGCCGTGTGACAAGTCAATCGACAGCTCAACCGATTTGGATAAATCTGGCTGTGGAAGGAACGCCCGATGCATTCCAGACAAATAGTAAATAATGCCCCGGAGGCGCTAAATTGGGTGATGCCGGTGACTGCACTGTTACTATATTACCCTCCGCCAAAAACGGCAAATCAAAGAAACGTGTTTCTTGGTTAAATGCATGCGTAGCAGCACCAACGCGCACCAATGTAACTCTTGCAATACTTTCGCTTGCTTCGATTGAAAATTGCTGATCCCAGCTTATCGGTGTCGCGGGTGCATCATTAATATCCGGGCGAGGAGCAAGCTCACCACTTCCATCCGTCTTGAATAAGTATGGTGGGTAATAAATTTCGCCGTTGAGTTGTGTTAGAGGACCTGCCGCACCGCCACCACCTGTAATTACTGTTCCATCTGGAAGCAGAAGAGAAGCTGAGTGATACAAACGCGCCGTGGCTGCGCTTGCTGTCGCTTTCCATGTGTTTGTAACAGGATTCCATAATTCCGTATCCAGCGCTGCGCCCGCCAAATCGTTACCTGTCGATGAACCGCCATTGACCCAAACGTGACCATTCGCCAGCACGGTTGCTGTGCCATACAAGCGGTCTTTTGCTAAGAAACCAGCGCCAGAAACAATAGGTTTTACAGGATTATTGAGATCAACAACAATAGCTTTACGATCCTTACGGATTGTAAGGATCTTTCCAGGTGCAAACATTACACTTGACAGGCTTGCTTTACTTGCTTGAATCTTATTAGTGTATTTCGAAAGCACGCCATCGCCTGATGTGTTCAAGTTATACATGTTTCCATTATGCGCAAGAATAAACAAATCCCCCTGAGGATTTACCCAGGCCCTCGGATAGAACCAAGAGGAAGCGCCCAGCGCTCCATAAGCATAATCGCTGGTTGCTGAGGTGAGTGTACGCCAGTTACCATCAGTTGCCCGTACTTCCGGTGTAGATGAATAAGTGGCTTCCGTCGCAGGAGCCGTTTTTGATCCTTTAAAGAGCCTGTCGTTGCGTCCACCCAGCACAATGTGCTCTCCATTAGGAAGTGTTACTGCAGTTGCATACCACCGCTTAAATGCCATACTCTGGGTTTGACGCACTAGCGTGTCAGTGCTTGGATCAAAAATATTGACGTCATTAACCGCATAGTTTCGGATATTATTAACCCGCCCATCACCTCCGATAATTAACGCTTCGCCTGTTCCAGGTATATGTGCCTGACCTGCACAAAAAATATCAGTCTCGGTAGTATTGGGTAACACATCAAATGCATCAATCCCTGTCCCCATTGACGGATCCCAAATCGCAAAATACATCTTGGCACCCTGTACGCCACTGGGATTCGTACCGTAAGCAAATACCCTTCCATCCGGCATAAGCATCATGGCTATAGGAATAATCGGCCAGTTATGTAAGGGGCCGAATTCGCCCTTTATATGCGCTTCAGGTCCGGCCGCCATAGCAATGGATGCGCCTCTGAAGCTCAACGCCAGCAAAACCACGCTGAAAAGACAAAAAAATATAAAGTACCGACCTCGCTGGGCAACCGACAAACCCCTAACTGTCATCATCATGTCCCTTTTCACTCTTGAATTCATCATTATCCATCCAGCACAAGCAAATAAACGATCAGAGTATGCTTATCTTGTTAATTCGATCAGCGCAATCTAAAAATCGTGAATTGCAGTACATAGTGCATAAAATTTTTTGGATATGATAGAGAAAGTTGTCACCGATTAGGTAGGAGAATTGTCCTGTTTTGCGTCAATACAGGGTCGTAGAAGTCGATTGAGCGGTATTTATAAGTACAGCATTCAAAAAACTAAATATTCACAATTCGTAGAACAGCTTATTCGAGACAATCGATACAAAGCAAAAATATAAAACCCTGTAAAATAATAGAACAAATACCATTCAACGAGAGGCCACCTATGCAAAAACAAATCGCAGCTTTCATTATTTTTATGCTGGCATCTCTGCCAGGATATGCCCAACAACCGAATTTCACTCCGGAGCAAATGCAGCAATTAATGCAACAGGCACAACAAATGGAGGAATGTATGTCTGGGATCGATGAAAAAGCCATGGAAGCATTAGGAAAAAAATCGCAAGCCATGGAAGCAGAAATAAAATCCCTGTGCCAAGCAAATAAACGCAGCCAGGCACAAAGCACCGCCATCCAATTCGGGCTTTCCATGTCTCAGGATGAAAATATCAGAATAGCCAAAGAATGCGGCGAGATGGCAATGGGTATGCTGCCGAAAATGGATTATCCAACCAGCGAAAAGGATCTTAAAGGGCGCCATATTTGTGACTCTTATTGATTACGGACGGGGCAAGATAAAAACTGCCCCTTCTTACACGCTCTTTCTCCGCGCAATACAAGCCGAAAATCATAATCAGTGATTTCGAGGCTGGGCAATGAACAAATCATTGTTGATCACTTTATAGACGATTCAATGTTCATCATTAATACGTCTTGACCAATAACCCGATAAACTGTGCTTCAGTGGCCCTGGTTTGCCAATCCCCTCGAAAGGGCTTTTTGAATAGCCTTTATCAGACTATTAATTCTTTTTACCAAAGGCTTCTCAGTTTTTTGCCAATAAAGATATCCTCTCAAGCATGGAGAGAAAAAACAGATTCATTCGGTCAATTGCCGCGTACAACACCTTTTCCAGATTCTAATTCGGCGATAGATTCCAATACCCAACGTGCATTTGCAGGTAAGCGAAGCAAATATGTAATTAATTGGATCCATAGAGGCTATGCTGACCGGCGTTCTAATCGTTCTAACCACTTACGAAAAAGTGGGCATTCTTGACGGACTGCATCAAGTCCAATTTCAAGGATAGCTAAGGTTCCCATTAGCGGTTTCTCATAGTTTGGAACCAAACTTATAATTCGTTTAGACGGCGCTGTTTGCGGAGAATCATTGATTTCTTCTGGGGTTGTAAACTGGTCACGGATAGCCTGAAATTTTGATGACAACTCTGGCTTACCAATACCTGATCCAAGTTTATCGGTATCACTGAATAATAGTCCCTCAAATTCATACATCATAACGTAAGGTAAAAAACGATTTCTCTCGAATCCATTACCCATCTCGTTGCAAATATCTGCTAACAATGCGCGCTCGACTGAAATTGCCTTTTCAGGAAAAGCCAGCTGAGCCGCCTCAGCCCGTCTCGGCCAAGCCTTTTCGCCAGTTTGAGGAAGTGCATAAAAATCCATCATCGTCGAAGAAAGACATTCTGTATCCTCTTTCAAATGTCTTAGAATATCCTTACGTACCGAGCTCCATGCTCGAACACCGCCTCGGCGATCACGCTGGCGTGCATTGCCAACCAGCCGTGCACTCACTTTCGTATACCCATATTTATAAAGGTGTGGTGCCAATATCTCATTCACAAAGGTCTCCTCTGTTTCACCCTCAACATGAATCAGCAATCTAGACATGGATTCACTCAGCTCCAGGGCGACCACCCAGTTCATTTTTTTCCCAGAGCTGACCCAGACTGTAATCTTGCAACCACCCGTCCAGTTTAACTGGATCAAGTCGAGTGAACTGAGTTCCCCCATCCACCCGATCTGCCACTAATACATCTTCTGGTTGAAAGTGATCCAACAAGATCGAAGATTGTGTGGATATAATCACTTGTATATTAACTGAAGCCTGCCTAATGAGTGATGTCAGCAAAGTAATGGCATAAGGATGCAGTCCGAGTTCAGGTTCATCAACCAAAATCACCGATGGTTGATAATGTATAGGTTGAAGAAATAAAGTAGCCAAAGCAATAAAGCGCAACGTTCCATCAGAAAGTGCAGATGCATCAAAATAAGCCTCTGAGCCTTTGTGTTTCCACTCCAATCTAATTTTTTCCGAATTCAATTGTTGCGGCTCCAATTGAAAATCATCGAAGAATGGTGCTACTCGCTGTACGGTACGACGAATAAGACTATAAGAAGTGTTGTGCTTTTCGCGCAAAAAGTAGAGAAATGCAGCCAAGTTTGAACCATCCGGACGTAGATAGCGATTGTCATTGATATCCATCGTCTTCTTCATCGGTGAGCTAGAACTTGTGTCGTGAAAATGGTAAAGCCGCCATCGATCAAGATGCTCGCGCACATAGTTAGCGACTTTTTTAGAGCTTGGCGCGCTGATACTGGCCTCTTTGCCAATACGCGCAATACCTTCTTTGTATGGTTCCGAATAATTTCTCTTGTCCCAAAAATAAACCCACTCGGATTCTGGAACTAGCTCGTCAGCATCGGTAGGCTGAAGATTAATTCTGTACTGGTTCCTCTCATCCTCAAACTTAATATGTATTTGCAAATTATTGGTTATCTTGGTACCAAAATGCAATACCTTGTCGGCCCCGCCAGCCTTGATCACATAATCTTGCAAATGCCCTTCTCTGATAGAATGTAAAAAAGAAAATACACCAATGAAATTGGATTTCCCTGAGCCATTCGGACCAATAACCACGTTGATAGCTCCCAGTTTTACCTCAATGGAAGAAATACTCTTGAAACCTTTTATGCTAATGGTGTTAAGTTCTGGCATGAGTTTCTTTTTTACTTCAATTAAAAATTTGACCCATTACCGACTAATCGGCTTATACCGTATCCGCTTTGGTTTCGCGCCTTCTTCGCCCAAACGGCTTCTCTTATCGGCTTCATATTCCTGATAGTTGCCGTTGAAGAAGGTCCACTGCGATTCACCTTCGGCGGCGAGGATATGCGTGGCTATGCGATCGAGGAACCAGCGGTCATGCGAGATGACCAGTACGCAACCGGCGAATTCCAATAACGCATCTTCCAGTGCGCGCAGCGTTTCCACATCGAGATCATTGGAAGGCTCGTCCAGCAGCAGCACGTTGCCACCTGAAATCAATGTTTGAGCCAGATGAAGGCGGCCACGTTCGCCGCCGGAGAGTTGACCGATCATTTTCTGCTGATCACCACCCTTAAAGTTAAAACGTCCCAGGTAGGCCCGCGCCGGCGTCGTGTATTTGCCCACCACCAGCAAATCGTTGCCGCCGGAAATGGCGTCGAATACGGTTTTGTCGTTTTCCAATGAATCGCGGGCTTGATCGACATGCGCAATTTGGACCGTGTGGCCGATTTTCACTGCGCCGGAATCCGGTTGTTCCTTGCCGGTAATCAACTTGAACAAAGTAGATTTACCCGCGCCGTTCGGCCCGATAATGCCGACAATCGCGCCTGGCGGTACTATGAAACTCAGATTGTCGATCAGTAAGCGGTCACCATAGGATTTCGATACGCCGTCAAACTCAATGACTTCATTACCCAGACGCTCGCCCACGGGAATGAAAATCTCCTGGGTTTCATTGCGCTTCTGGTATTCCTGCGAATTGAGTTCTTCAAAACGGGCGATACGCGCCTTGGATTTCGCCTGCCGTCCTTTCGGGTTTTGGCGCACCCATTCCAGCTCTTTCTTCATCGATTTCATGTGCGCATCGACCTGCTTCTGCTCTTGCTCGAGACGCGCCTCTTTCTGCTCCAGCCAATTGGAATAATTACCTTTCCACGGAATGCCGTGACCACGGTCGAGCTCAAGAATCCACTCAGCAGCGTTATCGAGGAAGTAACGATCGTGTGTCACCGCTACGACCGTGCCGGGAAAACGCACCAGAAACTGCTCCAGCCATTCGACCGATTCCGCATCCAAATGGTTGGTCGGTTCGTCCAATAACAGCATATCCGGCTTTTCCAACAACAGCTTGCATAACGCCACGCGACGCTTTTCTCCACCGGACAAATTTTTAACCACCGCATCCCATGGCGGCAAGCGCAACGCATCGGCGGCAATCTCCATCTGGTGCTCGGTATCGCTGCCAGCCATAGCAATAATCGCTTCCAGACGAGCTTGCTCAGTGGCCAGTGCATCAAAATCGGCGCCTTCCTCGGCGTAAGCTGCGTACACTTCGTCCAGTTTCTTCTGCGCCTGCATCACTTCGCCCATTGCTTCTTCAACTTCTTGACGTACGGTATATTCAGGATTCAGTTGAGGTTCTTGCGGCAGATATCCTATGCGGATATCCGGCAGACGCTGTACCTCACCTTCAAATTCCTTATCTACATCGGCCATGATACGCAGCACAGTTGACTTTCCAGAGCCGTTCAATCCGAGCAAACCGATTTTTGCACCAGGGAAGAAGCTGAGTGAAATATCTTTGATAATCTGACGCTTGGGTGGAACCATTTTGCTCACACGGAGCATAGACATTACATATTGGGCCATAGGTTAAATAATCTTATTTGAATGGAAGAAAAAGTATGAATACTTAAAACGATAATGAAAGAGTGTAACGCACGTGCTTAAGCATTGAAAGCAGAGGCGCAGGATCATCGTTAATCTCCAAAAAATCATCACCAAAACTTCTCGCCATCCTCCAGATAGCGCCATTGCCCTTCCGGCAAATTGCTTAGTTGGACTTTGCCGATACGCACACGCTTTAAGCCGGTGACTTTTAAATTCACCAACTCGCACATACGGCGGATCTGACGCTTTTTTCCTTCGTGCAAGATAAATCGCAATTGATCCCGATTTTGCCAGCTCACTTGCGCCGGTTTTAGTGCTTGGCCGTCAAGATTCAAGCCGTGATTAAGCAACGCCAGCTTGGCCGGAGGCAAAGCACCTTCAACCCGCACCAGATATTCTTTATCAATGCGAGAATTCTCGCCAATCAATTGTTTCGCAATACGGCCATCCTGCGTCAGCACCAGCAAGCCCTGCGAATCGATATCAAGCCGGCCTGCCGGTGCCAGATTTCTCAAGTGCGCTGGCTGAAAACGTTTAGCTGACTGATGGGAAATAAATTGTTTTTCTGGTTTGATCAGAACAACAGCAGGCTGATAGCCCGGTTCAGGCTGTCCAGATACATAACCGATAGGTTTATTAAGCAAGATGGTTACCAAATTGCTTTGCTGCGATTGAGCCGCCTTGTTCAATTTGATTTTTTGCGTGGGATAAATTTTGGTGCCCAACTCGGAAATCTGTTCCCCATCAACAAACACCCAACCCAGATCAATATAGCGATCCGCTTCACGGCGCGAGCATAAGCCTTGTTCTGACATCAGTTTGGATAAGCGGATTTTTTCCATAAAGAGGTTATAATGTTGGTAGTAAAAAAAATGAATGGAAGGTTAGCGTTGTCCTTATTATAAAGGCAATCAAGCAATCATTTTTAATCACATTATCAGGAGCGTTTTATGGAAACTACCGCAGCTATACTGGAAAAAGCGCATCAACGCGCCGAGGACATGGAGCTTCCCTACAAAGGTGCATTACTCCCGATGGAAGCTTATCGAATTTTACAAGAATCTGCTCAAGCACAATTAGTAGATGTGCGCTCTCGCGCTGAACTCGACTTGGTAGGACGCATTCCCGGTGCGGCAGAAATTGAATTGCGTGCTTATCCAAGTATGCAGCCCAATATGGATTTTCTCGATCGACTCGCGAGCCAAATCAATAAAACGGCACCGGTGTTCTTCATCTGCCGCAGCGGTTCACGCTCGAATCAGGCCGCCATAATGGCCAGCCAGACTGGTTTTACTGATTGTTATAATGTCCTCGAAGGTTTTGAGGGCGACCGAGACGAAAACGGTCAGCGAGGCAAGCTGTCCGGCTGGAAAGTAGCTGGATTGCCGTGGGTGCAGAGTTAATTCGATTATTGCAGGACCGATGCTTCAATAGGGAAGCATTTCATTTTATGGAAAATGACAAACTGACGTGGGCTTGGAAATTTATTCAATTCTTTCGTCTTTCTTGCTCAAAAATATTTATTCCAGATCGAGCAACTTTCAGTTTTTCTTGAATGTCCATACTATCTATGTTTTTTGTTCTCAACAATGCAAAATTAGTGTTTTTTTTCAGCGCAATTGCATTGCTACTGCCGATACTTTTACTATGAATATTGGAAGGAAAGCGTTTTCAAGGAAAAGTACAGATTGTGGTACAGCCACAAAAGCATATTACTTTGAATCAATTGGCTGAGACTTGCTTGAAGTAGCCGGAAGGAAGTAGTTCAACTCTCCGCCTCTTGAACAAGGCTGTTTAAAAAGCAGATAAATCTAGTTAAGGGATGTGTTTCCTGCGGCGTGCTGTGAAACTAAGCAATCCCAATCCAATAAGTAGTATGGCGTGAATTTCTGGCTTTGGCACTACCTTCACTTCGACTTTCACTGCGAAGTTATTATCGGCATGATGGAAAATATCGAACCTCCCCGTAGTATCATCCAGCAACTTGAAACTTTCGCCACCCAAATATATTACCTCATTGTGCTGTAGGTTTAAACGGTCAAAAACCGTGGTCATTAATGCATCGAAAGTGAAATCCACAGGAAGCAACATACCATCAATCGCGACATCCTTTTTGAAAACGAAAGTGATGTTATGATCTGATATAGATGAGAAAGTCGCATTAAAAATGTCAGCCTGCAAATTGTTGATGCTGGATGTATTAGTAATAGTTGGACTTAGATTCAGGTTAAGAAGGTTTAACAAATTATTGGATGGAAATATTGCATACAAGTGAGAGCCTGTTGTTGAGAATGTTTCAGCCACGACGGCATGAGTACTGGTTAATACAGCAAACAAAGTACATGCAATTAAAATTTTCTTATGCACAACATTTTCTCTGTGATTTTTTATGAAATAGTTCAAAAAACATGCATTCACTTGGGTATGCCTGTTTATAAATCTTCCTGATAATCAAACAGATATTTTTTATACAGTAACAAACATACGCGCCTGTTAAGATTAACATTTCAATATTGCTTTATTCTGTGATAAAAATCACACGCACAAGTTATTAAATGTTACTTTCTGAAAGCACAAATGTTTTTACGCTATGGTGTTTAGATGAATGCAAATTAAAAAAACACTTGAGTAATTTAATCCTGAAGCGATTTAACTTTTGCTGAAACTTACTTGGAGTACCAGAAGGATTCTAGTGAATCCCCCTGATACTTTTTGATAAAGGTGATGTTGTGCACGCTCTCACAAAGCGCAATTGTATTATCGGCATGTTCAGTAATAACTTTAAAAACACTTAGGAATCTTAGCTTTTAGCTACCTAACGTACTTGTGGCAAGGTGGAGTAAAAGCTAATACCAAAAATAATTCGTACTTTACAGCCGATCGTATTTGCAATACGACATCATTTACACAAACTTTAGTAATTTTTTGCGGATTAGTTAACGTTGGACGTTATTGACCTGAATAATACGCTGAATAATTTATAAAAATGCAAGTAATACAAACATAAAGCACTAGCGCCCATGAAACAAAACGGGAGCTTGAGCTCCCGTTCTGGATTAAATAAGACCTGAATCTACAACACTTTATTTTTTGCGAAGGCTATAAGTTCGATAATGCCCAAACCAGTTAGTAATTTGGTATTGGCTTGAAACTATTAAACAGATTTAGTTAGCAATATTAATCATCATTGCCATGATCATGTCTTTTGCCAGGTTTGTAGGACTCAAATTCAAAATTCATGGAATTGCCACGTTGTCCAAGTATGACTGAAATTATATCATTCTTATGTTTGAGACAAGGTATGGTTAATTGTCCATCTTGAAAAGAAGCATAACACTCACTGAGATCAACGATATCAGTGAGTGGACAACTTGAAACATCCACTAACTTAACATCAGTCATCAAGCTGACATTATTATAAGTTGTAATAACAGCAGTGCTATTCTTGACTATGATGTCAGTTGCAATTGTGTCTGTACTTAACCCAAGAAGATTAGATTCTGCATCAATAAGACATGAATTCGCAGCACCATCGGGAAGATTTTTTACAACTATCTGAGAACCGGCTACACTGTTATCAAGGACGAAAATAGTATTGCTCTGCACAGCTACACTTTCAGCCAGTGCCGAATGCACTCCTGCCATAAACAGAAATGCTGCACATATTTTCCATGCTATATTTTTTTTCATAAGTTCTCCCAAATAAAGATTAAACAACTATTAAAGAACAAATTCAGCCCCCATCCGAATAACGTAAATATATCTGGAAACTTTAAGATTATTGTAAAGCAGTCCACATCTGCTGCATATGGACAAAGCGAATGTGGAGCCATTTTATATAGCTTTGAGAAGCTTTTATCGTCAACTCAGATTATCAGAGATAAGCAAGATACTTCCATAGATGTACCGCTTGCGGGTGTTTCAAAATTCAAAAAGATATTAACTATCTATTCTTAGTAGCAACTTCATTTTTTCTCTTTATGATGGGTAAGCCTATGCTATCTGCATAACGTTAAACAAATTGAGGCAGAATTATTCCAAATGCTTTATGAAACAAACCAATAAAAAAACCATTTCAATTATTTTCCTTATTGCAGCACTGATAACATTATCAAGTTGCGCCTTAGAAAAACGTGATTTTCCAGTCACACGCCAACCAGTCACCAGTTATCCTGATCATGCTGCGCCTTCCACTCCATACAACAGAAAAGACTGGCCGCACTGGATAGATGCTGATGGTGACTGCCAAAATACGCGGCAAGAATTACTGATAGCGACCAGCAAGAAACCGGTACAATTTAAAGATTCGAAAGAGTGCACTGTTATCTATGGTGAATGGTATGGAGCATATACCGGGAAAACGTATACTAAGGCTACAGATGTAGATATTGATCATATTGTTCCATTAGCTCATGCGCATAAAAATGGTGCGGAAAATTGGACCAAAGCACAGCGCAGAACTTTTGCAAACGATTTTGAAAATCTGCTTACTGTATCCAATTCAGCTAATCGATCGAAGTCAGATAAAGCCCCGCATGAATGGTTGCCGCCGTTAAAATCTTTTTGGTGTGAATATGGAAAGCGCTGGAAGCATATCAAAGATAAGTACAGATTACGTTATACTAGAGATGAATCAGTAACACTGAGTGCATTGGCTAATACCTGTAGCTGAGAACTTCTGAGTCGCGCCAAAAAAGTGTGCCTGATATTTTTATTTACTCGAGGAGGATTAAATGCTCGTAACTTTTTCAACCGATGCTCATGCTGACATAACAATGTTCAGCGACGTTGCACTTACCATGATTGAAATGATGGGGCACAGCAAGACAGTGCCCGGTGCTATTCTGGCAACTGATGTACCTGCGGCGCTTGACCGATTAGAATCAGCCATAAATGCGGAAAAGGCATCAACACCCGTTGAGGAAGAAAATGAGGACGAGGAAAACAAGGACGAGCCTAAGGTGAGTATTGCTAATAGAGCTCTACCTTTAATCGAATTGCTTAGTGCAGCAGCAGATGCAGAATGCAATGTGATGTGGAAATAAAATTACTTTTTTAAACAATCATTTTAGGGAAAGTTTTAGATACATCGACTGCATCAATCCAGGCACTATGCGTCTGCTGAATACTCTCCCCAAATTGAACTGATATTTCACCCCTGCGGTATAAACCCCCGAAGAAAGATAAATTACCTGGTGAATTCAAGGGGCGGCTAAATAGCTACACGCATTTTTTCACCCGCTTCTCTTTTTTGTGTTTTTTGTTGTCAACTTCCTTAAAACCATTTCTCAACGGCTTATTAAATTAACTGTTTTAGTGATAACTCCAGCCCTTTATTATAATGGTTCATGGCTAATTCATGTTTACCCAGTTTCTCGTTTAATTGTGCTAATGCAAAATGTGCTTTATATCCTGGCTCAACCGATAAGCTAGCTTCTAAATAATTTTGCGCTTTACCCCAAAGTTCACAATGTGTGCAGAGTTTACCAAGCGTCAGCAACAATTGCGCGTTGTTGGGCTGTGATTTCAACCAAACTTCAGCGCATTCAATCTGTCTATTGACATGATGGCCCAAGCATTCCGCATAAAGTTCAATTAAATTGTTATCCCATGTAATCGGAATATTTTGTTCAATAATCCGATTTGCTGTTTCGCAGTTTCCAAGAGAGATGTAGGCACGCACTGCAGCTGCGCAAAGTTTACTATCCATCTTTTCAATTGGTGGTATGCGCAACCAATACTGATTTAAAGACTGCAAATCGATTGCTTTGCTTCTAATATTCTCTATTTGCGCATCGTGCTTTAATTTTTTTATATGTGCTTTATTAGTTGATTGGCGTTTTGCCAGCATTTCAGTCAGCTCAATCACCGCATCCCAATTGCCACTCTGCTGCTGAGCCTCCAGCTCCAGCTGCAGAATCGCGGTTGATTGTAATCCCCCATCTGAGTACAATGACTGTAAGGTTTTAAGCGCCTCTTGATATTGTCCGTCATCTAACTGGAACTCAGTTCTAGCGGAAAGATATAAGGATTTTTCATTCGGCGCTTGATTAAGAGCGCTATTTAGGTACTGATCTCGCGCAGCAAATTGATCGAGTTTGTGTGCTGAGCGAGCCGCGATAACAGCACTAATTGATTTGACAGTAGTTGAATCTGTTAACTTAAATGCAATGGCGGCATTTTTTTGAGCTGTAGTAAAATCCCCTTCGAAATAGGCTCTTAACCCGGACAGCAGCATCTCGTCTGTTTTCCTGTGACGATGCCTTTTGCTGAATCCAAATATCCCCAGCATAAGCCGAACCAGGAAATAAAAAACTACAAAAGCTACAATCACTCCAATAATAAACTGGTCGAGCGGCAACTCTAATTGATAGGGCGGCATTACTAATGAGGCATGCCCGGTGATATGTTTTGCAGCAAGTGTAACAGCTACAGCAGCAGTGAATAGTGCTATTAGCCAGAGTATCAGTTTCATATATTCCCCTCATTGCAGTAGAGTCGATCATTATTAATTTAAATCAAGAACGTATATACAAACTCACCACTTGCGGCGAGCAAAATTAATGTGCAAGATTTATAGCTTTTTTTGAACTCCTTTTCTTATATCTCATTCAAAACGACACTAACTTTCTATTGCCTGAAAGTATGTTTGCAAACTTTTCAATAAACCTTCATCGCCAGCGTATGGTACTTTTACGATTTTTTCCAACCCTAATTCCTTAGCTACTTGCACAATGCGCTCATGAGCTGTAAAAACTGGGGTTGTTTTCAGTAATTGTTGGCCAAGCTTGCCTATTATGTCAAATAAATTATGCAATCCCTCACTGCTTGTAATGATTACAGCATGTATTTTCCCTTGAGACCATGCGGCAAGCAAGGGTGCGGTATCAATATCTGGTTTTCTGCGTAGATAACATTCGATATATTCGACAAGTGCACCGCGCTGCACGAGTGTTTCACCCAATAATGCCCGCCCACCATTGCCACGAAAAATTACTACACGCTTGCCGGCCATTTCTCGCAACTCTTCCAGCTTAAGTAGCGCTTCACTATCAAAATACTCAGTTGGAATAAGAACTTCGTTGACTCCATAGCGCCCTAATGTATCTGCAGTGCCTTTTCCTACAGCGGCTATTTTTAAGTGGGAAGGTAGTTCGCGTTGTTTAATTATTAAATCCATGCTTTTGGTGACAGCATTAGGGCTGACAAATATTGCCCAGTCGAATTCATCCAAGTGATTGATCAAATTTACTAATGGAGCAATATCCGGAGTATCAGAAATCTCCAATACAGGAAGTAAAATCGGATTCCCACCGATGGCATGAATTCCTTCTGCAAGAAAAGTAGATTGATGTATGGGACGAGTAACCAGTATATTTATCCCGGTTAACTGTTTACTGGCTGGCAATACTATTTCCAACCTTCTGCTGGTACCAAAGCAGCCAGAATCTCATCTGCGCCTTGCTTAATTAACGTTTGTGCCAATTGCTGTCCCATTGCAATACCTGTTTCAGGCTCACCATCTAATGTTCCGCTAACGATCCGTTTACCATCAGGTTGAGCAACGAATCCACGAAGCTGTAGTCTATTGTTGTTAATTTCAGCAAAAGCTCCAAGTGGCACCTGACAACTGCCGCCTAATACACGACTCATTGAACGTTCAGCTTCAACGCAATAAGCAGTTTCCTGATGGTGCAGTGGTTGCAAAAGTTTTATCAGATCCATACGATCAGATCTACATTCGATTCCCAGAGCGCCTTGCCCAACTGCGGGCAAGCTTTGTTCAGGATGCAGCAATGCTGCAATGCGACTGGAAAGTTCAAGTCGTTTTAAACCGGCAGCAGCCAGAATGATCGCTGCATACTGCTCTTCATCAAGCTTGCGCAAGCGGGTCTGAACATTGCCGCGTAATGGTTGCACTTGAAGATGCGGAAAACGTGCACGCAATTGGCTTTCGCGTCGTAAGCTCGATGTGCCGACGACACTGCCAGCAGGTAATGCGCTCAAACTGTCGTAGTGATTAGATACAAAAGCATCGCGTGGATCTTCTCGCTCAGTTATGACAGCGAGTTGGAACCCTTCTGGAACGTTCATAGGCATGTCTTTCATAGAATGCACTGCAATATCAGCACGACCCTCTTCCAGAGCCTGTTCAAGTTCTTTAATGAATAAGCCTTTTCCGCCAATCTTAGATAATGATTGATCCAGTATTTGATCACCGCGTGTTGTCATGCCAAGTATGCTGATTTCAGTTTGCGGGTATAATTCACTTAAACATTTTTGAATGAATTTGGCTTGCCACATGGCAAGTAAGCTTTCTCGTGAAGCAATGACGATTTTCTTGGGAAATAAAAGTGAATTGGGCATTAATAATATAAAATGAAAAAATTACAAAAAATTCTTACTGGTGATTATTTTAGCATGGCCAGCTCTGACTTGGCGTGTTGCGAGTGAGCGCTGGTTTCATTTTTTATAGTGGATGTGAAACGTAATGAACGATGTTGATTCAGAGAATTATGATGTTAGTACTAAGTTAGTAAATGATAAAGATTTGCCATTGCGCGAAGACATTCGTTTTCTTGGACGTATGCTGGGCGACACGGTACGTGAGCAAGAAGGAGATAACGCCTATGAGTTGGTGGAAAATATACGCCAAATAGCGATTCGTTTTCGTCGAGAACAAGATCTCACTGCAAGGCCTGAATTAGAAGCGATACTCAAGCAATTGAGCGATAAAGATTCATTGTCAGTAGTTCGGGCCTTTAGTTATTTCTCATTGCTTTCCAATATTGCAGAGGACGTGCATCATAACCGACGACGGCGGGCCCATCTACGTGCCGGATCAGCGCCACAGGCAGGTAGTGTGACATTAGCGCTTGACCGTGTACTGGAAAGCTGTAGCGATGCACGCACAGTTCTTACTGATTTTTTCAAGAAAGCGATTATTTCTCCGGTTCTGACCGCACATCCAACCGAGGTGCAGCGTAGAAGCATATTGGATTGTCAATTAGCCATCGAGCGTTTGCTAAAAGAACGAGCATGGACTGAGTTGACTCCGAATGAGTTACGACATAATGAGGAAAATCAGCGCGCTACAATTCAAATTTTGTGGCAAACGCGCATGTTACGCCCGACTCGCTTGTCCGTTTATGATGAGATTGAAAATGGTTTGGCTTATTACAGTTATACGTTTTTAAGTGAAATCCCTTACATTTACGCAAAAATAGAAGATCTGCTTGAGCGTCGGTTGGCTAGCGATATTCCATTGGTGACCTCATTCCTGCGGATTGGAAGCTGGATTGGCGGAGATCGCGATGGCAACCCTTTTGTCACACATGAAGTCATGTTGCGGGCTGTTGAACGTCAATCAGCGGTGGCACTGGATTACTATATCGATGTCGTGCAAAAAATAGGTCGTTCTATGAGCCTGACCGAACGCTTGGTGGAAGTCAGTGATGAAGTCAGAGAATTGCTTGCAACTGCACCAGATATTCCCAATCGATCTGATGAGCCTTATCGGCGGATTTTTCTGAGTATAGGGGCTCGATTGGTTGCCACTGCAAAAAAATTTGGACACCAAGTTTTGCAACTTAGCACGGAGGAAGCCAAAGAACCTTACGCTGATAGTACTGAATTTATACACGATCTTGATGCAATCATTCAATCCCTAAAACAGCATAAATCTTCTTGGATAGCGCGCGGCGCATTACGCAATTTGAGGCGAGCTGCAGATGTGTTTGGTTTTCATCTTGCTCCCCTGGATATGCGTCAACACAGCAAAATACATGAACAAGTCGTAGTAGAGTTATTTGAATATTACACCGGTCGTAATGATTACTTGCAATTGAGTGAGGCAGAACGCATTGATTGGCTGTTGTTAGAAATTAATCGATTACATCCATTATTAACTATCCCTTCGGAATTTTCTGAAACGGCGCAATCTGAATTGCACATTTTGCAGTGTGCGGCTGAAATTCATCGGCGTTTCGGACGTGCAACAATGCCGAATTATATTATTTCCATGACGACGGGTGTAATCAATATACTGGAAGTTGCATACTTATTACGTCAAGTGGATTTGCTCCAAATTGGAGACCCCCCCCAATTGCAGCTTAATATCATCCCATTGTTTGAAACAATCTCAGATTTGCAAAGTTGCGGTGAGATTATGGATCAATTATTTTCAATACCATACTACCGCAAACTTTTGAGCTCAGTAGGCAGTGTGCAAGAAGTCATGCTGGGATATTCCGATAGTAATAAAGATGGCGGGTTTATCGCTTCGAATTGGGAGATTTATAAGGCAGAAATTACACTGACTAAGGTTTTTGCTAAACATCAGATTGGACTGCGTCTATTCCATGGGCGTGGTGGCACTGTTGGACGTGGCGGTGGGCCAAGTTATCAGAGTATCTTGGCACAACCTCCCGGCAGTGTAAATGGTCAGATACGAGTGACCGAACAAGGTGAAGTCATCAGTAGTAAATACGCTGAACCAGAGATTGGGCGTCGCAATCTTGAAACTTTAGTGGCTGCGACGATTGAAGCAACTTTGCTAGGCCATGATTCAATCGGCACAAATTCGGATCGATATTATCCAGCGATGAATAAACTTGCTGCGGTTTCATTTGCAGCTTATCGAAATTTAGTGTTCGAGACGCCTGGATTTAAACAATTTTTCCTGGAATCCACACCAATTCGCGAAATGGCAGGATTACACATAGGCAGTCGACCACCCGCACGCAGAAATTCCGATGCTATAGAAGATTTACGTGCGATTCCATGGGTATTCAGCTGGAGTCAGAGTCGCATGATGTTGCCTGGTTGGTATGGCTTCGGCCATGCGGTGGAAGCCTTTGTGAATCAGGATAATCAAAATGAGCAGGGATTGGCACTACTGCAGGAAATGTATCAGAAATGGCCCTTTATGCAAACGCTGTTGTCCAATATGGATATGGTGCTAGCTAAGACAGACATGGGCATTGCCTCACGCTATGCTGGATTGGTCGATGATGTTGCACTGCGTGAGCAAATTTTTGGACGTATCCAGGAAGAACGGGTGAGAAGCGAAAAATGGCTATTTGCGATTACTGGTCATGTCGAGTTACTACAAGATAACCCAACATTATCACGTAGTATTCGCAATAGAACCCCCTATATCGACCCACTCAATCATTTGCAAGTGGAGTTGCTTCGCCGCTACCGATCCGGCGAAGATAGTGAAGAAGTTAAACGTTCTATCCATCTCACCATCAATGGTGTCACAGCAGGATTACGCAATAGTGGCTAATTGCAATAATTTTTTATAACATGGTTGCTCTTAATGAGCGCGCTGTAGGAGGCTTGGTACTCATGAAGCAATTGTTTTTTTTCATGCTGTTTGGATTTTTCTCGCAATGGGCATTGGCCTCGTTACCAATTCAGTACTGGCAGACTTCTTCTGGAGCACGAGTATATTTCGTGGAAAATCATGATCTCCCAATACTGGATGTTAGTATCGAATTTGCAGCTGGCAGTAGCATGGATATTCCCAGTCAATCAGGTTGTGCAAATCTGGTGCAACATATGCTCGGCCTGGGTGCAGGTGGCTTATCTGAGGATCAAGTCGCCACTGCATTAGCCGATGTAGGGGCGCAAACTAGAAGTCATTTTGATCGAGATCGCGCCGGCATTGCATTACGTACCCTGAGTAGTGACCGGGAACGCAAGCAGGCACTGGATATATTTGCGCGGATTATTCAATCTCCAGAATTCCCACAAGCCATTTTGTTGAGGGAAAAGGCAAGAATTATTTCAAGTATAAAAGAATCAAGCACTAAACCGGATTATATTGCCGAGCATGAATTGATGAAAATGCTATATGGCAATCACCCTTATGGATTCAATGAACTGGGTGAAATTGATACACTCAATAAATTACAACGAGAGGATTTGCTTACCTTTTACCGCTCTCATTATGTAGCGGAAGGTGCTGTGATAGCGATCATTGGCGATGTAACTCGACTTGAAGCAGCAACAATAGCAGAAAAATTAACTGAAAACTTACCCTTGACTGGAAAAACAAAGGATGTTCCGCCAGTTGCCATTCCCTCAGCAGAAATAAAAAGATTGCCCCATCCCGCCGCACAAAGTCACATTCAACTGGCTTATCCGGGATTGCGCCGAAGTGATCCTGACTATTTTCCCTTGTTGGTTGGAAATCATATCCTAGGAGGTGGAGGGTTTGTTTCACGCCTGATGGAAGAAGTGCGCCAACACCGTGGCTTGGCTTATAGTGTTTATAGTTTCTTTTCACCATATAAAGAACAAGGGCCCTTCCAAATTGGCTTGCAGACCAAAAAAGAGCAATCAGAAGAAGCATTCTCATTAACCCAACAAGTACTTCGAGACTTTGTTTTGAACGGCCCAACGGAGAAGGAACTGGTCGCATCTAAACAAAATATTATTGGCAGTTTTCCGCTGCGCATCGACAGTAATAGCAAAATATTAAGCTTTCTATCCGTAATCGGTTTTTATCAACTACCACTTACTTATTTGACGGATTATCTGGAAGCCGTTGAAGCAGTAACTACTGAGCAAATTCGACAAGCATTCCAACGACGAATCCAACCCGATGGTATGGTAGCCGTAATTGTCGGATCGGTTGAGTGAAAGAATTTGCCTTATGACATTAATTCGGGGAAAAGTTCGCATCATCGGTGGTCAATGGCGTAGTCGCTTGCTGGGTTTCCCGGATCATCCCGACTTAAGACCTACTTCCGATAGAATACGTGAAACTGTCTTTAATTGGCTAGAGCAGGATTTAAGCGGTTTGCGCTGTCTCGATTTGTTTGCTGGTAGCGGTGCATTTGGTTTCGAGGCTGCATCACGTGGCGCGGCACAAGTGGTTATGATTGATAATGATGCACGAATATATAGGGCACTTAAAGAAAATAAAGAAAAGTTGCATGCTATTCAGGTTGAACTGCTCATGATGAATGCAGTGAATTTTATGAAATCCGATGCACGTAAATTTGATATTATTTTTCTTGATCCTCCTTATCGACTTGAATTGTTACCTGAATTAATGCCATTGCTGCCATCTCATCTTGCGGAAGGCGGATTGGTTTATTCTGAAAACAGGAGCATATGGAATCTGGATAAACAATGGAATATACATCGCAGCGCAAAAGCGGGGACTGTTCGTTATCAGTTGCTGGAGTTAGTGCGCTATGGATAAAGCAATTTATCCCGGTACGTTTGATCCAATAACTCGCGGACATGAGGATTTGGTCCGACGCGCCTCCCGCTTATTTGATCAGGTTGTTATTGCAGTCGCTGTTAGTAGCAGCAAAAAACCTTTTTTCAATTTAGAAGAAAGAGTCGAGATGGCTCAGGAGGTACTTTCGGATTGTTCTAATGTCAAAGTTATGGCATTTTCTGGTTTATTGATGAATTTCTTGCAGCAACAGAGGGCGCGGATAATTCTGCGCGGCTTGCGCGCAGCTTCAGATTTTGAATATGAATTCCAAATGGCAGGAATGAATCGCAGGCTATATCCTGATGTAGAGACTCTATTCATGACCCCATCAGAGCAATATATGTTTGTTTCAGCGACTATCGTGCGTGAAATTGCATTACTTGGCGGAAACGCTAATGCGTTTGTGCATCCACTGGTCGCAAAAAAGCTGAGTGAAAAAATAATTAAATAATTTTGAGAGTATAAATGGCGCTAATTATTACTGATGAATGTATTAACTGTGATGTTTGCGAACCCGAATGCCCAAATGGGGCTATTTCTCAGGGTGAGGAAATATACAAAATTGATCCCAGTCTGTGCACAGAATGTATGGGGCATTACAATGAGCCTCAGTGTATTGAGGTTTGCCCGGTAGATTGCATTACAACCAACCCCGCCATGGTAGAAAGCAAAGAACAGCTTCAGGCAAAATATCTGTCACTTATATCTGACAAATCTAGTTCATAGAATAATTTTTCCAGACTGAATTTCGCTTTCTTGAGAAATCAGATAATTTTCTCCGCTTAATCCAGAGAACAATTCGGATGATCTTCGTTTAATCTTAGTGTTACGTACCTGGATCTCATTTTGATGATTCCAGTTGCAACGATAACGGTTGCTCCAGCATAAGTCAGAAGTAGTCGCCGTAATATTCGTAACAAAGTTAAGATGGACATTAGCTTCAATTTCTCCGAGACTTAAATGGATCCATGCACAATAGTTACTAACGTTCGCTCTATTTTTTCCTTACCTGACGTTGTACTTCGCATCAATGATTTAATTGACTCTGGGGAAGCAACGAATACAGAATTAGAACGTATCATATTAAGTGATCCTGCATTAACAGCTAAATTGTTGAAGTTCGCAAACAGCGCATATTTTGGTTTCTCTGGAAAAATTGAAACCATTATGAAAGCTATCTCCATCATCGGACATAAAGAATTACGTAATCTGGTGATTGCATCATCAGTAACCACAACTTTCAAAGGAATTCCTCCCGATCTGGTAGACATGGATACATTCTGGAACCACAGCGTTACGAGTGGTGTGACTGCGCGCTTATTAGCGTCAAGTGTTGATAGTCGAGAGCGCTTTTTTATTGCTGGATTGTTGCATGATGTTGGGAGGCTAATCCTTTTTAGTCAATTTCCGAAAGAATCTGCAAAAGTGTTAAATTGCATGAATCTAGGTGAAGACGCCGCAATCCAGGAAGAACGAAAGATTTTTGGTTTTACGCATGCGCAATTGGGTGCCGAGCTTCTAAAGCAATGGAAGCTACCGTCCAATATATGGAAGATGGTCGAATATCAGTTTGACCCCATGAAAAGTGAAGAATATCAACTTGATACCAGCACACTTTGTGCAGCAATAAGCATCGCCAATTATATCCAACCTTGTACCAACCAACCGCCAAACCTCGAAACAACCTTATCTGATCGCACACTTAAAACATGGAGTTACCTTGGGTTATCAGCAGAAATTGTAGAATCAGTAATTACCGTTGCTAAATTGCAAGTCATTGAAGTATTTAATGCTATCCATTAACTGATAATTGCAAGATTATGTTCTTCAAACAACTTAGATTTTCTTGCCCTACGTCATATATTTCTTTTATTACATAAGGTTTTAATGCTGCACAAAAATTCAAGTCGTTTCAATTTCGGACGATAAACAGGTGCATGCAGGATAGCGTGAAGATAGAGAGGAAAATAGGATGGAAGTTTATCTTGGCAGATTACCGATTCTGGACTGCAAGCAAAATTTAGTGGCGTTTGAGCTTTTATTTCGCTCCAATCAAAATAACATCGTTGAGGTAGCCGATAATTCCGCTGCTTCAGCCAATGTCATCATTGATACCTATGGGCAATTAGGTATAGAGAATGTAATAGGTAAACGGCGCGGCTTTATTAAAGTTGATGCTAAGTTATTGATGAATGATGCAATCTGCATGCTTCCCAAGAAACATGTAGTCCTTGAAATTTTGAGAAGCGTAGAGATCAATGATGAAATCATACAACGGTGCTTATTCTTAAAACAAAAAGGCTATCAATTGGCACTTTCTAATATCGTTCAGCTGGATCATCGGTTTGAACGCATAATGCCACTTATTAATATAGTTAAAATTAATATTACTGCATTAAATCAAAATAACTTACTTAATCTTATAAAAAAGCTAAAATGCTGGCCGGTGTTATTGCTGGCTGAGAAAGTTGAAAACAAGGAAATGGCGAGAAACTGTATCGCGATGAATTTCCAAATGCTTCAAGGCTTTTATTTTGCAAAACCGGAAATTATTTCTGGAAAGCGCATTGACCCCTCGAAGCTGTCTTTATTGAAATTATTATTGTTGGTTGTTAAGGACGGCGAAGTAACTGAGATTGAAAATGAACTCAAGTATCAACCCGGTTTAAGCTATAACTTGTTACGCATGGTAAATTCTGCCGCAAGCGGTTTGCCCAGCACGATTAACTCAATCAAACGAGCCATTATGATTATTGGCCGAAAGCAACTTCAGCGTTGGATACAAATCTTGCTCTATGCTGCCAAACAGAGGGACGGTGGTGCGTCAGATGCATTAATGCAAACAGCCACAGTGCGTGGCAGATTGTTAGAGGCTATAGCCATCGCGGATCGTCCCCATGATAAGAATCATCAGGATCGCGCCTTCATGGTAGGAGTCCTATCATTGTTAGATACTTTGCTGGGGATAGAAATGTCAGAGCTTGTTAGCACGTTAAGTATTCAGAAAGATATGGGCGAAGCGCTGTTAACACGACGGGGTTATCTGGGTCATCAGTTGGAATTGATTGAAGCCCATGAAAAAGGTGACTATGAAACAGTTACATGGATATTATCAGAGATGGGATTTATCAACATGGATGAATTCCTTAAGATGGAACTGGAAGCTACAGCATGGGCTAATCGAATCAATGATGTGGTTAATCAATCCGCATAGAAAGCGAGGATGTCCTAGATTTTGTGTAAATGGTGGTTAATATTGCTTGGGCATTCTCTCGTTAAACTGGATAGTAAACCTGTTTAGTGCAGGTTTCCAAACTCTTATTGGCATAGACCATCTTTAGGCTATATTGTTGAGCGCCAAATAGAACAATTTGATCACGGCGTCATCGTTAGGAAACGATCCCCGGCTTTTGCTGACTTTGCGTAGACTCATATTGACTGATTCAATTGCATTGGTTGTATAAATAATGCACCGTATCTCAGGCGGGTAGTCAAAGAACGGAATGACGCGCTGCCAGTTATTGCGCCAGGACAGGGAAACTGGTGGATAAGCCTTGTTCCATTTATCTTCAAAGTCTGCTAGCGCTTGCTCAGCCTCATCAATCGTGGCGGCGCTGTAGATCAAGCGTAAATCAGCAGTTACTTCCTTGCGTTTATTCCATCCGACGTAGTTGAGGCTGTTACGCACCATGTGCACGATACAGAGTTGTACAATGGCCATATGGATAGACTGTTTCAATCGCTTCAGGGAAGCCCTTTACACCATCAACGCAGGCGATAAAGATTCCTGCCCGTCACGGTTCTTGAGCTCAGTGACAACGCTGAGTAAGAATTTGGCACCCTCGGTCTGAGCAATCCATAAGCCCAGGATTTCTTTATGCCTTTCCATATTAATGCCGATCGCCAGGTAAATTGCTTTGGCACGAACGCTACCAGCGTCACGAACTTTGGCATGGATGCAATCGAGATAGATTACAGGATACACCGCATCGAGAGGCCGAGATTGCCATTGCTTTACTTCATCCATCATGCCACCAGTGACCGTAGAAATAAGCGTAGGCGACACTTCCGCGCCATACATTTCGGTGAGGTGCTGCTGGATATCACGCACCGTCATGCCACGGCATACAGCGAGAGGATCTTGTCATCAAACCCCACCCAGCGGGTTTGATGCTTAGAAATCATTCGCGGCTCGAAACTGCCTTCGCGGTCACGGGGGATCTCGATGGACAATTCATCGAATTCACCTTTCAGAGTCTTATGACTTTTATCATTTCTGGCATTGCCAGTGGGATTGGTTACAGTTTCGTGCTTATCGTGACCAGGATGCTCGGTTATCTCTGCTTGCAGGGCACGTTCAAACAGCGCTTTGGTGAGTTGCTTGAGAAGGCCATTCTCACCGATTAAATCTTCTGGCTTTTTGTAATCGGCCAACAGACTATCAATTAAGTCGGTCGGTAGGGATTTGCGTGTAGTCATCTTTACTCCAAAAGTATATAAGCAGTTTCCTGCTAAATGAACATTTACACAAAATTATTTACAACCTCTAGAAAGCACATATCAATCTTACAATCGCCTCTCGATCCCTTTGAGGAGCGCCTGCGCAAATTCAAATAGATTTATTGGGCGGGGTTCAAGAAGCCTTACCTGAAAACAGTTTCTAATCAACTTCTCTCAATTTTTGATTTGTTTTGTCCGTTAACAAAGAAACTGACTAATGCAGTGATTGCGTTAGCAGACAGTGGGAAAACGTTTTCAAGGAAAATGCGGGCAGAAATATGCTTATTATAAGCTCTTAAGTCCGCTCTTAAAGCCGAACAGCAACGCAGACAGTTATTCTACGGCCTGTTTAGGTAAATCAGTTTTATCAGCAACATTCCCATTACATTTCGCATTGTCACAAGAGGACACTTAATGAATATAGTCGAATTACTTGCTTTTGTGGTCAAAAACAGCGCTTCCGATTTGCACTTATCGGCAGGCATGTCACCGATGATTCGGGTGCATGGCGAAATCCGTCGCATCAATTTACCAGAAATGAGTCATAAGGATGTACATGCGATGATATATGACATCATGAATGATGGTCAGCGCAAATTTTACGAAGAGCATTTGGAATGTGATTTTTCTTTTGCGATACCAAATCTTGCCCGATTCCGCGTGAATGCATTTAATACGCAACGCGGTGCGGCGGCAGTCATGCGTACGATTCCATCTAAGGTGCTTAGTTTGGAAGACTTGCGTGCACCCAAAATTTTTGCTGAAATTGCCAAGCAACCGCGGGGGGTTGTATTAGTAACCGGCCCTACCGGTTCGGGAAAATCGACTACCTTGGCTGCAATGATCAATGACATCAATGAGAATGAGTATGGCCATATCCTGACGCTTGAGGATCCGATTGAATTCGTTCATGAGAGCAAAAAATGTCTCATAAATCAGAGAGAAATCGGCCGAGACACCTTAAGCTTCTCAAATGCACTGCGTTCCGCACTGCGTGAAGACCCCGACATTATTCTGGTGGGTGAATTGCGCGACCTTGAAACCATACGTTTGGCGATGACCGCAGCTGAAACCGGTCACTTGGTATTTGGAACTTTGCATACCAGTTCGGCTGCCAAAACTATTGACCGTGTAATCGACGTGTTTCCGGCGGAAGAAAAAGAAATGATTCGTGCAATGCTATCGGAATCATTACGCGCAGTGATTTCTCAAGCACTGCTAAAAACCAAGGATGGCAAGGGTCGCATAGCTGCGCATGAAATTATGATTGGCACTCCAGCGATTCGTAATTTAATCCGTGAAGCCAAAGTTGCGCAGATGTATTCAGCGATACAAACGGGGCAGAATGCAGGCATGCAAACGCTGGATCAAAACTTGACCGATCTGGTAAAACGCAATGCTATTTCAGTTGCTGAAGCCAGGACTCAAGCGATGAATAAGGACAATTTCAGAGTTTAATCAATCCGGTGTGTTGGAAATTTCAGGAGCAACAAATGGATAAAGAACAAGCTACAAAATTTATGTCGGATTTACTGCGATTGATGCTGAGCAAGAAAGCCTCAGATCTGTTCATTACAACCGGGTTTCCACCTGCATTCAAAATTGATGGAAAAATGACTCCAGTTTCTCAACAGCCCCTAACCGCACAACATACCGAGATGTTCGCTAAGTCGATTATGAATGACAAGCAAGTCTCAGAATTTGAAGCATCACAAGAATGCAACTTTGCGATCAGCCCAGCCGGAATCGGTCGATTTCGTGTCAACGCGTTTGTACAACAACAACGCGTCGGAATGGTATTACGTACTATCACCACGAAAATACCTGAATTTGATGATTTGGCACTTCCGCAAGTGCTCAAGGAAGTTGTAATGAGCAAGCGGGGTCTGGTAATTTTTGTTGGTGGAACCGGTTCCGGGAAATCGACATCCATGGCAGCATTGATTGGGCATCGCAACAAGAATAGTTATGGCCATATCATCACCATCGAAGATCCGGTGGAATATGTTCACGAACACATTAACTGTGTCATCACTCAGCGCGAAGTTGGGGTCGATACCGAATCATGGGAAGCCGCACTAAAAAACACACTGCGACAAGCTCCCGATGTAATTCTGATCGGCGAGATCCGTGACCGTGAAACCATGGAACACGCCATTGCATTTGCTGAAACCGGCCATCTCTGCATGGGCACGCTTCACGCCAACAGCGCCAACCAAGCACTCGATCGCATCATCAATTTTTTCCCGGAAGAACGTAGAGCACAGTTATTGATGGATTTGTCGCTGAATTTACGTTCATTGGTAGCGCAGCGATTAATACCGGCTAAAGACAGCAAAGGAAGAGTTGCGGCTATCGAAGTTCTGCTTAACTCTCCCTTAATTTCGGATTTGATTTTTAAAGGCAATGTGCATGAAATCAAGACTATCATGAAGAGTTCGCGCGAAATGGGCATGCAAACTTTTGATATGGCGCTGTTTGAGCTTTATGAAGCCGGTAAAATCAGCTATGAAGATGCGCTGCGCAATGCCGATTCGATGAATGAATTGCGGTTGCAAATTAAACTGGAAAGCGCCGAAGCCAAGTCACATGATCTTAATTCGGGGATTGCGCACCTGGCAATCACGTAGGAACTGTAGTGGTCAACAAAAACCGGATACCTATTTTGACATGGCCTAATAGACTCGGACAACCCAGCTAAGACTATTTTCTCTTAGCTGGAGGAAAAGATGGTAACAAGTAAGCAGTATTCAAAGGAATTTAAATTATAGATTCGGCACGATCTATCCATGAATCTTTGTTACTGGTAGATGAGATGCCTATTCTGTATGTTTATAGAGAATGTGCGGTATCATGAATAATTAGTTCCGGAGCAATAATGGGTGTAAGTCGTAACGCCTACTATAGTTATGTTCGACGCGTTCGTAATCGGTCAGAAGCATCATGTCATGAGGAAATACTCGGGGCGGTTCGAGACATAGCGAAATCCAGCCATAATACATATGGTAGTCGCAGGATAAGAAAAGCGCTGAATGCATTGGGTTATCCGGTTAGTCGCCGGAAAGCTCGAAGCATGATGCGAGAAGCTGGCGTCCAAGTGAGACACCGGAAGAAGTACAAAGTGACAACTAACAGCAATCACAAGCAACCAGTGTTCGAGAACAAGGTGAATCGGCAGTTTGATGTTACAAGCCCGAATCAAGTCTTTGCTGGCGACATAACCTACATCTGGAGACAGGAAGGCTGGTTGTATCTGGCTGTTGTCATCGATTTGTTTTCCAGAAAGGTTGTTAACTGGAGCATGAGTTCAAGAATGAAAGCGAGATTAGTATGTGATGCGTTGAGAATGGCTATTTGGCTACGTCAGCCGCAAGTTGGATTGATTGTGCATTCGGATCGCTGATTGCAGTATGCCAGTAGAGAATACCGGAGGCTGCTAAAAGTCCATGGTTTAATTGGTAGTACGAGCCGTACCGGCGACTGTTTCGATAATGCTGTAGCAGAAAGTTTTTTCGGCAGCCTTAAACAGGAACGAGTCCAGTGGCAAAACTAGCCAACCCGCTATGCAGCACAGCAAGATGTACTGCAGTATATTTCTATGTTCTACAGTAGTCATCGGCTGCATTCATACCTGGGATACAAAAGTACAAATCAATATGAGGCAGAAACAGAAAAATCGGAGCAAGTTGCTTAACTGGATTGTCCAGAATTAGTTGACCACGTCAGGTAGGCCTGTGGTTCAGGAAAGTCCTATTCATAATAATCAAAACCGCCTCTCGGGCGGTTATAGGAAGTTAATACAAAGTGGCTAGAAATTCCACATGAATAGCCCCGAAATTATTAAGGTAAATACCAAAACATAATACATTACAGGAGCACTATCACTTTTACGATAATGGGACATTTGTTTTGACATGATACACCTCCAAATAAGTGGGTGAGAAAAAACACTAACACACTCTATTTGGAAAATTCCATACGGTGCCACACTTACGGCTTCACTCTTATAAAAAACCCGTCGAAGCGGGCGACATAAATCAGAAATTCCATCACTACATTAGTAGGCGGATTCAAGTTTGAAGTGCAACTTTTATAAGATGTTAATTATACCTCATGACCCACCGAAACACTGATGAATAAAGGCTTTTGACTATTTATCAAGCCTTTAAATG
>NZ_PXXU01000150.1 GCF_003011925.2 Nitrosomonas supralitoralis
ACACCGCAAAATATTTATGACAATGGAGGCATTCGAGCGAATCCGCTTGCGCGAAGAAACAATTCATGAATATGAACTATTCTTGCGTAAAGCTGATGCAAGTTTCGCTTCAAGCGAAGATAAAAAGGCTGATGAACGCGCTAAAGGCAAGCAATCCGGGTTAATGTCAGTCTTGTTATCAAAGACCGGTAGCGCACCGTATCTTGAGGATTTGGGCGTAGACAGTATTGTGATCGATGAAGCGCATATGTTTAAAAACTCAGCCGAGACCATAGATTTCAAGAGCGCAAAGTTCCTATCCATGGCACCGGCAGCAAAGCGCGGTATCGATGCGCAAGCAAAAGCCTGGTACATACGCGGTAAATCATCATTGGGCGATGGCGTGCTGCTGTTGACCGCCACCCCGATTACCAATAGCCCTCTTGAGGTTTACTCTATGTTGTCGCTGTCATCGGGGCATGAGCGTGTGAATGATATGTGCCTGGGCATCAAGGGCGCGGATGATTTTATGAACATCTTCGTGCAGAAAGAAAACCAGGATGACGTGACGATGGACGGCGTGGCGCGTACCACGGACGTATTTGTCGGACTCAATAACGTTGAGGTGTTAAGAAAAGCTATTGAAGAAACCGCATCAATCAAAAATGCAGATGATGTGGGCGAACAAATCGTGGTGCCTGACCGCGAAGATAAAGCCTCTCAAGTAACTTTGACCGGCGATATTGTCAGCCGGTTGAAACTGTACAAATCAGCTTTTCGTTATGCGATTGATGAGATAACCAAAAAAATTCCGAACAGGGGCAGCAAGGATGCTTTTAACGAGGTTTCCACGCACTTTGGCGAGGAAATTGACCTGATCGGACATCCATTCAATCTGATCAACAAAATGACCATGTTGATAGCCGATCCAGAACTTGACCAGCGCGCAACTTTCTATAATTTTATTCAATCGCAGGCAGATAAAGCAAAGGCGGTTATTGATACATTCAACGCCAAGAAAATATCGGAAGATCGTGCGCGGCCTGGTCCAATGACTGAAGAAAGCGCGATTATTGGCAAAAAGGTAGTGAAAGACTCTTCGGGTGACAACTATGAATTGCTGAAGATCGCGGTTCGAGCCCGTATCATTGCTGGAAACAGAGTTGTTGTAGATACGATTGATCCAGCCAGCCAAAGCACGTTTGAAGATATGGCTGATAAGCAAGGACTTGACCTGGATGTGTCGGTACCGCCAAAACTGGCCGCACTGCTGGAAAACTTCCAGAACGAACAGGCAACCCCGCGAGGCATTGATGAGAATGGCGGCGTGTCATCCATCGTAAAGCAAATCATATTCTGCGATATTTTGCCCCTGCATAACAAGATCAAGCGGTTATTATCCAGGCGTGCCGGGGTTCCATCGAGTGCGATAGCGATCATTACCGGCAAAACCAATAACTCACCGGATGTAATC
>NZ_PXXU01000151.1 GCF_003011925.2 Nitrosomonas supralitoralis
AATCTCATCCGGCGAATTATTGGTTTTGCCGGTAATGATCGCTATCGCGCTCGATGGAACCCCGGCACGCTTGGATAATAAGCGCTTGATCTTGTTATGCAGTGGCAAAATATCGCAGAATATGATTTGCTTAACGATTGACGATACGCCGCCATTCTCATCAATGCCTCGCGGGGTTGCCTGTTCGTTCTGGAAGTTTTCCAACAGGGCGGCAAGTTTTGGCGGTACCGACACATCCAGGTCAAGTCCTTGCTTATCAGCCATATCTTCAAACGTGCTTTGGCTGGCTGGATCAATCGTATCTACAACAATTCTGTTTCCAGCAATGATACGAGCTCGAACCGCGATCTTAAGCAATTCATAATTGTCACCCGAAGAATCTTTCACTACCTTTTTACCAATAATCGCGCTTTCTTCAGTCATTGGACCAGGCCGCGCACGCTCTTCCGATATTTTCTTGGCGTTGAATGTATCAATAACCGCCTTTGCTTTATCTGCCTGGGGCTGAATAAAGGTATAGAAAGTTGCACGCTGATCAAGTTCTGGATCGGCTATCAACATGGTCATTTTGTTAATCAGATTGAAGGGATGCCCGATCAGGTCAATGTCCTCACCGAAGTGCCTGGAAACCTCGTTAAAAGCATCCTTATTGCCCCGGTTAGGAACTTTTTCAGTTAACTCATCAATCGCATAACGAAAGGCTGATTTGTACAGTTTCAACCGGCTGATAATATCGCCGGTCAATGTTACTTGAGAGGCTTTATCTTCGCGGTCCGGAACCACAATTTGTTCGCCCACATCATCTGCATTTTTGATCGATGCGGTTTCTTCAATCGCTTTTCTTAACACCTCAACGTTATTGAGCCCGACAAACACGTCCGTGGTACGCGCCACACCGTCCATCGTCACGTCATCCTGGTTTTCTTTCTGCACGAAGATGTTCATAAAATCATCCGCGCCCTTGATGCCCAGGCACATATCATTCACGCGCTCATGCCCTGACGACAGCGACAACATGGAGTATATCTCAAGGGGGCTATTGGTTATCGGGGTGGCTGTTAATAGCAACACGCCGTCGCCCAATGGTGATTTACCGCGTATGTACCAGGCTTTGGCTTGCGCATCGACCCCACGCTTTGCTGCCGGTGCCATGGATAGGAACTTTGCGCTCTTAAAATCTATGGTTTCCGCTGAGTTTTTAAACATATGCGCTTCATCGATCACAATACTGTCTACGCCCAAATCCTCAAGATACGGTGCGCTGCCGGTCTTAGAAGCCAAGACTGACATAAGGCCGGATTGCTTGCCTTTTGCACGCTCATCAGCCTTTTTATCTTCGCTTGACGAGAAGCTTGCATCAGCTTTACGCAAGAATAGTTCATATTCATGAATTGTTTCTTCGCGCAAGCGGATCCGCTCGAATGCCTCCAATGTCATAAATACTTTGCGGTGC
>NZ_PXXU01000152.1 GCF_003011925.2 Nitrosomonas supralitoralis
TACATGGACGCCCACGTTATGCCAAGCATTCAGTTAATGATTTTGAGAAGGTCTAAGATTGCAGCCATACATCCGGACTTTGAGTGAGGTACATTTCCTCTGTCCCTGATGGAATACGCTGGTTGAGGCTCTATCACGATAACGCACTTAATGTGCTTGTTTCCTGGCGAGCTTACCCAACCACGGTCTAACCTATCCTGCCATCATGTCATGATTGCCTGTGCAATCGGTGAAAGTCTATCTCCTTAAACTTGTTTTCGATGTGCCATTACCAATACGCTTTTATTCAGCCATCCTGATCAGGCTTTGGCAGCGAATGCTGCCGAAGTGTGATTGGGGTGGAATTTAGTGTCTCTGGCAAGTAACGCCCAGATAATGCGAGCATTTTTGTTCGCCAGAGCAACGGCGGCAACATTCTTATTGCGCCGCGCCATTAGCTTGCGTAACCAGCTTTCCGGCTCAGCCTTGTTCTCGGCAAAGCGAATGACCGCTCGTGCGCCGTGGATCAGCAAAGTGCGCAAGTAAGTGTCGCCACGTTTACTGATACCAAGCAATATCTGCTTACCACCGCTGGAGCGTTGTTTTGGAACCAATCCGAACCATGCCGAAAGCTGCCTTCCGTTTTTGAATCCCGCAGCATCTCCCACAGTTGCCACAATGGCACTCGCCGTGATCGGACCAATGCCGGGAATAGCCTCAAGTTTTTGACTCGCTTCGTTTTCCTTGTGCCATAGCTTGATCTGCAATTCAAGCTCTTCCGCCTGTCGATCTAATTCCTTGAGGTGAGTGTTCAGTCTTTCCAATAACTTGCGCAGGGTACCTGGTAAACCGTTCTCGGCATCTTCCAGTATATCCGGTATACGTTTGTTGATGGATCGGATGCCTTGAGGTATCACAACACCAAACTCAGAGAGTAAACCACGCATCTGATTTGCCTGCGCGGTTCTGGCTTTGACGAAGCCTTGTCTAGCACGGTGTATCGACAGGATGGCCTGTTGCTCAACGTTTTTGATCGGTACAAAACGCATGTTGGGTCGGCTCACTGCTTCACAAACCGCTTCTGCATCTGCCATGTCATGCTTGTTGGTCTTCACATAAGGTTTGACGAACTGGGGTGACATGAGTTTGACAGTATGCCCAAATTCGCCCAGCTTTCTCGCCCAATGGTGTGAGCTACCGCAGGCTTCCATGCCAATCAGGCAGGGATCCAGATTGGCAAAGAACCTCGCCATCTCGCTGCGGCGCAGTTGCTTACGTAGCAAAGCCTTGCCGTGTATATCCACCCCGTGAATCTGAAATACTTCTTTTGCCAAATCGATGCCTATCGTTGTAATCTTCATGTCGGACGCTCCTCTCTATTTGGTGGGCTTTATTGCACCACTACTTTGGCACGTTGATGCCGTTTAGGGTAGTGGGCGTCCATTCCATTA
>NZ_PXXU01000153.1 GCF_003011925.2 Nitrosomonas supralitoralis
AACGGTTTCTTTTTTATTCCGCTCCCTACCGGGTTGGAATTGAGACTAATTTCCGCTAAAGTACAAATTTCGGCCTTGTCGTTATCAATCCACCATCCAAAGGCAGCGTCTTGATAAAATCATCGTAATCTGAGAATCTGCGTCCAGATGGAGGGCTTGGCTTGTACTGTATTAAGCACATATTCGCACCGATGTATGGGCTTGTGAGACGATCATGAAATTCTTGCATGGTATGAAGCAATCCGGTGTCAGGATTGATCTCGTCCATATCATCCCCTTGCCATTGCGTAAACTTTGGCAATATTCCACTGAATTCCTCGTAATATCTGAGAGCCCCTTTTGGCTGCTTTCCTACCGGAACAGCGTTGGTCGATGCATTCCAGTGGGTATTACTGGCACTCACCCAAACGCGCTCTTTTTGCGCGTAATTCGTGTACCAGTCTTGAACTAACAGCTTGGTTTGATTTAGATCGTGATAAACGCCCGTTCTTTTGAAAGCGGCTTTCAAATCTCGTACCATTTGAATTCGACCTGCCTGCATACTTTCAATGGACTCGGGGTTGAATGAATGGCCGAATGGTATGGTCACTGTGCCGTAACTCGACTCACTTGTGCCCACAAACATAATGTCGCGGTCCTTGTCATACTTATTAGCAACTGCAGCAAACCATTCCCGATGCCATTCTTGGATCATGGGATGGCTGTATTGCAGAATATAGCCTCTTTTGGTGCTGCCCTGGCCTTTGCCTGGCTCAATGCCCAAGCATCCAACGTATCGAATGTGCTCGGTTCCAGATCCGGTCCAGTTTCCTTGAACCTGAACCAGGTGAGCGGGAAGCATAAGCCTTACATCATTGGCGGCAACCACGTCGAATTCGCGCTGCTGAAACATCAAACCTGCTTTTATACCTCTATTTCTCAGGTCATTGATTCTGCTATCCAGCTTTGTCCAGTCATAAACACCTGGCGCGGTTACAATCTCGCCGGGGCTCAATTCAAACTGCACAAATCGCCAATTAGGGTTGGCATCCAACCTGCTTAAAAGACCGCCATTACCACCCCAACTGAAAGCACCCGCAGAATCCGGATTGTTATAAGCAGATCGGGGAAACTTAACTCCGAACCCAGGAACAAACACGTCCTTTTGTTGCACTCTGCGGCGTGGCCGCGCAAATAACCCCGCCTTCATTAGTGCACCAACTCAATCATACGGCTGCGAACGCCTATTAACTCGTTAACAGCGGTGGCGGCCATAAAGTGGAATGTGATATCTGCTGCACCGGCGTTGGTTTCAACGCTAAACTGTGCGCCAGGCGCACCTGTACCTGCTCCCGAGCCATGCGATATACTCATCCGGGTTTCCTGTGAGTTCGTTGCACCTCTGTTATAAACTTCGACAGGAATATGGAGAGTCGTTG
>NZ_PXXU01000154.1 GCF_003011925.2 Nitrosomonas supralitoralis
CCTGCCGCCAGACTCGCATTCAGATCCGTCATCGGTGCTTCCGCATGTACCAGATTCTGATGACAGTCTATACACGTCGCTCCTTCCGTCTTCATCTTCTCATGGGCTGCCTGCGCATCCGCTCCAGGTGGATTCGGATCCCTATGACAGTCCCGACACGTAACACTGTCCCATTTCTTTAAGTTCATCCGCGCATCGTGCGCCATAATCAACCGACGCTCATTAAACTTCTCCAGCGTCGAGTAATCATTCATCAATTCCAAATAAAGCTCTCTTGCACCATCGACCGCATGTGTATACAACGCTAAATGAAAGTTCTTGAATCCTTGCGGTATATGGCAGTCCTTACACCCAGGATTGGCACCTAATGCTCCATAGTGGGTCGATTCCTTGAGTTCCGTCTGCGTATAGGTCATCGAGTGACAGCTAGTACAGAATTCTTCAGTGGATAACGCCGCTTCTCCTCCAAATACCACCGCTACCAGCAATATCCCTAATAACCCGCCTGTCAGTAGTGTTCCTATCGCACCTTTCTGTAAGCCGCTCATCAGTCTTTCCCTTTGCCTTTTTTATCGTCTGATTTCTCGCCTTCTTTTGCACTCGCCTGGAATTCATCGTGATACTTGAATTTCGGCTCTCCTACAAACGCGCCGTCAAGCTTGTAATGCTCGTGCATCGCCTTTACATCCTTCACCATCTTGTCAAAATCAAATGTGTATTTCGCGTCCACTTCCGGTGTAAATGGCGTATAAGGAGCTTTTGCACCTTTCCATGGCGAGCCTTCGTAGTTCAAATGACAGGCGCTGCATGCCTCTTCAAATTGAAAGTCTTGACCTTTGTCTGCCAATACCTTGCGTTGCGTGGTTGTTCCCCTCTTCTCAAAAGCTTCTCCGCCCTTGCGATGGTCACCGCGATAGGCGCGGCCAGGTCCGTGGCAGGATTCACAACCCACTGCCGCCAGATTTTTCTTCGGTGCTTCTACCGTATAGCCACCTTTCTGACCCCAACCATCAACGTGACAGCCCACACAGTCCTTGTCTTGCGTGTAGTCTTTATCCGGATCTAAATTAGCTTTAATCTTGGCTTCTTTGCGTGCGCCAGGCTTTAGTGAGTCCATCGCTTTGCCATGCGCAGTGTCGCGCCATGATTTCGCCTGCGATTTGTGGCAGGAGCTGCATTTCTTGCGTCCCTCATAAGTTTCTGATGCTGCCAGTACCGTGCCCGAGAAAAATGCAGTCATCGCCAGCATTGCCAATATATGGGTTATTAGGTGCTTCATCCTCTTCCTCCTTTATACTTTTTTTAATTCAAATTAGATGGATTCGTATTGTACGCTATCATCGTTTTGTGTAAATGATTATGTGCCCGCTTTGAAAGTTTTTGTTGTTCTCGCTCTTTTCTTTTTATTTTA
>NZ_PXXU01000155.1 GCF_003011925.2 Nitrosomonas supralitoralis
TAGTTGGTGTGCCGGTTTTTTTTATAAGCGGAATAAATCAAAGTAAAATTTAAGGTACTACAAGAGAATGCGGATAATAGAACTGGCAAAATTAGAGACGCTTACCCCAGGAGGCGGATTTGTCGCGGTTAGGCAAATAAAACAATTAGGGGTTGCAATCTTTATACTTGTTATGGGACTTTACACAAGTGCAGTTGGCGCACATGGCAAAACATCTATGGAAGATGATAATTGTATGCGTCGAATTGGGGAGAACATGGTTCACCTCAGTACCTATCAACCTCAAGTTGATATAGAAGGTCATTATTGCACAGAAATACCTAAAGCCGGGGATGCCATATTTGTCATAGACTTGGTTGATCCTGAGCTGCGAGATATTCCCATTGGGGTAAAGATAATAAAGGGCAGCAAGGCAAGCGAAGGAGAAGCGATTACCAGCTTGCGGCCTGCATTATATAAGGACGGTGTTATTAGCACGCAAAATGTGTTGGATCAGGGAAAATATCTGGTATTGGTCACAGCCGAAGGCATACCACCATTGAACTATGAATACCACTTGCGGGTGGAAATGGTCAATTATGCGAATGTATTCAGAGCAGCTATAGGTCCGGTAGTTGGTTTGTTGCTGGCCACGATACTGGTGTATAAACTGCTTCGATCCAGGCGTTTCAGAGATTGGCTGGCGTCGCGTCGCGCTAAGAAAAGCTAAATAACACTGATTTAAATTAAACATCAAGAGAACTGGCAATAACCATTTATCGATACAGGGAAATCTTAAATGTTAGCAAGACTAATAAAAATGAAACAAGTATTATTAACCGTATTACTTACAGCAAGCATGCTGTTTGCAGCCCAGGCACAAGCGCATGGTGGGCTGGCTTTAGCGGATGATATGTGCATATTGACAATTGGGCCATACAGGATGCACTTTACGGGTTATCAACCGCTATCACAGGAAGAAGAATTTTGTGAAGACATACCTGAAGTAGGTAAGACTGTGATAGCACTGGATTACATTCAGGAAGAACTGCGTCCATTGACGACAGAGGTAAGGATAATCAGGGATACGGGTTCAGAAGAAAATCTGGATGAGATCACGGTTTATCACTTGCCGCCAAAAGTATATCCATCGGCCTCGATCACTGTAGAACATATATTTCCGGATAAGGGTAAGTTTGTAGGGCTGGTGACGGTGACGGGAGGAGCGCAGGATTATGTATCACGTTTTCCATTCTCAGTAGGAGAAGGCCGTCCGATATCGAAGATTGCGATAATTGCACCGATCGTATTGTTGATCGCAGGAGCTGCAGCTTTTATGATGCGTAAACGTAAAACTGACGAACAA
>NZ_PXXU01000156.1 GCF_003011925.2 Nitrosomonas supralitoralis
CAAACCTTCGGGAGTCCCCCGGCTGAGCCGGGGGTTTACCTGTTATTAATTACAGCCAGCACACCTAATAACGACTCCCTAACTTTCCTACTACAAGTCTACTGTAACGGTAATCTCCCCTTTTTATTGGGAGCTTACAGTAGAGAGTTTTAGTTTAAAACCTTCTGCCAGCTTCATCGCTGGTGTAATACCTCCGAGTGCCATATTCGGACGTTCATTATTGTAAATCCACAACCATAGTGTCGCGGTAAGTTCCGCCTCCTCAATGGTTGCAAATTCATTAGTTATATATTGTTAGATATCGCACAGAGAATTTATCTTAATGCTGAGACAATAAATCATTTACTCTCTTCGGGAGCTTCCTATGTACTTAGATGAAAATGATTGCACTGATAAGAAATCTAACCCTTCATTTTTTATTTTATATTTATCGTTAGTCTTATGTAGCGTACTTATTATAGGAACGACCTGGACTCTAATTGATCCAGACTTGACTCAACTTAAGCAATTTTTTGATACGTTTTAAGTTTCAGCAGCGAAATAACAAACAAAATAATTAGTATTGCAACATTTCTTATAGCGGTTAAATCGAGCATGCTATGGTTGTAAATTAAAACGAATAAATCTTTAATATAGCCTTTCCAAGCCATCTAATATTCCTCGTGGAAATAGTGTTCATATTTAATGCTTATTGGGAGGATTACCTTCCATTCATTCGTAAATTTATTACTATGAGGCTATATGCTTAAGAAGGTCCAGATTATTGAAAAGTCTTCAGGTCGTGTAAAAATTCAATTCTCGTTTAACTTGGCAGATGATGTTTTTAAACAAGAGGACTATATTACAGATGCTTGGAATAAAGCAATAGTGAATGGAGTTGTGAATGCTGATCAGCAAGAAAATTATAAAATTGAGATTTTTGAAAATACCCCAACGAATAAATAAAACTTGTTAAGACACTTGTTGAATCAGGTAATAAGATGTTTCATCAATTAGCAAGTTGCCTAGACTGTTTTAGATGAATTAGTCTGAGATGATGATGATTTTGGATTTTTGGAATTTATTTGAATATACACGGATACTCAAATGAACCGGAACATTTTCTCAACCCCTAATCCCATACCTGACCCTATTCCTGATCAATTCAACTCCCACATATTCTTTGACATCTGGATCCCATACCCGAACCCGGTCCAGAAGAAGAATGAAAGAAGATTAAGCATAAATATAATTTTCTCGAAAAACTGGATTGAATTATGCAGTCATATGGAATAAATTTATATTTATTTTTTTAGCTTTCGGATATTAAATAATTTAA
>NZ_PXXU01000157.1 GCF_003011925.2 Nitrosomonas supralitoralis
CTAAAGCCATGTGCATTGACACAGTATTTTTTGTTTTCCTGTGGTTGCGTATTTTGTGTGGAAATGGTTTTTAACGTCAGCACCTTCTGCCCTGCCCGGCGACCGAGTGCTATCCGGTAGGTGCAGGCCGCCGATTGCAGTGGACTCAGCGCCGCGTCCGTTTCCATTTCAGCTAAGTAGCTCATCCCCTCCTCCTCAATAAGCGCGCCGTTACGGGTCAATGCTTTCATGATGCGCTGGATGATCTGGCTAAGCAGTCTTTGCAACTGCTCAGTCGTCGGTGACCGTGCGCTGTGGAATTCCGCCGCACCATTCTGGACACGGTAAACGCCGTCAAGCACGAGGCAATGCAGATGAATATTGAGATTAGCCGCCGAACCGAAGCGTTGAATAAGCGTAATCGCACCGGTTTGTGTATCAATCCGTTTCAATCCGGCCTGTTTGATCAGAAAAGTAGAGATGGCGCGGTGTATGACTTGCAATATCGATGTGAGCAGATGCGGATGGGCAGCCAACAGGTAACGCAATGGGATCGGCAGTGAGAGCACCCATTGGCGCACCGGCGCCCGGGGAATGATGTGGTCGACCAGGTGAGCAGCCGTCTGCGCCATACGCCGTCCACCGCATGAGGGACAAAATCCACGCCGCTTGCAGGAAAAGGCTACCAGTTTCTCATGGGCGCAGCTGGCACAACGCAGGCGTAAGAACCCATGGGCCAGAATACCACACTCAAGAAATGCCTCAAATTCGTCTTTAACAAAGTCAGGTAACCCTGAACCGGTTTCCGTCTCAATCTGTGCAAAGAAAGTTCCGATGTGTTCTTGCACCAACCGATACAGAGTGGTTTCTTCCGGTCGGTGCCGTTCATAGTGGAGCTGATTTTCAACCGCTGCGTGTTGAGCTGGTTGGCGCAGGTTCTTTTGGTGGAATTGGGCGCGGGGTGTGGCCGTCGACATGATCTTTGAGAACGAAAACATTTGTTCTCAAAGTATCGACCAGCTAATGCATTTCTTGAAATCCAGAGGTGTAGTCCATTGAGCAGAATGTGCCGCCACGCGGTCGGCGATATCTGGTAGCAACTCATCGATACGACTATTTGGCCGGGTTGGAAGTTTAACGAGTGTCTCTTTGAGCCATGCAGCCTGCTATGCTACAAAGCAACTACGGAAG
>NZ_PXXU01000158.1 GCF_003011925.2 Nitrosomonas supralitoralis
ATAAAAACGTGGGGCGTACTTCTTTCAAAAAAGCCGTCATTTTCAAAATTGATGCAGACCTTTCTGCGCTTTTCTTGATCTTCAACCCCGGTTCATGCTGAGAGAAGGTTCGAAAAATACCAAAAAGTTTAATTGCAAGAGATTGATTATAAATGTTATTATATTTATTATTTTACATAATAAAGATTGTAGGCAATTGAGAATATACTATTAACAGACTGATTTATAATGCCTAAACAGGCTAGTTTAAATATTTTTGGCATTTTTTAATTGTGTTACCGCTTTATCAAAACTGTAAAAAGCTGACAATGAAGAGTCGATATCCTCTGCGACAAAGTGCGATTTATTGGCAATGAGTGAATCGGCAAAATCGAGTTCTTTGCCACTTATTGCCTTGGCTTCTTCATAATCGCACAGTGCAGACCAAATCACCTGGGAGTTCTCAAAGATAAAAGCGCCATCACTTATCAAGCCGCGCACAACAACACATACAGCGGCTTTGTCTAGGTTGTATCGTTTGCCAGTTAGTGTCCACACTGTCTCAGCTAAAACAACATCTGTAATCAATACAGGGCATTTATTTTTAATTAGGCTTTTTGCCTTTGCATGTTGAACTGCATCGTCTGCCAATAGATACCTAAGTAACACATTGGTATCTATTGAAATCATTCAAAATGGTTCTGTCTTGACTGACCATCGCTGACAGCATGGTTTACTTTGGCTCCCTTTAATAGACCCGCTGCCATACCAACCTCTTTTTTAATGATATTGAATTGATTTCCATGACGGAAAATTTCCACTTCATCACCTGGCTGGATGCCCAGTTCTTCACAATCGGCAACGGGTAATGTAATTTGTCTTTTTGCACTTACTCTTGGCATCGCAAACCTCCACAGTCTTTACTATTTACATCTTGTAAAGATAAATTGTACTTTACTTATCATCATTAGTAAAACTTAATTTTTAAGGCGCCAGATTTACTAAAACTGATCTTAAGATGCCGTGCTCGGCACCTAAAATCTTAGGCATGAATGACGCATTACGTACCTTTGTTGGAATTTACCCATTATTCTTAGAACAATAAAATCCGGCAATTAAAATCTCCTAAAAACTCAGGGGTTAGAGC
>NZ_PXXU01000159.1 GCF_003011925.2 Nitrosomonas supralitoralis
ACATATCACATAGATTAATTAATAATTAGCAAGTGTCGTACACCCACAAAGGCGATTCAGCATGGTATGTTGCAATCTCATACCTAATACTGAATCTTCGTTTAAGTAGGTGTTTTCAAGATTATTTTCTTTAGTTAGTTTAAGAATTATTTTATCCTAATATCTAATTAATTATTGTTTAATCTTGACGGGATTCAACATCTGGTAAAGCCGAATCTGAACCACGATTAATATCTGTTTTTTGGTTGTCTATCGAACTGGTGTTAGAACTTGAGGTTGATGAATTAAGCGGTGTGTTATTTTCTTTGCTATTACTTAAAGATTCCCAAACAAATATTCCTGCAAATAATAATATTCCTAGAAATACATAAACCCATACTCTTTGGTTCTTCTTCCTATGACCCGAAGTTTCTCGATAATCTGTTGTTTTATTATCCATATCATTCATATTATTCATTTAAATCTCCATTGGTTAATACATCGGTCTGCATTATTTGTTTAAAAAAATGCTTCAGCTAGTAAGGTCCCGCCGGAGCGGGAACCAAAAATAAAATACACACTTTAAATTTTAAATTGGGCTTGATTAATATCCTGAACCACCACCTGACGATCCCGAACCTTGAGTGCCCGAGCTAGAACTCCCACCGCCTTCTTGCCCACCCATAGATCCTGATCCAGAGCCTGATGGTTGTGAGCCAGATGGATTAGAATTAGTACCTTGGTTTAAATTGCCAGATGTGGCAGATTGACCAGTTTGGCTGCTGGCATCTTTAGTGGGTTGTGATAAATTATCTCTATTCCTGTCTTCATCTCTATCGCCAGCCAGTAAAGAAGTGCTTGGCAATACAAAGAGGGATAAAACTAAAGCAATATAAAATACGTTGGGTTTCTTTCTCATGATGAATCTCCTTCTTGATTTGAAATGGAAATTCATAATCTATGAAAAAGAATATTTCTTCTGTACGAAATCAAACATATAGTTAAAATTAAAACTATGAAGTGGTACCGTAAAACTGGACAGGTTGTTAAGCTCTGTTATGGACACTATAAAGGATCATAATCATGAGCAAGAAACGCACACAATATTCCAGTGAG
>NZ_PXXU01000016.1 GCF_003011925.2 Nitrosomonas supralitoralis
AGCCTGCACATCTAAACTCTTAACGTTCAATTTAGATAACAGTGCTTTTCTTAATGACCGATTTGCAATAACTACCACCGCTTCATTATTTTGCAACCCTTCGAGGAGGTAATTTGTAAGTTTTTCTGCCTGAGAATCATCATTCTCACAAACATTAACGATATGGCTGCCATTATAGTTTGTTAGTTGCCAAGTCTTATTGATTTCCATTGTTATGTAATAAAGAATATAAAAGGATACTATAGTACAAAATCTTAAGTAAGTGAATATGAGGTAGGTGAAAATCTTATTAGGAGGAATTTCTTCTCAATATTATACATAACATCTATTAGTTCACTTATATGCCCTTCTATGATTGACTTCCAGTTTCTGCAAGATTATCAAAATATTTGCTAAGATGGCTTGAACTAGATTGATCAATCATTATTATCGGTATTGGAAGTGGTTCTATTACTCGTATTTGAAACGCTTTTAGTACTGCCCGGACTAGGCTGAACATCTTTGCTGACTGCCACTCGGGTTTCTTCGGAATCGAATACGTAATCAGTTCCATTAATATGTGAAACCTTACCACTCTTACTAACAATTTCTCTTTCCTTCACATTACCAATAGAAGTAAAACTTTTCTTGACATATTTTTCTTGTGTGCTTTTATGAGCGTTAGACATTTTTATTATACTAATTATAAAGTTAAGGATTATTCTTAAAGCTAAACTTTAATTTACCTATTAAAATTCTAATTGTATGTGCGGAATCGTACATACTAAACATAATTATGTTGCGATCGACATGGAGAACTCATCGACCAGGCAATGTATCCATCTCGCACGGATTTATAGCTGAATCCTAATATACGAGAATTGAGACTGCATATAAGCTCGTTTTTCTGCATTTATTACTTCCAATTCTCTTGTGAAATGAGTTTCAAATTTACTTAGATTTGCTCAGTGTACTTAAACGCACAGACCGAGAAATCATTCTTGTAGCATTATTTAATTTCTTTTAACTTATAAGGATTTTAATCATGTTGAAAGTGTTAATTGCAATATTTATTAGTGGGTTTTTATTTGTTAGCGGTTCTACATTTGCTGGGGATTACTCTCAAACGCAGAACAAAGTTGATGACAAGATGAATTCTCCTCAGAAAGCTGAATCTGACAAAAAGAATGCTGATGCTGATAGGAACAAACAGAATAATATGAAGAAAGAAGATGAAAGGATGAACAAGGAAAGGATGAACAAGGATAGGATGAATAATATGGAAATGGATAATCAACGTAGAAATGAATCTCAATAATATTTTTACAGCCCGCTTCGGCGGGCTGTAAGGATTCAACTTTTAATAGATCTAGACTCTGATTGATCCTGAATTGATTCATCTTAATAAACTTTTTTAAAAAATTTATGATTTTATTTTAGTTTCTATTATTAGGCATGGTTCACTATTCTGGAGTTGGTAACGAACCTACATTTTGTAAGTCGAAACACTTTTTCACGTATTTTTTATAGGCATTATTAGTTGCTCTAATTGCAAGGATATAACTTTCAATCACGAGCATTAATTACCTTTAAGGCTAATAAACTGTGAGCAGAAAGGTATTGTTACAAAATGATAAAAGATAGAAACAGATATTAGAAAGATACAATCAGTGTAAGTATGCCAAAAAAAATGGTCAACTTAGGCTCATACATTTTAAGTTTTAATTAAATGAATGATTCACGATCAAAAATTCTTTATCGAGATTTACAAGAAGTCAGAAAATTATGGAATGAATGGGATCCAATAGGCGTTTGTACTCCAAATAATGAAGATGAATATGATTCCTACCTAGAGAGCACTCTACTATTACTCAAACAAGAAGCCACAACTGCGGAGATCGAAGACTATCTTATTTTTGTTATTAAAGATCAAATGGGATTTGATGATTACAGTATAAATAAAAGCAATCCAAATATTTTTGCACATAAACTGCATGACTGGTATCAAAATTTAAAAAAAGAAGATCAAACTTACAACTTGTTAAGTAGCTTTAAAAAATTGTAAGTTTCTGAATCGAATTTGATCAAAAATCTTAAGTTATTCTCAAGTATTTGAGTCAGTTAAAAATTCTATAAAGCATTTAGATATAAGAAATAATATTAGTCACCAGTCAATTCAAAAATTACCAGACGAAATACTGAAATTTTCTTAAGCCCTATTACTCTGAGAAAATGCAACCCTGGTCCGTCTCAACTGAGTCAATAAAGCTACAAATCTAGGAGAAGAATTAATTCAGTCTCTATATGTACCAATAAAATCAAAAAATAAACCTTACATTAATAATCACTAATCCTTGTTCTAGTGGATCGATAAGTAATTATATTTGTTCTCAAATAAAATTAAAATAATCCTCATAAAATCACATTTAATTTATTCCTTAGAAAAATCAATCATATAGACTTTCTTTACCATTAAAAACCATTCCAGAAACATTCTAAGTTAGCAATCGCAAATACATTTCCGCAGCAGATAATCAAGATAAGTCTTAGGTTCAAAAAGGAGGATTTTATGGTAATCCGAGAGAAAATCTATGAGTTCGATTTTACTGATTCTAATTCTTATTTTGATAACTCAGCACTTAGCTTTGAAATACCACCACTTGAAGTACACGCAGAAGAAGTTTTATTTCATTAGATGGTAAATATCATATTGAAGAGTAGTAGATATATTTAACAAAGTATTAAGAATATTTATCAAAGTTATGGAGATGAATACTACTTATTTACATTTTTTTTAGGGGGAAGCTAATATGGGAAATAAAAGAGAACTTAATGATAAAGAGAAAATGTTTGTAGAAAAAAATGATTTAGAATCAGCCTTTCTGATGAATGGATCGAAGAATTTTATGCCTTCGGGATTTCCGCAAAATAAAAATTATTCACATAGTAATTTCTCTAAAATAAAACATATTAGCTAATCTTACGGAAAATATCAGTCTTTTATAAAATACATTCCTTCATAAGAAGCTACGATGAGGACAGGATTCAAGAAAATGAATCCTCTTCTAAAGCATCTAACAAAAAACTTCACTAATCATCATAAGAATATAAACAACATAATATCCTGCTTCGGCGGGTTTTTATTTCTAGCAGTTAATGAAGGCCGTACAGAGGCATAAAGATTTATGTCCGTTTTTGCACATAAGCAAAATTATGAATTCCTAATTCATAAAAAGGATACATATCATGCAATGTAGGAATTGGTTTCTATAAACCTTCACACAAGAAAATCTTTCAACTCAATAAAATTTAATAAATAAATTTAAGGCATCAAATCAATGTTATCTATCGCACAGATAGTACTTAAATATACGAGGATGATTCCTGAGTACTTTTCGTACAATTGTAATTATGGAGATATGCTTAAATGAATATATTTAATTTGTTGTTAATAATAACTGCAGGCTTATTCTTTTCATTACCCTTAATGTCTGCTGAAGAAAAAGATCCCGATTTCCAAACGGAAAAAAATAGAGAAATAGGAAATGTAAAAGAAAGATTACAGATAATAGAAGGGCGACTAAATTGTATGAAAAAATCTAACGATTTTGAATCTTTGAAAACTTGTAATCAAGGTGCTGTCAAAAAAATGGATGCTTTAGAAGCTAAAATTAATGCTCAAGAGCGTAATAAAATACAAGCTGATAACAAAAACAAGCAACCCGAAAACAAAGCACCCGCTAATAAACAACAAGATAACAAAAAACTCGATTCTAATATTAAGCCTAACTAGTTTATAGCAAGAAAATCTTAGGAAAAATTCCAGCTCTTATGCTGGAATTTTTCCAATTAGTATGTTTCTAAATTGAGTAATTCATTGTTAAAAATTATAAGGATAAGATATGAACGAAGGGTTCGAGACCTCTGAGTGGCCACAAATTTTGGATATCTCATCGAGAGATCGATACACTAAAAAGCACGGAGGCATAATATGGAAAATTACAAATGTGGATTTCAAAAATAACCGCATATGCTTAGAGTCCTTGAGTACCGAGGAACGTAACGAAATAGAGGAATGGACTGGCACGGCTCAAGAATTTCAGGAAATATTTTCTCAGATTGAATGAGAAATATTCGATCTTCCCTGCAAATTCTAATGTTATTTAGAATAGATAAATGTTGATTACATTACTTGCAAATAAAATGAAAATTCCACTGTTAAAATCAAATAACAAGAATACCCTGAGCAATCCAAATCTTGTGGTTTTTAGGATATAACCAATCTCTTTAATATCCAATTATATGCATAATTCCCGAACAAAAATTCTTTATCGAGATTTACAAGAAGTAAGGGAATTATGGAACGAATGGGATCCTATTGGCGTTTGTGCTCCTGAGAATGAAATTGAAGATGAATATGATTACTATCTCGAGGAAACTCTACAAATGCCAAAGCAAGAATTAACAATTGCAGAGATCGAAAATTACCTTATTTTTGTTATTAAAGATCAAATGGGATTTGATGATTACAGTATAAATAAAAGCAATCCAAATGTCTTTGCAAATAAACTGCATGACTGGTATGAAAATTTAAAAAAAAGAAGATCAAACTTACGACTTGTTATGTAACTTAAAAAAAATGTAAGTTTCTGAATCGAATTGGGTTGAATCGCATAAGTTATTCTCCAGGAATTGAGCCCAACAAAATCTATAAAGATAAAATCGAGAATTCGAATTGTCATCCAGACGCCCTATTGATTATTTGACTAATACATTTCATTTTGATGTTATTCATAAATCCCAGATGATCGCATTAAACATTTAATTGGATGCATGACAATTATCTGAGAAGCTTAGTGAAACAATTTTGGCGACATTTGTAAAAAAATTTATTATCTTAAGTAACTATGACTAATGAAAACAAAGTTATAAGGGTTATCTATATTATTATCCTTTCGATAACGTTCCTAGTTCTTATTTCACCCTTTTTTATGCCACTAATTTTTGCGGGAACGATTGCTTTGACACTTTATCCTGTGCAACTGAAATTAGAGTCAAAAGGCATGAAACGAGATAATGTATCTGCATTACTTACCATTCTTTTTACAACCTTTATTTCTATCCCTCTTTTCTTTTTTATTATCAAAGGTACAAATGCTCTTACCACTCAGCTTGAGAAGATGTCATTTAATGAAAAATTAAAAGACCAGGGTATTCAAGAACTAGTTTTGGATATGCGTCACGATATTGTTTCTGCAATCCAAGAGTTTTCTTCGAATTATGATATTTTGGAATTCTTAAATGAGAAAACAATAAATCATTATCTAGACGTTGTGAATAATTTTCTGCTGGATTTTTTTCGGGAAATTGCGACTAGCCTCCCAACATTGATCGTGCTTCTTATAATTATGATTCTTTGTACCTATTCATTTCTCAGCAACGCTGACCACATTAAGAATTTTTTTCAGAAAATTTCAGGTTTTTCTGAAGTTCGTATGGAAGAACTAACTAATATTTTTATAAAGGATTCCAGACAGGTTTATCTTTCCAACATTGTGACAGGTGGTCTGCAATCACTAATGGTTGCTACGGGGGTGAGTTTGCTGCATATGGGGGATTTCTTCGTGGTTTTCTTTGTTACGTTGATTTTATCTTTCATTCCAGTGGTTGGTGCAGCGCCTGTTGCTTTTACCTTTGCGATATTGGCTTTTTTTAAAGACAGCGCTACCGTTGCAATTATATTAGGCGTATTGGGAATTTTAACAGGCGTGGTTGATAATATTCTTAGATCTTGGATCGCCACTTTTGGTGAAAGTAAAATTCCACCAATTGTTGCTTTTGTCTGTGTGATTGGAGGTGCTCTATTGTTTGGATTTCCTGGGCTCTTTTTAGGATTGTTCGTTGGATCCTTTGCCTTTGATACATTACCTATATTCTGGGAAGAATTAAACACTAAGAAATGACCTTCAGTGTGCTGAGGGGAAATGTAAAGGCATTTGCCCTTGCGACTTTACCTCGTTTCAAATCTTGCATAATTCTTTGTCAATTGTCCTATTATGCGGTTATTTTTGACTCATCAGTGTAGTGACACTGGTGACTAAGGAACGCAACATATAATCAAAAAGCGGATTATCTATCTCCTGTAACAAGTTAGCTCTAATTGATCGTTGATAAAGAGTTCTTTTTTTCTCGGATAAAATGAAAACATGTATTATTAATTCGAATATTATGATGCTATAAATATTTGATTTAATGGCGATACAAATAATTTTAACAATAAAGTTTGTTATACATTCTTAATGGGAAAAACGGGCTCGATGTTTTAAATGGGAAAGCGGGTAATAATGTCTTAACCGGTGGATTGGGTAACGAAATTTTTAGATTTACTACAAAAAACCATTTCGACACAATTACTGACTATAACGTAGCGAATGATACGATTCAGCTTGAGAATGCTGTGTTTACATAATTAACGAAGGTAGGTATCTTGGCAGCAAGCCAGTGCAGAGTTGGTTACAAGGCTTTAGATGCTAATGATTTCATTATCCACAACAGATCAACAGGAATTTTATCATACGATAGTGATGGGAATGGTGCTTCTGCTGCAATGCAAATTGCAACAATTGGGGTTGGATTGAGTTCGACTAATGCTGATATTGTTGTGATTTAGAATCTGGATTTTATTAATCTTGCTTAGGTCTGATTGATATTTTCTTTATGAATCTTGACGCTAAGTCACAAGATGAGTTTTCTTTAAAGAATGTTTCCAATGTATATAAACCTTGTTTACATAAAATGATTTTAGTTATTAAAATTTCACTATTATGGTAATTCATAAATTGTACTGCATATATGCACCACCTAATGACCAGTTACCTAAATGAGAAGTATCATCTCCGCACCAAATCTGTCGTTCTTCGCCTGTAGTATATTTAACTGTAATGTAACGCCTAAACGGCAAAGCAAATCTTAAAAAATCTTTATTTTCAACAAAAGAACTTAAATTTTCATTTCGATAAAACTGGTACTTCGCTCTAAAAGAAATTATTTCTTTATCATCTTCGTCATATTCATAAGGATATTTTTCTACTTCTTGAAGAAGTGTTATTTTTTTGATAGTTTTAACAAGAAGTTGATGGATAGCAGATCTTGTGTAATAGTCATCCTCTTTGTTTTTAGACAAATCTAAAAAATTGTTCATATTTACTGACTCAAAATAGATAGTTATATCTTTCTCTTGTTGAATTTTTTGTGCAGAATCTTCAATTAACTTTGAAAGATTCTCACATTCAGATACATATTGATTCATCCTAAGTATTAATTCTTTTTTTGCTCGGTCAATTAAATCTTCGTTTTCAATAGTAGTTAAAATACGCTCTATATTCATTTCTCTATTATTTTTCTTTTCTTGAAGAACACGTTGCTGCTCTTCTAAAGTTGCTAATGGATTTTTTTCACCACTAATCAATGAAGAAAAATTAATTTCCCTAAGATGCTTAAATAAAATATTTTCAAACTCAGCAAGCTTCCATTCTGGCATCATACAACCAGCACTAACTTGTTTATTCGTGCAGCAAAGACTTTTTCCTCCTTTTGGTGGCATACCTCGATTTTTTAATGTCATTTTAGAACCACAAGCTCCACAATAAACTAAACCAGTAAATATATTTGAGAATGATTTACCTTTACGTCCTTTATCGGCTTTGTTCCTTTGTACTAATGCAGCATTAGCAAGTAAGAAAGTATCTTCTTTAATTATTTGGGGATAATAATTATTTATTGATTCTCCAATATATTTCCTTATGTTATTTTCAGTGGTCATTGGCTGAAACTCGCCCAGTACTGATCTATTACAAATAATTTTTTTAATATACGAGCGATGCCAGAATTTACCCCGTCCAAAAACAGGGACATGGGATTCATTAAGGTATCTAGCAATACCATATAATCCGCAGGTTGAAATACACATTTCGAATATTAATTTAACGATCTCTACCCTTTTCTTCAAAGGTAAAAATTTCTTCGATCTTTCATCATAATCAAGCCATGCTGGTCTACAACGGGTTATGGGTTTCTGTTGAGCGGCATTTCTTTTATTTTCCCATGCAGCTTTGAGTCGCTTGGATTTTATTTCGGATTCTTCATTAGATCGAAACATTATTCCAATGCTTATAAACAAATCGGAAAAATTTGAATTTACAGATTCTTTTGTATAGTGTTTCTTATCACTTAACGTAACAATCTCAATCCCTGCTTCAAGAATTGAAGAAAATTGATTGAATGCAGTCAATGCACTAGCACGAGAAAGCCTATCGAGATTCTCAACCAAAAGAACACTTCCAGTTACTACTCGTCCCTCTTTTATTGCTGTAAGAAATGTACCTAAAGCTCCTTCTGTAGCATTCTTACTATGAAGTGCAGAAATGCCAATATCAGCAAGATCTCTACCTTCAATCGATTCTATTAATTCCCAATTTTTTAACTTAGCATAATTAGCAGATAGCTCTTTCTGTCTCCTAAGAGAATCCCCTTTAAGCTGTTGTTCTGTTGACATTCTTATATAGGAATATGCTTTTATCATATTTTTAGCAAAATAAAATTATAATTGTACACAGCTTATTGATGATCGGCCCTCCGGGCACAGGAAAATCAATGCTGGCAGCGCGCTTTCCGGGCATTCTACCACCCATGACCGAAGTAGAGGCATTAGAATCAGCTGCAATTCAATCACTTAGCTACGGTCATTTCAATATACAAAACTGGAAGAAACGACCATTCCGCTCGCCGCATCATACGGCATCCGGTGTTGCATTGGTTGGTGGCGGCAGTCACCCTCGCCCTGGAGAAATTTCACTGGCGATGCACGGCGTGCTGTTTCTCGACGAGCTGGCCGAGTTCGACCGCAAAGTTCTGGAAGTGCTGCGCGAACCTCTCGAATCCGGAAAAATAACCATCTCCCGCGCAGCCCGTCAAGCAGAATTCCCAGCGCAATTTCAACTAATCGCTGCGATGAATCCATGCCCTTGCGGCTATCTTGGGCACTCGAACGGCAAATGTCATTGCACCGCCGACCAGATTTCCCGCTACCGCGCAAGGATTTCGGGACCATTGCTGGATCGCATTGACATGCAAATCGAAGTTCCGGCGATCCCACAAGATGAATTGATGCACCAGCGTACAACCGGCGAGAAAAGCAGCATGATTAGAACACGAGTGACTGAATCTCACCGACGGCAACTAGAAAGACAAGGAAAAACCAATAACCGTCTGAGTGTCAAAGAAATCGACAAGTTTTGTGCTCTTGAAACTGTCAGTGAGAATTTGCTGAAGCAAGCGATCAGCCGTTTGAGTTTATCGGCGCGTGCGTATCATCGTATCCTGAAAGTCGCGCGTACTATTGCGGATGCAGCAGGGGTTGAGAAAATCAATAATCAACATATTGCCGAAGCAATTCAGTATCGTAGACTAGACAAACATTAAGCATCCGCCTCATTCCAGTACTCTTGACGCGCTATTTGTTATCTCATTACTCTAACTTTGATAACGACTGCAACCGACTATCCTTAATCTGGTGCAGGTAGACACAAAAAGCTCAGTATCGATGATTTGCAGCGATTCATCGAACAATTTACGGTAGAACCCAAAAAGCAATTGAACCTCGCCCATCAGCGTCAAGGGATTCAGGCTGGCCAGGAAAAAGCGGCAACCATGATGATAACGCTGAGTATCCTCAACATAACCCCAAACCCGGAACCAGCATTCCCGGCAAGCAGCATATGATCCATCCTATCTGCTTGACGGTGTGGCCATCAACAGCCTAACAGGCCGTTGAAACGTTTTCGAGGCAACTGATACAAAGCGAAAACAGGCGATGAAGTGGTAATCATGACGCCACTTTTATCAGCGTTGAAAGCCTGGCATGGCATTATTTTCTCTGGATTGGGTCTTTACACAGCTAAAAACTCTACCGTCTTTGCAATCTTGTTTATTCGCAAGGTATCGGCCTCCAGCGCGGTCATTTTGGTTGAGGAATTGAGCCGCCCCATTGAAGGATTGATGCAAATTTTCATTGACCTGCTATACAATGAAGTTAACCAAATAAACCAATAATGGGAATACTATTTGTCTTTCTTATCAGTAGCGTCTCTACGACGCATTATTATTTCACGGGCCTTATCCATTATGAAAACAATTATTTTCTTTTTATTCTTGGCTCTATCAATTCCAGTCTGGGCTGATGATGCAGAAACACAAATTCACCAACTGGAAAAACAATTAGCTCGTATACAACAAGAATCTGAATCAACCTATCAACAATTCTTGATGACTCAAGAATTGCGCCGTAACGCAATAGAAGCTCCATTACCGATTGAGATACCACCCAACCCACCTGATCAAAGCATACCAATCCCAGACTACGATGAATTAATAAAAGAAAAAGAAGAGAAGCAAGATCACATTAAAGATTATACAGACGATCTGAATCGCCTTAGCGCGCGACATAAAGAATTAGAGAATGAAAAACAAGAAATCATTGGACAAATTAACTTGCTGAAACAAGAACCTAAAGAGTAATTTATTTTTTTTAGATGAATTATCACTATTAGCCTGAAGGAGCAACAAGCATGAGATTACTTTTCAATGGAATCTGCCTGATTTTGGCTATTATATTATCAGGCTGTATCACAGAGCCAATTGTAAGAGGCCCTGTTATCCCTGTCCCTGCGGGTGTAGCTTATGTCACACCGACCTACGCAATCCCAGGCCCCGGATATGTATGGGGTTATCACGCACGATTTGGGTGGGGATGGCACCATCCGCAGTTTGGATGGCATAGAGCTTGGAGGTAAATGAAATAATAAATTGTCAGCAGATAGTCTGATAATGATGGTTCATAGCAATAGTTTTTATGAGTTTCTTAGTTTGCACTTCCCGTTCGCCAACCGTCTCCCGATGCGCCAATCGATCAGCATCAACGTGCAATCGGAAGATCGCATGATTAGCAATTAGCTGGAAAGTACACTCGGTGATCGCATTAGCTAATTGTTCGCAGCTGTGCCAGAACAGCAGTTGATAGAGATTTTCAGATGCGTTTTAGGAGTGCCTACCAAAGTAATGACCGATGCTATTAATAATTTCCACCTTTACTTCGATCAACATCCACTGCTGACACTAAACTGCTACGATTTCCCCAAGCATTTCGGATATACGACACGACGAGTGCTACTTCTTCATTCCGCAAAACCTGTTGGAACGGTGGCATTCCATAAGGCCGAGGATTTCCTGCCGTCGTCGGTGGATAGCCGCCATTCAGCACACTGAGGATGACATTCATTGGCGAATCCATCGTTACACCCCGATTACCGGCTAGCGCAGGATAAATACCTGGAACGCCTTTCCCGTCAGAACCATGACATGTTTGACAATATTCCTCATACAGTTTCCCACCCAGATCCATATGCTTTCGTAAACTACCTGACATCACCGAAAAACTGACGCCACCAGGCATATTACTACTCACATTCTCCGAGAGAGACTTTAGATATACTGCCATAGCGTAAGTATCTTCCTGCGACAAATATTGAAGGCTTTGCCTAACGACAGTTGCCATTGGACCTGAAGCCACAGCACGTTTTGTTATGCCAGTTGTCAGCAAAGCAACGATTTCTTCTATTTCCCACCCACCACTGCCTGCTTCCAGGTGCGAAGACAGAGACGGCGCATACCAATTCATGCCCATTATTTGTCCACCTGCCAATGCTTCATCTTGACTTGCCCCTAATATATTGCGGGTGGTATGGCAAGCATTACAATGACCTAGTCCCTGCACTAGATAAGCGCCGCGATTCCATGTTTCACTTTTGGATTGATCCGGCTCATAAGCACCTTCCTTAAAATACAATGCACGCCAGATTGCGAGCAGTGATTTGGAATTATAGGGAAAGAAAATATCATGCGGTGAGTTAACCTGAGAAACAGGTGATAATGATTGCAGATAAGCAAAAATCGCATCGGCATCTTGCCGTGTCACTTTGGTATATTCAGTATATGGAAAAGCGGGATAAAGCAGTCGCCCATCGCGTGATCTACCTTGATGCAGTGCTTGCCAGAAATCTTCTTCACTCCATAGACCGATCCCCGTTTCCATGTCTGGCGTAATATTGGGCGTTACAAAAATACCAAATGATGTAGACAGTCGGCGTCCACCCGCAAACGGTTGCCCTCCTTTAGTCGTATGACATCCCATGCAATTGCCAACGCGGGCCAGATATGCACCACGCATAACTCCCTCTCCCTGTCCTTCGCTGGAACGTTCTGTGTCCGCGGCGATGGCATCAGCAACCATTGCCGATAAAGCAAGTATCAGCACTGCTATACACCACCAAAACAAAGCATTACATTTCCAGTGATTGCTACTGAATATCTGATATCTCATTTTGAATCTCCGTTTTCTTGGATATTTTGGCTACAACGACGCACCAATTCAGGTAAAAGCGATTTGAACGGTCTGGATTCTCCTGCTACAGGTTGGTTCGCTAGCCACTTTGCAACCGCATTGGCTTCATCATCGGTTAATTGCTTTGCGATTTCAGACATACAATCAGAAGTCTGGCTTCGTATGATACTGCCAGTACGCCATCCACTTAATTGTGCCGAAATATAAGCACGAGACAATCCCAGCAAACCCGGGATAGCAGGCTCTATACCCATCAGATTATCGCCATGGCATGCACTGCACGCCGGAATGTCCTGTTCTGGATTACCCGAATAAATAAGGCGTTCTGCCAGCCTGATTTCGTCAGGTTGCATATGAATCCGTTCAGGCGGTGGATAAGGCAATCGGAGTTCAGAAAAGTATCGGGCTATCTCCAGCAGATACTCATCCGACATATTCTCCAGCAAAATCATCATGGGCTGATAATAGCGCCGGCCATCGCGGAAATTACGTAATTGACTAAAAAGGTATCCTTGCGGTTTTCCCGCTATGCGAGGGTAATAGGCATCGCGCGTCGCCTTATTTTCAGCGCTGTGACAGATAGTACAAGCTCGAACGCGCTCAGCCATGGTATCAGGCACGACAACAGGTGCTCTGCCATGCGCATTCACCACTACAGTTATGTAGAAAAATACTAATAGAATAAAACGCATCATTTAAAATTTCCTTGACCCAATTATCAAAACCGGATGTTGTATTGAACATAGAAGAACTCAGGAGTGATTCCAGGCACTTGTTTCTTCAGGAAATTACCACTCCACATTTTTGTATATCCAATCAGTACATCCTGATGACGGTTAATATGAAGATTGAACCGGGACTCAACCTCATCCCCACATGGCTGCCGGATTGACCTGTAATCTCTCGCAGCGTGGCTACGCCAGCAGCGTTATACAAATAATCGTACTCTATCTTTGTACCATAAATCGGCATGGAACCGTGTACACTGCAAATGAAAACTATTGTCCGAATCGGCAGCATTTAAACGACTGTCGGTGTCATAGGCTGGCGTGGTCATTAGCGCAAAAGGAGCATAAGGCACAACCGGTGGTTTTTCGCGTTTGTTGCTGGTGACCATGTCCCAGAAAGAATAATAACCGGGGCTAAGAAACGGCAGAGAAAACAAGCCGCGGCGCGATGCCACAGTGATCGGAGGTAACTTGGATTTATTGACACCACTTCCGACCCTCGTTACGACAGTTGTCGTCGTGGCTGGAGCCGGCACGGCAAACGGCGTATTGGTGTTTGCTGACGATAAGCTCGTCGCATGCGTCTGAAAAACCAGACACCTAATTCCGGCACAGCATACGCAGAGTTTAATTAGCCATCCGGTTATTTTCGTCAACAGACTCTCTTTTGTTCGCAGGCAGGGCACCCATGAAAGCACGAATAAGTTTATTCTTTGATCCATTAAATTTTTCTTGGTTATGTCAACACAACCATTCCAATGATGCAATCGTGCTTCTATTAAACGATTACAGCATTGCATCCATAAAAAAACATATTTTCCACTTTGTTTTAAAAGCATCTTAGAACTCACAAATTTTATTTCAAATAATTTCTTAAGCATGAATCATGCCAACCAGTAAATTGTTAATTAATATATGATTGTTACATATTTGCAAAATACAAAATTTTGCTATTCTCAATATTTTGAGTCAATATTCTCAAATATTTGTGAATTCTCCCAAAATGATCAACTCCTTTAAAAAATTATTTCAGAGCTCGCCTTTATGTGTAGCGCTACTGGATGACACACTGATTTGTCGTGAAATCAGCACGACCTGGCGTAACTATCTGAATCTGAAAACAACAGATGTAATAGCAATATCAGTTGAGGAATTATTGCAAGATTTGCGCGATTCGACACTCATGAATCAAATCGAACAAGTAGCGTATAAAGGCCACATCATCCATGAAAGCCCTGCCACGTTATTTCCAAGAAATCAGTCTATCAAACTGCCGCAGAAAGGCTTACTATCGGCTTGGCGCACGATATCACTGCATACCAAAAAAATCTGGGTACTGTTGGCATTCAACAATATTGCCGGATACAGCCAGACATCCAGTGAGCTACGTCGCTTGCAAACCATACACGAGTTGATCCTCAATGCAGCCGGAGAAGGAGTCTACGGGGTGGATTCCCAAGGTAACACCATCTTCGTTAATGAGGCCGCAACCCAAATACTGGGTTGGCGAGAAATAGACGTAATCGGTAAACCATTGCACGACATCCATCATCATTCCTACCCTGACGGCTCGCCCTACCCAAGCAGAGAATGTCCGATTTATGCGGCCATCAAGGATGGCAAGGTACATCGTGGTGATAACGAGGTTTTTTGGCACACCAACGGAACCGCAGTTCCTGTAGAGTATACAAGCACACCGATTCGAGAAGACAATCAACTTGCGGGAGCAGTAGTGATCTTCCGAGATATTACTGAGCGCAAGAAAAACGAACGACAACGCTCACTGGCCTATGAACAGATCAAAAAACTGAAGGATTTACTAGAACGTGAGCGCGATTATCTGCGAGATGAAATAAACATCACGATTAACTTCGGAGAGATCATCGGAGAAAGCCAGGCTCTAAAACGTACACTTAATCAGATTGAGGCAGTAGCTAAAATGCCAACAAGTGTTTTAATTTTGGGCGAATCAGGGGTTGGAAAAGAAATGATTGCACGTGCAATTCATGCTAATAGTTCCAGAGCTAACCAGCAACTTGTGAAAGTGAATTGCGCGTCTATCCCTAAGAATCTTTTTGAGAGTGAGTTCTTTGGGCATGTTCGCGGATCATTTACTGGCGCCCATCGTGACCGAATAGGACGTTTTCAGCTGGCTCAAGGCGGCACTCTTTTTCTGGACGAAATTGGCGAAATACCTATAGATTTACAAGGAAAATTGCTACGAGTGGTACAAGAGCATGAGTTTGAGCGCGTAGGAGACGATCAAACGATTAAAAGCAATGTGCGTATTATCGCTGCAACAAACCGCAATTTGAAAGTTGAGGTCGATGCCGGACGGTTTCGTGAAGACTTGTTTTATCGCCTAAGTGTTTTCCCTATTGAAGTACCGCCATTACGAGAGCGTATCAAAGATATCGGTCCGCTGGCATCCCATTTCTTGAGCGGCATCTGCACTGAATTGGGGCATGAGCCTTTATCTTTGACTCGGCATCAACTGGACATTCTTAATAGATATCCTTGGCCCGGCAATATCAGAGAGCTCAAAAATGTCATTGAGCGAGCTGTAATTCTTACGAAAGGCAAGCGACTCAGGCTAGACCTGGCTATGCCTGATAATGAAGAAAGCAAGCAAACTCCAGAAAACATAACTTCACTTGAAGAAACCGGGTTCGTCACAGATGCAGTTTTCCGTGAAAAAGAAAAAATAAATATGTGCGCGGCTTTGAGGCATGCAAACTGGCGCATCTCCGGCACAGATGGAGCAGCCGAATTATTGGGCGTTAAACCTTCCACACTTGCTTACAGGCTGAATTTATATGGAATTAAAAAGCCTGATTAACGGGTCGTTGAAAAACTATCTGCGTTGCAGCTACGGTGTTAAAAAATCTCAAGATGCTTATTTATTAAGCATAAATGCGATTTTACGTCTGTTGTTGCCTTGTATCAGTTGCCTCGAAAATGTTTTTCAACGGCCTGTTAAAAAACCTTCAACGTAACTTAGCAATACCGTCTTAGATATACATCTCTCCTTTTTGTTTGGTTGTGATATCAATAACATCATCAACTGTAGAGATGAAGATTTTGCCATCACCCAAATTACCTGTATGAGATGCTTCTGTGATTGCTGATACTACTTCGTCTACTTTGGAATCCTCAACAACGATAAAAAATGTCAAAACATCATTGTATCGCTCAATGTAACGGCCCGGCCCTGCCTGGACGTTTCTAGGTCCTTTCCCACGACCCTTTCCAGGGGTTACGGTCAATCCACCAACTCCTGATTTTTGCAAAGCATTCAAAATATCTTTTTCTCTGGATGCAAGAACAACTGCCTCTATTTTTTTCATATATTTCCTTGCTAATATGATTTAAAAATATATTTCCAAATAATTCTATGTTTATATGCTTTAAATATTACAAACAAAATATAGCAAGTTAGTACAAACAACTCAATCAGTATATAAATATCTATTTTTTATAGCTTCATTCCTCTAATCAACCCTTTTCCCACCGTTTGTTATGATATTTCTTCATTCATTTCAGCAACCACTACGGTACATCCGCTCGCTTCCATTCTCCCGCCGCGTATTTATTGGATTCCGTTCAGGTTGGATAGGTAAGGATGGCACCGAGAATACGATCCTTGCCCGGCACGGTCAGCACTTTGACAAAACTCTGCGCGACTCCCGCATCAGTAAAAATATATTACATAAATTCCTTATTATTTATCCTCTCGCACCATTTACATAAGCAGCTGTTAACTCGTGGCTAGGAGATTCAAAGATATGCTGACAACGACCAAATTCGATCAGTTGTCCAGCACGTCCACTGACCCAGAAAAAAGCAGCATAATTGGCGATGCGTCTTGCTTGTGCAAGATTATGCGTAACGATGACAATGGTGTAACGACCGCGCAGACGGCAAATCAGGTCTTCCACGACACCAGAGGCAAGCGGGTCCAACGCGCTGCAGGGTTCATCCATCAACAAAATCTTTGGCTGTAACGCCAGAGCACGTGCAATGCAAAGACGTTGCTGCTGCCCGCCGGACAAACTGAGCGCGGATACATCCTGGCGATCATGAACCTCATCCCATAAGCCGACATCTCGCAGCACTTGCTCAATGATTGCGGCTATTTCTGCTTTTTGGGTGATGCCATGTTCATTCAATGGTAGCGAAAGATTGCGGCGGATGGAAAGCGGAAAAGGCGTAGGTTTCTGGAACACCATCCCGACTTGGCGGCGCAATGTCTGCGCGTGAGTGTCAGGATGATGAATATCCTGATTGTGTACCAGAATCTTTCCTGTGACATTACAGCCTGGGATCAGATCTGTTAGGCGATTGATTGCTGACAGAAAACTGGTTTTCCCGCAACCGGATGGCCCGATCAACGCAGTAATGCATCCTTGGTAGATATCCAGCGTTACCTTATCCAGAGCGATCATGCCGTCATACAGCAGTGACAGATCCCTCACCTGAATCGCGGGTTGCGGATCACAACAGGCTGGGCCAGCCTCAAGCGGTCCCAAGGTAAAAATATTCGGCTTATCCGTGGATTGATTGGAATTCATGTCATGATCTTCCTGCGTTGCAGGCCATGAGCAAATTTCATGGCCAGAATATTTATGCATAATAACAGACTGACCAGCACCAGGGATGAAGCGTAAGCCGGCGTATCACCGCCGGGAACATTCATGGACAAATCGAAAATATGCAACGCCAGTGCGCGTCCTGAATCCAGCAAAGAATCCGGCATGCGTTCAACATAACCGCTGGTAAACAGTAAAGCTGCCGTCTCCGCCAATGCACGCCCAATACCTAACAGAAGTCCGGCAGCCAAAACCGGCGCGGCAGCCGGAAGTATCAAATGAATCAGTGCTGCTGTTCGCGTCAGACCCAAAGCAGATGCTGACGTACGGTAAGTATTTGGTACGGTGCGCAGCCCTGCTTCAGCGGTACTCGTCAGTATCGGTAACAACATGCATGCCAGCGTCAATCCGCCTGACAAAATAGAAAACCCCAGCCCTAGATAAATACTGAAAAAAGCATTACCAAACAACCCAAAAACAATCGAAGGTACTCCCGCCAATACATGCAGACTGAATCGCACTGCTTTGCCGAAAGCATTGTCTACCGCAACAAATTCCGCCAGTAGTATCGCAGTGGTCCATGCAATGGGTACTGCTGTCAACACCGCTACCAACAAAATTAATAGCGTGGAGACCAATATGGGTGCAATACCCCCTGCCCGCCCGGTATCTCGCGGAGGCTCTATCAGGAACTCCCAGGAAAGATGTGCAATGCCGCCGCGTATCAGATCAACCAATATCCATATAAAAACCGCGCTGATCAGCAATACCGACGCATAAATCAGAAACTGCACTCCACGATCACGTAAAATTTGCCACGCATGAGTATTCCTTACTTCATGCATGGCGCTGTTTCTCCAGCAATCCGGCTATACCCGACAACACCATAACCAACAACATCAAAAGCAATCCAGAAACAAACAGAACAGCACGGTGATCCCCCATGGCATATGCGGTTTCCAGCGCAATATTGGCTGCCAGTGTACGCACCGGATCAAAAAATGTTTCAGGATACTGCACCACATTGCCTGCCACCATTAATACCGCCATGGTTTCACCGAGCGCACGCGCCGCCGCCAGAATGATTCCTGCGGTAATTCCGTTTTTTGCAGCTGGTAACGCAACTCCTTGAATCATGCCCCAGCGTGATATTCCCAGAGCAATCGCATTGCGCAGGAATTCAGCAGGAACCGCCATTAATGCAGAATAGGCAGTCAGTGTAATCGTCGGCAATATCATTAACGTCAATACCAGAATGGCGGCCAATAAACTGGCGCCTGGTGGATGGAGTTGATTTATCAGTGGAACCAGCGTCGTTAATCCCCAAAAACCAAAAACGACGGAAGGAATCCCTACCAGCAATTCAACCAAGCGTTTATACCATTTGGCCAAACGTGGTGATGCGTAATAAACAATGAAAAGCGCCGAGGCAATTCCCAACGGGATCGCCAGCAATAAGGCGCCAACACTGGCATAAAGCGTACCTGCCAGAATCGGCATCAATTGATAGGCACCTTCCAGCGGATGCCATGAAGTATCTGTAAAAAAACGTACGGGTGATATTTGACCCAATACAGGCCAGGATTCAACTACCAGGAACAACGAAATCAACAACATGACCAGCGCTGAAATAACAGCGCCCGCACGTAAGATACCCTGCAGCAGAGAATCAGTTAACTTCAACGGGAACAAAATATTGCGCTTCGACCAGATCATGGGTTTGTAGCGAACGAGCAAATTCAATGAAGCGCCGAGCTAGTTCCTGTGGTTCTCGAGATGTAATCAGATTAAGCGGACGGGATAATGGAAAAGTCCCATTGCGTACATTAGCAATCGTGGCATCAACTCCATCCAATGGCAGTAACTTGATCGGCACGCCCCGTTCGGCTTCATATTCAGCTGCTCCAATCGAAACATAACCAATTGCATTTGGGTTGCCTGCAACGGTCTTGATACCTTGCGGGTTATCACCAATGATGGCATGCGGCTTGATCTGACTGTTTTTCAGTTCAAGATAGTGCAAGAACAATTCCAGCGTTGATCGTCCCTCAGCTTTGTTAACCACTGTAATGCGCGCATCAGCTCCACCCACCGATCTCCAGTTGGTTATTTTGCCGGTATAAATATCAATGATCTGCTGCTTGCTAAGCGCAGTTACCCGGTTATTGGCATGCAAAATAATGCTGATACCATCCAGTGCAATGGTAAACGCATGCAAACCGTTTTCATCCGGCTTGAGAGCGCGCGATACCATTCCGATGTCAGCCGTGCCATTGCGGGTATCGTTGATGCCACGGGAAGTTCCACCGGTTTGCACATCAATCCGCACGCCAGGATTCATAGTCTCAAATCGCCGGGCCATTTCGCCCACTAATGGAGCCACGGTACTTGAACCTGTCAGTACCAACCGCTCGGATGCGGCATATGCGCAAGCCAATCCGCCGAATTCAAGTACGAAGCACGTAATGAAAACCAGTAAAAATTTTTTGCTGTCTGACATACTCATTTCTTCTCGTTCAATGCCCAGTCATAATCAAGAAATCTTATTTTGATACCTCCGGCAATAATTAATGCTTTAGTTTCAGGAGTATCAGCAAGACTATCCACATAGTGAGCAAAAAACTGATCTAATTTATTCCAACCTTTCCAACCCCGTTCAAAATCTTCCCGGTACCAATCGAAGATCTTTGACACTTCCAGTCTCCCGGTTGTGACGTTATAACGATTACGTGACCGATCAGCCAGAAAAGCCCGCGTCACTGTCTCCAATTGCGACTCCAGTTTTGTACCAATATAAGCTTCATTCAATAAGCCCGGACAACTAATCGACGCACAGTTCACAGCAAAGTGGATACGCGGCTCATTGTAATCTCCTGGTTTACGAATCATGCCATGTTCAATATCATCCAGTGATAGCATCTTGTCAAATAGCGGCACAAAACTTTTTTTCCATGGATTTTGCAACAAAGAACCCAGATCCTTAATCGAATCCAGCCTGGGATAGCGGGTAAGAATTAAATCTACGGTATAGGCGTTATACGCATTGATCAAAAAGGCTAACCGTTCTGACCGGCTCCAGGCTGAGAATTCATTTGCGTTGATCGCCGACAATTGAGACAAATAAGTATGCAAAACTGCACGTTTTTGCAGAAGACCTGTGTAATCTACTTGGCTGGCTTGTCCATGATTTATCATCTGAACATGATTTTGCAACAATCCATTCCAGACACTATGATCAAATTCGGCGGCTAGTACTGTATTTGCTGATACCAGCAGAGCAAATGCTAAAAGCAATCGCTTCATCATAGTCATTCTCCTAACTTCGTTGTTTGGTATGAAATTTCTCTACCCACTTCAACAGCCATTGCGGTGCATGAGCGCGCTTCCATTCTCCAGCCGCATATTTATTCGCTTCTGACCAGGTTGGATAGGTATGGATCGTGCCAAGGATTTTATTCAGACCCAGGCCATGTTTCATCGCCAACACAAACTCTGCCAGCAAATCACTGGCATGCTCACCGACAATGGTCACCCCCAGAATTCGATCCTTGCCCGGCACCGTAAGTACCTTAACAAATCCATGCGCGGCTTCATCTGCAATGGCTCGATCCAGATCACCCAGATCATAGCGCGTTACTTCAAAAGCAACTCCTTGTGCCTTCGCCTCATTTTCCGATAATCCTACGCGCGCAACTTCCGGATCGGTAAATGTTGCCCATGGAATCACTGAATAATCAACTTTGAAGCGCTTTAAATCACCAAACAAGGCATTGACCGAGGCATACCATGCTTGATGCGCCGCAGTGTGTGTAAACTGGTAAGGCCCGGCAACATCACCGCAGGCATAGATGTTGGGATAGATTGTTTGTAGCTTGGCATTGGTCTCAATGGTGCGTCTTGATGAGACTGGAATACCAAGTTCTTCCAAGCCAAAGCCTTCCGTGCGAGGCGCTCTGCCGACCGCACATAATAAGGCATCAAATGGCAACACGGTTTCTTCACCCGTCTGGTTACGCACAATCAAGCATTGAGTATCTGCATCTTTCTCACAACGCACAGCTTCAGTTTGGGTCAGTATTTGCACACCATCCGCTTGTAATGCCGCCTTAACCAGCGCAGCCGCATCGGCATCTTCACGCGCCATCAAATCACCCATCTCTACCTGTGTTACTTGGCAACCCAGTCGAGCAAACGTCTGTGCCAGCTCACACCCAATCGGGCCACCCCCCAATACAACCAGCCGATCAGGACGTTGTGTCAACGACCAGATCGTATCGGATGTGTAGTAACGAACGGCTTCAAGACCTGGGATGTTTGGAACCGCGGGGCGGGCGCCCGTAGCAATGACAATGGCACGTGTGGTCAAGGTTTGACCGTTCACTTCTACTGACCAAGGTGAAGTGATGGTTGCTTTTCCTTGCAGTACCTCGACCCCTAATTTCGTGTATCGTTCTACCGAATCATGCGGCTCAACCGTGCTGACGACGCGCTGTACACGCGCCATCACATCACTAAAATTGTAATCAACCGTTGCAGTAGCAATACCCAGCGATGCGGAGTTTTTTACTTGTTTCAGGAAAGCTGCTGAATGAATGAGTGCCTTGGAGGGCACGCAACCGTAGTTGAGGCAATCGCCGCCCATTTTATGACCTTCAATCAACGTTACCTTGGCACGAGTAACTGCGGCAATATATGAGCTCACCAAACCTGCGGCACCGGCGCCAATCACCACCAGATTGCGATCAAACTGAACGGGCTTTGTCCAGCGCGCATATAATCGCCGAGTTTTGACCATGCCAATGCCCCAACGTGCCAGCCACGGAAAGGCTGCCAATAAAACAAATGACCCAATTAACGCTGGGGACAAAATATCCGTCAAATGAGTAATCGCTGCTAACTGGGTACCCGCATTAACATACACGGCGGTTCCTGCTAGCATACCTACTAAACTGGCCCAGAAAAATGTTGCACTGCGAATGGTAGTCAATCCCATCAATAAATTGATGAGAAAGAAAGGAAAAGCAGGTACCAGTCGCAAGGAAAATAAATAAAACACGCCATCGCGCTCAAGACCTTCATTGATAATTTTTAGCCGATCACCAAAGCGGCGCTGCACGGAATCCCGCAATACATAACGCGCGGCCCAAAAAGCCAAGGTTGCACCAATCGTGGCTGAAATAATGACCACCGGTACGCCCACCCATATCCCAAACATGGCACCACCGGCCAAAGTCATTACGGTTGCGCCTGGCAAAGACAATGCAGCCATAACGATATACGTGAAGGAATAGAGACCAATGACTAAAAATGGTTGTTCCTGATAAGCTTGCTGCAGGTCATAGTGGCTTTCCTTGAGCGTTTCCAGACTAAAAAAACGCCCCAAGTCGAAAATAAAAAATAACGCCATTAGCAGTCCAAGTAAAGCAAGTATCCACCAACGATTTTTCATATTTTTTCCTTTATCATTTCATTTCGCTGCATGACGCACCAAACCGAAAGCAACTATAAAACGATGGTGTTTCATACTCACGGGCACTTGCAGACTCTGAGCTAACGTTTCGCTCAGGGCATAGTCCGGGTCATCATCAACCAAAATGCATGCATACATTTATTTACGGTTATTCTAGGTACATCGCCACCAACCATCACGCTTTCAATGCCGTAAATGAACAAATATAGGCTCGCTTAATGACAGAAATTTCCTCATACAACGCACACTCCGCGCTAAAGGTACTTCCTCGTATAAGGACCAGAGAGCGTGACCTCCAACCTGGATATAAGCCTGCCGTAAGATAAATAGACCTTGATCTCCATAGGGAACACCACCAAAACGACACCGTAGGACAATCGCGGACTCCAAAACAAAGCGTTGACCAAGTGCACAGGACGTCAAAGCGAAAACAAATATAACCCCTACCGCATCATGCTCAAAGGCTGCTGTCATTACAGACAGTAGATCCGGTGGCAAGCGGGCATCTGCATGTAAAAACCATAGGACATCACCTTGTGCTAATGCAACTCCGGCCAATAATTGTTGCCCTCGACAGGGTTTACTGGACAGCCAGAGAACATGATACTGATTGCAAATTTCACGGCATTTCTTGTTGTCTGCGCCATCGACAACAATAATTTCTGCCGGGTGATGTGACAGTTGATGCAATTGCTTAGGCAAATGCATCAACTTCACTTCATCTTGGTAACAAGGAATAATGACACTATCGCTACGCATGTTTTATTTCCTTTATCTGGATATCATAGATTAATGTGTATAACGCACGTCGTGCTGGATGTTGCTCGTCACTTAACACAGAAACTAATTTCATGAGATCTTCCGGTTCATCAACATCAAAACCTTCAATCAATGTAGCAACCGAGTGCTCCACATCCCGACAACTGTTAGCCAATGATTCACCTAGACTGCTGGAACTCCACGGCAGATCAGTTAGCTCAGGCCACGAAAAATTACCTGCCATCAGTAGGGTAGAACTATCACAGGTGATTGCACCGGTGAAGATAAAGCAACGACCCAATCATGATCATGTGCCGCTTGCCGAAACAATCACAATAGAGCCTGATAAGTTGTAGGCGTCTTCCAGCGCACAGGCAATCAATGTTTCGGCGATTACTTCCATACTCAGTTTGGCAGCCAGTCTCTGTTTGCCGAACCGCGTGTAGGCCGCTTACATACTAAAACTAAAGTGGGCAGTTCAACCATATTTAATTTTATTATTTAATTAACAAATTAATTGGAATACCAATATGCTAAAGACTAATTGCAGTCACAAATAAGCATATCCCTCATCTGTAACTCAAATATTAGTCAATAGTGAACGAGATTCCTTACATCACAGATATTTATTAATGGCTATGTTAGCGTTAATTGTTGACGTAAAGTGATAAGATAAATAATCAATGAGATAAGAGATGCCATGAAGAGCAAAAATTTTCAGGTTTTGACCACAGAGTTCACGCAACTGACACCACACCAACGCAGCATTCTGCCAGATCGATTGCATGAAATTGAGCATAACTCTATGTAACGCACTCTGATTGAGGAGTATCTATCGAACAAGTCACAATGCCTTAAGTGTAGTAAAGAACACATTGTTTGCTGGGGTTCTGCATCCACCACAAGCTGCAAAGTTACCTTTAATGCTCTGACGGGCACCTCATGAGCGAAGTTGCGGCACAAAGATAAATGGCTATGCTATAGCCAGCAGCTGTCTCAGAGAAGAAGTATTCGGTAAGTTGCATCAATAAGCTCGACCAGCTGCCGTTCGGATCGGATCGTCAATAACACTTACAGCAACGATGCTCTCTACAATCGCTCCGGCGGTATTGAGGGACGCCCTTCTTTCGAGTAAACATAATCAAATGGCCGACCATTCCCCTTGAGTATGCCATCCACCAATTCCCTCAAAGGGCGCACTGCATGATCAACAGGAATTCGTGCTTCCAAGTTGACGTAACTAAAAAGTTGTTGCTGAGAGTCTTCAATTCCGTACATGATTTATAAGGTGGGCGGTTTTTTGTGAAATACTGGCCTCCATTTTAAAACCACGTCACATACACATCATGAAAAAACTTTTTATAAGATGCTCAATGTAATTCATGTGTGTAATAAGTCATAATTGCTTGGTAATTTGCCTTTGTTGCTAATGCTTGCAGCAGATGAAGGATGGGAAAACTGGAGGTATTTTGTGAAACAAATCAGTGGCAGCTTATTCTTTAGTAAACCAGATATCACCATACCAGGCTGTAGCCGCAGCGCCCGTATTATCCGTGTCGGTCATAATCGCTACGGCATCAACCAGACCTGGCTCCTCACCGAATAGCTGTCGATAATCAGCAAGCACATCGCGCCTTTCACCAATCCAGTGACCTATACGATCAGCGCCAGATTCTACGGCAATCATTCCCGCATTGCTTGTGAAAGCACTGAACCAGTTACTACCAATTGGCTGCTGATTTGACCATACATAGTTGATGGCACGCGTGCGCCAGAAAGCTAAGCCACCCGAAAACACGACGTAAATTCGTGCAGGATAATCATCCCCCGCGCGAGCACGCTCATCGTTACCTTTCAAAATGTTATCAACCTTCCATACCCAGTTGAGTATGGGTGTTTTGACAAGATCAATACTGATCTTACGATAAAGTCCTGAAGCAGCTGCACTGCTGTTAGCATGCAACGCCGTTCGACTGCCGTCATTCTTCAGAGAATATACCGTTTCACCGACAAAAACTTTTGACTGCCACCCATTTAAATCCCCCTGAGAAAAACGAGCTATATCAATATGATCGACCTCTGCCCATGACCCAGTAGGCAAACAAGCTATAATCCAGCATAGTAGTCTTTGCATAGCAGAAATAATTTTCTATGATCCAATCTATTAGTATTAAAAATCTATTTCAATACCCATCACATCAGCGAATCGATTAAATGCTATAAAAAGCTCCATCGTTCCAAATGCTTCCAGCACCTCAGAGTCTTCAATCCCAAGATCAACTAATTTTTTGAGTTCAACATTACCAATGTTATGCCAATCTAGATTCGCTCTACGGGCAAACTTCACCAGCGCTATTTCCTTGTCGGTAAAATCATTGGGAAGTGTGCCCTGAAACATCTCATCAATCTCCGATTCACTGACTTTCATGCTGCGCAGCGCTGCACTATGTGCCGCTACACAGTAAATACACTTATTATCATATGAAATTACTGATGCAATAGCTTCCTTCACTTTGCGTCGCAATTTGCCTTGAAGCATAATCGCCTTGAATTTCTCCCAATTGGCTGCAAGTAATGGCGGATGTTCGGCATAGGCTTTGAAAATATTAGGAACATGACCTCCAAAAGTTTTTCCAATTTCAAGCAATATAGCTGATGACTCAGATGTTTTTTCAGTGTCTGCTTGTAGCATTTGCTAATTCTCCTCATTCAGCGACAATTCTTGCTGCCATTCTTTTTTAAGAATCGCACACAGAAACGGGTCCTTTCTTGGTTCATTATTATGATCAGCGTTCAGCCGGGTTATCCTTCAAGGTATTGGTGATTCGTTGCCTTGCTTCGTCAGTTAGCAGAAAACTATGATTGCTTTTGGAACGGCGTGAAGCTTTGCGCAAAAACTGAAGCTGCCACGTAAAATTCGCGCAACTGCGGCATAAAATCAGGTGCATTTTTAACGCGATGTTTTTCCACAAAGGTAATTTTTCATCCATTGCCCGTGAAGCCAACTGGCTGGCTTGTTTGCAATTTAGCATTTAATACCTACCATTAATCTACCCAGTTAATCTTCAAACATCTATTCAGGGACAATCGAGCACGATGCATAATTACCCACACATTAGTCGGGCTGAGTGCAAAATCCTTGCAGATATTCTCATTGCTCATTCCGTAAATTTCTTTAGCAAGAAATACTTCAGCTTGCTTTGGTTTCAGTCCAGATAAACATTCCTGAAAGATCTTCCAGAATTCTTTTTGTTGAAAGGCTGATTCTGGGTTAGGAAAAGCATCCGGTTTTTCAATCCATCGACCATTGGCTCTAAAAAAATCATCCAGATTGTCCCCCTCATCCTGATCAACCAGATCACCAACGGCTACTTCACGTCCTTGACGTCGGAAATGATCAATCAACTTGTGTCTGAGTATGCCAATCAGCCAGGTCCGAATGGCAGATTGATGGGAGAAGGTATTTTTAGCGGATATTGCCGCCAGCAGTGTTTCTTGAACCAGATCTTCAGCCAGATGCGTATCCTTTACTCTTAAAAGTCCATAGCTGAATAGATAATCGCCATGCTCTTCCAGCCATGTCTGGGGATTTAAGTCATTATTCCCTGCAATCATAAGAACCTTATCAGGAAAGCTTACAGCAGCTAGCTTCAGCTTGCTTGGGTGGACAGGCCACGGTTCCATATGAACAGAAGACGCAGCAATCACCTGATTTCGGTTTTAACAGTGCGCTGCAGCCTGTGCATTCATAAAAATATAAACAGGCATCAGTGGGCATGATTTCCTGTTTTATAAAACCGCAATACGGGCAAATCAAATCCGATTTAAAGATAATAGTTTTCATAAAATGTTTATGGAATATGAAAGATAATAATTTCCGTGGATATTTCTGTTTTATTAATCAACAATACCATGCAGCACACGTAATTCTCGAATCATCTGACGCTCATCTCCTTTCCAGATTCCATGATTTCCGATATAGATATCAGCCAGTGCACTGCGCCCCATAACGCGACGAATAAAATTAAGGATAGTGTCAGTAACGCAGACTGGATTATCTGTGGCCGGGAAATGCCCCGCTCTTGGGATGTAAGTAATTTGCACATCATCTGTGCCTAGTACATGAGCAAATCGTTGTGTCTGAGCTGCGGGCATCATGTTGTCATACTCCCCCCACATGATCAGTGTCGGAACGGTAATGTTTTGGTATTGCACACCATTAGGATTACTTTGCGGATGATAGGGCAGTAACAAGGATGGGCCAAGAATAGCCGCGCGATCTGACAACACGCGCCAGTTATGTAGTTTTAGGCGCATGGTTGTAGACTTGGCTACATCCGTGACTCCATCTCCCATACCATTGCGCTCATAATCCACATCAACGTAAGGAAAAGTCAGATAACGCAAATTATATTGATTGTATTTGGAAGGATCGTACACCATTGATTTTAGAATCTGTACTAATGTCTGATCAAAAGCTGCAAACAGCGTTGCAAATTGCGCATCGCCATCAGGTGTGTTGGGAATTTCTGAGGCTCTGCCAATCGCCTGTATTTCATTCACCGGATAACCATCGAAGGCGATAGGATCCATCTGCATTAACGCATTCAAACGGCCGTTATGCAACGCTGCATAATGCGAAGCAATGCCACTTCCCCAGTCATCGGCAATAAAAATGAATTGTCGTCCCGGATATTCCTGCTGCATCAGTTTCTCAATGTAATCGACATCATTAATCCAGTGCCACGTTGCATTGAGAGTCGGATTATTTTTACGGCCATAAAGACGCGGCTTGGAACTTTCACCCATGCCCAGCATGTCGATGGAAATCGTTTCGCAGAAGCGCGAAACTTGTCCTTGTACTTCTTCCCATTGTGAACGATTAGTTGGAACACCATGAAGAAAAAGAACCAACGGGCCCTTATTGCCCATTTTCGTCCAAGCAATATCAAAATCATCCGACCAATCCGTTTCAGCGCTATGCACACCACCTATTTGTAGCAATCCTTCAGACGGTGCTTTGTAACGAAAAACGCCATATTCAGGAACGCCCTGAGGACGGTAGATAGTTAGATCAGGTGTATTACCAGTTGCCCGCAATGGTGAATGGCTTAGAGCGCTATAAAAACTGTAACTATCTGAGTTGTCATAAGTTGAGTTCATCTTGCTATCCTAAATTTCTCATTCTGATTAATTTAACAAGCTCTGATGAGCATTAATATTCTTTATTATTCTGTAATGATCATACGATCTAATATGATTCATGTTAAAATGCATGTCAAGCATTTTATGAAAAGGTATAACATTCGAATCCCACCGCGCAGAATGCAATTGAAGATCGCAGATACGATTTTGAAAGCTAAAGAAACCAATGAAACAAACAGGAATGATTTCAGGAGAAAATGTGCATGAGCACTACTGATAACACTGTTGCACCGTTGCTGAATATTAAACAGGCAGCAAAGATTCTAAATGTCAGTGAAATATCATTAAGACGGTGGAGTGATGCAGGCAAGTTGCCATGTATGCGGATAGGCGTCAGACGCGAAAGGAGATATCGTCTGACCGATCTTTTGAACTATCTTGATCAGGATCAGAGACAAAACAGCACTACTATTCTTGCGCAAGCTACAGACCGGATTGCACATATTGATCTTGAAGGCATCTCAATTAATTATGGCAGTCACTTGTGTGCATTTTATGACACTGATTCAGGACGGTTAAAGCTGGCGCTACCCTTCCTGCTCGCTGGTCTTCAAGCAGGTAACCGGTGTTTTTTGGTTGCCACCATTGAGATTCAAACTCTAATAGTGAATCAGTTACGCGATGTCAGACCCGAAATTGATCAAGATATCCAAGAAAGCCACCTTATTCTGATGGATGGTATGTCAGACAGCGTCGAACTGTATACTTTTTTTGAACATGCTTTTCTGGATGCGAGTAAGCATGGTATTCAGGGGTTGCGAGTGTTGGGTGATATGGCCTGGACACTACAAAAAGGAATGGGAATTAGAGAATTAAGTAATTTCGAAGCACAGTACAATCAGAATCTAGCGCATCGATTCCCCGTCGTCAGTTTGTGCCAGTATGATGCCAGGCTATTTCCAGGCACGGCCATATTAAGCGCACTCAAATGTCATGATGATACTTTCCGGTATCCATTGAATCATTTCCTAGGCACCTGATGTCATTTCTCATGCCAATTTTTATTGAGTGACCTTTACATCGTTATCGCTTCATTTCACTGCACGAAGCACCAAACTGAAAACAGCTGTAACAGCGATGGTGTTTCATACTCACCGGTTCTTGAAGACTCTCGGTCAGTGTTCGCCCTAACACATAATCGGCATCGTCATCGACCAGTGTGCACGCATAAACCTTGCATTCACCGGCATTCTTCACCACCATACGGCTAAATGCGCACATGAATTCACGCCGGGTCGATTCGGTCTGATAATCCACCATGCAACTTTGCGTAATCTGGGGAGCAGAAACTGTACTATTGGGTGGGTAAAATTCAGGAAATTCAATCCGGGGTAAATTTTCTGGTAAGCCAGCACCACGAAAAACCTCTGCAAAGCACTTAGCTACCTTATTTTCTGGCAAACCAGCAATTTTCTGATTAGCGACTGATACGCTGAAGCCCATATCATTCAAAGCACATAATCCATCCAGTGCCATCGAAAACATACCCGCACCACGTTGTCGATCATGCTCATTTGCCAAGAAATGATCCAGACTAACCCGAAAATGCACAGCATGGAAACGTTCACGCAAAGATTCCAACTGCGACAGACGTTTAATCAATGGCTCCGTGGCGTTGGTCAGCACCATGCAGGGACGATGCTGCAATGCATAATCGAGAATACGAACCATGTCCTTATTAACAAAAGGTTCTCCGCCAGTAAAGGAAAATTGCTTAACATTCAGAACTATCGCCTCGTCAATGAATGGCTTCATATCATCGAAACGCATCAGTTGCAAACGATCATCACCAGGTTTTGATCCTTCAAGACAAAAGGGACAAGCCAAATTACACGCAGTGCCGGTATGAAACCATAATTCCTCCAAAGCATGCGAATGGATAAAACCACGGGGCTTATCGTCGTGTGTGACGTACCATGATTTGGAACGGGTACTGGACTTTCCTGATGTTGATGAGGCAGTGGCTTTCATACTCAACAACATCCGTTTATCTGTCCATCAGTGATTACATCCGTGAACGGAATGCCCATACCACAACCGGGAAAAATACCAAAGTGCCGATCAAAATTTCCATAAAAGTCGAAATGCTCCCTGAACCGCGTATCATGCAGCATACGCCAGGTATTGCCACATACTGGAAACTGCTTGCCGGCTTCAATAAAGTGATGTTTATCCAACCGGAATGCATGAGGATGATGGGGAATCGTGCCCCTATATACCACCGCTTGTCCATGATCCTCACAAGCAAGTTCCAGATCGTTCAATTTAAATAGTCGATAAGTTGCAGAATAAAAACGAATATTCCCTGTTTTATCGGATAATCCAGGATTATTAACATCGATTGATCGATCATCGACCAAACGTGGATCAGTAAAGCCATGCTTACGCGCCAGTTGCAAAAAATCATTCCAGTACAGTGCACCACTTAAGCATTCACCATATAACACAGGGTCCTGGGTCAATACCGCTGGAATACGCCGATCACTGTAGACATCAGAGAAATACAATTCTCCACCGGGTTTCAACACACGGAATGCTTCACGCAATACTGCCGCCTTATCCGGCGCCAGGTTAATAACGCAATTCGAGACAATTAAATCCACGCTGGCATCCGCCAATTCAAGCTCGTGCAACCGTTCGATATAGCCGTGTAAAAAGCGCACATTGCTGCGTTTGTAGCCAAAGATTTTTTGGTGGTATATTTCGTGTTGTCGTGCCACTGCCAGCTGCTCCTCGGTCATATCCACGCCGATAATTCGCCCTTTCTCCCCGACTAGTTGCGACAACACGTAAACATCCCTGCCTGCACCGCATCCCAAATCCAGAATCGCAAGTCCGTCCAATAATTCAGGCAGAACCAAGCCACAACCATAATAACGCGCATGCACATCCGCGTGAATTCGTTTCAGCAGCGGTTTGACAAAATGCGGTAGACCTGCATCAGTGCAGCACGCATTAGTTAATAAATCCTGAGTGCCCGTGAGGGTTTCGCCATAATACTTTTGCACAATCTCTTGCATGATATTCCTTCACATTGAATGATTAGTACTATTATGTCATTCACGAATCAATTTTAGAATGATATTTTGCAGCGAGCTCCTTCGGAGTCACACCACACATAAAACTCCAGGCTAATTTACGATTACGCCAGGTACGCCGCCACCAACCGTCATATCGCCAACGGCGCGAATCGATAAAAATAGGCTCGGATAATGGTAAAAATTTACCACAACGACGAGCGGATTGCACCAAAGGCACTTCCTCGAACAACGGCCAGGGCGCATGTCCACCTATTTGTTGATAAACTGAACGTTTGATAAAAATTCCTTGATCTCCATATGGAACACCGAAACGGCATCGCAGCGCTATCGCGGGTTCCAGCATACAAGCTTGCCATACACGCGGCTTGGCAAAGCGGAAACGAAAATAACCGCCGATGGCACCTCGTGCTAATGCACTTGATATAGCTGCTATCGGATCGGTTGATAGTTGTGCATCCGCATGCAAAAACCACAGCACCTCGCCCTTCGCTTGACGTGCACCAACGCGCAATTGCTGACCGCGGCAAGGCTCACTGAACAACCTCTGCACCCCGAAATGTTTACATATATCTAAGCTGTTAGCCGCATCAACGACAATTATTTCACACGGTTTATTCGGCAATTGTTGCAACTGCCTTAGTAATCGCGCTAATTTCTCATCATCTTGGTAGCAAGGAATAATGACACTACACTTAATCATAAGGTATTCTCAGAGATGAAATGCTCCTGTCAATAAGTTCCAACAATCTACGGCGCGCAGGGCGCTGATCCTGTTGCAACAAACTAGCCTGCCTTATTAAATCCTTCAACTCATCGACATCTTGACCTAGTTTAATTGTCGCTACCGATTTTCCAGTATTGCGGCAAATATCCATCAAAGATATACCTAATCGACAACTGCTCCACGGTAAAGCAACCAAGTCCGGCCAATTACATCGATTGGCCATGAGTACCACACCACCATCAAGAGCGGGAATTAATACGACATCATCGTGTTGCAGTGCTTCACGGGTCGCCTCATAATCAGCCGCGGTCAATCCAGGTGCGTCACTGCCGATGAATACCAATTGCTCCAAACCTTGCGCACGCAGTGTTCGATCTAACGCATTGAGTCGCTGACCCAGATTACCTCTCACCTGCGGCATGACGGTAACTGGAAAACAATTTGATACTGACAAGGATTGCGCCCACTCTACATCTTCCTGATTAGCAGGCGAAATCACTACTGGACCAGGCCAATTACGTGCATCTTCCAGTGCACAATCCAGTAATGCATCAGCAATCTGTCGAGCTACTTCCATACCCAAACTCGCCGCCAATCTTTGTTTACCGATGCCTAAAGCCGGTCGCTTGCATAGTAATACAAGACTAATTTTACTCATAGGATCATAAAGTTAAATTATCTCAACTGAAAGTTTTGCCTGAAAAATAGAAATTCGTATCAAACTACTGTTTTTCTTCCGAACGATCAAAATAATAAATCGAAAGATATTATAAATTTATTGTCTTTGATGAAGAAAATACAGAATAACTATCTATTGTCTGAAAAAGTAGTGATAGAATTCTGACGTCTAGCCAATTAACCCAGTTTTTAAGCATGACATACCAATTATGCGGCTTTGACAAGATTTGCCCTTTCCTTGCATTTCTTTGAATATTGCAAGTATGAAATTGAAATTATGATCAACTGACCAATTACTACAAAGGATATATAAAATGTTTGAAAGTTTAAAAAATCTGTTAAAACATTTTACAGGCAGTCAAGAATCAACTTCAGCTACTCAAGGCAACAGCACTCAAGAAGCAAAAACAACTTCATCAACTGCGGATGCGGGCAACGTTCAATACATCACTCTGGGTCAATTCAATTTGGGTCTCGGCTCCATTGGACCTGACAATCGCAAGGATATTGATCAGAATGTTTTAAATCAAATGTATCGTGCCATTGCATCGGGCTTATTTAATGTTCCGGTAAATAACTCCGTACCAGAAATATGTGTTGATGGTCGTACCAATAAAAGTGGTTATCGTAAAAGTGCTCCGTGTGCAGCCGGAGGCACATTAAGCATAGTGTACGGCAGCGATCTCGGAAGCAACTCGCTCGCCGCTGACATCAACGAAGTGCAATTAACCACACAAACCATTAACAAGCTTCAAGAAAAAGGGCGCCAAACTGGCGTACATGGAGATGATCATAGTGACTGCGGCTGCGGCGCATGCTCCAAAGCACCGACGATATATCAACATATCACAGAACGCATCAATGATCTCGCATCATTGACCAATCAGTTGGGCATCAATATAACCGAATCAGAAAAAGAATCAATTGTTCAACAAGCCAAGAATCGTTTAAGCCAAGCGGATTTTTTTGCGGAAAACAGAGCATCCGTAGTACAAGCAGCTCAGGATACTGGTGCTGATTATGAAGAATTAGTAGGACAGCACAATGAATTAGGTATTGCAATAAATACGCGTACTGGTACAACTGTGGATCGTTCTGCTATTCGTTCGAAATACGGACCACAATACGACATGTTTGTAGTTGACGCATGGACTTTTGGCAATGCGGCAAAAGATATCAATTCAACTGGCAATGAAGCGGACGAACAACGCATCGCCAAAGCAATTACTTTGCAAAACGTTGCCACCGCATCAATTCTGGGTCATGGCTCTTTGCCCATTATCCCAATCGCATAATCTGTGTATTCAGTCAATTATCACCCAGACTGACTCAACTATCTCGAAATAGACGACCCCGTGGCGATACCACGGGGATTCGCAAATTGATACTGCTACGCTTTGCGCTTTACTCTTTTATCAATCCAGAATAAAGCGAAATATGTTTGTGGAGCTGCGAGTATGTGGCCTAGGTTCTGCACAACTTACACTCGTTCCGGTAAATCCAGAATAGCCTCGGCATTACTCCTTGAAAATACTTTCTCGGCTGCTTGCTGCCATGGCAGCCAGATATAATTCAAATGCTCTCTGGCAGAAATCTTTATCGCCCTCACATCGGGCAAGCACAAACCAAATACATGCTCAGTATTGAATCTAACATCAGGTCCATAGCGCCAGCGCCATTCCTGGTAAATTTCGTATCGATTTTCAATCTGCCAGTTGGTCAACACATAGCCGGCAGAACTTAACCCGGTCTCTTCAAATACTTCCCGCATCGCAGTCTGAAGTAGTGTTTCACCGGAATCCTGGCTGCCTGTAACCGATTGCCAGTAACCTGGATGATCCGCACGTTCTAATAATAATACTTGCAAATCCACTGTATGGATAATAACCAGAACGGAAACCGGAATCTTGAACATTGATTCAACGGTCACCCACTACTTGATTTAGTTTCAATTTGGCGTAAACGAATATTGAGCTCTCTCAATTGTTTTTCATCGACAGTGCTGGGCGCATGAGTCAACAAGCACTGCGCACGTTGGGTTTTAGGAAAAGCAATGACGTCGCGGATTGATTCTGAGCCAGTCATCATGGTTAAAATACGATCCAGGCCGAACGCAATGCCACCATGCGGTGGTGCACCATATTGAAGCGCTTCTAACAAGAAGCCAAATTTTTCTTGCGCTTCTTGTTCAGAAATATTTAAGGCACGAAATACCTTGGATTGGATATCTTGGCGGTGAATCCGTACTGAACCACCACCAATCTCGGAACCATTCAGAACCATATCGTAGGCTTTGGAAAGCGCCTTACCGGGGTCGGTTTGGAGGAAATCCTCGTGTCCATCAGCCGGCGATGTGAAGGGATGATGCAACGCCTGCCAGCGATTTTCTTCTTCGTTTCGTTCGAACATCGGAAAATCAACCACCCATAACGGCTTCCAGCCGGATTCCGCGTGGCCGTGCTGATGACCAATCTTAATACGTAATGCACCCAAAGATTCATTGACGATTTTGGTTCTGTCAGCGCCGAAAAAAATCAAATCACCATCCTGAGCCCTGGTACGAACAAGAATGGTTCGAATTATGTCTTCCGGCAGGAATTTCAGAATCGGTGATTGCAGTCCTTCCACCCCTTCGGAAAGCCGATTGACCTTGATATAAGCCAATCCTTTGGCACCGTAAATTCCAACAAAAGCCGTATAATCATCAATTTCCTTACGCGACAATTCGCCGCCTCTGGGTATGCGCAAAGCCGCCACCCGACCATCCGGTTTTTCGGCAGCTTCACGAAACACTTTGAAAGGGACTTCCTTCATGGCGTCGGTCAATTCAGTAAATTCCAAGGCAACGCGCAAATCTGGTTTATCCGAGCCGTATTTGAACATAGCATCGGCATAGGTCAATCGTGGGAATGGATTGGGCAAATCCACATTACTCACATCCTTAAATAAACCGCGCATCATCTCTTCCATCAAAGACATGATTTCATTCTCTGAAAGAAATGAAGTTTCAATATCGATCTGCGTGAACTCAGGTTGTCGATCCGCACGCAAATCTTCATCACGAAAGCAACGTGTAATCTGATAATAGCGATCAAACCCAGACACCATCAGAAGCTGTTTGAATAATTGCGGCGATTGCGGCAAAGCAAAGAAATGGCCGGCATTCACTCGTGACGGCACCAGATAATCTCGCGCACCTTCCGGTGTAGACTTAGTCAGCATTGGTGTTTCAATATCCAGAAAACCCTGTCGATCCAGAAATACACGAACCGCCATGGCCACTTTATGACGTAAGCGGAGATTCGATTGCATTGCCGGACGGCGCAGATCCAGATAACGATGCTCCAGCCGCACGACTTCACTGATATTGTCATCATCCATCAAAAACGGAGGCGTCAGTGAACTGTTCAACACTTCGATAGCCGCCACTAGGATCTCTATCTCACCACTGACCAAAGATGTATTAATCGTTCCTTCAGGTCGTTTTCGTACTCTACCAGTAATTTTCAGTACATATTCATTGCGTATTTTTTCTGCTGTTTGAAACGTATCCACGTTATCAGGATCACATACAACCTGCACTAAACCTTCGCGATCACGTAGATCAATGAATATCACTCCTCCATGATCTCTGCGGCGGTGTACCCAGCCAAAAATGGTTACTGTTTTATCTAGATATTCGGTATTAATGGCGCCGCAGTAATTTGTACGCATAATTCTGGTCAATGATCTGAATGGTGAGATTGATGATTCTGGTTTATATCACAGCAAAATGACGGCGCTCAAGCCAATCAGTCGGCAGTCGCGGTAGTCGCAGGATTGTTCTCTTTTTTTACAGTCGTTTCCGCAGCAGCGGGCATTGCTGATGGCGTACTTTCAGTACTTTCTTTCGTCGCAGACTTAGCATCCACCGGTTTTGCCTTATTCTTAAAATCAGTAACGTACCAACCGCTGCCTTTTAATTGGAATCCTGCAGCAGAGATGCGTTTAGAATAGTGACTACTGCCACACGCAGGACATGCAGCAATGGGCGCATCGCTAATCTTTTGCAAATGCTCTTTCTCGGCACCACATGAATTGCAAAGATATTCGTAAATAGGCATAGAGACCTCCAACAATCCAAAATAGGGAACCGGGTATTATACCTTAACCGGTTTTATTTTAATTATCCAATCGCCAAGAAACGGAAAATCTTACTTACCGAAACATAATTCTATTTTCCTCAATTGTTGCTGTTGCACATTGTTGCGTGCAATTTGACTTATTGATGATGAAATATGTTTCATTTACCCCTACAAAGCGTCAAATCATCAAAACCGACACGTGACTTTATTGGATCAAAATTATATATTATGAACAAAACTGTTTATTTATCTACCGAATCGCGCTTATCTTCAGGAAGATTGACATGAATCACAATATATTCAACAGCTTGAAAGAATTAACCTTACCCCAAGGAAATCGCGCGAAATATTACTCACTCCCAGAATTGGAGAAAAGCGGTGTCGCGAAAATCTCTCGTCTGCCAATTTCGATTCGAATTGTTCTGGAGTCAGTTTTACGCAATTATGACAATAAAAAAATCACCGAAGAGCATATTCTCGAATTGGCGAACTGGAAACCGAACGCCCCCCGTGTAGACGAAATACCATTTGTTGTTTCGCGTATTGTGCTGCAAGACTTTACCGGCGTACCGTTGTTGGTGGATCTCGCTGCCATGCGTAGCGCGGCAGTCAAACTGGGCAAAGACCCCAAGCTGATCGAGCCATTGGTACCCGTTGATCTGGTAGTGGATCATTCGATTCAGGTCGATCAGTACGGTACTAAAGATGCGCTGAATTACAACATGGAAATTGAGTTTTCACGCAATAATGAACGTTATCAATTCATCAAATGGGGAATGCAGGCGTTTGATACTTTCAAGGTAATTCCGCCCGGGATCGGGATCGTACATCAGGTCAATCTGGAATATCTTGCGCGTGGTGTGCATCAAAAAAATGGGCTGATTTACCCGGACACCTTGGTCGGCACCGACTCGCATACTACAATGATCAACGGAATCGGCGTGGTCGGTTGGGGTGTCGGCGGCATTGAAGCGGAAGCCGGCATGCTGGGACAACCAGTTTATTTTCTCACGCCGGATGTAGTCGGCGTCAATCTCACCGGTCAGCTACGCGAAGGAGTTACCGCAACCGATCTGGTGCTGACGATCACCGAAATGCTGCGCAAATCCAATGTAGTCGGAAAATTTGTTGAGTTTTTTGGCGAAGGGACCGCCTCGTTAACATTGCCCGATCGTGCCACCATCGCCAATATGGCGCCGGAATATGGTGCCACGATGGGTTTTTTTCCAGTCGATGATGTCACCGTCAAATACTTCAAAGGCACAGGACGCAATGACTTAGAAATCAATGCATTCCAAAACTATTTCCAGGCACAGCAAATGTATGGCATTCCCCGCAAAGGCGACATTGACTATACTAGCGAACTGACGCTCGATCTTAACTCGGTTACGCCATCACTGGCTGGCCCTAAACGGCCGCAGGATCGGATTGAATTAGGAGCGATCAAATCCAAATTTACCGAGCTCTTCAGCAAGCCCGCAAAAGAGAGCGGTTACGGCAAACAAGATCACGATCTAAATCAGCGTTATTTGACACGCAGCAGCCGCGATCAGGATCCGGAGGTGTGTACCCAGATTGATTCCTGCGATCCAAATGAGAGCCGATTGGCACCGCCCGGTGCCGTTCAAGCACCGAGAGAGGATAGAGCTGCCACAGCAGAACACAGCGCAGCCCCTCCTGTCGAGCGCCGTATGGTTTCTCGCAACGTCGCCGAAATGACTGGTAACCGACCAACACCCGATCCGATTGATTTCTCTCCGCATAAATTAAATGGTTTCTCGGTAGAATTAGGTCATGGTGATATCCTGATTGCCGCCATTACGTCCTGCACCAACACCTCCAATCCCAGCGTGTTGCTCGCCGCTGGATTGCTAGCCAAAAAAGCCGTCGAAAAGGGATTGTCGGTCAAACATCATATTAAAACTTCACTGGCACCGGGTTCACGCGTAGTTACCGATTATCTGACCGTTACCGGACTGTTACCTTATCTGGAGCAATTGGGTTTTAGTCTGGTCGGCTACGGTTGCACCACCTGTATCGGCAACACCGGACCTTTGGCAGAACCAATTGAAGAAACCATCGTCAAGAACGATCTGGTTTGTGCCGCGGTGTTATCTGGAAATCGTAATTTCGAAGCACGCATTCATTCGAATATCCACGCCAATTTTTTAGCATCTCCACCGTTGGTAGTAGCCTACGCCATCGCGGGTTCTGTGCTGAAAGACCTCACAGTAGAACCAATAGGCATCGGTAAAAACAATCAGCCAGTTTGGCTTAAAGATATCTGGCCCAGCAGCGCAGAAATTCATGCACTGATGAAATTTGCCACGAATGCAGATACCTTCCGAGAACTCTATAGCAACCTTACTAAGAATCACGACTTGTGGAATAAAGTCACTACATTCACAGGACAAACCTACAATTGGCCGCAATCCACTTATATCGCAGAGCCGCCTTTCTTTGAGAATTTCTCGCTACAACCGGCAGTCTCCAGCGGCAGCAATGATATCAAGAATAGCTTTGCATTGGGAGTATTCGGAGATTCTGTCACAACGGATCATATCAGCCCGGCAGGCACAATCAAGGATATTTCTCCCGCTGGCCGATATCTACAGGAACACGATGTCAACAAGGCGGACTTTAACAGCTACGGCGCGCGCCGTGGCAACCACGAAGTAATGATGCGCGGCACCTTCGCCAATGTGCGTATCAGAAACTTGATGGTACCCGGTAGTGAAGGTGGTGTCACGCTCTATCAGGGCAAACCGGACGCAGCACCAGAGCAAATGAGTATTTATGATGCCGCAATGAAATACCAAGCGCAAGGTATTCCCACAGTTGTTTTTGGCGGCAAGGAATATGGTACCGGCTCAAGCCGTGATTGGGCTGCCAAGGGAACGCAACTTCTGGGCGTCAAGGCCGTTATCGCCACGAGCTTTGAGCGCATTCACCGCAGCAACCTGATCGGCATGGGCGTTCTGCCACTGCAATTCAAAGACAACGACAGCATTGATACTCTCGGCATTAAAGGCGACGAGCTATTCGATATTTCAGGATTGGACAACATCCAACCACAGAAAGATGTAACTCTAGTGATACGAAGAAAGGACGGCAATACCCAATCGGTGCAACTATTGTGCCGTATTGATACTACGATTGAAGTCGATTATTACAAGCATGGCGGTATTTTGCCCTATGTGCTGAGGGAGCTGATGGCTTAAGCAATCTATCTCGTTACAGAACAAATAGTTATTGAATGCTTCTGATTGTATGACATATGGAACGTTCTACAATGAAATAGTTGGAGGTGGCCCAATATATAACCTAGTTGATAGGATTTTTAAAACTCTCGCGGATTCAATTTCGAAGTGCAACGCCTAACGGTGATTTGGTGTAGCGAATCGTCTTTCCGTAGAATACTTCAAAGTATGCAACAAATTCTGCGATTATTGCAGCTCAATTTAATTGAAAAACGTGACCTCATGGCTTTATTGCGTGGGGATCCACTCATAGATGAAAATGCTAACAACTACCAGATAAACTTGGTGTGAAAGTTAACGGGATAGTAGTGATTTCCAATCAGGTCTGCTGTATAGGAACCACTACCCTGTTTTATTTGCGGATCATTCCCTAGCTATCTAGTCCTCTGCGCTGCGCCTACCTGCCAACCCACCCAATCCATAATTAATACTCAGTGTCAGTGGTGCGCTAACAGATAACCGGCGCTTACATCGTCAGATTTCACCCAATCCATAATTAGTACTCAGTGTCAGTGGTGCTGTAACACCACCTCTCCCCTTCTAATCCAGTTAATCCCCATGCCCAATACGTTATGCCCCATGCTCCGCAGCAATGTTGCATAGCATTCCAGTTGTGGCCGGTAATTATTGAATGCCAGTTCCGGTTCATCAACTTGGTCAGACTTGTGCTCAATAATCCAAATGCCACCATCTGTTTCCAGCACCAGGTCGGTGGTCCCGGATACCACGGAACCGTTATCATCAATTCCCAGTAGCGGGAGTTCCCGATGCACCGCCGTGGCTGAAAAGCGATCCGTCATCCAACGCTCGAAGCTCGTAACGCTATTAATAATATTGGACACATCACCGTCACTTATCTCAACACCGGCAATAGTAGATGGCTTCCCACCGAGTTCAGCGTTTACACCAAGCACTTCGAAGCAACGGTGCAGAAAGGTACCGAGCGTCGTACCGGCGAGCTCGATCTCGAGTTCCAACCCTTCGTGGTATCTGATTGACTCCAAAGGTGTCCTGGCTGTCTCCGTGCTTTGGACACTATCGAGTCCCGAAGGCACTACACTGTCCGGGATCAATCCATCCGGAACGACTCCGCGCTGTATCGCCCTGCGACCGATGGTGGCCAACACCACTGGGGTTGTACCGTCACCAACACCAAAATCGTCTGGAAGCTCGGATGCGCCTTCGCCGATCAAACACGGGAAGGACGTATCGCCAACGGTAATTGTCGCGGCTTGAGGCGACACGGTGGTCTCTGCGGCCAGAATCGACCAGTAAGCCAGTCCGTCCTTACCTGCCAAATAGCTCGGCCATTCCAGCACCAGTTTTTCCCGTGCTCTGGTGATGGCGACATAGATCAATCGTCTGGATTCGAGCTCGGTGGCAAGTCCAAGATCTCCCAGGAACTGATCGTCAGACTCGGGGGCGGAAAATTTGGGGGAATACTCAATCTGCGCTTTCTCGATGAGCTCAGACAGATCCTCAAAGGTGCTGTATCCCAGCACCATGTTGGGCAATCTCGGGCTCAGACTCTTATCCATGCCACACACAAAAACCACGGGCCATTCTCGGCCTTTTGAGCTGTGCCAAGTGACCAACTGAATGGCATCTTCATCGATGACACGCGGGTCAGGCTGATTATTCTTATCCTTCTGCTCAACCTTGGCATTCAGCCAGGCCAGGAAGCTTTGAATGCCGGAACCGTGGTAACCGCCACTGGCGAGCGCCTCACGATTGGCATCCATGAATTCGCCAGCCTCCGCCTGCAAACGAAGCAGATTCGCCCGAGACTGGTCGGCGTCCGGCCATACAGACACCACATCAAAGAGACTGAGCGCGGCAAAGGTATCGGCCACCAATGCAAACAGGGTACGGTCTTTGATATTACTTGCCAGCACATCCAGTCGAGCCAATACCGGGTCAACGATCCTTCCATCGATAATCAGCTGTACTAAGGCTGTTTTCAGATCGAGACTGCCTAGTTCGGTGACAGCTAGGTACAACGCTGCATGACGATCCGAGGGGTTGGCGACATAAGCCATTGCCTGACAGGCGAGCTGAACCACACGCGAGGAATACCAACCATCCTCCTGCAGCCTTACGCGAAGTCCCTGGGCTCGCAATACATCAGCATATTCGGCCAACATCTTATGGGTGGGGCAGAGAACCGCGATATCCCCGCCGCGCAGCCTACGACGCTGTTTTGTGCGTCGATCCATAATTGGCTGGGCAGAGTCTTCCAGCAGCGTCTTCAGACGATCGCCAACGGATAGTGCTCTAACCGCGTGTTGCCTCTTTTTGGCCTTTACCGCAAAATCAATCAGTTCGATCGGCTCTTGGGTACTTTCAGCACCCTGTGGTGCCAGTGGAACGTACTCATCGCCGAACAAGCCGGGACCAACCGCATTGATAAAATGCATCAGGTTTGGCTGGGATCGCCAGTTACTGGTTAACGGCTTGGCGACATCCTGGTTTTGACGTATCAGCGCATCGAATAAGCGCGGATCAGCGCCCTGGAATCCCATAATCGCCTGCTTCAAGTCTCCGACTGTGACCGTCGGCACACCGGCGCCTTTCAGTTGCCACAGCAGGGCAAACTGAAGCGGGTTGGTATCTTGAAATTCATCCACGACCAGGCAGTCGATACGCTGCACCAGGGTGTTCAACACATCCGGGCGATTGCGAAGCATTTCCGCCGCCATGGCGATCATATCGCCGTAATCGACCAGCCCGGCTTCACGCTTGGCTTGCGCATAATGAACCAGCACTTCCTGCCCGGCTGCTATGAGGGACTCAATATGCAACACTGCCTGCTCAAGCGGACCCGGGTGCGTTGGCAACGCATCGGCGGCTTCAATAACGGCATCGGCCAAATCATCATAGCCATCGGGTAACTGGCCACTCCGCTTGGATTTACGCAGTGCGCGCAACTCCTTCCACAACTTCCAATCGGCACTCAAAACACCCGCAGTTGAGGCGCTTATCAGATTTCGGTAATCACGTTGGAATTCCTTATACGCCGTTGCGCTATTACCGAACTCTCTGGCCAAATTCTCGGGAAATGCTTCCAGAAGACGGCTTACTACCTGCTGCAATCGCGCAGTCAGTTGTTCGCCATCTCCCGTAATGCCATAGCGTTCTCTGATCCATTTGGAAGCAAACTCTGAGTACGTATCGCTCTCTTCTGACCAACCTGCAGACCGAAGCAGCATAACGATCCTCAGCAGATCATCACGAAAAAGTTCTTCAGCACTCTTTTGTGAATTGAAATCATAGCTGTAGCCAAACTTGAGCAGATTTGACGTGATGACATCCGCTTTTTCGGTTCGCGCCAACGCCAATCGGATGAGCGTGTTTTCTTCATCCTCATTTAGCAGTCGAGGCCTGGGGGATAAGCCTGCGTCGAAGGCAAACTCAGTCAGTAATCTCAAACCGAAACCGTGAATCGTGGAGATATAGGCCTGATCCAATTTCAAGGCATCTTCCAAGCGCCCGAGACTGAGCAGCTTCGCGCGAATGCGTTCACGCAGTTCTGCAGCAGCGGCTTCGGTGAATGTCACCGCCACAATTCGTTCAGGCGCAATGAGCCCTTCCACCACCCAGTCACCTAGCTGCTGTTGAATGGTATAGGTCTTACCAGAGCCTGCCCCGGCAGGAATTATCGTCAATGCTGGCAACATTATTCGGCCTCCCTGGATTCACCGGGAATCGTGAAAAGCGGTATCAGCACGCTGTTATCCAATGAATAAGGCTTAACGCCGGCCTGCTTATCAAAAAACTGTGCATCACCCTCCCGGTTCAGATACAGCCGGCCTTCACTCACTTCCCGTAGCCGCTCTCTGATAAGGTTCATGGCCAAATGGGCCACATCCCCTTCCAGGGCCTCCCAACCGGGGATGGTGCCCGATTCCACGACTAACGCATCAGACAAAGAAGTCTGGTCATTCGTCATGAAGTACACAATGCCGGTGGTGTCCCCTGCCCGCAGCCTGTCCAGTAACAGAACATTGTCTTTGCTCTTGGGACCTCCCGTTTGCAGCATGGTGCGATACAGGTTTGCCTGACTATCGTAACCTTTTTGCATCCGAGGCCTGCGGCTGTTTGCACTGGATCGCTTATAGTCAACCACCAGCAATCGACCATCGGGCAGACCGAGCAAAATATCCGCCTGACCATGAATTGGCAGACCATCGAGCGTACCTTCAAGCCACACCTCTGTACCGAGAATGTCTGCCTTCAAGGTCACCAACACCTCACGCCACGCTAAGGCTGCCTTGTTAATGCTGGATGCCAAATGCTTCCGCTCTACCTGCCATTGCGCGGCGCGGAGGAATGGTGCATGGGTCCTAATGGCAGAATCCAGAAGCGGCTCAATCTGTGAGCCAATAGTCGCCGAATCAGGTATAGGACTAGATACCTGAAAAAGTTCTTCAAAAACCTGGTGGGTCAAGGTGCCCAATAACATGACATTGGGTCGCTCAGGCTCCCAGCCCAAGGGTTCTGCATCGATTCGGCGCAGTAGCCAGGCCAGCCGAGAAACCATCAATGTCTCCAGGGTGCTGGGCGACTCTGGCAGCAGATTTCCCTCTGCGTCTGTCCGCAGCGCGAGCAAATCAACTCCGAACTGGATATCCTCGGCGAGAATCACCCGTGGCATACGGGGTGGCTCGGGCACGATATTCGACAGGAATCGAGCGAGATCACGGTCTGCCGTCACATCCACCTCAAGGATCAGCGATTCCACATCATCGATACCGCTATATAGCTGACTCATGAATACCAGGGATTCTGAAGGTAATTGTGATGCGCCACTGGAATTCCTGCGGGGAATCATAAAGCACACAAAATCAACAACCGCTGCCAACTGGCGCTTAAATCGCGCCCTTCGATCTCGCATCTGATCTGCAGGCGTTGCAAGTGATAATCCCAAGCGTTCCCGTAGAGCGAGCAAATCATCGGAGACAAACACCGAGGAATCTGCACTGGCTACCGGGTAATGGCCTGATACAAAACCGAGCACGATCAGAAAGCGAACTGGCCGCCAGACCTCGTGGGCTTCACGCCATACGGTTATGCCCTCCAGGTTGAAACTAGGCGATTCACCGGTACTGATATTCTTTGGGCTGGATAATCGTCGTAGCGAGGCCCAATGGATTTCCGTCTTACCCACCATCGTCGCGCGCAAATTCTCAGCCATCGCCTTCACGCGATAGACGTGGGACTCGAATTGCTCGCCTCCATCGAGCAAGCTCACAAATACCTGAATAGCTTCCAACAACGTTTCTGGACTCTCATCACCTTCCCGTAAAAGATCCAGCATCTGTCGGTCAGACTGTGTGGCCGTTGGGAATGGTCGTAATCGATAATCGCCATCCATCACCGCCTGAGCCAATTCGGCACCCTTCTCTCTCGACCAAGGCATCAAGGGGGAGGACAGGCAAACGGCCAGTGCCATCGCTGGTGAAGGTTTCTGTCGGCAGTACAAAAAATGAAAAAGCGCTTCACGCCCAAGATCTCTTTGCCAGTGATCCACAGGCAACCCTGAAAGAGGAAGTCCAGCGGCGGAAAAAGCATCGTTGATGGCGAGAGAGTACTCAAAGCTATCAGGCATCAGCAGCCCAATGTCAGATGGTTTTAAACCCAGGTTTTCTGCCAGCATCTGCTGAGCCATGCCGGCCGCAACTTCGGCTTCTTCCAAAGAATCCCTAACGCCCAGCCATTGCACAGTAGTATCCAGCGGTGACTTTTCCTGTGGCGCAGCAAACAGGTGCTGTTGTAAAGTTTGAAGACTGGTCTGTGACGATGTTGGGGATGAATCGAGTAGTAACGATTCCAGAAGACGCATCATTTCAGCATCGCGCTCAATTCCAGCGTCCGCATTCAGCTTATCGATCAACGCCACTTGCCATCGCGTCAACGAGGGGAATCCTTCAATACTGCAAACCGCTAGCTTTCGTATGGCAGTATTCGATGCAGTGGATATCAGTTGTTGTATGGCGAGCAATTCATCAGGCAATAGGCCATCAAGATCATGGAGTAATCGTGCAATATCCTGAACATGCTTACGGGGCCGTTCCGGAACTTGGTCAGAATCTGTTAGAACAACTTCGCTGCCCGCTTCTGTTGCGCTCGTAAGGAGAGAAAGCGCCGCCTCTACTTCAGCTGCCGTTTCTTCGGGCGACACTTCAAAGCTATTTGACCAGAACGCATCGGGCAACTGCTCAAGCGCGTGATGGAATTGCGTTTTCCAATCACTCGCCTGAAGTGCAATTAAATAAGCACTTTTAGCCTGCTCGATCAGTTCCGGCCAGGTACCGACAAGAATTCCCTGACGAGGTGATTGTGTGGCAAGCAGTCGACGAAGCCTGCGGGCAACACTGCCGTCTGGAACCAATATGAAGTGTACTAACTGCTTCATGTGCACATGCCCTCTATTCTTCCCTGTGCGAATGACGCGTAGGATCTTGTGGGTTATCGTTGGATATCGTATCCACCGGAGGTCGAAGCGAAATCAACCAGTTCGAAAAATCCGCCGACTCATGGCTACCGTTTTGACTCAGGCTGAACAGCAGATCTTCCTGGCGCGGCTGACCGAACACCATTCGATAGAGCGCCAACCCCTGTTTCAATCGCTTGAGTTTTCCGACCTCTTTGCTGTACGGGAGCAGCGGGATGCGGCGTTCGATACGAGCAGAACCTTCTTCGAAAATCCAGTACGGTACAAGATCAGAATAGCCTTCGGCTTTACTCTTAGATGCAATCTGGAAAAGTGTCTGCCAAGGATCGCCTCTCTCGTGAGATCCAGATAGCGCATTCAACCCATAGCGTTCCGCAATATTCTTTCTGACTGCGTGCCCCTTATAGCGATGGACCCGCCCCTCCCGTTGCTCCAGGTCAACAGGATTAGACGGCAAATTCCAATGCACTACCGCGTGGCACCAGGTATGAAAATCCAACCCTTCCTGGCCTATTGAGGTCGAAGCGAGGACAAAGGGACGAAACGGCGAGTTAAACGCATCCCGCACCGAATCGGCCCGCACAAGCGCCTGGTTATTGTCATCGCGAATATCGCCGAAGCGGAGCGCAAACCGGCAGCGGGTATTGAAGTCATCAACAACAAATCCATCCCCTGCGGCTTTTATCTCGTCAATGCGAATCTGGGCAGTGCGCAGTGACAGTACTGATTGAATGCATTCAGCAATGCCAGCGACTTGTTCTTCGTGTGAGTGCTCCTGCAAGCCCAACGACTCACGAAGGACATGCACGTACTCATCGAGCACGGACTGGAGGTTGCCATCGACACCGTATTGAAGCGTTAACCGCCAATAGGTGTCCTCGCCAGAACCCCGCAGCATGGCAATCGATTCCGGCATATTAAAAAGCGAACGGAAGCCGGACGCGATTCTTGCGGCGGCTGACAGCAGCTTTCGATCGAACGGATCGAGCTCGGTACCGATACGACGAAGCGCCCGCAATGCGCACACCCCGGGGCCGGCCAAGGCAAGGTCGCATAGCACATCGACAAGATCAGCCGGCTGGGGACCGAGAGGGATATTGCCCTCTGCAACGCTGACCAGCAGATCGATGTGATCTCTGAATCGGGTGCCTGATTCATGGTCTGGCGTAGCGGACCTCCATCCCAGCTCACTTTTGCACCAGTCCAACAGACCATTATGGGAATCGATAAGAATGGGCGCTGCCCAATACCATCGCTCATCGGCCCGGGTCCCTTCCCCGGCTTCAGGCAGGGTTGCGAGCAAATCGTGGCAAACAGCCTTGACCTCGTCCTTCAGCTCTTGAATGTCGAGCGGTTCGCGACCATGACGAAGCGCAATCTCAAGCGGGTCAATCCTGGTAGCCAGGGTTGGTGACGGCAGCAACCAGGCAATGACCGGCATGCCAGTCAGGCGATTATCGCTGGAGGCTACCGCAAACCGCAGCAGCGGCTTGATTTTGTCATACAGTTCACTGTGTGAGACCGGCGTTCCGGCAATCATATGTCGTTCAGCTTCGTACGAGCAGATGGATGCCACAGCGTCTGGAACGGCGCTCCATGAGGAAAAAACAAGCGCCTTGGTCAAGCTATCCTTTTCACGGTATGCGCCACCAGGCTCGACATACGGCATAGACGGTGGCATCCACAAGAGCTGCCACATGCCTTTATCAATCGTGTCCTCGAACAGTAAGCGCATCCTCGGATTGGCTGGGTCGAGAGCCTGGTAGTCTTCAAATGTATCCTTCGTCAGCAACTGTCCATTTGCCGATAAAAGTGCCTTTCGAAGCGCATCCGACGGCGTATTCAACTGGGCATCCATTTTATGCCTCAGCTCATAATGTTTTAAAAAGTTGATCAGATACGGCGCTGACTTCCAATATTCGATGGGCTCCCCGGCCTTGACACAGACTGCCACCGCGTCAACCGTCGCCGCATGCTGAAGATCCGCCGGCTTAAGAGGCGCAGCCCGTTCAATTTCGCTCAGCATCGAGTTGTGGTCTCGGGTCGTGGCGACCCGCTCCGTTCGACACATTACTTTCAGGAGAGCCTGTTCAAGTTCGGCCTTCTTCCCCGGAGGGCATACCGCGCCATTGACGCAGGCGTGTAGCGTCGTTCGATGGTCTGACAAGAGACCTTTGACCGCGTCGACTTTGCCTGCGTTATTGAACAGGAAATTCAGCGTCCGGATGAAATCGGGATAGTGATCGTCCTCGTCAGTCTCCTGGTCGAGGGTGAACATCTTGTAGGACGTGGCGGAAAGCAGAAGAACGCGAACGTCGGGATGTTCAAAGAGTGCCGTCGCCAACATGGAGGCTTCGTCGTCGCCGTCCAGCAAGTGCTTGAATCGTTGAAACTCATCGAGTATAACCAGGTCGGGCTCAAGTGCGGAAAGGCACACGGATGCTAGTTTACTTCTGAGCCTTCCGATCAGATTGTAGCGCAGCTCCGAATCCTCGCAGGGAATTCTGCTGTAGTCGCGATACCGGGCAAAGCGTTCGCAGCCCTCCTTCAAGTCTCCATAGAGTTCGGTATCTTCACGGACGGCCCGCCGGAACGCCTTGGAAAGATCGGAATCCAGATCTTCGGCGGGAAGGTTTTTGGCTTTGGCTCGCCAGTTTTTCTTACCCGCTGTCGCCTGAAGAACATTAAGCAGGCCGACGCGCAACCGTCGCCGTCGCTCACTCTGCGCCAGAGGCAAGTCACACAACATCCGATAAAGGATGGCCCGTTCGTTGGCATGTCCCCCTCGGCTACGGGCATGATCGAATGCGGTGCCAGGGGTCAAGCTGATGAAGTTCACCTTGTTCTTGCGCAGGGACCGCACCTGTTTGGGCAGGTAGGTCAGCCGCGTGGGGATTGAAAAATCTTTTCTGCCACTGACGTTGAGCCGATTGACGTTCTGGGTCGCAATGGCAGCATTGGAGCAGATATAGATCACATCGATCCGCTCTACGTCATCTTGAAGATGCTCCAGGGTCTTGGCGATGATGCCTCGAGCAACAAGCGTTTTTCCGAGACCTACTTCATCGGCGATCAGGAAACGGGACGTCGGGTCATCACCATAGAGCCGCTTAAAGACGTACTCCACGGTCGTTTTTTGGAAGTCTTTTAACCCAGTCAGTGCAGGCGCTGATAGAAAACGATTGCTAGGCATCGCGCGGCCCGGTCGTAGACTCAGAAACAGCCGATTCAAAAACCGTCCAAAGATTTAAAAAGTCTTCAGGGACAATGGCATTCTGGCTTCCCTGCGACAGATCACGAACCAACCCCGAGATTTCCGACAGCCTTTCTGGGTGGCGGCTGTAGGTGCGGGTGAGTTCTTCCAGCAACGGAATGTCCTCACCTGCGGCCAACCGGGCCAGCCATTTTGCCCACCCAGCGCCACTGCCAGCTTCAAGTCCGGATGCCGTATCATCGCCCAGCAAGAGCAACAGGTAACGAATGAACCCGTCCTGATTGCTGATCACAGTTTGCAAGATGGCGGAGTCGCGTTCCTCAGGAATGCCCGTAACGGGAAGATTCAGCACAAACCGGGCCGTCACATCCGGATGATGGGTCTTCAACTCAAAGGCAATGAGACCGATCACGGAAGAAGCAGAAAACTCTCCAAGCTTGATTCGATCATGTGAATCATTGCCGGAAATGTTCACCGAGAAATCTCGAGTGACGGTTATCGGCCATGCAGAAGCACCTAAGATCCCATCAAGGGATGGAATTTTTCCGGTCAGCAGCAGAGCCCACAAGCCCTCTTTAGATCCGGGGCTACACGTTATAGACAGCGCGGCTTCAGACAGCCGGGATCGCGCCCGCTCGACACAGTCTTCCGCTTCCTTGCGTACCTCATCGATCACCGATTCCTTGCTTGAGTCGAAATCGACTAGATATTCACCCAGGCCGTCAGCGCCTAGAAGCTCGTCGATGCCGCCAACTTTGCTCTTCTTGCCAACTAACCCAACCAGAATCTCGATATTCTTCGCCGCGTTAAGCGCTGCATTGGTCGCATTCGCGGAACCCATAATCACATGGGTATAGTCGGAGTAATATCGGGTCTCGAATAGATAGACCTTCGCATGAAGACCGGTCGCAAGCGGATGCTCTGCGGTATTGTCTTCCTCGCCATCCTCGGTTTCCGCCGCCTCATCCAACTGCAGGCAATGCGTGAAGAGTGCCAGCGTCTCCGGCTTCAAGCCGGATAATGATTCCGGCCGCGAGATGAGCGCATCCGCGGCCCTGGATTGCTTCGCTAATGTTTGTAAAACCTGGTCTGAGCAAAAGGGCGAAATGACAGCCATCCGATTCGCCTCGGGAGGCTCCCAATCAAACCCCTGCGTTCCCGGAAGATAGAAGGCCAGCTCATCAAAACCGTCGGGAAGTTCCCATTGTACCCGGTGAAGTGCCTCTGCGAATCGGAGCGCTTGCTCCACTCTCCCTGCTTCTGTTGATCCACTGGCGAGATCAGGCAGCATGTTGAAGAAATGCGCCAGCGGTTTATTCAATTTTGACTTTCGGCCCGCAATCAACCCTTCGAGCTGAAGCGACAGATCCCAGGATTGATCGGTGGTCATATTCCTGGTGAGCACGACCAGGCGATACATTGCGCTGCTTTGATCCGGGCTGACAAAACGAATTGCCCAAACCTTTGGGTGAAAGACACCGCCGCCAGGGGCCGTTACCTCAACAACCATGTCCTCCAGAAAACCAAACAGAGGGTTTGGCTTGGCTATCTGGGGGACTTGAATCCGTCCTCGTTGAACATAGACCGTTATGCGTTTCGAGTACCTGCGGATGGCCTCAAGCACAGCTAGCGGATCAGGATCTGTTTGACCGTCCGCCGACATGAGCGCCAGGTAGACAGGGGCCTCAAGCAGTAACGCAGGGTCCATTGAAAAGGTGGTCGCAACGGCCTCGTCGAAAATCATTCCCGGCGGAGGGGTCAATGCCGAGGTATAGAGGCTTCGGGAATTCGGATTCAGCATACCTGCTCCCGATTAATACCCTGGTACAAATCGTTCAAAAGCACCTTCACATTCGGCCAGCGGTAGACGAGTCTGCCGACCCCGGAGTACCCCCCCCACTGCTCCAGCGCTCTCTGGTTTCTGAACCGGGAGCGTGTGCCTTTGAGTTTCATCTCCCTTCTTTTGATCAGGTTCAGGGCCTCCGCATTAGAAAGGAGGTCTTTGGGGGATTTCCGGGTATGGTCGATCCACTGCTGAACAAACGATCGCGTTTGCGGTGTGACGCTGTGACTGTGATCGATGGTCAACTCCCAGAGGCGGCTAACTGACCACGCACGAACATCCTCCAGGGGAAAACTTGCGGTCCATTCATCGAAACTCGCCTGATGCTCCGCCACAAGATCGTCATGGTTTCGAAGTCTGGCGAGCTGGACGTTATACGAGAGTGAAGCCCCATGCATCACCTCGGAGAAGAGCCGTGCATGAGTCAGGAGCTCTTTGTGTTGATCGGAAAAGCTAGCGTAATCCGAATGTGACCATGGGGCATGAGTGTCGGCAGGTTCGCAGTGCATCACCAGGAAAGAGAGTAGGCTGTTGGGGCAAGCAACCTGGATACGATCCCGGATAAATTCAGCTTCTTCCCGAGATAAAGCGAAATCGATCTTTGATGGAAATTCTTCCGGCGGCTCCGGCAATCGAGGATGCCAACTGAGCGTAGCCATTCTTAGCTCTTGATCGACATCGTCTCCTCTCGCCCTGGCGTCTTTTTCTAGCGCCTTCAGGGTATGCCGACGACGATAGGCTTCGTCGATGCGTCTATGATATTCATCCTGCGAAAAGGGCGTCAGGCGTATTCCCCAGACGCCGAGACCGGCCCAGTAGACTGAGCTGGGCAAACGTTTGAGACTCTTCCCTGCGGTTTTTCCGAATACACCTGCCATATCATCGGAATCCATCAATGGCTGAACCAAGCCTCTCTCCAGCAGGTCAGCCTGGATGGCGAAGTTCTCCGCAGGCAATCGTTTTTCTTCCAGGGAATGATAAATCCATGGCACGAAAAGCATATAGCGCAGCCGCGTCTGGATTGTACTGGTGCCGGGAAATAGCCGGTCGGCGAAACTATCCCGTACCGAGCCAAGCCCGAGCTCGTCACGGCTTTCCTTTTCCTGGAAAAGAGAAAGAATGCGAAGTGTGCGTTCTCTCGCTTTTGAGTCGTGGTCAATCCAGGCCAGAACAGATGACATACTTCAGATGCCTCTCCATGAGTGCGACAAAGAATCTTTAAACTTGATCGCCCAACCGCAGGTGGTCGTCAATCCTTTATCGGTGTAAACAAGCAATGCGATGCATTCCTTCGTCAAAAGCATTCATCTACCTCCCTGATGGTTATATATTATATATATGTGCCACAAACTCATCATTGTAAATAGCGGCATAAAAATATACCACTGAAGCGTACTAGATCACGCGGCGATCGGGAAAAGATAGTGTACCAGCCCAATGCCTATAAACTGATGCGTTTACTATCAAGTGGAAGGCAAGAAGGATGTACTCAGTGGAACTCTATGTAAAGATTCGACGTGCTGTCAATGCCGGACCAAAAATCATGGTATGGTATTTCTTTGAAGCCGTGGTATTAGGTCGGACAATACCATCAAACATACCATTAAAAAAATCTGCTTGGTGATGCTAGAGAGTGCCTGTCAGTGCCAGACGTCGAATCATTCCCATTCGATTGTCGCCGGCGGTTTTCCTGAAATATCATAAACGACGCGGTTGATGCCGCGGATTTCGTTGATGATGCGACTGGAAACCTTGCTGAGTAAAGAGTACGGCAACTCTGCCCAATTCGCAGTCATAAAGTCCTGGGTTTGCACGGCACGGAGCGCGATGACGTATTCGTAAGTGCGGCCATCTCCCATTACACCGACAGATTTGACCGGCAGAAAGACTGCAAAGGCTTGTGAGGTTTTCTCGTACCAACCAGAACGCTGCAGTTCTTCGATAAAGATTTGATCAGCGTGTCTGAGCAGTTCGGCATACTCGTATTTGACTTCTCCCAGAATACGCACACCCAATCCAGGCCCTGGAAATGGATGACGGAATACCATCTCGCGCGGCAAACCCAATACCAATCCAAGCTCTCGCACTTCATCTTTAAACAATTCCCGCAACGGCTCAAGCAGCTTGAGATGTAGTGTTTCCGGCAAGCCGCCGACATTGTGATGTGATTTGATCGTATGCGCCTTCTTATTTTTGCCACCAGCAGACTCGATCACGTCGGGATAAATCGTGCCCTGCGCAAGCCACTTGACATCGTTTATTTTTGCCGATTCGCGCTGAAATACCTCGATGAATTCGCGTCCAATGATCTTGCGCTTGTTTTCCGGGTCGGAAATACCGGTGAGACTACGATAGAAATCACGGCTGGCATCGACATGAATCACTTTAACCGCCAGATTACCCGCGAAAGTATCCATCACCTGTCTGGCTTCATTGGCACGCAGCAGACCATTGTCTACAAATACGCACGTTAATTGATCGCCAATGGCGCGATGTATCAACGCCGCTGCCACCGATGAATCGACACCTCCGGACAATCCCAGAATTACCTGATCACTGCCGATTGTAGTGCGGATTCTGCTAATCGCTTCCTCGACATAATCCGGCATGTTCCAATCACGCCCCAAGCCACAAATGTCGTGCACAAATCGATCGATCGTAGCTTTTCCTTGCAGTGTATGCGTGACTTCGGGATGAAATTGGATACCATAGAACCGACGCTTGTCGTCCGCCATGGCGGCAATAGGCGTAGCAGCGTTGTATGCCATAACTTCAAATCCTTGAGGCAGTGCAATCACAGCATCACCATGGCTCATCCATACATCCAGAATGTTGTTTCCATCCACACTGGCACGATCTTTAACATCACGAAACAATGCGCCATGCTGAGTCGTTTGAATTTCTGCATAACCAAATTCGCGCACGGCGGCATTTTCAACCATACCGCCTAACTGTGCCGCCATGGTTTGCATTCCATAACAGATACCCAGCACCGGCACACCTAGTTCAAATACAATTTGCGGCGCACGTGGCGTTTCCATTTCTGTTACCGATGCAGGTCCACCGGAAAGAATGACACCCTTGGGTGCAAAAGCCTTAATAAAAGCCTCATCGACATCATACGGATGCAATTCGCAATAAACATTCGTTTCGCGAATACGACGGGCAATCAGTTGTGTATATTGAGAACCAAAGTCCAGAATCAGGATTTTTTGATGCATTATGATGAGTCGTTATTTAACGTGATAATTGGGTGCTTCTTTAGTGATCTGAACATCGTGCACGTGGGATTCGTGTATACCGGCTGAGGTAATTTCAACAAATTCTGCGTTGTTGTGTATCGCTGCTATCGATTCACACCCCAGATACCCCATGCTCGAACGCACCCCTCCCATTAACTGATGAATAACCGCAGAAACACTGCCTTTGAACGGAACACGCCCTTCCACACCCTCTGGAACCAGCTTGTCACTATTTTTGTGCTCCTGTTCCTGGAAGTAACGATCGCTGGAGCCCTGCTGCATGGCCGAAAGCGAGCCCATGCCGCGATAGCTTTTATAAGAACGGCCTTGAAATAATTCAATTTCTCCCGGTGCTTCCGCAGTTCCGGCAAACAATCCCCCAAGCATTACTGAATTTGCACCAGCTGCCAGCGCCTTGGCAATATCACCCGAATAGCGAATCCCACCATCGGCAATCATCGGCACGCCACACCCCTTTAATGCCTCGGATACGTTATGAATAGCAGTTATTTGGGGAATGCCAACTCCTGCGACAATACGTGTGGTGCAAATGGAGCCAGGACCAATACCTACTTTCACTGCATCCGCTCCATGGTCAACCATCGCTCTGGCAGCTGCTGCTGTCGCCACATTGCCACCGATTACCTGAATCGACGGCAGATTTTTTTTGACCCAGGCAATGCGATCCAGAACACTCTGGGAGTGACCATGTGCGGTATCAACCACAATCACATCCACACCTGCATCCGCCAGTGCTATTGCACGTTCTTCACTACCCTCTCCAACGCCAATGGCTGCGCCGACACGCAACTGTTCCTGTTCATCCTTACTGGCGAGCGGATATTCCGAAGTTTTGATAATGTCCTTGACCGTAATCAATCCGCATAATTCAAACTTATCATTAACCACTAAAACACGTTCCAGGCGGTGTTTATGTAGCAATTCCAACACTGCTTCGCGCGTAGTATCCTCCTTAACCGTCACCAGGCGGTTTTTCGGTGTCATGATGTGTTTGATGGCTTGATCGAGGTTAGTTTCAAAGCGCAGATCCCGGTTGGTAACGATCCCGACCACTTTCTTGCCATTCACTACCGGCAATCCGGATATTTTGTGCCGACGTATCAGTTCAAGCACCTCACGCACGGTCATATCCTGATGAATCGTAATAGGATCTTTGACTACACCACTTTCAAACCGCTTGACTTGAGCTACATGTGCAGCCTGAGCCTCGATAGACATATTTTTGTGAATAATGCCGATGCCGCCTTCTTGCGCTAAAGCAATAGCTAATGGCGCCTCCGTCACAGTATCCATGGCTGCGGATATGAGTGGAATATTTAAGCTAATGGTGCGGGTCAATTGTGTCGCCAAACTGACGTCACGCGGCAGAACCGTCGAATGGGCCGGAATCAAGAGAACATCATCAAAGGTGAGCGCTTTTTGAGTCAATTGCATAATGACAATCCTTTGCAAAGCGACATTATAGCCAAATTCGCCAACAATTTTCGTGCCAATTCAACTTAGAATACAGCATATTTCTAGTTAATATGTTTTAATGCATAAAATCTTAAGTTGCCTGAATACAAGACCGATGTATTTCGGATCTATTTCTTTCTGGAGCATGCAATGAGAATTTTTGTATTCACTGTGATCGTGTTGTTATTGAACACTGTCGTCAATGCGAAAATATACAAATGGGTTGATGAAACCGGCAAAACACATTACACCGATCAACCGCCTCCTCCTCATGTACATATAAAAGAACAACAATTGAATATCCATACGGCACCGGCTAGCGGAAGCCTGCAAGATAGCCAATCGAACACTCTTTCAGATGAGCGAGAAGAATTTGAAAAGCGCAGAAAGCAAAGACAAGAGAACGAAGCTAAAGGTCAGGCACAAGCTGAAATAAACAAAAAAAAATGCACGGAAGCCAAGACTCAGCTTAGAATGTACGTCGATTCGCCTCGCTTAACGATTCCGGACGGTAGTGGTGGAATTGTCTATGTGGATGATGACTTGCGCCAAAGAAAAATTGATGACGCGAACAAAGCAATTGCCACACTCTGTAAATAATCAATATTCTTAAACTAAATGGTTGCAATCATTGGCAAATTAATCACTGTCATTCTTTTCTTTCTAACAGGTACTTCAGTTTCGGCTGAAGTACCTGTTTCATATTCTGAGTCAGAAAGCATTTCGTCTAACCGGATTGATGCTTCCAGACAAGAAAATACAAGACAAGGAATGCCATGGCAAATCCGGCCTGGCGAGGATATTTTACAGATTGCACGTCTGATATATCCCGAGAATGCCGCTGCTCGGGATACTCTCATCCGCGCCATCATTCAGACTAACTCGGAGCATTTTCCTGATGGCATTTATCAACCCATTCCCATCGGAACAACTATTCATATCCCGGATTTAAGAACGATCAACGCCTATGCAAAACCTGCCACTCAATCACGACAACCCAAATCCGCAAAAGATTCAGCTACACGTAAACCGCAAGAAACAACTACAAGATCAATTAAATCAGAGTCAAAAAATCATCAATTGTCCCTCAAGCTGATTGGACAATTAGAACAGATTGCTGATAGCGAAGCCATTCAACTCAATCAGCTTACAATAAATATTGCGTCGATAGAAACACACATTGCTTCATTACAATCACTACTATTATCGCAAGCTTCAATCGCACAGGAGAAACAAGTCGAGCATGTTGAGGTTATTCCGGATACCGAATTAAAGCCTCGCACCGATTCAATGATTCAACCCGAGAACAAGGCACATCAGAATATTGACACCGTTGCTATAGCAGAAAACCTTATATTACAGTCAATTGATAATTCAGCAACTCCGAATGAATTCACGGCAGACTCAATTGACGTAGCCTTATTCTCAGACACAACCTTCCTCGTTGGAATTATTCTGACTTTAATGGTTGTTTTTATGATGTTACGCAATCATAAGAAAATCAAAGAAAGATTAGCAGGACCTGTAGACGAATTATTTACTGTCGAACGCCATCGCTATGAAGCAGTTTTATTGCACCACAATGATAAAACCACTCAATTTGCAGATAATAATTCGTCTGATCCGCCTGACCTTTCTGACCAGGCAGCATCCGCAGCGCACACATTAATCGAACAGGAAAACCCTGACGCTGCCATTGAGTTGCTGCAAAGGCAACTGGCAATAAATCAACGTGATGTACCTACTTGGCTGATGCTTTTTGAATTATTGTACAAATCAAACAATAAACGAGATTTCAAAAAGAACGCCCGACGCTTTAAGCGAATGAGAAAATTTCCTGATATATGGCAGCAAATTCAGAGTCTTGGACATAAACTTGAACCTAATGAATCGCTTTATTTTGACGAACTAAAACGCAAAGAAAAGTTTTTCTCTGACACATCGGAATCGATCTAGAAATATTTATATAGCTATAGCTTCAGACACAGTGAGAAATCTGTAAGGGCAATATCTAAAGATTCTAAAGATTTCTCACTGTGTTTCAGACATCAATATAACTCCAGCAGTGACTATTTCAACGAAAGACTCTCCAGTGCTTTTGCGTGATTCCATTTACCATGAAACAAAAGACCCTTTTTATCCGGTGTGCGATCACTCGTCCAAGTGATACTGTTGCCATCGGGAGTAAATACCGGCAAACCGTCAAAACCTTCCTTATCGGTCACACGAACGGGCTCTTTTTGCCCATCCACATCGACGATATATAATTCAAAATTGCGATGTCCGTGCAAATTAGTCGCAAAAATAATGTATTTTCCGGAAGGATGGTAGAAAGGTGCCCATGACATCACATTCAAACGCGTGATCTGTTTTTGATCGGTTCCATCGATATTCATGGTGAAGATTTCCGCTTCGCGACCACCGTCCGAAAAACGCCGCCATACGATTCTTTTACCATCAGGGCTGAAGAATGGGCCGCCGTCGTAACTTGTGGTGTGCGTCAGTCGCTTAACATTGGAGCCATCGGCGGCCATGATGTAAATATCGATCATAGAGGCCGGATTGGCTTTGAATAATGCGGCCTCTTCATCGGACAATTCGCCGCTATAAGCACGGCGATTGGATGCGAACGCGATCAACTTGCCATCGGGAGACCATGAAGCTTCTGCATCGTAACCCAACGTTTTGGTGAGATTCCTGATATTGCCACCAGAAAAATCGGTCTCGTAAATATCGTAAAATTCATCGTAATCCCAGGAATAAGACCGCTGCTCACCAGATTTACGTCGCTCAATCTCCGCAACCATCTTGGCCTTGGCTTCCTTATCCTCATGAGTGGACGAGAACAATACTTTTTCCTGTGCCGGATGAACCCACGCACACGTGGTTTTGCCAGTGCCTGGAGACACCTGCTGCACGGCACCATCGTTAATATTCTTCAGAAAGATCTGATAGAACGGATTATCATCCGCCACTTCCGCCTGATAAATCATCCATTTCGCATCCGCCCGGTAATACGCTTCTCCGGCTCTTTTCTCTTTGACGGACAATTGATGTTCGTCGGTGATAAAATCAGTTGCATTGACGCTGGTTGCTGTTAGAAAAACCAGCGGCAGCAGAAAGCCGCAGGATGTTATTTGTAAAAAATTTCTCATAGAATTAAAAACACCTAGTAACCAGATAAATAAAAAGCATTTAAACATAGGCTCAAAAGGAAAGTAAACACTCAATGTAATAGAATGCAATGAGTGATAACGCAGCTTTTTTATCAAAACACTCGAATTTATAATCTATCCAATCGATTAAAATAAAAAATGCAAAAATTAATTAACTTTGGTGTGGCATGCATTTTTATCATCGGTCACATGTTTTACAGCATGGTTCCATCCGCCAGTGCTTCAACCTTCCATCACCAGATGGAAATCCAACTATGGCCGGATACTTCGGAAATCCGCGTTAAGGACCTAATTCAAATCCCTGATTGGGTACGCAATGCAAAAGAACCAGTACAACTTGAGTTCTTTCTGCACGCCGGTTTAACGATTACGAATATAGAAGATGCTGCAATCGAGGCGGATAAGAACGAAGTAGCCTTAAAAGCCAGATCGATTTCGATTCGGCGTTACACGGTGACTTTGCCGCCTAACCAGCATGCATTCAAGCTGCAGTTCAGCGGCAAGATCCACCATGCAGTACATGGACCGGGGCGGGAATACTCTCGCAGTTTCGGTTCAACACCGGGAATGATTTCACCGGAAGGCGTGTTTCTGGCTAATTCCAGCGTGTGGTACCCGCAGTTTGGCGATGCGTTGGTGTCGTTCCAACTGGATATCCAAGTACCGTCCGATTGGGATGTAGTGAGTCAGGGCACGTTACTGCGCGAGAACCGAACAAGTGCAACGCAACAACACGTCGTTTGGGAGGAAAAGCAGCCGCAGGATGATATTTATCTCGTTGCGGGGCGGTATCAGCGTTACACGCAATCCGCCGGCGCGGTAAATGCCCTTGTTTATTTGCGCAGCAGTGATCCGGCACTGGCACAGAAGTATCTGGACGCAACGGCACAATACATTGCGATGTACAACAAGCTGATCGGCCCTTATCCGTACAGTAAATTCGCGCTGGTCGAAAATTTCTGGGAAAGTGGTTACGGCATGCCATCGTTTACGCTGCTCGGCCCCAGAGTGATTCGTTTCCCATTTATTTTGCATTCCTCTTATCCACATGAAATCCTGCACAATTATTGGGGAAATGGCGTGTTTGTCGATTATGCCCGAGGCAATTGGGCGGAAGGATTGACTGCTTATCTGGCCGATCATCTGGTCAACGAGCAACGTGGCAAAGGCGACGAATATCGACGCGACGTGCTGCAGAAATACGCGGACTTCGTCAGCAAGGAGAAAGATTTCCCGATCATCCGTTTCATATCGCGCCATAGCGCCAGCTCAGAAGCCATCGGTTACGGCAAGACCATGATGTTTTTCCACATGCTGCGCCAGGAATTGGGTGACGAGGCTTTCACCCGCGTGCTGCGGCAGTTTTATAAGCAGTTCAAATTCAAGCAGGCGACGTTTGCGGATTTGCTCGCGGCATTTAATACAACCACCGGCCAGGATTTTTCGCAGCAGTTTGAACAATGGGTGCATCGAGCTGGCGCACCTGACCTAGTGCTGCGAAATGCCGAGACCGAGCGCACGGCGCAAGGATTTAAGCTCACCCTCACCGTCGAGCAAACCCAGCCGGGTGATCTTTACCGTTTGAGAGTACCCATTTCCGTTACGCTGGAGGGTGAAGATATGGCTTTGGAATCGCAAATCAGCGTCGATCGGCGCACGCAAACTATCGAGATGGATTTTTCCAATCGCCCGATACACATCGACCTTGACCCGCATTTCGATGTTTTCAGGCGCTTGGATAGCCGCGAGATTCCATCCGCCTTGTCGCAAGGTTTTGGCGCGGAAAAGCCGTTACTGATTTTGCCTTCACGGGAGAATCAAACTGTTTTGGCAGCGTATCGTGATTTGGCCATGAACTGGCAAAAAACTCAATCGAGTCCACTGGAAATCATCACCGACGATCAACTGCAGACTTTACCCGCAGATCGCACCATCTGGATCATGGGGTGGCAGAATAAATTCGCCGATGCGGTTACCAAGACCCTTGCAGATCGAGGCGTTGCCTATCAGCACAAGCAATTGCAACTGAATCAGAAAAACTATCCACAGACTGATCATGCCGTCGTGTTGACCACCCGGCAACCGTCCAATCCGGACAAAACGCTGTTATGGGCTGCGGCTGACAATCCCAAAGCGATTGCAGAGCTCGCCAATAAATTGCCGCACTACCGCAAATACAGCTATCTGGTATTCAAAGGCGACGAATTGACCAATATCGACAAGGGACAATGGCCGATCACGCAATCACCGCTCACGCAGTGGATCAAACAAAAAGACAGTCATCCTGTCGACAGATTGCACACCGGCATTACCAAGCCGCGTCGTGCACTGGCAGAACTACCACCGGCTTTCTCTGAAAGCCGCATGATGGAAGATATTACGCATTTGGCCAGCGATTTGTTCAAAGGACGTGAACTGGGCACCCCGGAACTGGATACCGTCGCCGCGTATATTGCCAAGCATTTTCAACAAATCGGCTTAATACCTGGCGGAGACGGTAACAGTTATTTCCAAACCTGGCGTCAGGATGTCGGCGCCCCCAAAGGCAATGTTTCCATGCGGAATGTAATCGGCATCCTGCCCGGCACCAACCCGCAACTTGCCGGGCAGAGTCTGGTCATTGGCGCGCATTACGATCATCTCGGCATGGGCTGGCCGGATGTACGCGCCGCGCATCAGGGGAAAATTCATTATGGCGCCGACGATAATGCCAGCGGCATTGCTGTGATGCTGGAACTGGCGCGCCAAATCGCACCAAAATGGCAACCGGAACGTACCGTCATATTTGTCGCGTTCACCGGCGAAGAAGCCAATCTATTGGGTTCCAGGCACTACATTGGCAACAGCAAAGATTACCCTACCGATAAAATCATCGCGATGCTTAATTTGGATACTGTTGGACGACTTGAAAATAATCCGGTCACAGTATTTGGCACCGGTACCGCCCGTGAATTGGTGCATATCTTCCGTGGCGCAGGCTTTGTCACCGGTATCCCGGTCAACGCGGTGCAAGATGATTTCGGTTCCAGCGATCAGACCGCGTTCATCCAGGCCGGTATTCCCGCAGTACAATTCTTTGCCAGCGCACACGAAGACTTCCACGCTCCTGGCGACACCGCCGATAAAATAGACTCCGCCGGATTGGTCAAAATCGCCGCGATTCTCAAGGAAGCCACCGAATACCTAGCCAACCGCATCGAACCGCTCACCGTCACGCTGCCAACGCAAGCAGCACAAACCGAACTCACCGGCTCACGAGAAAAACGCACCGCCAGCCTCGGCACCATACCTGATTTCTCGTACACAGGCAGGGGCGTGCGCGTAGACAACGTCAACCTCGACTCCCCGGCGCAACAGGCACAGTTACTACCAGGTGATATCCTAATTCAACTGGCCGGGCAACCCATCAGTGATTTGGCAGCTTACGCTAATATCTTGCGAACGCTCAAAGCCGGAGAGAAAACTGAATTGAAATTTCAGCGAAATGGTGAAGTGAATACAGTTGAGGTTGTGCTGGTTGAACGTTAATGACGCTTGATTCGATCTTCGGTTCTGTCGCAAAGTTTGTAAGCGTCCAACGCCACCATCTAACATCTTTTAATGCGCTCAATTATCCTCAAACATTTTTTGAGAGGATAACCCATGGCATTACCGAC
>NZ_PXXU01000160.1 GCF_003011925.2 Nitrosomonas supralitoralis
TTTTCTAAGATATAAAGTTCTCTTCTATCTTCTAAGAAAAAGTTTGAAAAAGTATTCGGCAGGCCTGGGCAATCTATTTTATCTTCACATCGTAATTTATTGCTCGTTACAAATTCCCTCACTTGTCGTAAATTTTTTAGACAATTCTGCGTAAAAGGATCTCAATATTACATTCGAATGTTAGTCATCGAACTGAAGGATTCGATGAAATAATTCAGACTTAATTTTTGATCATATTTTCTAAAAAATTTATTAACACTTATTAATAAGAATAGTTCTTTCTAAAAGAAAATATTAAAATTAAAACATATCAGTTTCTAATGCTTTTTTTCATTCTTCCCTATACATTCCATGCGAAGGGAGAATTAAGAAAGGGTCCTAATATACCGGAACCTATGGTATTTGATTTAGTTTTGCCGCTAGGAAGTGACAGAGGTAAGTACGAGCTTAATACCTTATTTCAATATAACGAAAAAAATAAAACGTTAGAAACAAATCCTGAATTTGAATATGGGTATGCCAAAGGCCATGGCATTGAATTTGAATTACCTACAGAAAACTCATCAATTCAAGCCTATAAAGTTTCCTTGCAAGGGACATTTAATCTTTTTCTAACACAACATTTTATTCATGGCTGGCAATATATATATCAATACAACAAACAAAGCAAAGCGCATGAAAATAGTGTTTTATATATTTTTGGATACCAATTTAATGAGAAGTTAAGCACATTAAATATGGGTGGATTTCGTATTACTGATATAAGTTCAAACGGTGCAGTTGAAGGTTTAATGAATGCAAACTTGTTTTATGGTTTTTCAAAAAAGTTGTTATTAGGTTTGGAAATTAATTGGGAAGTTAGAACAAATCTTTCGGATTCAATTTTAGCCATGCCCCAAATTCATCATCTGTTAGCAAAACATGTTGAACTTCAATTTGGCATGGGTATGTTAAACATGAATCATCATTATTCTCCTCATGTTGTGACTCGAATAGTATTTGATTTTTAATTCTTAATTAGCCGCTGATGCTTATAGAAAAAGAAAATTCTAAAAATATTTGTAATTTAACTT
>NZ_PXXU01000161.1 GCF_003011925.2 Nitrosomonas supralitoralis
TCAAACGGGCTTTGCCAGTTCAATGACAGTTCCATACTAGCCTCGGTGAGAGGCGCAAACACGGCTTTTGGATCGGTATCGTTTGATCTCTGCCACACACCTTCTTTTATTTTCTTGACCTCGTAAAAGCTGGCGATAAGGTGCGGTGATAACCCATCCCATTGCGATGATAGAGAATCTGAAACAAGGCTTGGTGGCTGATTCATTTGATAGTACCCAATAAAAAAGGCGCCGCCACTTGTGAATGCGGCAGCGCCATTGATTTCAACGCAAGGTTGTTTACTTCAGTCCGGTTTTTCTGCGAATCTTCATTGATTTTGCGCGACGCATACGGGCAGTAGCGGAGTGGCTTTTCATGCGCGCCTTACGGATAGCCACTTTTTGCGCTGCACTCAAACGAACCGTTCCAGAAATACGCTTATTGATACGCACCTTTTTACCTTTGCGAATCACAATTTTCTTTTTATACGCAGCATCCAGCGCTGGTTCCTGGTCGTCATCACCGAATACAAAATCATCGATATCGGAACTTGCTTCATCTTCGCCTTCTGGAAGAGATGATGCAACCAGATCACGAACACGTTCAGCTACATCGCCATCGAAGTCGTTCAACAATGAGTCAGCGTCCTCTTCCGATACGCCTTTGCTGGTCAGGTAATCCCAGGCCGCATTCAGAGCAACATCGAGAACCGCTTGCTCATTTTCGGAAATCTCGCCGTCTTTGTTTTCATCGGCAATTCCGATCATCATTGCCAGGAGACGGTCAGCGGAGCTCTCTCCATTGGCCAGGTCGTCAGTCTCCACCCATTGCTGAATTACGGCAGCAGCGGCCATCGTAATATCGGCAATAGTAAATTCATTGGCACCGCTCAACGACCTGGCGCCACCATCCTCAGCAGCATCAAGCGTTTTCTTGCCTTTGGCATTATCTGCCACTGGGTTAGCGACAATTTGCCGACGCAGTATTTCACTGGTTCTTAAATGATTCATGATATTTCAGTCCTCTTAGGTTATAAGAATGATTAGCGGGTTAGTGTCTGAGTGACATATAT
>NZ_PXXU01000162.1 GCF_003011925.2 Nitrosomonas supralitoralis
CCTGGTTTCCTATGCTGGTTCAACAAATTATGAGAAAACTTATTATACCAATTCAGGGCAAATCAGGCCGCTTCAATTAGATGTTAACGGGACAGTAGTGATCAAAAGTAGAATTTTCTTGTAATTTATAAGCAGTAGGTTCTGTAATCAAAAAATCGAAATTCAGTGATAGCCAGGCCATGGCGATTCTCAAACAGGCGGAGTCAGGCGTGCCTGAGCTGTGTCGTGAACACGGTATGAGTATGCAACGTTTTACAAATGACGCAACAAATACGGCGGTATGGATGCTTCCATGATAGTTCAGCTTAAGGAACTGTAAGATAAAAACCGCCGGTTGAAAAAGATGTATGCCGAAGAGCTTTTGAAATCCGGGTTACGTCAGGAGGTGCTTGAAATAAATGGTAACGCCCCTGCAGCGGCATATATGGCCAACAGGCAATTATCACAGAAAGATCAGTGTCCGTTTGTTTTTGTGGATCTATGGTATCAGTGAAACCTGCTATCGCTATTGAGAGCTAGCCTCAGCGATGATAAATCGTATCACCGTTGATTTGCTGCTGCGGTTGACATACAGCCAGAGAAACTGGGGCCTTGTTTTATGCTTTCTGTATCTGCGCAATGTAAAAGGGTTTCCCTGGAATCACAAACGCGTTTACCGTATTTATCGGAAACGTGACCTGATGGCTTTATTGCGAGGTGATCCGACTATCCTTAATCACGTCTCTGATAGTCAGATGTCTCTGCTTTGAAAGTTAGCGGGACAGTAGTGGGTTAAGGTTATCAATCTAATTCTCAAAGTAACGCGTAGCTACAGATGTATGATCATTTCTGGTTTATATGACAGTAGAGAGGAAAGCGTTATAACCTGTTGGTAAAGATCTGGAAGATCAATCAAAATAGTCTAGAGCTATATGATTTATTCAACAAAGCCGATTGTTCATACTATTGGTTTCAATAAT
>NZ_PXXU01000163.1 GCF_003011925.2 Nitrosomonas supralitoralis
ACATGCCGGTCCAGAGTCACGCGCTCCAACATTGCTGGCAATGCTTCAATCCGGTGCCCTGCAGCCTGTTATTGACGCCTTCCTGGGAAATGAAAACCCGGATCGCAGCGCAATTGGATTAGCGCAGCAGAAATCGAATGATTTTATACGTCAGTTCGAGGGCAGAACCGGCATTACCAAGTTAAATTCCACCCAGGTATTCAATGGCATGCCACCTGTGAAGATTCAGGTAACGGCAATATTCAGGGCGTGGGATGATCCTATCAAAGAGGTCGAAGAGCCATTCAACAAGCTGATGGAATGGGCGTTGCCGGTCAAATTATCGCCTGATGGCTCGGTTCTTGCCAGATCAGCGCAAGCGGCCAGGGGAAATACCGGATTCATTGATGCCCTGGTGCCCTCGATAGCACCGACTACAATCGCTTTGCGCTATAAAAACCGTATTTATTCGCCACTGGTGATTGAAGCGATAAGTGAGCAGATGACTTCCAGTATTGATGCCAAAGGGAGATATGTTGAACTGTTAGTGCCGATGACTCTTGCGACACTAACCGCACTTGATCGTGATGACTGGGTGAATTACAACGCGCTCAAGCTGTAACGATCCCCCGAAACGGAAAAAGCAACAAATTCTGAGTTGCAGATTCCGCACAATCTCGCTCATCGAAATTTTAGGTGAGAATCCTGGTGATCCATTTTCCAATACTGCGTACCCGGCGTTTGACGGTGCAACTCAAAGAACTTTCCATTGGTGAGTCCATCGCAATCGCAGCTATGCCGTCTCATCTTGAAGAGGCAGTCACGACCGCGTTTTTGCTCAAGGCAGTTGCAACGGCCAAGGGAATTGAAAACCCTGCAGACTGGACGGTTCAAGAGCGAATGATGGTTGTTTGCCATTACCTGGCTTCAGTTTCAGACGATGGCCCTGATTTTGCCGTGGGCGATGGCCG
>NZ_PXXU01000164.1 GCF_003011925.2 Nitrosomonas supralitoralis
GGCATGAGTATAACAACGGATTGCGGCGACGGGGTGATATCACGATTTGGTTTACGGAAGCGGCAATTGCTGAGTGGCGCCCCACCAGAACGGGAACTCGAGGCAGGCCGCAGGAATATTCTAATCTCGCCATAGAAACAGCTCTATTTATCCGCCAGGTCTTTCATCTGCCCTTACGTCAAACCGAAGGTTTCATGAACTCGCTTGCCGGTATCATGAAAGTTGACATCACCATTCCTGACTTCAGTAGCCTGTCCAGGCGCAGCATTAAGTTACCTCAGCATACCTTAACCCAAGCGATGGAACCGGGTAGTCTTGTTATTGTTGATTCAACCGGTCTCAAGGTCTACGGCAAAGACGACTGGCACCAAGAAAAGCATGACGTTGCGGCCCGGCGCACTTGGCGTAAATTGCATCTTGCGGTCGATGAGAACCATCAATTGTTGGCGTGCGAACTGACCCCACCTGAAATAGGCGATCCCACTGCAATCCCGGATTTGCTTGCCCAAATTGATACGCCTTTTGATACCTTCATCGCCGATGGTGCCTATGATGGAGAATCGGTTTCTCAAGCGGTTTTGAATCAGCAACCTGATGCACAAGTGATCATTCCACCACACAAGACTGCTGTCCGTTCAGTTGCAGGCGACACCCAGCGGGACGGCCATATCAGGGTGATTGACCAACATGGACGCATTTTTTGGCAAAAGAAGATAGGATATGGTTTGCGCAACTATGCCGAACTTGCCGTGCAACGCTACAAGCGTATTTTTGGCAAAGCCATGAAAGCGCGCGCACTCCCACAACAAAAAATAGAAGCATGGATTAGTGCGTCTGCACTTAACAGAATGACCAATTTAGGCATGCCTGCGTCTATAAAAATCTAAAAATTAACGAGAGAATGTGGACTTTTGTTCAAATTTTGATTTATTCAACAACGCC
>NZ_PXXU01000165.1 GCF_003011925.2 Nitrosomonas supralitoralis
GGATTGATCGATAGTTATCAACTGGATAAATAATGCTCACAAAATCAGACTTCCAGAAAGCGATTGCTGACTCGATAACAAATTATCCAGATATCGCCGCGCTTTATCAGGCCGGTGATCCGCGCATAATCCAGAACCTTGATGCCATGGCCGCAATGCTGGCCATGTTTTCTTCTCAATTAGAGACTGCGATGGCAGAGCCGTTTGAGAAGGTGCGTGATGGTACCGTTTTAGCGGATGCCGCGTTGCGCGGAGTGATACGCAAAGCAAGTCCTGGGCGCGTCAGGCTGTCGGTTAAAAATAACAATCCCACCGCATTCACGGTAGATACTGGAAGAACAATTATTGATTCTACCGGGCTACCTTACATCATCGAAACCACAGCCATTATCGCTGCGGGTGCCACCGGCACGGTTGACGCCATTCAATTGAGGCGAGAAATCGTAAATCATACTGTCTCCGGCAGCGTTCCTTTCTATCCGATAGAGATACCCGCCGCAACCGATGACAGCCACTTGAGCGGAATATCTGTTAGCGATTCAGGTGGAGAGTACGTTTATCGTGAGAGATACACGAATACATGGCCTGGTGAGCGTGTTTTCCACGTTGAGGCGGATGACAGGCAAAGTATTTATGTGCGCTTCGGACAGACTGATATTGTTGGCGTGCAACCGGCAAACGGCAAAGTCATTAAATTGACTATCTCTCGAACCATGGGCGAGATATCGCCAACGGCTGGCTCACCATTTTCATTTGAATACCTGAATTCGCCTAAAGAATTGCTGGTTAATATGACCATGAATACCCTTCTCGAAAAAGGTCAGAATCCACCAAGCATGACCGTTCTGCGCGATCTTGTTAAGTACCCTTCTGTCTACAATCACAATGCGGTATTCCTGGGTGAATTCGATTTCGTGGTGCGGCGTGCGTACAGTAAT
>NZ_PXXU01000166.1 GCF_003011925.2 Nitrosomonas supralitoralis
AGATTGATCGATAGTTATCAACTGGATAAAAAATGCTCACAAAATCAGATTTCCAGAAAGCGATTGCTGACTCGATAACAAATTATCCTGATATTGCCGCGCTTTACCAAGCCGGTGATCCGCGCATAATCCAGAACCTTGATGCCATGGCCGCTATGCTGGCCATGTTTTCTTCTCAACTTGAAACCGCAATGGCAGAGCCGTTTGAGAAGGTGCGGGATGGCACCGTTTTAGCGGATGCCGCGTTGCGCGGAGTGATACGTAAAGCAAGTCCTGGGCGCGTCAGATTGTCGGTTAAAAATAACAATCCTACCGCATTCACGGTAGATACCGGAAGAACCATTATTGATTCTACCGGGCTACCTTACATCATCGAAACCACAGCCATTATCGCTGCGGGTGCCACCGGTACAGTTGACGCCATTCAATTGAGGAGAGAAGTAGTAAATCATACTGTCTCCGGCAGCGTTCCTTTCTATCCGATAGAGATACCAGCAGCCACCGATGACAGCCACTTGAGCGGAATATCTGTTAGCGATTCGGGCGGAGAGTACGTTTATCGTGAGAGATACACGAATACATGGCCTGGTGAGCGTGTTTTTCACGTTGAAGCGGATGACAGGCAAAGTATTTATGTGCGCTTCGGTCAGACTGATATTGTTGGCGTGCAACCGGCAAACGGCAAAGTCATTAAATTGACTATCTCTCGAACCATGGGCGAGATATCGCCAACGGCGGGTTCACCATTCTCATTTGAATACCTGAATTCGCCCAAAGAATTGCTGGTTAATATAACCATGAATACCCTTCTCGAAAAAGGTCAGAATCCACCAGGCATGACCGTTCTGCGCGATCTTGTTAAGTACCCCTCTGTCTACAATCACAATGCGGTATTCCTGGGTGAATTCGATTTTGTGGTACGGCGTGCGTACAGTAAC
>NZ_PXXU01000167.1 GCF_003011925.2 Nitrosomonas supralitoralis
ATTTTTTATGATTGTTTGACGATTTTGTCACTATAAGTAGGGGCAGCAATCGCCGCGCGAGCCGCAAACACAGGGTCCTGGAAATACAACGGCTGCTTGCCGTATATAGCCGGATGACCCGCCACATAAATGATCATGTCACCCGCCTTGGTAATCCTGCCGCTTTCATCTTTTTCCGGGCCAATCATGCGTAAACATTCATCGGGTGTGAGTAAAGGACGCTGAATCTCCTGCATGGTTCGAGTCACATTGCCATGCATCATCCCTACCCGTCTCCCGCTGGTCGTAATCTGCTCTTTGATGACAGTGGTTTGCCCGGTCAGTTTGGATAAATGTTCGGCTGTTTCAATTCGGTTCGGCGGAAAAGCATTCTGGATATGGCAATTGGAACTGATCGCTTCATCGTGGCCGTATCCGGTTTCACGACTTTTAAGCTGATTGATGTCCTGGCAGACCAAATAAGCTTTAATACCGTAACCGGCAATATACGCCAGGGATTCCTGAAAGATTTCCAACTTTCCAAGACTGGGAAACTCATCCAGCATCAACAACAGCCGGTGCTTATAATGCGCGACCGGCTGCCCATTCTCAAATTCCAGCCGATCGGCCAGTTTGCGCACAATCATATTCGCCATGATCCGCACCAAAGGCCGCAACCGTGTCTTGTCATTGGGCTGCGTCACAATGTATAAACTCACCGGACTGGCATGGTGCATCAAATCACGGATTAAAAAATCAGAACGGCTGATATTTTTGGCAACCAGCGGATCGCGGTACAGGGTTAAATATGATTTGGCGCTCGATAATACCGACCCGGCTTCTTCAGTCGGTCGATCCAGCATATCGCGTGCCGTGGAGCCAACAACTGGGTGGTTTTGTCCATTGATATGAA
>NZ_PXXU01000168.1 GCF_003011925.2 Nitrosomonas supralitoralis
AGGAAATGAAAACCCCTCCCATTCTTTCTTCGTGACTTCCAGGCTTTGTATAGATACCGGGTTGCGGTTTCTTCGTTAATCCCATCGATCAGAGCAAGTCCGTCCACGTTAACCAGTTTTCGGATTAAATCCATGGAACCCAACTGACCATTACCGAGAACGTTTGCATCGAAAGCTGTTGAGGCCATCATTTTTTCAAACAGATCGATAAAAAGGTTGCGCAAATCGTTTTCAACGCCATCAGCAACAAAGCTGTTCTTGAGCGGTTTTAAACTGGGCAACTTGGCGTTTTTAAAGTCCATCAGTTGCCCCACGCTGGCGGCAGCACATTAACGGCTGTCACCGTGACTGTCAGACTGTCAGTAGATACAAATCTCCATAATTCCGGCCTGTATTCACCCTCATATTCGGTGATACTTACCGTGATATCAGCGTTTGCATCCGACAAAGCCGGTATTTTTTCCCTTAGCAGCGAGTAAACTCTTTTATACAATGGCTTGACAGTGCCGCGCCGCGATCCTGGCTGTGTTTCGCCGTATTCAGCCAAGATTGTTTCGATAATCTTCGACCGAACATCGCTTGCAACATAGGCTGCAGATATCGTGGCCGTTATTGTCATCGGTATCTTTGAGCGAACCGGCGTCATGAATTTAACCCGGTAACTATCGTCGGCGCTAAGAATAACGCTACGGATACCTTTCTGAGTGACGGTCAAATTACCCTCGGCAATAAACGTCGGAGTGACCGGCGATTGGGGATTGGGCTCTTCAAGAAAACTCTCGGTACCATCGGCAGACACGCACGCCACAAAAAGAGTGTTGATGTTGTCAACATTGGCGCCACGAATGATTTCTTCGGTAGATTCATTCCAGACTGACAGGAATTTGGT
>NZ_PXXU01000169.1 GCF_003011925.2 Nitrosomonas supralitoralis
CCAGGTAAGTTCTTCCTGTAGCCGCAGACCGTCCATTCCCGGCATCTTCACGTCGATGATAATGCAGCCAAAGAAATCAGGGTGATAAGCACTCAGAAATGCATCCGCATGCGCGAAAGATTGCACGCTAATACCTGCCTGTTCAATCATCAGCGTAAGAGAATCCAGTACGGCTGCATCGTCATCTACAATAAAAACGGTTGGTTCATGCGTGATCATGGCGCAAGAGGCAAAGTAAAATGAAATTTAGCACCTGAGTTTGCTTCGGGATCTAACCAGAGGTGTCCGTCATTGGCTTCAATCAATGCGCGACTGATTGCGAGCCCCATACCTATTCTTGTTGGCTTGGTCGTGGCAAACGGTTCAAATAAGCGTTTCGCCATCACCTGATCAAGACCAGGGCCGCTATCCTGAACAACGATTAAAGCCATACTGGTTTCATTCATAGTTTGCACCTTAGTAGTAATCGTCAAGATAAGCACGCCTATGGCACGCATGGCTTCTTCAGCATTTCTGAACAGATTCACCAGAACTTTTTGCACTTGTGTACGATTACACTGAACAGCCGGGATATCTTGTTGCAAATGCAGTGTGACATGAAATCCTCCGTGACCGTCATTGCACACAATGTTTAGCACATCATGGATGAGTTCGTTTAGATTTAACCGTTCGGTGACCAATTCACTCTTCTGAAGAAAAGCCAGCAGTTCATGTAAACTGCGACCAGCACGTTGCGCCTGTTCCACGCAACCCTCAAGCGCTCTTTTTAGTTGACCAGATTGAAGACCATCGTTAAATATCGCGTGAAGGGCCACTTCGCTATAAGCAGACATTGCGGCCAGCGGCTGATTAAGCTCATGCGCAATCGCTG
>NZ_PXXU01000017.1 GCF_003011925.2 Nitrosomonas supralitoralis
GCTGTGAAAGTTAACGGGACAGTAGTGGAATTAAGATCATGTGATTTGGCTTCGGCGCTTTCCAGATTGATTTGCAGCCGCAATTCATTGATTGAATCGGCATTCTTATAGACCTGACCCCAATTCTGCGTCAATTTTATTTTTCAATATCATAAGCTTGGTTACATTCACAAATCAATACGTGCCATTTTAAAGCGGATTGTTTTCAGTTGTTAATACTCAATTTTTGAATCAATTCCTTAATCCGTATCACGCGCTTGTTAACATCCGCAATCTGCACCTGAACTTTCAAACGATCCGGCCCGGAGAGTGAGTATTCGCGGCCACTTTGGATCAGTTTGATGATTTCAGCGGGATTGATCGGAGGATTCGGGATAAACTGGATTTGGATACTTTCTGCGCTGGCATCAATGCGTGTGATTCCGAGTGGCTTGGCGGCGATGCGCAGGCGGTGACAGTCGAGCAGTGCGCGTGCCGGGTTTGGCAACAGGCCGAAGCGGTCGATCAGTTCACGATGCATGTCGTCCAGTTGCTCGTTGTCGGCGCAATTGGCCATGCGTTTGTACAGCACCAGGCGTTCGTGAATGTCGTGGCAGTAATCATCCGGCAACAGCGCGGGGACATGCAGGGTGATCTCGGTTGCCACGCCTAGCGGATGCTGCACATCAGGTTCTTTGCCCTCCTTTAAGGATTGGATCGCGGTATCCAACATGGTGCTATAGAGACTAAAACCGATTTCCTGCATTTCACCGCTTTGTGATTCGCTCAATACCGCACCGGCACCGCGGATTTCCAGATCGTGCATGGCTAGATAAAAGCCGGAACCCAGTTCCTCCATCGCTTGAATTGCTTCCAGGCGTTTTTTGGCTTGTGCGCCAAGCGCTTTTTCCGGTGCTGTCAGCAAGTAAGCATATGCTTGATGATGCGATCGCCCGACACGGCCACGCAATTGATGCAGTTGCGCCAAACCGAATTTGTGCGCATTATTGATGACTATGGTATTGGCGCTCGGAATGTCGATGCCGGTTTCGATAATGGTGGTGCACAACAGGATATTGAAGCGCTGTTGATAGAAATTGCGCATCACATGCTCCAATTCCCGTTCCGGCATTTGTCCGTGAGCGATATGAATGCGCGCTTCGGGTAGCAAACCGGAAAGCTTTTCATACATCAACTGAATAGTGCTGACTTCGTTGTGCAGGAAATAAATTTGCCCGCCGCGTTTCAATTCGCGCAAACATGCTTCACGAATAACACCCATCGAGAATCCGCTGACAAACGTGCGAATTGCCAGACGACGCTGCGGTGCAGTGGCGATGATGGAAAAATCGCGCAACCCTTCCAGGGACATCGCCAGGGTGCGTGGAATTGGCGTGGCGGTCAGCGTCAACACATCGACTTCGGCGCGTAATTTTTTCAATTGTTCTTTTTGCCGCACGCCAAAGCGATGCTCTTCGTCGATAATCACCAGACCTAAATTCTTGAAATGTACGTCTTTCTGAATTAGTTTGTGTGTGCCGATGATAATATCAAGTGCGCCTTTTGCCAGATCGGCTAACGCCTGAGTTTGTTCTTTCGCGGAACGGAAGCGCGACAATTCGGAGATTTTGACTGGCCATTGATCGGCAATCAAGCCAAAGCGGTCGGAGAAATTCTGGAAATGCTGTTCAGCCAGCAGCGTGGTGGGAACCAGAACTGCTACCTGTTTGCCGTCCGCTACTGCGATAAAAGCCGCGCGTAACGCGACCTCCGTTTTGCCAAAACCCACGTCACCGCAAATCAACCGATCCATTGGTTTTCCAGACGTCAGGTCCTCAATCACCGCCTTTATTGCCGCGGCTTGATCAGCGGTTTCCTCAAAACCGAATCCTTCCGCGAAAGCGTCATAGTCGTGTTGTTTGAGCGTAAAAGTATGACCTTCACGCGCAGCACGCTGAGCGTATAAATTCAACAATTCCGCTGCGGTGTCGCGCACCTGCTGCATCGCTTTGCGTTTGGCTTTATCCCATTGGCCGCTGCCCAATTTGTGCAGCGGCGCCGATTCCGGGGCGGCTCCGCTATAACGCCCGATCAGATACAGTTGCGAAACCGGCACGTAAAGCTTATCGCCACCTTCGTACTCCAACGCCAGAAATTCGCTCAGTTCGCCGGATTCGCCTTCACCGACATCCATGCTGACCAAACCGAGATAGCGGCCAATGCCATGCTGTTCATGGACCACCGGATCGCCGGGCTTGATTTCCGAGAGGTCACGCAGAATATTATCGGTTGCGGTAGTTTTGCGCGATTCCCGTTCGCGCCGTCCATGCACATGTGTCGCGTACAGTTCGCTTTCGGTAATGAAAGCCCGTTTTTCAGGCCCGTCAATGAAACCCGAATGCAGTGGTGCTAAGCCAAGCATAAGTTTTTGCTTACTGCTTAAGAAGGTGGCATAGTCCTGGCAGATATCGGGATGCAAATCGTATTGATGCAAATACTCGGCGATTAATTCGCGCCGTCCCATGCTTTCGGCCAGCAACAAAACCCGGCCCTCGGATTGGGAGAATTGCGTGACAAAAGCTGCTAATTTTTCCAACGGATTTTCCGCATGCCGGTTGACTTGCACCGATGGCAGCGGAAGACTGGTTTTAGCGCCGGTAAGTTTTGCATCCTGCTCACGAGGCAGAATCTCAATGCGGGCATACGATTTTAATTTAGCGAAGAAGCTGTCGCTGGATAGAAATAACTCCAGTGGCGGCAGCAACGGGCGATCCAGATCGCCACGTAACAATAGATAACGCGACTGGGTATCGTGCCAGAATTCATCGATGATCGGCCGTACATCCTGATGCAAACAGAGCAATGTATTTTCAGGCAAATAATCAAACAGAGTTGCCGTTTGTTCAAAAAACAGCGGCAGATAATATTCAATGCCGGCAGGCGTCAGACCTTTGCTAATATCTTTATAAATTTGTTTTTTTGACGGATCGCCCTCGAATTTCTCACGGAAATTGCCGCGAAAACAGGTACGCCCGGCTTCATCCACCGGGAATTCACGCGCAGGCAATAAACGGATTTCCTTGACCGGATAAATGCTGCGTTGCGTATCGACATCAAAGGTACGGATCGTGTCGATTTCTTTATCCAGCAAATCAATACGATATGGTAACGGACTGCCCATCGGGAACAAATCGATCAAGCCGCCACGCACGCTATATTCGCCGGGTGAGAAAACCTGCGTGACATGCGTGTATCCCGCTAATGTCAGTTGACTGCGCAATCCGGCCAAATCCAGCGTATCTCCTTGTTTCAGAAAAAAGGTATGCGCCGCGAGGTATTCACGTGGCAGCATGCGATAAAGCGCTGTGGTCAGAGGTGCGATCAGCACATCGCAAGCACCGGCCATTACTTGATACAGTGTCGCGAGACGTTCCGAGACAAGATCATGATGCGGCGAGAACGTATCGTATGGCAGTGTTTCCCAATCCGGGAGCAGATAGGTTCTCAGTTCGGATGCAAAATAGGGAATTTCTTCCAGTAGACGCTGCGCATCAAGTGCATTAGCTGTGATGATAGTGACAGGCTTAGCCTGCTGCGCCAACTGTGCGAGAAACAACGCATCGCTGGAGCCGTCAAAATCAGCGTACCGTGCTACGGTGCCAGGTGCGGGTAAAGGGTGCTTTTGTTGCATTGTTAGTTTATCTAGCTTGCAGTACCAGGAAATAACTGGCTGACAAGCAGATGTTCACTCAAAAATCCGCATATTATATGCCAGTTCTAATTCATCTACTTTGTTTCAGGATTTTTCGAGTGGTTGAAATTTGTCAATAAGAGCGTAAATTTCTGCATTATTCATGACTTGAATTTATACATAACAGGATTATTCTTTAAATGCGTGCCATAAATGGATTGGCATATAGCGTAGAATATTCAATGATTGATCGTGAGATCAGTTTATTTAATGGTTTTGTCTTGAGTGCTTTCATGAAATCGAACATACGGCAATTGGAAAAGAAAATTATTCTTTATACCTGTAAAGTAATTACAGTTATCTGCTTTTCAGCATCGTCATTTGCGCAAGACGCATCTCCCACGTTAATGACACCGGAAAATATTCAGAAAATTGAATTGGCCGTGTGGAAGTATGCGATTGATACACCGCTACTTTTACAAACCATTGATTGGTTCAGCGATCTGGCGCGAGATTCTCGAGAGCCAGTCGCTCTTGCTGAGCTTTCCCGTTTAAAATTTATGCACGCTCAGATCGAACCCGATAAAGATTACCGTGTTCATTTGTTTGAGCGTTGCATTGCGGCGGCTGATCAAGCATTGACATTGAATGCCAACGACGTACGCGGATTGTTCTGGAAAGCCGTGGCGATGGGTAAAATAGCTGAAGATGGCGGCATTTTGAATGCACTTAGAATGTTGCGGCCGATGGAAGAGTTGTTACTGAAAGTGGTTGAGCTGGACGAAAGATACGAGAACGCCGGAGCCCATCGGGCACTGGGTCGCATGTATCACAAACTACCGGGGTTTCCGATCAGCTTTGGCAGCAACCAAAAAGCGCTCGCGCATCTCAAGCGAGCGCACGAGCTATTTCCCATGGATGTTATTACGCGCGCTTTTTATGCTGAGTTATTGTATGACATAGGCAGAAAGGATGAGGCGAGCAAGCATGCCGATTTTGTGCTTGCAACACCGATAGCTGATGAAGATACGCTGGAATTTTCCGAATATGTCGATATCGCTCTGACTGTGCTGAAAAAAACCGGTGGATCGAATATTAAGGTTGGGAATTATTAGCTACGCGTTTTAAAAGGCTGCAAATGGCAGGTTGACGGGAAGCTGTCTATGCTGTTTTTTCAGTGTTAGCAATTGACTAAGACGCTCTTTATTCTGTAAGGACTGCGCTTTATTACCTGACTCTGTCTGGCATCAATTGACATTGGAAATGTTTTCAATTATTGCGCTAAATTCAAAGCAATCGGCAATGCGATCATCGGTTTACTAGATCTATTGAGTGCGGCCAATCGGATTTATTGTTTTTATTGTTTAATCCCGGTTTCCCTAAGGAATAAATCAGCTAAACTATTGCATCTGTTTTTTCTGCCAACATATTTATGACTGAAACTCTAATCGATTTGATTCGTCACGGCGAGCCCATCGGCGGACGCCGTTATCGTGGTCATGGTGTGGATGATCCGCTGAGCGAAAAAGGATGGTCGCAAATGTGGCGCGCTGTTGGCGATTGCAATCAGTGGCAGCAAATTATTACTTCCCCGCTGCAACGCTGCCAGGCATTTGCCTATGCTTTAGGGGAACGCTATGACATTAACGTCTCAGTTGAACCGCGCTTTAAGGAAGTGGGGTTTGGCGAATGGGAAGGGTTGAGTCATGATGAAGTTAAAATTGGACGCATGCTCGAATATCAAGCTTTTTTGCAGAATCCTGTGAATGCTCGACCGTTAGGCGCCGAACCTCTCGACGATTTTGTTCAACGGGTTTATTCAGCCTATGAAGCCGCTATAGAGCGCTACTCCAGTCACCATATTCTGATCGTTGCGCACGCTGGTGTGATGCGTGCATTGATTGCAAAAACACTCCAAGCGCCTGCGATCGGTTTATATCGCATCAAAATCAGCAATGGTGGGGTTACGCGTATTCGTCACACCGGAGTGGGTGCGGTGCTGGAGTTGCTGAATGGAAAATTGTCTGCTTAGGCAGCAGGAAGTAAGAATTATATTTTCCTCATGCTGATTTAATAGAAATAAATTGTTACCGGCATTCCATTGATTAGCCGATTGTTAGGGATCTCAATAAATTCCAAATGCGCCAGTATTGCAGTGCGAACCGGCTCGAGCGGATTGACTGCTTCAGTCAGCGTTCTTTGCGTAACACCGGGAACGGAAATTATCTTCGCCTTTGTTTTTTCTCCATTAGGAAATTTCACCACTACAATTTGACCCTCCACTGCATAATCTTGATATTTGGGTGGTATGAAGGCATCAACATATACTTTCTCAGGGAAAATAATTTCAAGCACTGCTTGTCCACGACCCAAATATTCTCCAGGCTGTACAAATACTTCAGTAACTATTCCATTTCCTGAAGGCGCAACAAGATTTAGCAGTTGTATCTGGCCTTGAATCTTTTCATATTCAAGTTGCATTTGGCTAATCTGGTTTGAAATCCTACGCATTTCAGAGGAATGATCTTGTTCTTGACGTTCTGTTCTCTCAAGTGCCACTATATTTTCAAGCGCTTTATGATACTGATTTTTAGCCGAGACAATTTCCGCTTGAGTAGCTGCGCCCTGTGTAAATAAGGTTTCATAATGCTGTAGACGTTTATATGCAAAGGTCTTATGTTCTTGAGCGTATTTCAGTAGTTGAGCCGAGTTTGACGTCGACTGAAGGACTTGATCTAACAGCTGTTGTTTTTCTTTTATTAGCGCATCAATTTCAATTTTTAATCGACCATGGTTATCAAGTAATGGTACATTGGTCAGCTCAGCCAAATGGTTTCCTTCAGAAACTGCTTGCAATGGTTCGACAAATAACTGATGAACATATCCATCAACAGCGGTACGGACAGGAAAATTTGATATTCTAATGCGTCCGCTCGCTTCAATTGCGATCGCATCCCATGCAATTACCGTCAGCAAATAAACGATCGGGAGGCTCGAAATTACAACAATCAGATACCAACGCCAAGGCCTGCCAGGCCGCTTTGCCTCACTATATTGAATGCGTAATCCTCGATCAATATCCGGAGCTTTATTTTCAGGCTGATTAAAGCGGATTTTCATGAAGGTATTTTTCCCAGTCTAGCCATGATTGAATAATTAGACCTCCAAAGTTTGAGCTTTGAAGTTGATTCTGAAGTTGCTGCATTGCATTAATAAAATTCCGTCGCGACTTATGTGCATAGCTGTTTTCTGGGCCTATTTCCAGCTCTAGGCTTTGTGCCAGACTAAACACTAGCGTTGGGTGTTGTTGCATTGCCGATTTAAGCATCGTGACAATACTCTGTATGTTCATCGAGTAATACATCACTGCAATCTCTTTGATCCCAATCCTGCTTAATTCACAGAGAAGGCATAAACCAAATGACGAGTCCTTCGCTAAATAGCGTGGATGAATACTGATACCTACAGTCCATGGGGAAATCGCGGCCACTTGTCGAACTGTTTCGACAAACTCCTCTAGTCTCGCTTTTCCACTGAGCTCCGATTCCAGTTGGTCCGGTTCAATATCAAGATGCAACCCATCGAAACCAACTCCTGCTAGTTTATGGATAATTTGCAGTAAATTATTGCGATACTCGGGTAAAATCCAGTCCGGATCACCTAAAAGTAATTCAATCTTTTTTTTGTGATGACGAGCATCATGTAAAAAATTTTGCAGACTCTTGGGATTTTCTGCCATTTGTGAGATTTGTTGTGCATCAAGAGAAACAAGGAATCGATTGATCGCATTAGTTTCTTTTTTCTTCCATAATCCAGTTTGTGTTATCAATTTATCAAAATTCCAGACATACACAGCCAGTTGACCGGAAAGAAATTCTGTATTCGCAGGCGTTGCATGTTTAATTGTTTTTTCTGACGCTTCTTTACCGCCATTTATTAGAAATTGTTTTGCTTGATGCAGCGGATCGAGCAATGTAGTGAGGTCGGTTTCCGGATAACTATCTTCTCCTGGCATATTCGGTAATAAAATAAACTGTCGCAAGCGGATATGAAGTTTCCAGTGCTCGGATTCTGCTTCGATGTTCTCTGCCGCGATACGATAATAGTTGTTCAGCGCTTGCAGGTATTGCTCGATCACATCGCCATCCAGAACTTGCAGACGAAGATGCCTTTCGCGCATTAATTCTTGCGCGGCCTCAAGGCGTGTACGCTGAAAATTGATTTGTTGAGCCAATTGCTGAAAACTACTCAGTAGTGAATGAAAATCGTGTTGTAACTCCTGATCACGTCGTGTGTAATCTGCACGTAAGCTGATTAATTGACTGTTTAATCGTGACTGTTCATTTTTCCGGTAACTAACAATTTCTAGCGGCATTCTGAAATTAAAACCAACCGCCCCGCCATACCCCCATTGCATACCCTCGGGCGGTGATGGATGAGGAATTGCAGGTCCTCCAAAACCAGTGACTGAAACATCAGATTCTATTCCCTGCCAATTTTGAGTATCCCGAATATTTTGCAGATTATCTATTTGCGCTTGTAGTATTTTAAGATCTAGCTGGTCGACTTCGTTCAATACGGTATTTGCAATTTTACCTAAAGATGGTTTTACTGGTGTAAAAGGCGTTACTGCTGAATTAGTTAAATGCGCTAATCGCATTAACGCCTGATTACTGTTGTTGTAGAATTCAACTTGTGTTCGTTGCGCCCGCTCAAAAGCGGAAAGAAACTCGAAGTAATCTGATTTAAACAACAATCCTGCTTCTTGCCGCTTGCGCAGCAAATTTTCAACACCATCATTACGCAAATGCAGATAAACATCTGTCAACGACAGAATTTTTTGTGCACTCCAGTAGGCCGCATAGTTTTCTTCTAAAAAGAGTGCTGCCAGCCGACGGCTCCAATCTAAACGAATTGTTTCAATCCTCACTTGTGTTGCTGCGTCTTCAATAGCACGCTGCTGTCTTTCAGCACTGCCCAGCAAAGGGTAGCGCACCCCAATGCGTGCAAGCGGATCAAAAAAATGCCCAAATGGCTCGCGCGCAAAAGGACTTTTTTGGAAACCACCGGATACACCCCCAAACACTTCCAGACCCTTGAGTGCTTCTTGAGCCAGTAAATTAGATCGTTGTGCTTCTAAATCGGCTTGTGCTTTCAATGTCGATGCCGCTTGATCAAGATGCGAATAAAATTCAGACAGTGTTCTTATTTCAGCAAGCGCAGTTGAATTTAGCAGGGTCAGTAAGGCCAATAGCAATATGAAATGCACTGTTACTGTTTCCCTTTCTTGAGTACCCATAGCGGTGCCATGGCCGAATCCAGGTGGCCTTTATTGATAATCTGATTCAGGATGGCAAGCGCGCTCCAGACACGGGTTATAAATTGAAATATTGGATAAACTGGAAGGATAAAAATAGCATTGCAGTCTTCCTTTCTTCTATCTGTGATGAAAATCAGATAGAGAATATACTGAACAGAGATAAGACAAAAATAGAATGCATAAACTAATGTCATGCTAAGTATAAAAGCATATAGAGGAAGCTTTACCGCGATATAAATTGTGTATATCACGATAGAAAAAGGCATGACTATCTGGAATAAGATACCGTACCAAAGAAGGAAAATGAGATTCTTCCATCCCATCATGGAAGCTGAAATGCCATGCTTGTGCTTATTCGAATAGATGTACCAAAGATCGCCATCCCATCTTAAGCGTTGTTTAAGAAAATCTTTGAAACTTTCAGGTACGTCAGTATGAGAAACGGCTCCTGGCTCAAATTCAATTTGCAGATGCGGATAGCGCTTGTAATATTGTTTGATACGTAGTGTCAAATCAAGATCCTCGGCAGTTCCAGTATTCCATCCGCCTACTTGTTGCAGAAAGGATTTTCTGAAAATACCGAATGCTCCGGGTACATTATTGATAACACCCAGCTTCGCAAAACCCAATTTTCCGACCTGCATCGTCAACATATACTCTAAATTCTGCAATCTTGTCATGATTGTTTTTCTAGCGTTACGTACTCGCATCGGACCCGTGACAGCCACTATATTTGGGTTCCAAAAATGCGATGCGGCATAATGAATCATCTGATTATCAAATGATGTGTCACCATCCAGAGCAAGAAAAATTTCTCCCCGAGCCCGGCTTAATCCTGCATTGAGCGAAGACACTCTGCCTCCGCGCTGAAACTTGGGAATAATCACCAATGATCGTTTAGGGTATTGAGAAACTAATGGGGCGAGTTCTACCAGAGCATGGAAAGTGGCCTGGTTTTTTTTTACTCCATCCAACATCGCAATAATTTCTATGTGTCCGGGATAGATCTGTTCCAACAGCGATATGACCGTGCTCTGGACAGCTTTTCCTTCCGCATAACAGGTGATTGCACAGGTCACATGGGGAAAGTAATGGAGTGTCAATGGCGCCTCTATAGCATCTTTAATTAGATAACGAAATGCGCTCATCCAATTGATGAAATAAAGCGGAAGCTCAAGAAACAACACAAATGGAATCAGCATGAATACATACTGAAAATCCTGATAGCGTGACAGGATAGCCTGAAACAGATACCAGGTCTGATTCAGATTTTCCATAAATTACAGCAATTCACCATAAAGACGAGCAAGTAGCAGCTCAGCATTTTCCTTGTTGGGTAGTTTCTGCGAGGAAGTACTGATAAATCGAAAATCCAATTTATGCTCGCTTTGTTCCAATAATGATTTCATGCTGCTTTCTATGCGTTTATGAAAGCCGATTAATCCTTGTTCGTCAGCATTCGGCAGAAGCAGCCAAAGCATGTTTTCCGCTGTTCGAGTAGAAAGATCAGGGGTGCGTAATAAGCTTCTCAATTGCTGCGCAAAGAACTCTAGCATTTGCAGTAATCGTACATGATTAAAAAGCTCGACCAATTCTGGCAAGTTAGCAAAATAAATTCCAAACAAACTGAAGTTAATGTTTGGATAACGCCGTGATGTCACCATCATCCAATCAAGATCGTGAATAAATAACTCACGGGAAATGAAATTGAGCTGATCAAAACCTGAGGACAAATCAAAAACTTCCCCACGAAAAGCGATCGTTCTTCCTTTATCACTTAAGCGCCTACTATGTATCTCATTTTGAATAAGCTCGCTAGATTCCATTTCCTTCTCGCACATTGCGCAACGAACCTGTACCTCGCCTTCAATAAATGACTGGCTACAGGAATTGCAACGATAGTTTTCAATCGGTCGATCATAATCGCTACCGATATGACGCAGCTGGCTATGGCATTTAGGGCAGATTAATGTGCCGCTATGCAGAAATTTTTCCTGCACATCAACACATCCGCAAGTAAAGCAATGTAGCGATGCTTGTGTTCCAATGTCTATAGAAAGGCAATTTGGACAAACATCAATAAAACTCAAATGAGAAGATCGACAATAAGTACATTCACGCTGACGATCAATCAACATGATGGGATCAATTATTTTGCTATTTGCAAGATTTCGCAGCCATTCGAAACTATCCGATTTATCTAGGCTAAGCGCTTCGAGTAATGGATAGCGATAGAAACGTGCGTGTTGCCAATCATGGTATGGCTGAAGAACAAAGTTCGGACGTAACCAGAAATATTTAATCAGCCGTCCTTGATGAGTGAGATAAGTCTCATTATTCTTCAGGGATTCCAGTAAGTTATCAAACTGATTAATTTCATCTCGCAAATTTGCAGGTTGCGGTAAGCGTCCGTCGAGCAGAAAATCATCGTATGGGAAAGCTGGGTCTGTAATGAAACACAAAGACGCAAAAAAATCACTATCCTTGCGGACCTTTCCAAGGACGGAAGAAATATACTGTTTATCTTTTCCTTGGATGATAAATACGGATGGAGTAACTCTTTCTTTCTCCCAAGCTGAAAAATCACTAAAATGGCAAATTTTAAAATTATTCTTATATTCAGTTGATAAATCAGTCTCTTCTAGAGAAAAAACAATAAGCATGTCTGGCTTCCGATGATCCTTTAACTGCGAATTTACTATCAATTAGGATAGTTAATAAAAATTACTTCATGGTAAGTAATAAATATTAAGTCATTGCATGTTATTTCCTACAATTCTATTTAATATTATCCTACAACTATATAGGATAAATGGAATATTGGACTATAGCTTATCATTCACTTAAATCAAAATTTCCATCCCAATTCATTTACATTTGCCAAGTAAGTTTTGCATAAAAACAACGACTCATTGCTGAATTGGAAGAAATCTCCCACGAATACCATTTGAAGCGATAGAAAGATAATGAGAATGGGCTGCGCAATATGCAGAGTTTTCCTAAGCTCTGCGATCAGCACCAAGCCCCATTCTGTTCCTGATGAACACCAAGAGCAATTATGCCTTTGTAATGCACAATCAATTACATAACGCCTTTATTCAATTAATTTATACTGAGCAATTGAGTGTGGGGCTAAGTCATCAATAAGTTGTGCGACTTTCTTACAACTTAACATTCCAGGGGTTGGTTCATATAATCGGGGAATATCTACCGCTAAGAATACCGGCGGTCATTCGGGGCATGGTATAGTTTTGCGTACGAGTTGAGAAGAGATTCGCTCAAAAGCTACTGATTAATTTCTCAAATATTTACGGTGGAAACTTTAATTTGATAAAATCATTAACTCATCGGGAATTAGGAGGTGTGTAATGCGTACAAGACAGTTCAGTTTGTTTTTTTATGCAACACTGCTAGTGGGATCTGTGAATAGTGCAGTATCAGCTGGACAGGATCTCAGTGAAATTCAAAGACAATTCAATGCAGAAAACATCAATAAACGTTTTAGTGTTCCAAGCGATGCCGCTTTAACATCTGCTCTCAAAGAAGCGACGCAGAAGGGTATGCCGACACGGACACAAAGATTTTCGTCAGGTTGCGTTGGCCTTGGATGTGACGCAGGTGCTGCGATCGGTCTGGGAAACATCGGTTACGGTAGTTATTTTGGCGGCTATGCTCGTCCTTATTATGGTGGCTTATATGGCGTGAATAGTTATCTGCCTTTTTATTCTGGTTGGTGATTTTCGGGATCAGCGGTGTTCAGTTTGATATAAGACATTTAATAATGATTAATCAATGTACCCAATCAAATTGAATTGATGGATAATTTGCTTTGATTATATATAGGTGTTTTTCATTTAATTATTAATATTAAAAAAGGGAGATGAAATGGGGGGGTGCGCCAGCAAAAATACCTGGGTATTGCCAGGAATCATGATTTTTTCTTTGGTTTTAAGTGGGTGTGCAGCAGTCCATACATCCATTGCCAAGAAAGATCTGGATGTTCAAACTAAGATGAGTGATTCTATTTTTCTCGACCCTGTTGAGCCGGATCAAAAAACGGTTTATCTGAATATTCGCAATACTTCCGATAAAACCAATTTTGATATTACGGCTACGGTTGCCAGAGCAATGGAAGGTAGAGGTTACCGAATTACCAATAATCCCAAAGAAGCACATTACTGGCTGCAGGCAAATATTCTAAGTGTTGATAAAGCCAGCCCTACTGCTGCTGAAGCTGCTCTGAGAGCTGGTTATGGGGGCCTGGGAAGTGCTGCATTGGGCGCTGCCGTGGGAACGGCTACAGGCGCGGCAATTGATGGCTGGAGTGGTGCGGGTATAGGTGGATTAGCCGGTGCGGCTGCTTTCGGTATCGTCAGTACGATTGCAGATGCTTCGGTAAAAGATGTCACGTTCATGGCTATTACCGACGTTGAAATAGCTGAGCGAATCGAGGAAGGTGTTATAGTTCGTGAAGATAGGCAACAGGATGCCAAGCAAGGTGTGGGCGGAGCAAGAAGGCAATCCTCTACAAAAGTCAGCGAAATGAATAAATATCGTACTCGCGTAGTCAGCACAGCCAACAAAGCAAATTTGCAGTATGAAGAAGCTGCAGTTGAATTGACCAATGGTTTAGCCCGTTCCATTTCAGGATTATTCTAAATATAGAGTAGTAGATTGTTCCAATCTCCCCTGGGGTTTCTCATTCACTGGGGGAATGATAATGCTATCGTTGGTTCTTAATACTTTCAAAACAAGAACGCATTAATCTCAGAAATTTAAAGGGGATCGTGATGAGTTTAAAAATGCTATGCGTAGTATCGCTGACGGTTGTATGGTTTACTGCTTCTGTCGTACATGCTCAAAAGAGTAACTCTCCAGCAGACAATCCGAACGCTATCGATCAAATGACTAAAGAGCTAGGTCTTAATGAAACTCAGCGAAGCAAGATTCAAGTCATTCTTAATACAGAAAAAAAGAAAGTTGAAGCTGTTTTCAATGAGGAAAGAAAGAAGTTGCGGTCAATTCAGGAAGAAACTCGATCAAACTTGAAAGCGGTTTTGACGTCCGAGCAAATGGAAAAGCTTGAAAATAAAATGCGCCAGGAAAGCAGTAAAAATAATCCTCAGAAAAAATAGCACTTAATTAGTTTTATATGCGGTCGGATCGGTTATATTCGCAGCCTTGAATCCTCTCTTGCGAATCCGACAGGAGTCACAACCACCACAGGCTCGTCCCGTTTTATCTGCCTGATAGCAAGAAACGGTGAGGCCATAATCAACTCCTAAGGCAAGTCCCATGTGAATTATCTCTTTTTTGGACAAAAGTATAAGCGGCGCGTGTATGGTTAGCCGCCTACCTTCAATCCCAGCTTTAGTTGCAAGATTGGCCATATTCTCGAAGGCCTGAATGTACTCCGCGCGGCAATCGGGATAACCAGAATAGTCGATTGCATTTACACCCACGAAAATATCCTGGCAATCCAGTGTTTCTGCCCATGCCAATGCCAGTGATAACATGATGGTATTTCTGGCGGGCACGTAAGTAACTGGAATATTGGGACTCTCTTCCAAGATTGGCACTTCAATGGATTGATCTGTAAGCGCAGATCCGCCAAATAGAGTCAGATCGACTTTGATCGTCTGATGCGCATGCGAACCCAAAGATTGCGCGACTTTTTGCGCAGCATTTAATTCTGCGTAATGGCGCTGACCATAATCGATACTCAATGCATAACACTGGAAGCCCTGATCGCGTGCAATTGCCAATGTGGTTGCAGAATCCAATCCTCCCGAAAGCAGTACAACTGCTTTTCTTTTGGTTTGATTTTCATGTTTCATCGTCCCGGCCCTTCCCCCCAAAGCAATTTATGCATTTGAAGCTGCATTCTGACGGGTAATTGATCGCGCAATATCCAAGATGCCAACGTCGCAGGATTCAGACTGCCATAAACCGGCGAGAACAAGATCGGACATACTTGTGATAGGTGCCTCTGATGAATAATTTCTCGCGCCCATTGATAATCCGGTTCATCACAAAGTACAAACTTGATTTCGTCCTTTTGTGTCAGATGGATAAGATTTTCCCAGTTATTCTTGGCGGCTTCACCCGAGCCCGGTGTTTTGATGTCCATGACTTTACACACGCCACGATCTACCTGCGATAAATCCAATGCACCGCTGGTTTCGAGTGACACAGAATACTCTGCATCGCAGAGCGCGGTGAGCAGAACCAAGCAGGACTTTTGGGCTAGTGGTTCTCCACCTGTTACTGTGACGTATTTCGTTTTGTAGCATGCGATCCGATTCAAGATTTCTACGATTGAAATGTTTTCACCGCCGGTAAACGCATAAGCGGTATCACAATATCCACAACGTAAAGGACAGCCCGTCAGACGTACGAAAACTGTCGGTAATCCAACCCGACTTGTTTCACCTTGTAACGAAAAGAAAATTTCACTGACACGCAAGGTTGTTGTTTCTAACGCTTGCAACATTACTAATTACCTGAAGGAAAAAAACGGACTCTACTACTTTGTGACGATTGCGGCAAACGGCAATTGATGATTAGGTTCTTGAATTTTGGACTTACCTGATGTGAGCCAGGCGTTGCTTGGCTTTTATTGCAGCTTCACTTTGCGGGTAGGTTGTCAGTAAATTCTCCAGAGTTTGCCTGCTTGCATTTCGGTCACCCATTTCAAGCTGACTGGTGGCAATATTAAGCAAGGCATCCGGTACTTTACCACTATCAGGATATTTGCTGATCAATCTTTTTTGCGCATCGATCGCTAATTGATAATCGCGCATTGCGTAGCGTGCATTTCCAATCCAGTATGCAGCGCCAGGTGCTAAACTGGATTGGGGGTAATTTCCCATAAAGCTTTCAAATTGCGCGATAGCATTCGCATATTCACCATTCCTAAACGAATCATAGGCTTCCTTATAAGCAGCATTTTCTGCCGGACCAGGCGGTGTCAATTCATTAGCAACAAAGGAGCCAGTATCCAAAGTTCTAGGTGAAACCGCTTCTTCAGCCGATAACGATTCCGGCGTTATTTCATCAGTTCGTGGCGCGAATGCATGTTCCTCGGATGGCGGTGCTGCCATGCTACGAGGAGACCCCTGAGGTTCAGAATGAGAGGAAGGCGTCTGGTGACCGGGTTGCTCGATCTGACGAAGCCGATTATCCAGATCGATATAAAAATCCCGTTGCCGTTTCTGTAACAGCGCATTATCGTTACTGAGCATTTCTATTTGACCATTTAATTTTCCCAGTTCAAGCCCTAGCGTTTCAACCTGGGTATAAAGTTCCAGTAATGCCTGGCTATTCAGCGCTTGATCCATCTTGGCAATACGCGCTTCCATTTCCTTAACCTGCTTGCGCAATGCGTCAATTTGTTCGCGAGCTTCGCTATCACCAAAAAATGAGGCATAACTGACATTGCAACTCAGTAATAACAATAGAAAGAAAGCGCGTATCAGCATGGTTATTCGCCTCGGTATAGAATATCGGTGCGGCGGTTTTGACTCCAGGTCGACTCACCGTGCCCCAGTGCACGTGGCTTTTCTTCACCCAGACTAACCGACTCAATCTGTACGTCTTGTGCGCCTGATAAGATCATCATATTTTTAACACTATCGGCACGGCGCTGACCTAAAGCCAGATTGTATTCACGGCTGCCACGGTCATCCGTATTCCCTTGCAGGATTACGCTGGCAGCGGGATTGTCACGCAGGAATCTAGCATGCGATAGCACTAGTTCTCTATATTCACTGGATACTGTATAACTATCATAATCATAGAAAACGCTTCGTTGTGACAAAATGCTGTTGGGATCATTTAATTGGCTGAAATAACTGGGTCTTCCTGAGTCGGATCCCATCAAATCACTGCCACCTAGGCCATTCCCGTTACCTGCACCTGCTGTGAGATCATCAACTTCAGGTTGTGTTGTTTGACTGGCGCATGCGGATAACAGAACGATCAATGCAATGCTTAATAACTTTCGCATTTATTACTCCTTTAAGATTAAAAAACTAAGACATTACTTCCATTTTGGCAAAGGACCCCAGGCAGGTTCCCGAATATCACCCGTTTGTACTGAAAGATGCTGCCGAGTCTGTCCATCTCTCGAAACAGCGGATAATATACCATGCCCATTTATTTCAGTTGCATACAAGATCATTTTGCCATTGGGTGCGAAACTAGGTGATTCGTCAAATTTTGAGCTGGTTAGAATTTCCACCTGACGTGAGCCAATTTCTTGAACAGCTACATTGAACTGATTATTGTTGCGATGAATAAAAGTGAAGCTTTTGCCATCCTGACTATAATCGGGACTGACATTGTAGTTACCTTCAAAAGTAAGACGCTCGGCATTGCTAGACTCAACAGCGGTTACCGGCAGGCGGTAAATTTGAGGACTACCACCGCGATCGGAGGTAAATAGAATGTGCCGCCCGTCCGGAGAAAAGTTAGGTTCTGTATCAATACCGGAACTTCTGCTCAATCTTTGCAAGCCACTGCCATCGGTATTAATCAGAAATATTTGCGATCCACCTTGACCCGTCAGAACAACTGCCAGTTTTCTTCCGTCCGGAGACCAGGCCGGCGCACTATTGCTGCCTTTAAAACTGGCAACTGCTCTGCGTTCACGAGTTGACAATGTTTGAATGTACACAACCGGTTTTTTGTTCTCAAAAGATACATAAGCCAATTGATTTCCATCTGGCGACCATGCGGGTGAAATAATCGGTTCCGTATATTCGATGATGGATTGCGCATTATGGCCATCGGCATCGGCAACTTGTAATGCGTATCTATTGCCACGTTTCAACACATAGGCGATACGTGTACTAAATACCCCAACGTCACCAGTCAGTGCTTCATAGATAACATCCGCAATGCGATGCGCTGCTGACCGTAATTGTGTGGTTGGAACGGTAATGGCCAGACCGGCTAATTGCGATTTCTTGGCAATATCCATTACCCGAAACTGAATTTCCACCTGATCGCCGGACAAATGCGCAACGCGGCCGATAACAAGTGCATTAACTCCACGATTGGCCCAATCCGCGTAAACTACTTCCACAGGCGCATGGGGGGATGAGCCTGCGGGATCAATCAATCGGAACAATCCAGTACGTTGCAAATCAGCGCTGATAATTGGTGTGATACTTTGTTGAAGTTTATTTTCCTCCGCAAAAGGTACGATAGTAATCGGGATACGGGATGCGCCGCCACCAAAAATTTCGATATTCAGCTGCGCATGAAGTGAGGAATTGATGAGCCATAGAAGCAAAAACAACACAACGCGAGTTGATTTAAACCAATAAATTGACATAAGCATTTAATTTTCAGTAAGCGTTAAATTTTTAACTGATTATAACAATCATTCACGATAATGCACTTTAATATTCAGGCTGCGAAATTCATTAAACAGCGCAGGATCAGGGGGTAGTGGCAATGGTTTTGACAAAAAGATTGCGCGTTCTACCGCATTGTCGAAAGCAACGTGCCCGCTACTCTTGCTCAATCTGACATCGAGAATGTCGCCACCGGGTAGCAATGTAACGCTGAATTCAGCGATAGGGTTACCCGGCAAATCAGGTGGCATCACGATTCTGCTTCTGATTTTGGCGAGTATCAGGGCCTTATATTTCGAAATTTCATTCGTTACCTGATTCCTTGCTGCTGCTGCTTGCTGCGCAGCGCGTTGTGCTTCGGCTTCTCGTTGTGCCTTTGCTGCTTGTTCACGTTGTCTCTGTGCGTCCAGCTCTTTTTGTTTTTGTATCTCTTTTTGTTTCTCCAATTCCTTTTGTAGCGCCAATTCTTTCTGCTTTTCCAACTCTTGTTGTTTCTCTGATTCTTTTTTCTTCTCCAACTCTTGTTGTTTTTCTAATTCTTTTTTCTTCTCCAGTTCCTTTTGTTTGTCGAGCTCTTTTAATCTTTCCTGTTCTTTTTTCTTTTGCTGTTCCAGATCCGGCTTGGTCTCTTTGACGGGTTCTGGTTTCTGTTGCATTGCAATGTCAGGTTTTTTGACAGGCGGCGTCACAGCTGCTTGCTGTTGTGGCGGCTTAGGTGGATCAGGCTTAACAGGCTCCGGTTTTTTTATCTCTGGCTTTGCGGGCTCTTGTGCGGGCTTGGTTTGTTTTGACGGTGGCTTAGTTTTCACTGGTTCTTGAAGAGGCTTGGGCAACTCAGTCCAGATATCGACCACCATTCCTTCGGGTGGGTGATCCTTCCAATTCAAACCAAAAACCAATAACGCAATAAACACAAGATGTACCAGCACAGCTAGCACACCTGCCAATAATATTCTCGGTTCGGAATACGATGAATTGCGTAAAACGCTTACACTCATTACAAATTGTTCATTTCTGTTGCGCCAGCAAACCCACTTTCTGCACTTGATTCTGCTGCAGAACATCCATTACTTTGATGACTTCTTCATATCGTACGTTTTTGTCAGCTGCAATCACTACCGGTTGTTCAGCATTTTGTGCTTGTTTCTGTTTTATGGCTTCAATCAACTGATTCTGATCAACTTTCTGCTCTGCTGAGGATTTGGCGCGATCGCGCAAGGTAAGGCTTCCATCTGCTTGAATGATTACTTCCAGAGGTATAGCCGGTGCTGCCAACGATTTGCCAATCTGCGGTAACTCTATTTGCCCATGATTGATCATGGGTGCTGTAATCATAAAAATGATTAGCAATACCAGCATCACATCAATGTAGGGTACTACATTGATTTCATTCATTAGTCGACGTTTGGCACGACGCGCCATAAGATCCTCTTATATCAATTTATCCGGCTGCTCGCCGTTGCAATACATTGGATAGTTCTTCCATGAAACTTTCAAACCGGGTAGCCAGTTGATCGGTGTTGCTGGCATAGCGGTTATATGCAACCACTGCTGGAATAGCTGCAAATAATCCCATCGCTGTTGCAATTAGAGCTTCTGCAATTCCTGGAGCAACATGCGCAATGGTAGCTTGGGTAACGCTGGAGAGACTGCGAAAAGAATTCATGATGCCCCATACAGTGCCTAACAAGCCGATGTAAGGACTGACTGAGCCAACGGTAGCCAGAAATGACAAGTGTGACTCCAGATAATCCATTTCCCGTTGATAAGTGGCACGCATGGCTCTACGAGTGCTTTCCATTATCGCATCAAGATCAGAGCCAGTAGAGTGCTTGTTAAACTCACCAAAACCAGCGGCAAAGATTCGTTCCAGACTTCCAGAATCATAACGCGCACTTGTTATTCTTTGATGCAGCGCATGCAGATCTACTCCACGCCAGAAAACATCCTCAAAGTCATCTGTTTTCTTTATTTCATTGCGGATAACAAACAATTTACGAAAAATATACCACCAGGAAAAAAATGAAATCAATACCAGAATCAACATTACCAGTTGTACCAGTACGCTGGCGCTACTAATCAGATGAAGAAATGACATATCTTGCGTTACTGTTGTGCTCATGCGGGCTTCCCAATTTTTTCACGAAGAGATGCAGGAATACTCATAGGTTTGAGTTTTTCTGCATCGACACACACCACATGAATTGTGGCGTTTACTAATTTGATATGACTGCACAAAACTTCCTGAAATAGTGTGATGCGACTTCTGCCAACTTCCTGGACTGCTACTGTGATAGCAAGCAAATCATCCAATACCGCTGGCTTGAAATACTCTATCTCAACTGAACGTATCATGAATAAGACGTTAGACGCTGCAACCAAAGTGTTGGCATTAAATCCAAGTTCTCTAAGCCATTCATAGCGTGCTCGCTCCATGAAGTTCAGGTAGGTCGAATGATATACTACTCCACCCGCATCTGTATCCTGGTAATAGACACGAACCGGAAGTGAAAAATAATTGGTTAACATATTCGCGGATGACGCTAAGCCTTATTCTGCTAATCGTACATCATTGGCAGGGAAAACTCCTGTTGATAGATAACGATCTCCTCGGTCACAAGCGATAAAAACTATGACTGCGTTTTCAACCTGATTGGATACTTTAAGTGCTGCCACTAGCGCACCGCCTGATGAAATGCCCGCAAAAATTCCCTCTTCACGTGCTAATCTCCGCGTCATATCCTCGGCCTCATGCTGGGAAACATAAATCATTTGATCGACGCGTTTCGTGTCGAAAATTTTAGGTAAATAGGCTGGAGACCATTTACGAATGCCGGGTATTTGCGCTCCTTCTTCAGGTTGTACACCGATTATTTTAATGGATGTTTGCTGTTCCTTGAAAAATTTTGAACAGCCCATGATTGTACCTGTAGTTCCCATGCTACTGACAAAATGGGTGATTTTTCCTTGTGTATCGCGCCAAATTTCTGGTGCTGTGCCTTCATAATGCGCGCGTGGATTATCCGGATTTGCAAATTGATCCAGAATGATGCCTTGATTCTCGTCGCGCATTTTTTCGGCCAAATCCCGAGCTTGTTCCATGCCGCCGGATTTCGGTGTCAAAATAATTTTGGCACCGTAAGCGCTCATGGACTGTCGTCGTTCAATGCTCAAATTTTCCGGCATGATCAATATCATGCGATATCCCATCACGGCGGCAGCCATCGCCAAAGCAATCCCAGTATTGCCACTGGTAGCTTCAATCAGTGTATCACCCGGCTTGATTTCGCCGCGTTGTTGCGCATGCGAGATCATCGACAATGCGGGTCGATCTTTGACTGATCCAGCAGGATTATTGCCTTCGAGCTTGACAAGAATAGTGTTGGAGGTTGTTCCGGGTAAATGCTTGAGACTCACTAAGGGCGTATTACCAACAAAATTTTCAATCGTTTTGTGCATGATACAAACTTTATCATAGATACCTTAAATTATCGCATAAGCTAACAGCATTGAGACATAGTAATCGCGTAAATAAAAACCCTCTCTGAATAATCTTCAGAGAGGGTTAATTAATCCACTACAAAAACTACTCCTGTTTGGCCGGAGTTTCTGTAACTTTTTCACCCTCTACGGTAACTGCATCGCGAAGTTGCTTGATAATCCCTTGACCAATACCGCTTACCTTTGCTAAATCATCAACGGAAGCAAAGTTGCCGCTTTTCTCGCGATGTTCAATGATCGCTTTAGCTTTAGCAGGGCCAATTCCTTGTAGGGTTTCAAGCTCAGCTTGCGAAGCTGTATTGATATTGACAGCTGCAAATGCAGTGCCAGTTAACAAGAATACCAGAGCCATCAGTAGAAACCATTTCTGCATAATATCTCCTATATCAAAACAAATACTGATGCATACAATAAAACAAGTGCTTCAGTTTTTGAGGATTAAAAAAATACCTGCATGCATAAACTGCTATGCACACAAGTGAAAGTGATATCGGATTTCGCAGAAATTAGTTTAGGCTTAAATTGGCTAAATGATATTAACTAGTTCATTAAGAAGAAATATAATTAATCAAGCATTGCGGAAACGTGAGTGCTTGACAAGCAAAATTGTGATCAGTGGTAAAACAAATCCAATGATCGTGACAGTAATCAGTAACTGACCCAGTTCGCTATAATCGGCCGGAATGGTTACTTGGCCGGAAACAGTATCTTTCACTTCACGTTTCACTTGGTAAATCTGGTTTAGATACTTGGTTCCGAGTTGCGAAGCCGAAAGTGCCAAGTTGGTGAATGAGGCCATCACGGCAAAAAAAGTAGCTTTGAGTTTTTCCGGTGCTGAGTTGGCAATCCAGGCCAGCATTGGGATCATGGCAATCTGGCCTAACGGCGATTCCAGTGCGGTATCAATCAATGCAATGAAACGGGCATCGACTACTCCGCCAGTCATTGCTGCTGTCCATTGATGCAGGCCAAAATACATGCCAATGATCGGTAATGAGAGAAATGTTCCTACGATAGTAAGAAAACCGATGATATAGGCAATCGATCGCTCAGCCATGAAACGGCGGAAAATGAACATGCCAAATAGAGTTAACGTGGCACCCACCAATGACAAAATAGCAAGAAATTGTTGGTCAAAACCCAGTTCATCAATCATCCACCAGGTAGAACCTGCACCGGGTCCAGGGATGGCGCGAAATATGAATATCAACACAGCGGTGCCAACTAACACGTTGCGGGCCTCAGGTTCAAGCTCACCGGTTAATCGCCACATCAAAAATATGACAATTACCATGGAAATGACAAAAATGATTTCCTCACTACCGGGTGCGCGGCTCAGGCCAACGCTCAGCGATATGATTGTAAAGGCCAATCCACCGCCCAGAATCCACCAGTTTATAGCTGGTGGCTCAGAATGCATATTGAGTAACAAATCGACTTCCTGACGGCTATGTCCCAGTGCGAGAAAGCGCTTGCGTTCGCGGCGATGTAACCAGGATGCAAAAACAACACCAAAAATTGAAATAAGCGGAATAATCAAAGCTAGTTCATATACTAATAAATACACCGCTTCTTTTTCTGCCTCCGGCAATGACCCAGCATCGCGGAGTAAAAAAACATTGGCAACGGATACCAGCACACCGCCACCGATAATGGCGACACGTCCAAGGGTTTGCATCGTGACATGCATCAGTTTTCGCTTTTCTAAATCCAGCTTATTGCCATTCTCATCGACGCGAGGTACTGCTTCAACGGTCATGGCATCAGCGACCACATCCTGTAAAACATAACCGATAGGAGCCAGTAGAGCTGATGTTACATACCAGGTCTCAATTGAAGCCATAGCGACCATGGCTTCAGTATGCCCAAGTAACCCTATCATGATCAGCAGGCTCAGCATGATCAAACTGGCGCCAAAATATACCAACAAGCCTTTCCACCGCCAGATCAAATCAACCAAATGTCCCATTGGCATTTTTAGTGCCCACGGCAACATCATCCAAAATCCCAGCATGGCCAGAAATTCGGCTGAAAGTCCGAGTTTTTCTTTGACGTAAAATGTGCCAACAATCGCTGTCATACCGGAGATACCGGCGGCAACATATACCATCAGCGGTGGCAAATATGACAACCGCATTTCACGACCTAAGGCAAGAATATTGGCACTAAACCATTGCGATATTACGGATAAAAAGCCATTTGTCAGTAAAAGATTCTTCATAAATTTGAAATTGCTCTAATTCTTGATCGCGATCACTTTTGTTTTGGCCTTATGCCCACTTGTACTGGAAAAGATTTCTCTTGCTTATTACGAATGACTGTGACGTTTACTGTCTCGCCAGGTGACAATGAAGCTACGCGATTGAGCATTTCCGAGGAATTCTTAAGTGATGTACCCTCAATTGCAATCAATATATCGCCTGGTTTTAAACCGGCTTTGTCGGCCGGACCGTCTTTGAGAATACTGGCTATCAAAGCACCCGATGGGTTATCCAAATTAAATGACTCTGCCAGTTCCGTTGTCAGATCTTGCATGCTGACGCCTAGCCAGCCACGGATTACGCTACCAGATTGAATGATCTGCTCCATAATTTGCTTGGCAATATGGATCGGAATCGCAAAGCCGATGCCGAGCGAACCGCCGCTGCGCGAATAAATCGCAGTGTTGATTCCTATGAGGTTACCTGCCGTATCGGTCAATGCTCCACCTGAGTTGCCAGGATTAATCGCTGCATCGGTTTGAATGAAATCTTCAAAGGTATTAATTCCTACCCGACTCCTGCTTAGTGCGCCAACAATTCCCATAGTAACGCTTTGACCGACGGCAAAGGGATTGCCGACAGCTAGCACGACGTCACCCACTTTAACTTGTTGTGACTGGCCAAACGTTATGGCAGGTAAATCTTTTAAGTTTATTTTCAGAACCGCCAAATCTGTTTCTGGGTCCGAGCCAATTAAGCGGGCTTTGGCTTTTCTGCCATCAACCAGGGCAACTTCAACTTCGTCTGCGGTTTCGACGACATGGTGGTTGGTCAATATATAGCCATTAGGACTGACAATGACTCCTGAACCCAGACTTGATGCACGTCGTGGCCTGGATTCCAATTGGTCGCCAAAAAATCTGCGAAACATAGGATCGTTCATCAAAGCATGAGCAGGTTCTTTGATTTCTTTGCTGGTAAAAATATTGACCACAGATGGCATGGCAATTTCAGCCGCTTTGGCATAGCTGTCCGGTCTTTCTGACGTAACCGCAGGTGTGGCTTCTTTCACGGTTACGATCTCACCTCGTGGTTTCCAGGAGAGTAAATCTGGTCGCAATGTAGATACGACGAAAAAAATAGCCAGCAATACTGTCGCAGTTTGTGCAAAAATTAACCAAAGTCTGTACATCAAAGTGAGTTACTCCACAATAAAATAGTCGTAGCGATGAATGTGTTGCATGTAGTATAAGAGCCAAGGAGGAAATCAATGTATCGAGATGAACTGGAAAATCATCTAAATCAATTACTGGATATACCCCGCTTTCAAGATTATTGCCCAAATGGTCTGCAAGTGGAAGGGCGTTGCGAGATTCATACCGTTGTCAGTGGTGTAACCGCTTCGCTTGATCTTTTGCAGGCGGCGCTGGAAGCCAAGGCAGATGCCGTTTTGGTTCATCATGGTTATTTTTGGCGTGGTGAAGATATGCGAATCACTGGTATAAAAAAACGCCGTATCGCTTTGCTGATGAATCATCAGATCAATTTATTTGCCTATCATTTACCGCTAGATGCGCACTCGCAATTTGGCAATAATGCGCAATTAGGGAAAAAATTAGGGTTTGTTGAAAATGGTCGTTTTGGTGGGCAGGATATCATGATGCAAGGAGAACTGAAAGTATCCATGAGTTTGGCAGCACTGGGCGACCAAATATCGCAAACCTTGTTGCGCAGACCGATGATAATCGGTGATCCTGATAAAACCATACAACGTATAGCCTGGTGTACCGGTTCCGCACAAAATTATTTTGACGCGGCGATACTGCAAAATGTAGATGCTTATTTAACAGGTGAAATTTCGGAACAGAATGTTCATGCTGCACGCGAATCGGGTGTTGCATTTATCGCCGCGGGGCATCATGCAACAGAACGCTATGGTGTACAAGCATTGGGTAATCACATTGCGCAGGAATTTGGAATACAACATCAATTTATTGATATTGAGAATCCCGTGTGATGGATGAAAATGACCTCGAAAACCTAATGAGCTAATTCTGATGCTGGCTTTTTATTTATCTTTGTTTTCATCATCTTTCTTTTTTTTACCCGAAAACATGGTCCACCAGATAATAAAAAGAAATAAACTCAATGCCACACCTGCTTCGACTATTAGTAACCACATAATATAAGACTATCCCATAATTGAATTGAACCGTCACTTTAACCAAAATCAGATGAAAAACCAATTAAGTTTTGTCCTTATTACTTCTTTTCTGTGGTTGACTGCATGCACCACTGGAAGCATCAGTCCGACGCCGCCACCGACACAGTCTGATGAAAGTGTAGTGCCGTCTCAGTTGCCTGAGAAGACGTTGGCAAAGTCTATACATAAGCGCGTTCAATGGTCTGCATTGACCGGTTGGAGCAGTGATGATCTACTTCCGGCATGGCAGGCTTTTATGCAAAGTTGTAGGGTTTTAAGCAAACAACTCATGTGGCAAGAAAATTGCAGAATTGCCGCATCACTGCAGCATCCCAGCAATTCAACGATAAAATATTTTTTTGAAACTCATTTCATCCCTTATCAGATTATTAATACCGATAATACCGCGGAAGGTTTGATTACAGGCTACTATGAGCCTTTGCTGAAAGGAAGCCGAACATCCTCAAAACAATATCGTTTCCCAATTTATGCTGCTCCTGATGAGTTGTTGACCATCGAATTAGGCGAAGCCTACCCAGAGCTTAAAGATCTACGTTTGCGCGGACGTCTGAATGGCCGCAAAGTGGTGCCCTACTACAGCCGAGCGGAAATTATGAATAATCCAAAATTATTGGATGGGTATGAGCTTTTTTGGGTGGAAGACGAGGTTGAATTATTTTTTCTGCATGTGCAGGGTTCCGGGAGAATTGTATTTGACAATGGCGAGGTGATGAAAATAGGCTTTGCTGATCAGAATGGCTACCCTTATAACTCGATTGGTAAGCTTTTGGTGCAACGTGGTGAACTGCCTTTAGAACAAGCATCCATGCAAGGTATCAAACAATGGGGGCGGCAAAATCCGAGTAAATTGGCGGAATTGTTGCAGAAAAATGCACGTTACGTGTTTTTTCGCGAACTGCCATCCGATTTATCAGGCCCCATCGGTGCTTTGGGCGTTCCATTGACTGCAGGCAGAAGTATCGCCATCGATCCACTTTCAATCCCGCAGGGTGTGCCGGTGTTTCTGTCAACTACTTGGCCCAATACGAATAAGCCTTTGAATCGGCTCATGATAGCACAAGACGTCGGAGGTGCGATTAAAGGTGGAGTGCGCGCTGATTTCTTTTGGGGTTTTGGGCATGAGGCTGGGAATCAGGCAGGTAAAATGAAGCAGGCGGGAAATATGTGGATATTGATGCCGAAGGAATATCAACCCGTTGTACTTACGCAGCAATAAAAAGCCTGCTGCAATTTATCAGCAAGCTTTTTAGCTATGTAAATTTTATTTTTCTTTGCTTGCGTTTTCCAGCTTTTCCTCAATAGCTGCGACAGGAATCATTCCTCCGACGATCGAGCCATCAGAAAAAATTAAGGTTGGCGTACCTGAAACTTTATTTTCACGACCTGATTTTACCAGTGTTTCCAGAGGCGTTTCGCAGTCTTTATCTGCTGGTGTGGTTCCTTTCAGCATAAAATCCTCCCAAGCCTTGATTTGATTTTCAGAGCACCAGATTTTCTTTGATAATTCCATCGAGCCATTAAGCACCGGATAAAGCAGGTTATAAACAGTAACATTTGTGATGTTGATCAATTCTTTTTCCAATTGCTTACAGTATGGGCAATTGGGGTCCGTATAAACTGCCAGTTTCCGCTTGCCATTACCCTTGACTGCTTTGATAGCATGTTGCAGAGGCAGTGTGTCGAATGGCACTCGCCTTGCCGATTTGATTTCTTCGATACGCTCATTGGTCATGCTAGCGCGGGTTTTGGTATCGATGACATGACCAAAAAAGAAATAATTTGCTTTATCATCGGAATAGAATAGTTCATCGCCTATAACGATTTCGTATAACCCTGAAAAAGGTGTCTTCTTTAGACTGTCAATTTTTTGACCTTCGAAATGTGATTGAACGGCCTTCTTAACAGCTTCTTCATCGGCCCATAGCGTTCCGGAAAAAAAACTTAATGATAGGATCGAAATGAAAAGCTTTAAGTGTATAGTCATGACAACTCCTGTTTAAAAAGAAATTTAATTCAAAGCGTGCCGCATCAATTGGTTTTTAATCAATGGCAGATGATTGGTTATTTCAAGCCCTAAATTGCGTATGCGGGCTAATGTCGGATTGGGATTGTTGAATAATTTCTGCAACCCATCCGTTACCAATTCCAGTGCCAGAATATCTTCCTTGCGAGCCAGTTCATAACGCCGCAACAACATATAACTGCCGCAATCTGTCAGTCTGTTTTGCGTATTCAGAATTGCCGCGAGTTCTCGCGTGTCACGTAATCCAAGATTGACACCCTGACCAGCCAGCGGATGGATACCATGCGCAGCATCGCCAATTAGCACTAGACGAGGCTTAGCCAATTTTTTTACATGAACATAGTTCAATGGAAAACCTACTGGCGGTGTAATCAACTGCAAGGCACCCAGAACACGTGAAGAAGCTTCTTCCACTTGTTGACAGAGTTCTTTTGCAGGCAAGTTACGTAAGAACTTTGCATGCTCCTCCGTGGTAGACCAAACCATTGATACTCGTTTATCTGGTAGCGGAAGTAATGCCAGTACACCATCTCGTCTGAACCATTGATGAGCAATCTGACGGTGTGATAGTTCCGTGTTGAAATTAGCTACTACGCCAATCTGATTGTAGCCATGTTGCGACACATCTATCTCTGCTTGTTTACGTACCCATGAATTTACGCCATCTGCACCCACAACCAATGCAGTTTCAAGCTGACTGCCGTCAGCCAGATGGACATTGACATGCGTATCTTGCCAGATGATTGCGGTACATTTTGCAGGACAGAATATTTGAATATTTGAATTTGAAGATTTAAGCGTTTGCCAAACAGCTGATTGCAATTGGCGGTTTTCAGCAATGAATGCCAATTCGGATAAACCAATCTCATACGCGCTGAAGTTAATGTGTGCTGTATTGTCATCGCCAAATACCGCCATCTCATAAACTGGCGCTACCCGGTCAATTTCCATCAACTGCCACGCGCCCAGTTGTTGCAGGAAAGCGGCGCTGCCCGGGCTTATCGCATACACCCGGCTATCCCAGCTCTCATCTTGCGCTACCGGTACGGATTCATGTGGTTCAATTAATGCTATTTTCAGGCCGCTATCCTTTAAAGCAGTAACCAAACTTGCACCGACGAGTCCACCGCCAATCACTATAATATCGAATTTCATGGAATTGATTATACAACTGGTTTGTTAAGGACAGGTAACACAAACTTCATCTGCGCCGAAAGTGAATATTGTTGGTTGACCGAATCATTCGACAACCGTGCGTTATGAGTTGATCAAATTAATGTTATCAACAGACACCGAAAGCATCGGTAAACATTACCCAATTCCATGAAAATACGCATAAACCCTTGTCATGTCACATATTTGATCTTGACAAGCCACCTCCTCAAGGGCAGAATGCGGCCCTTGTGTTTTAAGCGCGTGGCGAATTAGCTCAGTGGTTAGAGCAGCGGAATCATAATCCGTTGGTCCCCAGTTCGAATCTGGGATTCGCTACCATCTTTATGGACAAGGATTGGTTTGGCGGCTAATATTTTTTAGGGCTTGCCATCAAGGGTAATTTTTCTACATGGTTATCAGCACAGCCATTTCTTTTTTCTCCTGTTTTTATTCCTATTCAGTACAACTTGCCTTCATATATAGGTAGTAAGAATGTTATGGCTAAAAATAACATGCTTCTGCTTATTTACTTTCGACAGTGGAATGAATGCGCTATAGTGAAACTTTTGGCTCAGAAGTTACGATAGAATCGTAATGGACAGGATTTCAGTACATTCATTTGTGCCGAAACTATCAAGCTATGAGCATCAATGATTGTGATTCGGCGATTAATTTAAAAAAAGTTAATAGGGTGCATTTGGCTTGAAATCCGAATCAGACGCATAAAGGGAAATCATGGTAAATTGGTTTAAAGACAATTCGTTATCTATTGGAAAAACTCCATTGGTGCGACTGAATCGTGTAATTGACGATGCATCAGCAATCGTGCTGGGAAAAATTGAAGGACGTAATCCGGCGTATTCGGTTAAGTGTCGCATTGGTGTCGCGATGATTGACGATGCTGAGCGCAGAGGATTATTGGGACCTGGGAAAGAAATTGTTGAGCCCACTAGCGGTAATACTGGGATCGCGCTGGCTTTTGTAGCAGCCGCGCGAGGAATTCCATTGACTTTGACGATGCCTGAAACGATGAGTCTGGAGCGGCGTAAATTACTGATCGCTTTGGGCGCCAAGCTAGAATTAACCGAAGGTGCACACGGAATGAATGGCGCTTTGGCGAAGGCGGAAGAGATTGTCGCCTCTGATCCGGACCGGTATGTGTTGCTGCATCAGTTCAAGAACCCAGCTAATCCGGAAATTCATGAAAAAACCACAGGACCGGAAATATGGAGTGATACTGATGGTGCTGTCGATATTTTTGTAGCTGGCGTGGGTACAGGTGGTACGATTACCGGCGTTTCTCGTTATATCAAACACACCAAAGGTAAAGCTATTACTTCGGTGGCGGTTGAGCCCACTGCGAGCCCCGTATTGTCACAAAAGCGTACTGGAGTTTCATTGAAGCCTGGACCGCATAAAATTCAGGGTATTGGCGCTGGTTTTGTGCCCGATAATCTGGATCTTTCGCTAGTGGACGAAATCGAGCAAGTTACCAATGAAGAGGCGATACTATATGCGCGACGCTTAGCGAGTGAGGAGGGCATTCTCGCTGGTATTTCCTGCGGTGCGGCCGTGGCGGCTGCAGTACGTCATGCTAAGCTTCCTCAGAATGTGGGGAAAACTATCGTAGTAATATTGCCTGATTCCGCTGAGCGTTATCTGAGCAGTATTCTTTTTGAAGGTATGTATGATGCACAAGGTTTGACATCATAGTGAACACTAACAAGCGAACACGTGATCTTTTATTGCGTACTACGCATCTGGATGTAGATAGTATCGTTGCTGAGTTGCGAGCAATTCGTATAGCCTCATTGGAAAGTCGCAACCGACATGATCGCCCGCCCAGACTACCGTCACGCAGGATGCTGGCGAGTGTTGCAGAGGGCCTGAGTGCAGCTATGTTTCCGAATCGGCTGGGTTCATCCGAGTTGGCTGATGAGGGAATCGATCATTATGTTGGACATACGCTGAATATGACATTGCGCGAGTTAATGGTGCAGATTCAGCATGAGTTGCACTATAACTCTGGTTTGGAAGTTCTTGGCGATGAGGATCGTGCACAATCGGTAGCGATTACACAGGCGTTTGCAAAACGCTTGCCGGAGGTCCGACGTTTGCTGGAAACTGATATTAAGGCAGCGTATGAAGGCGATCCGGCAGCGCGGAATGTGGATGAAGTACTGGTTTGTTACCCTGGTATCATGGCGATTACGCATTATCGGTTGGGGCATGTTTTGCATGGTTTAGGGGTGCCTCTGATTGCGCGAATGTTTTCGGAAATTGCGCATTCGGTCACCGGTATTGAAATTCATCCGGGCGCACAGATTGGTGGCAGTTTCTTCATTGATCATGGAACTGGGGTGGTGATTGGAGAGACTGCGATCATTGGAAAAAATGTTCGGTTGTATCAGGCGGTTACGCTTGGCGCGAAACGTTTTCCGGTGGATGAGAATGGGACCCTGGTGAAAGGCAATTTGCGCCACCCCATTGTGGAAGATGACGTGGTGATTTATGCCGGTGCTACAATTTTGGGACGAATTACCATAGGACGAGGCTCGACGATTGGCGGTAATGTATGGCTGACACGGAGTGTGCCACCGGGCAGTAATATTTCTCAGGCGCAGATGCGTCATGAGGTATTTGAGGGTGGTGCCGGAATTTAATTAATTGTTGCTCATTTTTTCCTCTAGGGATCATATGACTGTGAACAAAGTAATTCTCACATTGGACGATGCCAAGAAAATGGCGGCGGGCGCGGAATCGGAAGCAATGCGGAACGAATGGCCGGTTGTTATTGCAATTGTCGATGATGGTGGTCATTTGCTTTATTTGCAACGTCTGGACTATGCGCAATATGGCAGTATCAATGTGGCGATTGAAAAAGCGCGTGCAGCGATTGCCTTTCGCCGCCCGACCAAGATATGGGAAGACAATATTGCAGAAGGGCAATTGCGCTATCTGAATTTGCCAGGCACCTTGCCGATTGAAGGCGGACTGCCGATTATTGTTAACAATCAATTTGTCGGTGCAATCGGCGTCAGCGGCGTAAGATCTTTCCAAGATGCCCAGATAGCTCAGGCTGGAATCGATGCATTATTATCTTAATTTTCTTTCTAAGAACTTGCAAAGGATCTCTTGAGTTTTGTACTAACATAAACTTTCATCGACCTCCTCAGAATTCGAGCAGTTCTGAAAAAATTTCTAACTATGCCTGTCCGCGTCTGGCTGGGTCAAGTAAATGAGGGTGGCAGCAGTAATCATTACTAAACGAAATGCAGCTTGTTGACCATTGGCTACTTCCGATTGCCACATTAAAAACCATTCTCCACCAATTGCCATAAATCCGGTAAACCACAGGAAGAAACCGAGAGTGAGTCCGAGTATCGCCATGCTTTTTGCTTGATTAAAAGATGATGGGTTTCTGATGTTCTGGCACAAACGCAAGCCACCCAGCCAACATAGCCCAGCGATCAGTATTTCAGTAACAATGATCAGTCCATAAGCTGCATGATGCAGAAAAGGGGATTCGATTGCTCGCCAGCGTCCCTGGTTATCAGGAAAAGTCGTATCCATCAACAGAACATGTACGGTAATGAAGAAATTTGAGTTGTAATCGGTGAGATTATTGAATACTACCAGCGATGCGTACAACGCAAAAGACAATACCATCACAATTTTTGACAATCGCGTATACATGGTAATTAAAGCAAGTACGCAAGTTTAAACTTGAAGTTATCTGTTAACCCAGGTCAGCACTACTTCGGTTTGAGTAGTGCTGACCGAGATTAAAGAGCGGTGTGATAACAAACAACAGTCTAAGAAACTTGTTGAATGCCGGCCAACAACCATGTGGCATGTGGGTCCTTGAGATTTTTTTGTACATGCCAGATTTCATCAAATGCTTCTGGATCACCATCCGGCAAATCTCTTAACTGACCTGTGAAACGAACACTTGCGATGGCCATATCATCAGTTGTTTCGACTTCTAGAAAATTAGCATCAATGAACATGACTTCCGTTTTTTGTTGCGCATCACCACGTTCATTAATTTGCGTACTAATTTCAGCCAGCATAGCGGGCGTCGTGTAGTCGCGAATTTCATTAATATCACCATGATCGTGAGCAGCCTGCAAACGCATAAACGAAGCTTTTGCGTTGCGTAAAAAAGGTTCTACTTTGAAGTCTGCGGGGATATTGGGTTGCCGATGAGCGGTTTGATCGTTCATGGCCGCGGTTCCAGCAGGAGGCGTGAACGCAGGGGTATTGAAGCTATCACGTGTATTTGTATTCATGCCCGAGTATTGCATGGAGGGCGATTGTTCCACTTTGGGTTTACGCAGCATACGGATGATGAAAAACGCAGCGCCTACGAGTAACAGCATGGTTACGATATCCATCATGTTGATGTTTTCAAACGCGCCTCCCATAAAGAGTGCAGCCAATAAACCACCAGCGGCCAAGCCGGCTAATGCACCGCCCCATTTACTGCCGCCTGCTGCTGCGGGCGCTGCTGCTGGTGCTTGTTGAGGCTTAGGTGCAGCTTGCTGCTGATTAACCGATTGACGTTGAGTGCCAAGATTCTTGCCACCGCCCATGCGCTTAGCTTCCGCATCAAAAGCTAGCAAGCCAAAACTGAAGATAGCTAAAGTCAGAAAGGTGAGTATTTTCTTCATAATGATCTCGCAAACTGTATTGTAAAAGCTCCGAGTATAGCATCGGGTTTGTGCTACCAGCTACATTGAATTTTCAGTTATGCAAATTTTGAGTACGATCCTTCTGTCGCGAAAAGCATTTGATGGCATTCCCTAGCGTAACAATACTAAATGGGGGATTGCTTCGTTCTCAATCCATACAATTGCATTCTGATTGAATTTTTGTCCGATTGACCGGGCGGTATTGAGATCCAATCCAGAAACAAAGAAGCTTTTTTCAGGCGGCCATTTACCAGATGGATCTACATTCAGGCTTTCAATCGTCGAGTAAGAATGATGATTCAAATAACTCCTGAGTAATTCGTGTGCAGCTAAGTTTGCCTCGTTACTTGCAAGTCGGCTGCATGGATTATAAGCACTCATTATCGCAGCGCAGGATTGTCTGAGTGTCGCCAGAAGTTTTGTGAGCGGTTTCGAATGTTGGTCGATGCGCAGGGATATTGCATCTGGACCGATCCCAACTTGATAATATGTGCTAAGGTAGCTGGCGATAAGGTTTTTAGAGATCAACGATAGTGTCAAAGTCATTGGCTTCGATAGCAGCGTATATAACGCTGCATAGGCATGCGGATTTACTAATCATCGCTGTGCTCGTGATTATGACCATGACCATGACCATGACCATGACTGTGATCATGATCTTGCGCAGCTTTGATGAGACTCTGATATTCCTCAGGTTTCATGTGATTTAATTTCAGCACAAAAGCTACCATTCCCCAAATAGCTTGATCATCATGACTTAGGCCCCATGCTGGCATGGCGGTCATTTTCAATCCATTTTTTATTACCCAGAAGTGCGCTCTGGCGAGTTCCAGTTTTTTTGCTTGATCATTGATAGGTTCACGTTGATGGAATATCGGCGCTTGGGGGTACAAGCCTATTGAAAGCTCTGTCGGCTCTGCACCGGGCGCCAAGTGGCAAATTGAGCACATGGCGTCATAGTGCTCGGCGCCCTGGGCGAGCAATTCCTCATCCTGCAGTGAGGGTACTGCCAAGTCCCTGGCACGTGCCTTGATGGAGCTTTCACGCACCCATTCTATGATTTTTTCGGTGATGCCCCAGTGCTTTTCTGTGGCTGCGATATTGTAAGCACTTGGTCCAATAGCGATAATGGCAAGCATAAGTGATACTAATATAAGACTAACAATTATTTTCATTTTTTTGCCTTATAAAATTAACTGGGGTTTAGTTTCAATTCAGAGTTGTTCTTCCACGCATGGTACTTTTAATTTTAATGGGAATCAATTTGCATTCTTTGAGCCTGCAGTTATTGCTGCTACAGAATTTTCTATACCGTCCTCTGTGTTGTTTTCCAATTTAGCTTGAATTGTTGCATAATTTAAATGAGGTGCGAACATTTCTATAAAATCGAAAATATAGCTGCGCAAATAGCTATTGCGGCTTATGCCGATACGGGTGGTGCTGGGCTCAAATAGATGGCTGGCATCAATGGATCTCAGGTTTCTGTCACGTTTGGGTTCAAAAGCCATATTAGCGAGTATTCCAATGCCTAATCCCAATTCCACGTAGGTTTTGATCACGTCTGAGTCAATTGCTGTCAATACTACATTAGGTTCCAGTCCAAGCTTTGCAAAAGCCTGATTAATTTTTGAGCGACCAGTAAAAGCGAAGTCATAAGTAATAATGGGATATTGATTGATCGCTTCCAATGTGAGTTTCTTAACCTTCAAGAGCGGATGTTTGGGCATTACAACGACACATCGATTCCATTCATAGCATGGCAACATGACAAGCTCCTGGAATTGTTCAATGGCTTCCGTAGCAATCGCGACATCCGCTTCGCCGGAAGTTACTAAAGATGAGATCTGCATCGGGCTGCCTTGGCGCAGGATAAGTTTAACTTTGGGATATCGCGCGGTGAAACGCTTGATTACAGCTGGCAATGCGTAGCGAGCCTGAGTATGAGTGGTTGCAATAGTCAGTGTGCCGCCTGCTTCATTGGTAAATTCCTGCGCGATTTTTTTTAGATTGTCAGCATCGCGTAGCATCCGAGTTGCTGTTTGAATAATTAATTGTCCAGGGGGGGTTATTTTTACAACGCGTTTGCCATTGCGCAAAAAAATATCGACACCGAGTTCGTCTTCAAGCATCTGAATCTGTTTGCTGATGGCTGGTTGAGAAGTATGCAAATTTTTCGCCGCTTTGGACAAATTCATATCCTGACGGGCGGTTTCACACAAGTAACGAAGTTGTTGCAGTTTCATGGATGCACCTGGTAATAATAAATGGTTATATAGATCTAATATAATATTATTTTGATTTATAAAAATGTATTGTTATCATGATATACAGTTAAAAAAGCAAATTGGTAGGTAGTTACTAATTCTATTCTGTCAGGTTCTCTGATCAACTTTATTCATACTCCTATATCTTGCTTGATATCGACACGCGAAAGGCGATTATGGTTGGTTTTTTGGTAGAATAGCGAATTTGCTATCTTCTGTCTGCGCTGGTTGAGTGTGTGTCAAGGATAATGGAATGCTGAATAATCGCTGATCTATCCGATCAGAGTTGAAAAATCAAATTGATGGTGGTGAAGTTGTACTTAATAATGGCAGGATGATAAGCATCTGAGATGGTGAGTTGCTTTTTTTGTCAGATTCCGGCAATTTTCCATTAATGAAACAAGGATTGATTGATGAGTACGAATGTAGAGAATAAGCCCAAGCAAGTGACCTGGTTTAATGGTTGTGGCGGGCGGATTGGTATTGTGGTGGGTGAAAATGGAGAGCATGCCTATATTGGTATGGCATTAAAACATGACGAAGATGATGATGTGGATCATATCATGAAGTATGGCGCCAAATTTCCATTGGATGCGGCATTGTTACTGCCGGTATCTAAGCATTATACCCATGAATCCTAAGGGAACTTATTGGACATCTTTGAGCAAATAAGCGAGGAAATTAATTATGTATCGCTATGATGAATATGATCAACAAATAGTGAATGAGCGCGTCAAGCAGTTTCGTGATCAGGTGCGCCGGCGTCTGTCAGGTGAGTTGACTGAGGAGGAGTTTCTGCCTTTGCGGTTGCAAAATGGTTTGTATATGCAAATCCATGCTTACATGCTGCGTATAGCAGTGCCATATGGTCTGATATCTTCCAAGCAAATGCGAATGTTTGCTCATATTGCACGAAATTACGATCAGGGTTATGGTCATTTCACGACACGTCAGAATATTCAGTTTAACTGGATTAAATTGGAAGATACGCCGGATATTCTGGCGGATCTGGCGTCAGTTGAAATGCACGCTATTCAAACTTCTGGGAATTGTGTACGTAATATTACATCGGATGAATTTGCCGGCGTGGCACAGGATGAAGTTGTTGATCCACGTCCGTATGCGGAAATTTTGCGTCAGTGGAGCACTTTCCACCCAGAATTCGCGTATTTACCGAGAAAATTTAAGATCGCTATCAGTGGTGGAAAAGAAGATCGCGCCGCGATCTATGCGCATGACATCGGGCTGGCGGTAACAAAGAATATAGAGGGAGAAACCGGCTTCCGGGTACTGGTTGGTGGTGGATTGGGGCGAACACCGATCATTGGCAATGAAATTTGTGAATTTGTGCCATGGCAGCACATCTTGACGTATGTCGAATCTATTTTGCGCGTGTATAACCAATATGGTCGCCGTGATAACAAATTTAAAGCGCGCATCAAAATACTCGTGAAAGCACTTGGGATTGATGAATTCAAGCGTCAGGTGGAGGCCGATTGGGCTGATCTCAAAGATGGTCCTGGAACATTATCCATTGAGGAAGTCAATCGTGTCGCTTCTTTCTTTATTGATCCGTCTTATGAAGTATTAACCGACCATAATTCAAAATTAAATGAATTCAAAGCGGACAGCCGCTCATTCTCGAACTGGTTATTGCGCAATGTTAAACCTCATCGTATTCCCGGTTACGCGATCGTTGTTTTGTCGTTGAAGAAACCCGGTGAGGCCCCTGGCGATGCTACGGCTGAGCAAATGGAAGCGGTTGCGAATTTAGCGGATCGCTATAGCTTTGGTGAATTACGCATCACGCACAAGCAGAATCTGGTATTGGCGGACGTCAGGCAGAAAGATTTAATCCGCTTATGGCAAGAAGCGGCCGAGCATGAATTGACTACACCCAATATTGGCATGCTGACCGATATTATTAGTTGTCCTGGAGCAGAATTTTGCACGCTTGCCAATGCTCGCTCGATACCGCTGGCGAAGGTGATTGCCGAATGCTTCGAAGACCTGGATTATCAGCATGATATCGGCGAGATTACATTGAATATTTCGGGTTGTGTGAATGCTTGCGGGCAGCATCATATTGGAAATATTGGGATCACCGGTGTGGAAAAGAAAGATCACGACGAGTGGTATCAAGTTTCGATTGGTGGCGCGGAAGGTAACGACAGCTCGATTAGTAAAATTATTGGCCCGTCATTTACCTTCAATCAAGTGCCTGAGGTTATCGAACGTTTGATTCATGTGTATCTGCGCGAGCGTATAGAAACTGAGCGCTTCATCGATACGGTACGTCGCATAGGTCATGCGCCATTTAAAGAGCATGTGTATGCTACCGACTTTATGGCTCAGGAAGAAAAAGTTGCTGACAAACATAGCGTGGAGCCTGCGCAGTACGAGGTTCCCTATTATTCACCCAGGTTCTAATCGATATGATCATAAAAAATAAAACCATTGTTGCGGATGATTGGGTGGTCTTGCGGTTACAGGAGCAAGATGCTGCAGAGAGCGTTATGGTTGCTTCAGGGAAAGTCATTGTTCCACTAAAGGTATGGCAAGCTCAACGCGAAACGTTGCAGCGGCGCGAAGATATTGGTGTTTGGCTGGCTAGTGATGAGCGTCCGGAAGATTTGAAGGGCGATATACACAAATTCTCTGTGATTGCAGTCGATTTTCCAAAATTCTCGGATGGCAGAGGTTATTCCATTGCTTATAATCTGCGCGCACGACTAGGCTATAAGGGAGAATTGCGGGCGATCGGTGATGTGTTGCGCGATCAATTGTTTTACATGCAACGTGTCGGTTTCGATGCTTTTGCGCCGCGGCCGGATCGCAAGATTGAGGACGCAATAAAAGGACTCAGTGATTTTTCAGAGGTTTATCAGTCGTCATTCGATCAAACTCTACCACTGTTCCGGCGTACACAGCGCAAAGGAAATTCGACTGCAGGAACGCTCAATGATTGACTTGCAACAGAGAGTTGATCAGGCTGTTTCCGTTCTGACTGAGGCTGTGCATGATTATGCGCCGGTGGCGTTTGCTAATAGCCTGGGTGCTGAAGATATGGTGCTAACAGACATCATTGATCGCTATCAAATCGATATCGAAATGTTTAGTCTGGATACCGGGCGTTTGCCGCAAGAAACATATGATTTGATGCAGATCGTGCGAGAACGCTACAAAATAATGTTGCGCATCTTTTTCCCCAATGTAAAACAAGTTGAAGAGTATGTTGCGGAGCATGGTGTCAATGGATTTTATCAAAGCGTTGATTTACGTAAAGCTTGTTGCTATATCCGTAAAGTGGAGCCGTTGCGCCGCGCTTTACAGGGTAAGCGTGGATGGGCCACCGGAATCAGGCGTGAACAGGCATCCACTCGGGCAAATCTGGAAGTATCTGCGTACGATATGGACAATCGCATGCAAAAGATTAATCCGTTGTTGGAATGGTCTAGTACGGAGGTTTGGGAATATCTCAAACGCTACGATGTGCCTTATAACAAATTGCATGATAAATTTTATCCCAGTATCGGCTGTGCCCCCTGTTCGAGAGCTGTTACACCGGGAGAAGACATACGTTCCGGGCGCTGGTGGTGGGAAACTCCGGAAACCAAGGAATGCGGATTACATACCGATAAGGTAATTCGATTAAAATAATTTTGATTATTAGGAATATCAGATCTGTTTTGTCACAGCAACACATCTAGAATTTGCATTGTTTTATTTGTTGAGAGAAAGAAAATGAGTCATCACGCATTTACCCATCTTGATGTGCTTGAAAGTGAGGCGATACATATAATGCGTGAAGTGGCGGCAGAATGTGTCAATCCTGTGTTGTTATTTTCCGGCGGGAAGGATTCCATTGTTTTATTACGTTTAGCTGAGAAAGCATTTCGTCCCGGACGGTTTCCGTTTCCATTGATGCATATTGATACCGAACATAATTTTCCAGAGGTTATTGCATTTCGAGATCAGCGAGTCAAAGAATTAGGCGAGCGGCTAATTGTGCGCAGTATGGAAGATTCGATTAAAAATGGCAGAGTAGTGTTGCGTTCAGAGACGCAAAGTCGTAATGCATTTCAATCAGTGACACTGCTGGATGCCATTGCGGAATTCAAATTTGATGCATGTATCGGTGGTGCTCGGCGGGATGAGGAAAAAGCGCGCGCCAAAGAGCGAATTTTTTCTTTTCGTGACGAATTTGGTCAGTGGGACCCTAAAAATCAGCGACCCGAGTTATGGGATATTTATAATACCCGGACGCACCCTGGCGAAAATATTCGGGTATTTCCAATCAGTAATTGGACTGAGTTGGATGTTTGGGAATATATAGCGCGCGAAGGGTTGGAAGTACCAAGAATCTATTTTGCCCATACCCGTGAAGTGATTCGACGTACTGCAGGATTGCTGCCTGTTTCTCATTTAGTGCAGCCACAGGCTGGCGAAAGAACTGAGCATATCACAGTACGTTTTCGTACTGTGGGTGATATGAGTTGTACCTGCCCGGTTGAATCGAATGCAGTAAATGTCAATGAAATTATCGCTGAAACAGCAATGACACGTATTACTGAGCGTGGTGCTACGCGTATGGATGACCAGACTTCGGATGCATCGATGGAATTACGTAAGAAGGAGGGGTATTTCTAAAATCGATGAATAAATGGAGAATTCTGACTGAAATAGTTCCGCAATCAGTTAGTTAAATCCGCCGACATTGTTTCAAACTATATTCCAACAATTTTATTTGCAGTAATACAATTTTCCGAAGGATTTCCAAATGTCGGTCATTGAAAAAATATCTCTTGATCAAGCAGAATTACTGCGTTTTATTACTGCCGGTAGTGTAGATGACGGCAAAAGTACTTTGATTGGACGTTTACTGCATGATTCGAAGTCTATTTTTGAAGATCAGTTAACTTCAATTGCCAACACGACGCAAAAACGAGGTTTGCAGGGTGTAGACTTATCCTTGCTAACTGATGGATTGCAAGCAGAACGGGAACAAGGAATCACTATTGATGTTGCGTATCGTTATTTTGCTACGCCCAAGCGTAAATTCATCATAGCTGATACACCCGGCCATGAGCAATATACGCGGAATATGGTTACCGGGGCATCAACTGCTAATCTGGCTATTATTCTGATTGATGCGCGTAAAGGTGTGCTTGTGCAATCCCGACGTCATGCCTACTTGGCTAGCCTAGTGGGGATTCCTCATCTGGTTGTGGCGGTTAACAAGATGGATCTAGTGGATTATTCACAGTCGCTATTTGAGAAAATTTGTAACGAATTTGATGCTTTTGCGGAAAAACTCAATCTGGAAAATATCATCTATATTCCCATGTCGGCTCTGAATGGCGATATGGTAGTGGAACGGAGCGATCATCTAGGTTGGTATCAAGGTACCACGTTGCTGGATTTGCTTGAGACGGTATCAATCGAAGATGATATCAATCGTGAAGATTTTCGTTTTCCAGTGCAATGGGTATGTCGACCGCAATCCAGGGAGTTACATGATTTTCGTGGTTATATGGGGCGCATAGAATCGGGTTCTATACGTATAGGCGATGAAATAACATTGCTTCCGTCAAATCTGAGCTCACAAGTTAAAGAAATTATTGTGCATGAAAGCTCTGTTGATGAAGCATTTGCTCCTCAATCCGTTACCTTGACGCTTGAAGATCATGTGGATATTTCGCGTGGGGATATGTTAGTGAAAGCTGGCGAAAAACCTCAGGTCACCAAAACATTCAATGCCATGCTGTGCTGGTTTTCTGAGCAACCGCTGGATCTGGATCGGAAGTATTTGATTAAACAAACAACTCGCATTGTAAAAGCAATTATTAGTCGAATTGATTTTCGAGTTGATATTAATACTTTGAATCATGAGACTGTAAATACTCTTAGAATGAATGATATCGCTCATGTTGGACTCAAAGTCCAAGGGCCGATTGTTTGTGATGACTATGCAAGTAACCGGGCAACAGGATGCTTTATTATCATTGATGAAAATAGTAATAATACCGTAGCCGCCGGCATGATTTTGCCAAATGAAGAACGATCACAAGCATAGAAAATGGATACATGGATCGCATTCTTTTATTCATTGTATTGCAGAAATAACTGATAAATCTTTTGTTTCTGCTGGCCTTCGCATAGAAGTAATAGCAATACCTCAAAGAGATGGCTACAACGTGTCTGTCAGTGAAGTAATAAATCAAGTTATTACAAAATGCATAGAATAAAAAGCCCAGATTTGAAACTAAACAAATGCACTGTTCTCGTGGTCGAGGATAATGAACTGAATCAACAAGTAGCTCAGGGATTACTTGAATATAACGGCGCTGTTGTAGCTATTGCTAGCAATGGACAAGAAGCACTGGATAAGTTAAGTAGAGGAGAAATTTTTGACTGTATATTGATGGATATTCAAATGCCTGTTGTAGATGGTCTAGAGGCTGCCAAACTGATTCGTGCAAATCCGCAATGGCCGTACATGCCGATTATTGCGGTGACAGCCAATGCGGATCAGCAGTATAGAGAATTGTGTCGAAGTGTTGGCATGACTGATTTTTTAGTCAAGCCAATTGATCCAGAACAGCTAGTCAGGATTATATTAAAGTGCCTGTCACCAAGATAGGAGTGATAGATAATAAGTGTAATTAGAATTTTCTCTTAATGGATCAACAGCATTGAAGTAAGCTTGAGTATAAAATTCGTATGGATGGTAAAAAGCAAATGCGTGTGCTGGTACTTGATGATGACAAATTTATGCTTAAGTTTGTCAGTCATTTACTTAGAGAACTTGGCGTTAGTGAGGTATTGGTTGCAGAAGATGGAAGAGCGGGTCTATGTGTCTTGTCAGCACAGGTGACTTCCGTTGATTTGCTGATTTGTGATATTGAAATGCCTGAAATGGATGGAATCGAGTTTTTGCGTAATATAGCGGATCAAAATTACAAGGGAAAAATTGTATTGTTTTCAGGGGTCAGTCATGATCTGCTCAAAGCAACAGAACGCTTAGCCATAGCCCGGGGACTCAATGTTATAGGGATACTATCTAAACCAGTGACAGTTGATTCTTTGACAACAGTATTAGAGCAGTTATTGATACCTGTTCCACGAGAAGTTACTCGCGCCCGGATAATGCAGATTTTTGATGAACAAGAAGTCAGGCAAGCATTGGTCGATGATCGGGTTGATTTGTTTTTTCAACCCAAAATTGCTGTATTGAGTGGCAATGTAACTAGCGTGGAATGTTTGGCACGCTGGCATCATGCTGAATATGGTTATGTTTCACCTGATAACTTTATTCCGATTATCGAACAGAGCAGCCTAATCAACGATTTTACTCGTGATGTTTTAATAAAAGCTTCTCAGCAACTGGATGTATGGCTACAGCAAGGATTGGATTTAAATATCTCTATTAATGTATCGATGAAGAATTTGGATCGGTTTAATCTGCCAGAGATTTATGCAGAAGCGGTGAGTGAGTGTAACGTGCCAATTAATCGGGTAACTCTCGAAATTACAGAAAGTAAGCTGGGAAAAGATTTTGCGCAAACCTTGGACATTCTGACGCGAATCAGGCTTAAAGGTTTTGGATTGGCCATTGATGATTTTGGTACTGGTTATTCTTCAATGGAAACACTCAAACACTTGCCCTTCACAGAACTTAAAGTAGATCGGATTTTTGCACATGGTGCGGCTGAAGATCCGGCGACTCGTGCAATCCTTGAATCGAGTATAAAATTAGGCAGAGTTCTTGGCCTAAACGTAGTGGTAGAAGGAATTGAAACGAAGGCTGATTATGCATTGGCGATCGAACTTGGCTGTGATGAAGTGCAAGGATATTTTGTTGCAAAGCCGATGTCGTCGGATGAACTTATTAAATGGTTATCAGAGTATAAAAATACAAATGATGAACGTTTATAGAAACTCAAAACTTTGAATATAAGCGGGCAATATTGCCACAAATAATGATGGCCTATTTTCCCATTAGCAAAAAATAATTATTAAATATCTGGAATTATGACAAAAATGGATGCTACATTGCATACTCGGCAGGAAACTATAACTACTTCATCAAATTTTAACTTTGGCTTTACTATCGCTGATCTTTATCGTCGTGACGGCTTGGTTAGGCTGGATGAAGTATTTCTGGACTTTCTTCGCACCGGTGATGAGGCGCTATATAAAAAACTGGAGTATGCGCGTGCACATCCAAATGATTTGTTACCCAAGGACGAATCCGCATTATTAATTGAAATTGCACCTTGGCTGGAAGATTTTATTGCCCGGTTGTTTAGCATTGAGAACGAAGTGCAGCAGTTGGCAGCAAAGCATCATGAATTGGCTCCGCTATATTTTTGCAAGCGACAATTTGTCCAACGCCGAGCTAAGGGAAAAGTTAATGATGAAGAGTTGGCTGGTATTGATGGATTGATTCTTGAAAAGGAACTTACGGCAGAATTTGGCGGAGCTTTTTCAGAATTGGTATTTGCTACTAAAGTGATGCAGTGGATGGATGCGGAAGCGGATAATGAATTCCGGTTGAAAAAAGCACTCCACTATGCTGCCTGGGCACTGAGAACGCCAGAAGGGCAACGACATACCCAACAAGGAATTTTATTTAAGTCGCCTGCCAAGTTGGATTTTCAGCATCTATTGTCATTGGAAACGGATGAATCGGCAGGGTATCCGATGCATCGGCTCGGGCATCTACGTGAACGCAATGGCTTTGCGTTGACCGATACCGGAACGGACCTGATGGGGGCGCTCGATGAAGCCAATTACTGTATCTGGTGTCATGATCAAGGTAAGGATTCGTGCTCTAAAGGTTTGATACAAAAATCGAAATCACCGGATGAGCCATCTGCTTTCAAGCGCAGTGAGTTGGGCGCGCTGCTGGCAGGCTGCCCGCTGGAAGAGCGTATTTCCGAATTCCATAAACTTAAAGCACAGGGTGTCGCGGTGGGCAGTCTGGCCATGATCACATTGGATAATCCGATGTGTGCCGGAACCGGCCATCGTATTTGTAATGATTGTATGAAATCCTGCATTTATCAGAAGCAAGAGCCGGTTGATATTCCGCAAGCTGAGACACGAACGCTCAAAGATGTGCTGGAACTGCCATGGGGATTTGAAATTTATAGTTTGTTGACACGCTGGAATCCGTTAAATTTGCAACGACCAGTGCCAAAACCGGCATCCGGACGCAAGGTGCTGGTGGTAGGCATGGGACCGGCCGGATATACGCTGGCTCATCATTTGATGAATGAAGGCCACACGGTGGTTGGAATTGACGGGCTTAAGATCGAATTTTTGCCGGAAGAGATATCGGGTGTAAATCTACAGGGAGAACGCGTGCCATTTCAGGCGATTCGACTGTCTAGTACGTTAGAAGAAAATTTAGATCAACGCACACCTGGAGGTTTTGGTGGAGTGGCAGAATACGGAATTACCGTGCGCTGGAATAAAAATTTTCTCAAGTTGATTCGTTTGTTACTGGAGCGAAGAGAAGAGTTTGCATTGTTTGGGGGTGTACGTTTTGGTGGTACATTGACTACCGATGATGCATTTGCCATGGGATTTGATCATGTTGCCCTGGCTGCCGGAGCTGGGCGACCCACTGTGCTGGATTTGCCGAATGGATTAGCACGTGGGGTGCGTGCCGCATCGGATTTCTTGATGGCCTTGCAACTTACGGGTGCTGCGCAGAGCGATTCGATTGCTAATATGCAATTACGTTTACCGGTGGTGGTGATTGGTGGCGGCCTGACAGCCATTGATACAGCCACTGAGGCATTGGCATATTACCCGGTTCAGGTGGAGAAGTTTTTGCAGCGCTATGAAATACTGACCGCAGTACAAGGTGAAGTTGCGATTCGAGAAGTTTGGGATGATGAGGAAAAAGAAATTGCTGATGAATTTCTTAATCATGCGCGAGCAATTCGGGAGGAACGTCAAGCTGCAGAAAAAGAAAAGCGCGCACCGCGTATCGTCAACCTGCTACAAGCATGGGGTGGCGCGACAATAGCTTACAGGAAGCGTTTAATAGATAGCCCTTCTTATACGTTGAATCATGAGGAAGTGGAAAAAGCGCTGGAAGAAGGCATCTGGTTTGCTGAGGGAATGACCCCAAAGCGTGTTAATGTGGATCAGTGGGAACACACGCAATCGGTACAGTTTATAGTACAGAAGCGGGATGAAACCGGGCAGTGGCATGATACAGGTAATGTAGAGTTACCGGCGCGTGCCTTGCTGGTTGCGGCTGGCACTCAACCCAATACCGTGCTGGCACGGGAAGATGAAAAACTATTCAAGCTCAATGGCCGCTATTTTGCTGCCTGTGATGAAGAAGGGAATCCAGTGCAGCCTGCCTATGCCAATCCCAAACCCGAGACGCCGATGGTTTTGCTTAGTCGCTATCGGGATAGTCAGGATGGTCGCTTTATCAGTTTCTTTGGTGATTTGCATCCTTCTTATTCCGGTAATGTGGTGAAGGCGATGTCAAGTGCCAAGCAGGGGTATCCTTTGGTGCACCGTGTGCTGGAACGTATTAAACCAAAATTGAGCTTATCAACTCAGCAGTTTTTTGCAGGACTGAATAATCAGCTTCGTCCAACGGTATATAAAATAGTAAGACTTGCTCCTAACATCATTGAAGTTGTCGTACATGCTCCGATGGCAGCAGAGCATTTTCAGCCAGGTCAGTTTTATCGCTTCCAGAATTATGCAACGTTGGCGACAATTGCTGGAGATACGAGATTGGCAATGGAAGGTCTGGCGTTGACGGGTGCATCGGTTGATGTCGAGCATGGATTGGTCTCACTCATTGTTTTGGAAATGGGTGGATCTTCCAATGTGTGTGCAATGCTTAAACCGGGTGAACCAGTAGTTCTGATGGGGCCTACCGGAACACCAACAGAAATTCCTGAGAATAAGACGGTGGTGCTAGTGGGGGGTGGTCTGGGTAATGCGGTACTATTTTCCATTGGCACGGCCGCACGTGCAGCCGGTTCGAAAGTGTTATATTTTGCTGGCTATAAGAAACTGATTGATCGTTATAAAGTGACTGAAATCGAGGCCGCAGCAGACATTGTCGTGTGGTGCTGTGATGAGTCTCCCGGTTTTACAGCCACACGCCCACAAGACAAAAGCTACGTAGGGAATATTGTGCAGGCGATGGTGGCTTATGCCAGCGGTGAATTAGGTGCGCAACCAGTGCCGCTGGGCGAAGGCGATCATATTATCGCAATTGGCTCAGATCGTATGATGGCTGCTGTCGGTGTAGCCCGTCATAATCAATTAAAGCCTTATTTGAAAGCGGATCATTTTGCCATTGGTTCGATTAACTCGCCCATGCAGTGCATGATGAAGGAAATTTGCGCGCAATGCCTGCAACCCCATCAGGACCCGGAAACGGGGAAAATTACCTATGTATTTTCTTGCTTCAATCAAGATCAACCCTTGGATCAGGTGGATTTTTCTGGATTGAATACACGCTTGCGCCAAAACACTGTACAAGAAAAACTAACAAACCGATGGATCGATCGTTGTTTAAAAAACGGAGTATGATCTATAGTGATTAAAGAAGTGGAAAAAGGTTTACTATCGGATGAATCATTGCCGGTTAATATCACAGTATTGCGTCAGATGTTTCATGATAACTCTGTGTTAGTACGAAAGTTCTGTCTTAAATTTATAGAAGTTGCCAATAACACATTATCGGAAATGAAAGTAGCTCATGCTGAAAAAGATCTATCAGCGCTAGGGCGCTTAGGCCATAAATTGAAATCTTCAGCCAGGACAATTGGAGCCTTAAGTTTCGCTGATTTATGCGAAGCACTTGAGCAAGCGAGTGCTGATAATAATTGGCTTGATGTAGAAACAATACTGGCAAAGATTTCGTCTTTATTGAAACGGATTACAGAACAATTAGAAAATGAGTTTAGTAAAGTAAGTGAATAAGACTCCTGGTAGATAACTCTATTGAACAATTTATGAGTATTCGAAAAGAATTTTTTATCAAAAAACTACTGAGAAGCGTGATTACTGGATAACTTTTGATCCATTTTCTTGATTATTTAGTCCTACGCAGACTTAACTGCTACGAAAGGTTGTGTGAATAATCAGAAAATCATGCGATATCAAGTTTTTCCTGATCCATTTACTGAATTGTGAGTAAATTGATTTATAATTCACAGTTCATTAAAAGGATTAAACTCAATATCAGTTTTTATTTGCAAGCAGGTTGGAAAGAAAAGGGAGATTATCAATGCATATCGGCATACCAGCAGAAATTCGCGAAAAAGAAACGCGTGTAGCAGCTACACCGGAGACCGTGAAAAAATATACTGCCAAGGGTGTTCATAAGGTTTTAGTCCAGTCAGGTGCTGGTGCGGGTGCCAGTATACCGGACTCAGCCTATCAGGAAGCAGGTGCATCTATAGTTAACGATGTGGCTGAATTGTATGCGCAATCACAAATTGTTCTCAAAGTACGCGGGCCGGAATCCAGCGAGTTAGCAATGATGCGTAAGGATGTGGTGTTGTTGGGATTGTTGTCGCCGCATCAAAAAGATGGAGTGGATGCACTTGCACAGCATGGATTGACTGCTTTTGCGATGGAGAAGTTACCACGTATTTCTCGAGCGCAAAATATGGATGTTCTGTCGTCACAGGCAAACATTGCGGGCTATAAAGCGGTCATCATGGCAGCAAATGCCTACCAAAAATTCTTCCCTATGCTGATGACAGCAGCGGGTACTGTGAAGGCAGCGCGAGTTCTAATACTGGGCGCAGGTGTTGCTGGGTTACAGGCTATTGCAACCGCGAAAAGGTTAGGTGCAGTGGTTGAAGCTTTCGATGTGCGGCCGGCAGTTAAGGAACAGGTAGAGAGTCTGGGTGCCAAGTTTGTGGAAGTGCCACTCAGTGATGAAGAAAAAGCCAAAGCTGAAACTGCGGGCGGGTATGCGACGGAAATGTCGGATGATTATAAGCGGCGACAAGGTGAGTTAGTCCATGAGCGCGCGATTTTAGCAGATATCATTATTACCACCGCATTAATTCCAGGGCGTCCAGCGCCCGTTTTGATCAAAGAAGAAACCGTACAGGCGATGAAGCCAGGTTCGGTTATTGTCGATATGGCAGTTGAAGCAGGCGGTAATTGCCCATTATCCGAATTAAATAAGAATGTGCTTAAACATGGTGTCCACCTGATTGGAATTGCAAATCTTCCTGGTTTAGTGGCGGCCGACGCTAGTGCTTTATATGCACGTAATCTGATGAATTTTCTTAACCTAATGCTTGATCAAGAAAGTGACGCATTGAAACTAGACCGATCAGATGAAATCATTGCGGGTACATTGCTATGTACAGGCGGAGAAGTCATTGGAAAATCATAATCAGTGATAAGTTAAGTAGAATGCTTATTCAGTTGCAGCTTCGAGCACGTACAGTTAATAAACGAATTTTAAAGGAGTAAATATGATTGGTGAAATTGATCCGGTTATTATCAATCTAACGGTTTTTGTGCTGGCAGTTTTTGTTGGCTATCATGTCGTATGGAATGTTACGCCAGCTTTGCATACCCCTCTGATGTCAGTTACTAATGCTATTTCCGGGATTATTCTTGTCGGTGCAATGCTAGCTGCGGGACCAACAGAAACTGACTGGGGCGTTTGGTTAGGTGCTGCTGCAGTTACACTAGCATCAATCAATGTTTTTGGTGGATTTCTGGTGAGCCAACGGATGTTGGAAATGTTCAAGAAAAAAGATAAAAAAGGAAACGCGTAAATGTCAGCCAATATGGTAGCACTTGCATATTTAGTTGCTTCAGTATTTTTCATACTTGCACTAAAAGGTCTAAGCTCGCCTGAATCTGCACGTCGTGGAAATTTGTTCGGCATGGTAGGTATGGCGATTGCAGTTGCCACAACCTTGACGCTTACGCAGAACTGGATTTTGATTCTGGGGTGTATTGCGGTGGGTGGCATTATCGGTGCGATTGTGGCGCAGCGTGTGCAGATGACAGCAATGCCGGAATTGGTTGCGTTTATGCACTCGCTGGTTGGTCTAGCGGCAGTATTTATCGCGATTGCAGCGGTCAATAATCCGGTTTCTTTCGGTTTGCCTGCAATTTTACCAGCGGGCAGTAAACTGGAATTGTTTTTGGGAACCTTTATTGGTGCAATGACTTGGTCGGGCTCCGTTATTGCATTTCTGAAATTATCTGGCCGTATGAGTGGTACGCCTATTGTTTTCAGCGGTCAGCATATGCTTAATTTATTGCTGGCAATTGCCATGGTTGGATTTGGTTTGTGGTTCTTTTTTAGTGAAACGACGAATTGGACCGCATTTATTGCTATGACTGCAATCGCTTTCGTATTAGGATTCTTGATTATTGTACCTATTGGTGGCGCTGATATGCCCGTCGTGATATCGATGCTGAACTCTTATTCTGGATGGGCTGCAGCAGGGATCGGATTTTCGTTAGGTAATCCAATGTTGATTATTGCAGGATCTTTGGTGGGTAGTTCGGGTGCAATTCTCTCTTACATTATGTGTAAAGCCATGAACCGACCATTTTTATCTGTCATATTAGGTGGTTTTGGCAGTGATGGCGGAATTGCTGTGGCTGCGGACAGTACGCAGAAGACTCATCGTAGCGGGAGTGCAGAAGATGCAGCCTTCTTGATGGGTAATTCGGATAGTGTAATTATCATTCCTGGATATGGCTTGGCGGTTGCAAGGGCACAGCATGCTGTCAAGGAATTGGCAGAGATGTTGCATGAAAAGGGAGTGAATGTCCGGTTTGCTATTCATCCAGTCGCTGGACGTATGCCGGGGCACATGAATGTGTTACTAGCGGAAGCCGAGATCCCTTACGAACAAGTACTGGAAATGGAAGAAATCAATAGTGACTTTTCAAATACGGATGTTGTTTTGGTACTAGGCGCAAATGATGTGGTGAATCCGGCAGCAAACGTTCCAGGTAGTCCCATCTATGGTATGCCGATTTTGGATGCACATAAGGCGCGTACAGTTATGGTTGTAAAACGCAGTATGGCGATGGGTTATGCCGGTCTCGATAATGATCTGTTTTATATGGATAAAACTATGATGATATTCGGAGATGCTAAGAAAGTTGTTGAGAGCATGGTAAAGTCATTGTGATGTAATAAATAACTTGATTTAGTACTATATTCCGTAATTGAGAGTGCGGTTACTGTAAAGATTGATTTACTTTCCATATCAAATATATGAATGGCAATTTTTGATTTAGACTGCAGTGTCAAGTTCATTGAAAGGATGAGGTTTTGCAATACCAAATCCTTGGGCATAATTGACACCAATTTCTTGTAATTTTGCGATGATATCGTCAGTTTCTACTAATTCGGCAATCGTTTTGACGTTAATTTCTTGAGCGAGTTGATGGATGGTTCTTATCTTGGCTAAATCTTCTTCATCGCGCAGTATATTGCAAACAATACTGCCATCGATCTTCAGGTAATCGACTTTCATTTTACTTTGTAGATTCAATATCTCTTGGTTGTCACTAAAGCTGCACAGTGAAATCAGACAACCTAACTCATGAATCTTTTGTGTGAAGATATATGTATCAATCGTATTATCTTCTGCATCGGAAACTTCAATCTCAAAACAAAGTCTGGAGCCAGGGACTTTCGTTTTCTGCAACTGATCATGGATGAAATTAGGAAAAGTCAGGTCCTTTAAAGTATCTCTGGCTAAATTAAGATGAAATACCGTATTGGCTTTTGGATGAATCGACAACCATTGAACGATATGATTAATGATCCACCGATCCAATTTGGGCATCATCTTGAATTGATCGACTAATGGTAAGAATGAGCCTGGTGGCATCAAGTTATTTTCTTCCTCGTGCATACGAATCAGAATCTCATAATGTGATGAGGATGTGTCAAGAGATTTAATAGGAATTATTTTTTGGCAGTAAAGATTAAATTCCTCTCCATCAATTGCTTGAGCTATGCGAGCAGCAGTAATCTCAGATTTAGATGTGGATGGTTGACTATTTTGTTGAAGCTTAATATCGTTATTTGTTGGTATTTCATTGGTTTGTATTAACTTTGGTTGGATTTTTTTCTCGTCTTTATTGGGTTTTAATGGTGTGCGATTTTTCTCTTGCGCGCGCGGAGTATGTAGTGTGTAGAATCCAATTGTTTTTCCTTTATTGTCAATATGAGGAAGATATTGCTCCGTGAAAATATAAGGAAAGCCTTTCATAGATTTAAGGATTCGTTCGTTATGAATTGTTTTTCCAGCTAGTATTTCATCAATATTGTTCTGAATCTCAGAAAAAAATTCTTCGTTTGAGAATTCTTTCAAAAAATGACCATCAATTTGATCAGACTTTAATCCAAACCATCGACGAAAAATTCGATTATGATATCGACAGCGGATCTCAGTATTAAAATAACCTAGCATGACAGGAAAATTGTCATCGATAAATTGTGATTTGATCTTGCTTTCTGCAGCTGTTTTTTCTGCCCAAAGCCGATGCTTAATCTCATTCCCGAGCCTTTCCTTAGTAACGTTGAGTTGATGATATAGGCTTCTGGTGTTTTTCTCAGTGTGTGCTAATTGAATAATTATTATCAGTATTGTGAAGATTAAAGCAAACCATAGTGTAGTTAGCAAATGGGGTGCGAGTTCGTTGAGAATATATGTATCTGCTATGATAATAAGTGAGAGGATTAGCGAAATACAAATAATCAAATAGGGCTTGACGCTATTTAATAAAGATGGTTTTTGCACGACAATTCCTTATTCATGACGGCCTTAATTGATAGTGGTTCTGCTTTATGAAAGTATTGTTTAATTGATTCTTGTGCCATGAGTGAAAAGCGATTTGCTGATAAGCCAGAATTTCCATAAATCAGAACGCGTTATTGCAAAATCATGTGAAGCAACTTCATTTGAGGTTGAAATGGTCAGTTGCTTTATTTTTCCGTTTCTAAGTGCTGTATATAGGGGTAGAAACCAGTTTTGCTCCATATTTCTGAGAGTTTCTCGCCAGCTAAAAGCATTCTTGTATTTTGCTGGACTGCGAAGTGAGTCCAATACTAAAAGATGATTCCCTGATATTTGAGTTTGGAGCCATTTGTTAACATCCGTGGGTAGAGCTAAATAATTTATATTACTGGCCAGTGCTAATGACTGAGAAAAAGTATTATCACTCCATACATTTGTGTAAGGGGAATGTATTGTTTGAGGTTTGTTCCCGCCTCCCCAAAGCCAAATACTATTAATGGTCAGTTCGCCGCGAGATTCACGAGCTAAATTAATTGGGTGCTCGTGTAGCAACATTTGTACTTCATTAAAAATTTTATGCCAGAAGATGCTGTCATTACCGGTCGGTAAAAAATTATTAATATTTTTGCATGTGACCTGACTGAGTGTATGTGTTTGTATTTCAGGCGCCTTAGGTATTCGAATGTACCATCGATGTGGATGAAGTGCTGAAAAAGTAAAATCATTACTACCTAGATTTTGATTCAAGTCATGTATAAACTGCTTCGCCTCTTCTGGAGAAATTTCAAAAATTTGACGATCTGCTAGCATGATATGATTTTGTTCAATTCGGAGATGTACGGGATCGGCATGCATCCAGAAATCTTTACTTGTTTTTGCCAAAACAGGAGCGTCAATGTGTAGCATCAGCGGTGCAACAGGCCAGTTCCCATGTTGTTGCGTGACATTAAACTGTTTGCACAGCCAGGGTTCCATTTCAAGGGATGTGGTTGTTTTAGAGATAGCTTTTGATAGAAGTATTTCTAAAGTCCGCATTAATAATTCATCATAAATTTCGGGTTGTGAAGCATCAGACCAAAATAGATTGGGTATTTGAAGGTTAATATTCATTGTTAGGGAATGATTCACTCCAGAAAGGTTTTATAAAAAAATAAGTGTCTCTATTCATGCATAAATTATATTGTTTTGCGTTTATTTGCATGAATAGGAGTCGATGTTCATCATGGAAAGCTATTGTGTTTACACGTATAATGCAGACAAGGTGAGGGCATTTTAGATGGGCAGAATTTTTCTTGCAAATTGCATTTGTTTTTGAAAACTTGGAGATGTCATGTATCAACATATAAAGGTGCCTAGTAAGGGAGAAAGGATTAAGGTTAATGGAGATTATTCATTAAGTGTACCTGACAATCCAATAATTCCGTTTATAGAAGGTGATGGGATTGGTATTGATATTACTCCAGTAATGCGTAGAGTTGTTGATTCTGCAGTTGACAAGGCTTATGGAGGGCAACGCAAAATTGCGTGGATGGAAATTTATGCGGGTGAGAAATCAACCCAAGTTTATGGGCCCGATGTATGGTTGCCGGAAGAGACGTTGCAGGCTGCCAAAGAGTTTGTGGTTTCAATTAAAGGCCCATTAACGACACCGGTAGGTGGAGGAATTCGTTCAATTAATGTGGCTATACGACAACAGTTAGATTTATATATTTGCTTGAGACCCGTACGCTATTTCTGCGGTGTTCCTAGTCCCTTAAAGAATCCAGAAAAAACTGACATGATTATTTTTAGAGAAAATTCTGAGGATATCTACGCAGGTATAGAGTGGGAAGCAGAATCACCATCTGTAACTAAGGTAATTAATTTTCTGATTAAAGATATGGGGGTAACCAATATACGCTTCCCTAAAACTTCTGGCATTGGCATTAAACCGATTTCAAAAGAGGGAACGGAACGTTTTGTTCGGAGAGCAATCCAATATGCCATTGACAATAAACGTGAATCGGTTGCTTTAGTGCACAAAGGAAATATTATGAAGTTTACCGAAGGTGCATTTAAGCAGTGGGGGTATGCTTTAGCTGCCAATGAATTCGGGGCGGAATTGTTGGATGGTGGTCCGTGGATGAAATTACCATCTGCAATGGGTGGAATTATTATCAAAGATGTGATTGCTGATGCTTTTCTGCAACAAATCTTGCTTCGACCTGAGGAGTATGATGTGGTTGCAACATTAAATCTGAACGGAGATTATATATCGGATGCTTTGGCTGCGCAGGTGGGTGGAATTGGGATAGCGCCTGGAGCTAATCTTGGAGATTCAGTGGCCGTCTTCGAAGCAACGCATGGTACGGCGCCTAAATATGCTGGCAAAGACCAAGTAAATCCTGGGTCGATAATATTATCGGCAGAGATGATGTTGCGACATATTGGCTGGATTGAAGCAGCAGATCTCATTATTAAAGCAATGGAGGCGACTATTCAAAACGGGATTGTTACTTATGATTTTGCCAGACAAATGAGAAATGCTAAACAAGTTTCTTGCTCAGCGTTCGGAAACGGGATGATTGATTGTTTGAGCTGAATGCAGGACAAACGGTTCCATTCAGCCGTGAAAAGATAATAGCTGTAGTAGCTTGGTAAGCTAGAATAAAAAATCAATACCCCTTGCTAGATGTAGAACTACATAGCAAGGGGGTTATTATATATAAGAGAAAATTTTTGTTATTATTTTTGTTATGGCCGATTAATAGAAATCTATGTTGCTAGGCCAGTAGTTATGAAAGTTAGGTGGCCTGGATATTGGAGGCTTGTTTCCCTTTTGGTCCTTGAGTGACATCGAAGCTCACCTTTTGACCTTCTTTTAAAGTTTTAAAACCAGACATATTGATTGCAGAGAAGTGCGCAAACAAATCCTCGCTACCGTCATCAGGAGTAATAAAACCAAAACCTTTAGAATCATTGAACCATTTTACTGTGCCTGTTGCCATTTCTACTTCCTATATAAAAACTGGGCCGGAAACCCTAATACTATTTGAAATTCAAGAACATTGATGGATAAAATTGATCCGTAAAGAACTTAAAGTCAAACGCCAATTGCTGTTTTACGCAAATCCTAGGTTAAAGTCAAGCGGTTACGCCACTTTTGTGACTAAGAAAAAAGTAATTGTCTCAAGATACTTGAAAATTTTGTCGTAATCGTTAACTATGTCTATAGTGTAGAAGAGTCTTATGTATTATATTTATGATTAGAAGTTTAGATTGAATAGGAATCATTCATGACGGAGAGTAAGTCCGAAGCCGTTAAGCTTTCGCAAGAGAAGGTTCAGCACGAGCCACCTCCACTTTACAAAGTTTTATTATTAAATGATGACTTTACTCCGATGGAGTTTGTGATTGAGGTACTAAAGTTGTTTTTCTCCATGAATCAAGAGCAAGCGACACAAATAATGTTAAAAGTGCATACAGAGGGAGTAGGCGTGTGTGGTATCTATCCTGGTGATATTGCAAGTACTAAGGTTAAGCAAGTAGTAGAATTTAGTAGAAAGAATCAGCACCCCCTTAGGTGTGTAATGGAGGAGAACTGAAATGATCGCACCAGATTTGGAAGTTAGTTTGCATATGGCATTTGTAGAGTCAAGACAAAAGCGTTATGAATTTATTACGGTAGAACACTTGTTACTGGCGATGCTGGATAATGTAAGCGCCGCTGAAGTATTAAATGCTTGTTTAGTAGATATAGAAGATTTGCGAGCAATATTGTTAGATCATATAGCACGTCATACTCCAGTAATAAAAGGTGATGAAGAGGTTGATACGCAACCTACACTAGGTTTCCAGCGAGTTATTCAGCGTGCCATATTGCATGTTCAGTCATCTGGGAAGAAGGAAGTAACTGGTGCTAATGTGTTGGTATCGATATTTGGTGAGAAAGATTCGCATGCGGTCTATTTCTTACATCAAAGAGGGGTGACACGTTTGGATGTGGTTAATTACATCTCACACAACATCAGGAAAGTGTCGCATGAGAATGATACTAAAACAGGAAGTGAAGACGATACGGAGCATGAATTAAATTCTGCTGGTTTGCTGGAGAACTACACGGTAAATCTGAATCACTTGGCACTAATAAATAAAATTGATCCTTTGGTGGGTCGTGAAAAAGAAATTGAGCGCGTTATACAAACCCTATGTAGACGCCGTAAAAATAATCCATTGTTGGTTGGTGAGGCTGGTGTAGGGAAAACTGCGATTGCAGAAGGCCTAGCAAAGCGAATTGTTGAGGAAAATGTCCCTGAGTTACTTTTGAAACATCAGATTTATTCACTCGATTTGGGGGCTTTGCTAGCTGGTACGAAATATCGGGGAGATTTTGAACAACGCTTAAAAACTTTATTAAAACAATTAACCGATAATCCCGCGGCTATTTTATTTATTGATGAAATTCATACGCTTATTGGTGCTGGTGCTGCTTCTGGTGGAGTTCTGGATGCATCAAATCTACTGAAACCTATTTTAAATACAGGGCAATTGCGTTGTATTGGCGCTACAACATTTAGTGAGTATCGTGGGATTTTTGAAAAAGATCATGCATTATCGAGGCGCTTTCAGCAAATAGAAGTTAACGAACCTAGTGTGGATGAAACAGTAGCTATTTTAAGAGGCTTGAAATCACGCTATGAACAACACCACAAAGTTAAATATACCAGCAGTGCGCTGGTTTCTGCTGCAGAATTATCGGAACGATATATTAATGATAGGCATTTGCCCGATAAAGCCATAGATGTCCTTGATGAAGCCGGTGCTGCGCAGCGGTTGTTGCCGAAATCGAAGAAGCGCAAGATTATTGGTAAAGGCGAGATTGAAAGTGTGGTCGCTAAGATTGCAAGAATTCCATCCCAGAGCATCTCTACAAACGATCGTAGTAAATTGAAAACTCTGGGGCGTGATATGAAAGCGGTCGTTTTTGGTCAAGACAATGCAATTAATGCATTGACAGCAGCCATTAAGATGGCAAGAAGCGGGTTGGGTAATCCAAGAAAACCGGTTGGCTCTTTTCTTTTTACGGGCCCGACTGGTGTTGGGAAAACTGAAGTGGCAAGGCAGTTAGCCTATGCGCTGGGTATTCATTTGCATCGTTTCGATATGTCCGAGTATATGGAACGTCACGCGGTATCGCGATTGATCGGTGCCCCGCCTGGATATGTGGGGTATGATCAGGGGGGGTTATTAACTGAGGCTGTGATTAAACATCCTTATTCGGTTTTATTATTGGATGAGATTGAGAAAGCGCATTCAGATATCTTTAATATTCTTCTGCAAGTTATGGATTATGGAACGTTGACGGATAATAATGGACGTAAAGCAGATTTACGAAATGTGATTATTATCATGACTACAAATGCAGGCGCTGAAGCACTCACAAAACCTTCAATTGGATTTACGAAATCAAACACTGCTGGTGACGAATTGATTGATATCAAGAAGCTATTTACTCCTGAATTTCGTAATAGACTTGATGCAATTATTTCATTTTCTTCCCTGGATCAGGAAATTATTTTTCGGGTGTCTGATAAATTTTTGATTCAACTTGAGAATCAACTTCAGGAGAAAAAAGTTGAAGCAACATTTACCGAGAGATTACGTAGATATCTTGCGCAGCATGGATTTGATCCGTTAATGGGTGCGCGGCCTATGGAGCGCCTAATTCAAGATACAGTTCGTAGTGCGTTAGCCGACGAACTATTGTTTGGGCGCTTAGTTAATGGTGGTAAGGTAACTGTTGATATGGATAGTAATAACAAAGTAATCCTGTTATTTGAAGAAGAAACAGCAGTTATTTGATTTGATCAATGGGCTGATTTTGCATCCTATGCGAGAGAAATCCGCTTGATTGTGTTTTCTGGAGAGATGTCAGCACATTATACGAGCTTTTTCCTGTTTTTTTTATTGAGAAGTTGCTTTTTGACCAAGCTTATTATATTTCACTCACAATTTTTTGAGAGAATTTAAGCATAAATATACAAAGAAGCACACGTTTAACGCTATTAGCTCGACACGGATATGGCGACTGTGTGGAACAGGGCAATGAGCATTACGGCATTAGCTCAATGGCACAGGTATCCCGGCTGACTATCTATAAAGTCATTGAGCGATCCCGAAAGCAGGAATTCGCGCCGATAAAATCAACTGCAAGCGTTTCTTGCAAGAAAAATTCGGAGTGAACCGTCCGTCGCTGCTTATAGGTTAGAACAAAACGTTTTCCAGAGATTGTCTATTCGTGGCTATCGATGATTTCCTGCGGGAACGGTTTGCCGCCATTTTGCCAGATAAAATACAAGATCCTCGCCAGCTTTCTTTAAGCAAGTTATCAAAGTCTATCCTCCTTATACTACCGAATGTGCCTATTCAGACATGAAAACCCAAATGAGTTGATTAGCAACATTTCACAAAATAAATCGACTCCAATCAGGTGAATAATGAAAAGCTTAAGCAAGCTATGAGTGGGGGAAACCGATCGCCGAACGATTATTTTTTGGACTACAAGTCGATTTGCGTGCTGTGCTAGGTAGTTTGATTGCAGTTATTACTTGAATCCGCATCTTCATAAAATAGATTCGAAGGAAAATTTGGACTAAGCAAATAATTCAGGTTTGCGGTGAAACGCGGGATCATTCTTAATAGAAAAATGGACTGAGCGGATTGCTTAGTGACAGAGTAGTCCCTAAGGTACAATACAGGAAATTCGAGAAATACTCTTGCCTTATAGTCATAAACTCAATCATGCCGAATCACGCTTTAGATCCAACCCAATTACGTATTACCATAAACCCGGACTTACTGGGATTTTCTGATACTTCGGAATTATTGCAACACCCGTTATCGTGGATTGGACAGGAGCGGGCAGAAGCAGCGGCTCGCTTTGGTTTGAGCATGATGCAGCCGGATTATCATTTGTTTGTGCTGGGAGAAGCGGGATCTGGACGCACTACCTTATTATATCAAGCGATGGTTGCTGCAGCTACTGAGAGGCAGTCGGCGCCAGATTTGTGTTATTTGTACAATTTTATCGCACCGGAGAAGCCGCTGGCTTTGCACTTACCTTCTGGGCAAGGCCGGGTGCTCCGTCAGTCGCTACTACAATTGACGAAATCGTTACCGAGCGATATTACGCAGTGTTTGAATGGGCAGGATTTCAAGCTTCATAGTGATCACATCGAAAAGAAGTTTAAAATCGTTACTGACCAGGCTTACAGCAAGCTGGATAAGTTTGCCGAATCACTGAATTTCACCATACATCGTGACGACGAGCAGATCGTTTTTACCTTGCTGGATGAGAAGGGTGAAATTCTCACAGCAGAAAATTTATTAAAACTTCCCAAGGAGCGCAGGATTGAAATAGAGCAGGCAGAGCAGTCATTGCGTGAAATGATTGCGCAGTATTTTGAAGAATTCAAAGGAATGAAGAAAGAAAGGGATATTGCATTGATGGCGCTACAACGGCATCTTGTGCAACCCCTATTGAAGCTTGCGTTAAAGAAGGTCCAGCAAGGACTGCTGCAACAGTTAAGGCACAACAACCGGTTAAAGGATTTTTTTGCGCAGATAGAATCGGATATTCTCGATAATTTAACATTGTTTGAGACGGATAATATCGAGGAAGAAAAACGGCAGATTGAATTAAATCGAATATTTTCCCATTATCAGGTTAATCTGGTGGTGGATAATGCGGATGTGCAGGGCGCTCCGGTTCTTATCGAGGACAATCCTTCCGCATATGCATTGTTTGGCAGTATTGATTATCAATTCGAAAATGGCAAGCTGAAAACAGATTTTATGCGCATTCGTGCCGGCAGCTTGCTAGAAGCGCATGGCGGGTTTCTTATGTTGCACCTGGATGATTTGCTGACCGATGACCTTTTATGGATAAAGCTGCGGCGATTCTTGCGCAGTAAACAATTGCAAATCGAAGAACCTGGCTCAGCATTGACTTCCAATGCGTCTGTGTCCCTGGAGCCTGAGACAGTAGAGGTGAATGTAAAAATTATTCTTATCGGGTCACGAAATGAATATTATGACTTGCAGGAAATCGATCCAGAGTTCATGCGACGTTTCCGAGTGAAGGTTGATTTTGCTGCAAGTTTTATCGCCAGCACGAAAACTTATCAGGCTTCTGCTGTACTTGTGGCGAATGTCTGTGCTGCAGCACAACTGCCGCATTTCTCGGCGGCTGCGGTTGCGCGTTTGCTGGAAGAGTCGCACCGGGAAGTGGAGGACCAAAAACGTCAGAGTGCTATCTTCGCACGAACAGAAATGCTGTTGCTCGAGAGTGCTACATTTTGTAATAAACGTCAAGGTCGTGTGGTGGAAGTAATGGATGTTTCAGCAGCACTTCAGGCGCGCATGCTGCGCCATAATTATCCAGATTTGCGTTTGCAGGAAACCATCCTTGAGGGCGAAATCGGTATAGTGGTGCGAGGCGCGGAAGTAGGTCAACTCAATGCACTGACGCAGATTGATCTGGGCGACCACAGTTTTGGTACTCCGGTGCGTATCACAGCGCGTTCATTCGCGGGAGAAGAAGGAGTGCTTAATATTGCGCGTGAAGTGGATATGTCTGGGCCAATCCATGATAAGGGCATGTTGATATTGCAAAGCTATTTGACGGGATTATTTGCTCATATTGCACCTCTTGCGCTCAGTGCGTCGATTGTGTTTGAGCAGGAATACACTTGTATCGAAGGAGACTCCGCATCTTGTGCAGAATTTTATGTTTTATTGTCGTCTCTGGGAGAGGTGCCACTAAAGCAAAGTATTGCAGTGACAGGCGCATTGAATCAATATGGCGAAGTCTTGCCGGTTGGAGGTATCAATGACAAGATAGAAGGTTATTTCAGACTGTGCGAAAAAATGGGCTTGACCGGTGAACAAGGGGTATTGATTCCTTTTCAAAACCGACCGCATTTGATGTTGAATCAATCGGTTATTGAAGCCGTAGAGCAAGGTTTATTTGCAATTTATACGATGCAGCACGTTGCAGAGGGATTGGAGCTATTGACGGGGATGCCAACGGGGCTTAGCGCAGAAGGCCGAGTAAATGGTTATTCGTCCGATACGGTTCTGGGTTTTGCACAAAAAACTTTGCTAACTTTCCGTCGTGCCTGTCAGTTGTTACAACATCCTAGAAATGAACATCGACGATTGCCGACGCGGTCGGGTAAATAATGGTAAGTAGTTTTTTGTTGAGTCAGTACCCCCTATCGCATCAATTGTTAAAGTTTAGTCATTATTGGTGATGATGTTGGGTGGTTACTATGAAGAAGTTAAGCATCAAGATGGGCTTTTATTAACGAGATGCGAAAATTCCTAGTAGTTCGCCTATGCTTTTTAAGCATAGGCTTCATCGTTAATTTCTCAATGAGAACTGTCAGTTAGCGCATGACGAGTAAGCGGTCGGGCAAACGGGATTCAACCCACCAGCGGGGTCGCTTCTTTGCTCAGTCCAGTTTAATACTTCCAATACCTTATCGTAGTAATTCGGAATCCGTGACCAAAAAATGTAATTGGCTTTTAGGGTGTCGCGTGCGAAAACCAGAATCTCTGCAACAGTTGGCTTATAACCTGTTCCATCATTTCTCGTATTTTCATAATTTTTCCGCATAACCTGCGGTGCCATAGCCATCATGCCAGAATAATCTGAATAGTAATTATAAACTCCCTGGTTGGGATCATACTGAGTCGCTTTAAAATTCAAACCTTTTTCGTCTTGAAAAGTATCTGGACCGCTCAGTGTTGCTCCCATATCCCTGAGTTGGGTTACGAGTGAATTGAGAATTGGGCGCGGATAATTTACTTCCTGAATCGTCATTGTATTGGGAAAAAACAAGCGCATCTTCTGGTTCACCTGAATCATATTTGCATAAAATTCATTCGCTTGAGTACTTGATATTGGCTCCAGGGGCTGCCCCATAGCGCTTTCAATCATACCAATACCTTCAAAGTAGGGATGCGAATTGTAGCGCTCTCCCAGTGCCTTGAATAAGGCGATCAAACGATCTCGTACTTGGGGA
>NZ_PXXU01000170.1 GCF_003011925.2 Nitrosomonas supralitoralis
TTAAATTATGTTTAGAATCGGTTGTCACCTTGAATTTCAGTTTTTGCTTGCAACGCAAGTTCAATTTTTTGCTCAATGTTAGCGCGGTATGGCGTGGTTTGTACTCCGTGATCCGCCAAGTCATGATGCAAGCGCTCGGCACTGTAGGTCTCTCGTGTACGTTGGTGTACGGCCAGTATTTCTATTTCCAGTCTTGTATTCTCCTGCTTACGTTTACAGACCGGACGAGTCCTTTGGACATGAAAGCCGCTCTCGGAAACATCAAATGCCTGGCACATGAGCGCAATCGGATATTTTTGTCGCATCGATTCAATCAGACCGTATCTCACCGCCGAATATATCAAATGAGCTTCGCGAAATACGTCGCACACTTTTTTATAAAGTCACGCTCCATCTTCACTTCTGCTAATTCTCGTTTAACTCTGGATAGCTCTAATTCAACTTCAGTCAGAGGCTTCTGATGCTTACCTACCAACGCAAGCTCTCCTCGTTTGTCAGCATATACCCAATTCTTTAATGTTCCTTTCGGTAAAGACAGCCGTTTTGCCGCCTCAACCAGAGTTAATCCACTTTCTTTAAAAAAATTAACTGATTGCTCCCTAAATTCCTGGCTATATTGTGCGCGGGGTAATTCCATCTCCATCCTCCATTTCATCTCTTCATTTTATAAAACTTCGGATTCTATGAAAATCAGCATACCTCAGATTCGAAGCGGTGGCTTGCAAGTACAATCAACCACCGTTCTGCTTGAAGGATGCTCGCCGGCTTAGGGAGAGGATTTTCGAAACTGATAAGGACAGGTGTCTCGCGTCAATTATCTTGGCCGCTT
>NZ_PXXU01000171.1 GCF_003011925.2 Nitrosomonas supralitoralis
TCGCAGCCTTCAGAGCATTCCTGGCAACTGAACACAGGTGCAGCAATGACAGTAGTCACGATTAACGTAATTTACCCAAAGCCTTAAAATTATGAGCAATATTTACTACACACTACTTACTGATGTTGGTGCTGCTGCAATGGCATATGCCGCTGTAAACGGTCAGCCAGTTATCTTGTGCGACGTAGCCCTGGGCGATGGCAACGGAACGGTTCCTACGCCCACAAAGTCGTCTACAGCACTGGTGAATGAGGTTTATCGGGCGCCCATCAATTCAATAACTCTACATCAGGACAACTCATCCTGGTACGTCATTGAACTGGTTATCCCGCCTGACGTGGGTGGCTTTACTATCCGCGAATTCAGAATTGACGATCAGGCTGGAAACGCTATTTACATGGGAAACACGGCACCCGAAACCAAGCCGATATTGCCCGAAGGCATGACGCGAGACAGCATTTATCGATTGATCGTGGAAACCAGTAATGCGGCCACTATCAATCTGGTCGTGGATAACAGTATCGTAATAGCTACACATCAATACGTTACGGACAGAATGGATGAGCATTTAGCTGATTCCGATCCGCACCCGCAGTACGCCAAGGATACTGACCTGGATGCTCACGCCAACGCTGTCGATCCCCATCCGCAATACGCATTTGATACCGATTTGAACGCTCATGCAGTGGCGGCTGATCCGCACCCTCAGTATCTTACTCAGGCTGAGTTGGTCGCGTACTTACAGGCCAATAGAAACATGGCGAGAAGATTGTATTTCGCCAATATTTAACGGAGGTTTTTAAAAATGGCATCAGG
>NZ_PXXU01000172.1 GCF_003011925.2 Nitrosomonas supralitoralis
ACCGGCTTGATAGTCGAAGATGATAATGCGCGGCCCAGGTTCCAAGTCGTTGCTGCGATAGGCCCACAAGTAGGCCTTGCGTGTCTTGCCTTTGCCAGGATCAAGTTGCGCTACTGGCGTTTCATCGGCATGCAGCGTGTTGCCTTGCAGCAGATGCCATGTCAGTCGATCCACCAAAGGTTGCAGTGCAACGCCGCTACGACCGACCCATTCCGCCATTGTTGAGCGGGAAAGCGTGACTTGTTCCCGCGCGGCAATCTGTTCTAAGCGATACAGTGGCAGGTGATTCAGGTATTTACTGGTCAGCACCCAGCTCAGCAGGCCGGGTGCGGCCATACCACCATCAATAATGGCTGACGGAATAGGCGCGGCGGTAACGGTTTCGCAAGTCTTGCAGGCATATTGTGGGCGGATGTGACGGTGAACGAAGAACTTTGCTGGCTCCACATCCAACTGTTCGCTGACATCTTCACTGATCTTAACCAGATTGTGGCCACATTGACTGCATTGACCGGATTCCGGCTCATGCCGGTGCTCAATGCGTGGCAAGTGATCCGGTAATGGTTGGCGGCCAGAGCGGGAACGCGGTGCTTTGGCCGGATCTGCTTTTGCTGATAGGTCGATCTGTTCGATTTCGGCATGTACCGCCGCCAAATCAGATTGCAGGGTTTCCTCAAAAAGATCAGGATGCGAGGTAGACAGTGATTCACTCTTTTTGCCAAATAGGTTCCGGCGCAAATAGGCCAGTTCCATAGTCAATGCT
>NZ_PXXU01000173.1 GCF_003011925.2 Nitrosomonas supralitoralis
ATCTGGGGTAGACGTAAGGAAGAGGCGACAGGTAAATTTCCCAATGGCGGATGGGCGCGACTTGATTCCATCAAAGCAGGTAAATGGAAGCCTTGGCATCCCAGGCCGGTATTAATTCCTGCTGAAAGCTTCATGGAAAAAGACCACGACAGACAATCTCATTGGATCACTTTGGCACTCGGCATGGCTATCCAGGCGTTACTGGCTGAGCGTGAAGGTGAACAAAGGGTCTATGTGGTTACTGAAGAAACGCCACCGGAATATCACTGGATTCATGATCGTTGGCCACGGTTGCGGAGATTGCCGGATAAATTTATTGCAGAAAATCCATAATGCGATTTTTCGCTTTTGCAATTCTGTTATTTTCTTCCTCCGCATACTCAGAGAATAGTTATAGCCAAATCCTTGAAGGTATAACACCTAACAGCATCACAATCATTGGTGAAGTCCATAAGCGACCGGAAGCAATCCAGTTTTTCCAATCGTTAATAATCGGGTATATGCAACAAAATAAATGCTTGACGGTTGCATTGGAGATTGCCAGCAGCCAGCAATCCTTACTTAACGAAATCATGTTGGGTAAAGCTAGAGTAACCGATATCGAGATTGCTCCGGCGATTGATCATCCATCCTTTCGGGCGTTGATTCATGATCTGGCCGAAATGCGGAGCCACAATAATTGCCTGAAACTGATTGCGATAGATGCTGCATTGGAATTAAAAACTAACCGTGATGGATGGATGGCAATAAAATTGGCTGAGCA
>NZ_PXXU01000174.1 GCF_003011925.2 Nitrosomonas supralitoralis
AGCATATAATTTAATGCACAAAGGACAGCATATTATATGTAAAAAGTACTATGAAGCATATTAGATAACTTAATTGCTTATCTCTGCAGTTCCAGAAATATCTCCCGATCAAGAAAAACGATTTATTAGCTTCTTCCGCATAATCCACTCCCACTGGTTATATTTTCTTATGTGAGTTTCCGAACGGAAACTCAGAGTCTAGTTTAGCAAAATGACAATTCTTATTTAAGATAAATGAGATGCGTCATATAAATGATATTTTCCTTTTCCGGTATTAATTCTAACAAACGCTAGGTAATTAGCTACTTGGCTGGGCTTTGAAGATTATAAATTAAAAGAAACGATCATTTATCTTTTTAAATTTGGAGCAAAAAATGGATATATTGATTCCACTTCTAGTTTTAATAATTTATGGATTATTTATTGGGACTATTTTCATAGAGGAACGTTTTTTTCAAAGAGATAGTCATCACAAAAATGATAAGAAATACAACTTTTACAAATAATCCCCGAACTGTAAGGGTGGATTCAACTTTGAAGTGCAACTTTTGTAAGGAAGTTTATAGGCAAGCTGCGGTAGTATCGGATTTATTAAAAGAGCAGCAAAAGCTTAATTCAAAAAAGGAAGATAATACGAACTAACCGTTATATATTAGAAATAATAAAGTTTATGACAAAATCTTTATATCTCTAAAATAACCTTTTCTAATTGAAAAAAGCTTAGTCATAATAGGGAAGAAAACTCTTCCCTATT
>NZ_PXXU01000175.1 GCF_003011925.2 Nitrosomonas supralitoralis
ACGCCAACCTGTATACGCGCCATCGGTTACCGCGAACATAGTTTTATCAGTTGCATAATTGGGTGATGCAGCAAATGCACTTATCATATCGTGAGGAGTATGCGCTTGTGCATGCATACCGAATATGCCAAATGACATGACAAATGTCACAATCACAGCAAATTGGCGAATGCTGTAGATTTGAATTTTATTTAATTTAATTAACATCTCTGACCCATTATGTTTTGTCGTTCATCGATAAAAACTCTATAAACTCAAGTTGTAGCTTTGATAATTGATAATCCTTCAGTTTCTATATATTTTTAAACTGGATGTTAATATTAGGGTAAATATGTCTTGATACAATAGGTTATTAGTCCTTTTTTTATAGTACGCCTGTACTATAAAATTTCTGATCAATTCAAAGTTTGCGCTGTGATGAGAGAGCAAAAAACTCTAAACAAAATTATCGCTAGGTAAAAATGAAAGATTGTCTACCATTGAATGAGATATCCGGGAGTTACTATAAGACGTTATGTTCAAGTTTAGGCCGCCCGGACAAAGAGGCCAGAATTTGATTGGAGCGGTGATTATTAATCCCAGATTTCCCATTAGGTTTGATTTCCAATGGAAGCCATTAGAATAAGCTGTTATAAATAAGCATACTTTAGTAAATTAAAGTTGTTTTCTGGATGTATATTTTTCATCCGGGAGGTTTTGATGGAATTTAAGCTTCGATTTACTGAAAAAGAGATTACTGCCTC
>NZ_PXXU01000176.1 GCF_003011925.2 Nitrosomonas supralitoralis
ACAATAAATTGTCCTTAAAACGATCGTTTTAAGAACAACAGGCCCCCTACCCTAATTTGATATAAAAATTCTTAATAATGTGTTCCAAAACATTGTTCCGAACAAATCGTTCTGTTAATATCCTGAAAAACCGTTTTAGGAACAAAAAATATGTTGATCGGATATGCGCGAGTTTCCACTCTTGATCAAAATCCACAATTACAGATTGAAGCGCTAAAAGAAGCGGGATGTAAAAAGATATTTACTGAAAAAATATCAGGGGCAAGTACAAAACGATTTCAGTTGGAAGATGCGCTTCAATATATGCGTGAAGGCGATACGCTGGTAATCTGGAAACTCTCGCGGCTTGCACGATCGCTGACTCAAATTATTAACACGGTCAAAAATCTTGAAGATCGCCACATAGGTCTCAAAGTCATCACGCAAAATATCGACACCGGCACCCCAGAAGGTAGATTGTTCTTTCACATGAATGCAGCCTTTGACCAGTTTCAACGCGAAATCATTGTTGAAAATACCCGAGCAGGTCTGCAATCCGCACGCAGGAATGGTCGCATTGGCGGCAGGCCCACATTAATGACAGTAGATAAAATACGCACGGCACAAGCCATGCTCAAAGATATTGAAAATTACCCTTTTATCTCCGACATCATTAAAACCCTTGGTATCGGCAGAACAACCTTCTATCGCCACTTCCCACCCGAGAAAATTGAACAACTCAGGCCACAGCAATAAAAA
>NZ_PXXU01000177.1 GCF_003011925.2 Nitrosomonas supralitoralis
TATGGGTGTACTGGTTTCGGGTGTCGGGCTGCTTCTGACACTGGTGGTCAGGGTGGTTATAGATAATTCAGCTCGACCGAACAGTAGCTTACATGGATCAGCGCGGTGGGCGAGCTTGTCCGATATCCAGGCAGCCCGATTGTTGCCTAAGAAGAATTCGTTTTTTAAGAGGTTATTTACTAAAAAACGGCTGCAGAACGATTTTGTTTATGTCGGTGCTTGGCAGGATGATCGGGGAGTCACGCACTATCTGAAACACAATGGAGCGGAACATGTTCTATGCTATGCACCGACCCGCTCTGGCAAGGGTGTCGGCCTGGTGATTCCAACGCTGCTTTCATGGGGACAGAGTGCAGTTATTACCGATCTGAAGGGTGAGCTTTGGTCGGTCACAGCCGGTTGGAGAAAGGAGCATGCTGGAAATAAAGTGATTCGCTTTGATCCTGCATCGCCCAAGGGTAGTGCTTGTTGGAACCCCTTGGATGAAATCCGCATGCATGATGGTTTTGAAGTGGGTGACGTACAAAATCTTGCGACCTTAATGGTTGATCCGGATGGCCGGGGATTAAATGATCATTGGCAGAAAACCAGTCAGGCATTACTGGTGGGTGTGATCCTGCATGTTTTGTATAAATCAATATATGACGGTACTGCGGCCTCATTACCTTATGTTGATGCCATACTTTCCGATCCTGAGCGCGATATTGGTGAGTTATGGATGGAAATGGCCACCTATC
>NZ_PXXU01000178.1 GCF_003011925.2 Nitrosomonas supralitoralis
CGAGCTATATCGTTGGGGAAAAGTCAGTGAGTTGCAACGCTATCGTTGCCGTCAATGCAATCGCACATTTAACGCACTTACGGGCACGCCACTGGCACGATTACGTCACAAGGACAAATGGTTCGAATATGAGCAAACGATGATTCAAGGATTCAGCATCCGTAAATCAGCGGATAGCTGTGGGATAGCCAGTAATACAAGCTTTAAGTGGCGGCATCGTTTTTTACAAATGCCTGCAACCCGTCAACCCGACAAAATGAATGGTATTGTCGAAGCCGATGAAACCTATTTCCTGGAGTCTTTTAAAGGGCAGCGTCGATTGCCCAGGTCTGCACGCAAGCGTGGCGGCAAAGCCGTCAAGAAAGGTACCTCAAAAGAACAGGTGCCCGTATTAGTGGTACGTGACCGTCATGGTGAAACTGCCAACTGTATACTGCATGGCACAAGTACTCAACAAATCGAGCCAGCGCTTATCCCTCTGTTAAATAAGGATGTAATCCTGTGCACTGATGGGTTGCCTACGTATAAACAGATTGCCCGGCAAGCCAATATTGTTCACCGCCCGGTTAATATTGCTGCTGGCCAGCGCGTTATAAACAATATCTATCATATTCAGAACGTCAATGCTTATGACAGTCGACTCAAACAATGGATGAAGAAGTTTCATGGAGTAGCAACACGTTATCTTGGGAGTTACCTCGGGTGGCACAGAATGATTGAC
>NZ_PXXU01000179.1 GCF_003011925.2 Nitrosomonas supralitoralis
TGACATGGCATCTGTTGCAAGGCAACACGCTGCATGCCGATGAAACGCCAGTAGCGCAACTTGATCCTGGCGAAGGCAAGACACGCAAGGCCTACTTATGGGCCTATCGCAGCAACGACTTGGAACCTGGCCGCGCATTATCATCTTCGACTATCAAGCCGGTCGTAGTGGCCGGCATGCGCAAAGCTTTCTGGAAAACTGGCAAGGTCATTTGCTGGTCGACGACTATGGCGGCTACAAAGCCCTGTTCGCCGAAAAACAGACGGAGCCCTGCACTGAACTGGCTTGTTGGGCGCGCGCACGCCGTAAATTCTTCGATCTGCACTAGGCTAATAATAGCCCGATGGCGCTGGAAGCGTTGCAGCGTATCGGCAACTTATATGCTATTGAAGCAGAAGGTAAAGATCTGACCATCGCAGAACGTCAACAACTACGAGAAGAAAAAAGCCTGCCCGAATTGGAGGCATTACACGATTGGCTGGTGCAAACCCGCGCTCAGACAGCAAATGGGGGTGGCTCCGCCAAAGCCTTGGATTACACACTGAAACGTTGGGTCAGCCTGATCCGCTATGCACAAACCGGCCACCTGCCAATTGACAACAATCCCGTAGAAAACGTCATTCGTCCCATCGCGATTGGAAAAAAGAACTGGCTGTTCACGGGCTCAGAACGCGCCGGTCAACGTGCAGCAGCTATTCAAACGCTATTT
>NZ_PXXU01000018.1 GCF_003011925.2 Nitrosomonas supralitoralis
TTATTATACCAATTCAGGGCAAATCAGGCCGCCTCAATTAAATGTTAACGGGACAGTAGTGAACTTATCGCTACTTTAGCCAATGGCCCTTATACCTCGGCATCTCGGAAATTCAACACAACTCCAGAAGTTTTTTCCAGAATTCGCTCCCTTTCTTGCTACACGCTTGACCATTGCATACCGCATTGGGGACAACTCGGCTCTGCAGTGGTTGTAGAAGGTGTCGATTCCAGAACATTCTTTTTAGCGCGATCTACCTTATTTGAAGTCAGCCCATGCGTTTTTCCAATCATTGCCCTCAGTTCAGATCCATCAATCAGTTCAATATTCTGTCCTTTGGCAAAAGATTGTGCTTCCGAAGTAAAAATACCTGAAGTGACAACAAATCCGCCCGCGGCTCCTTTTGTAACCATCACACCAAGTAGCTCACGCACGACAGTGACCGACACCTTATAGGCGCGCCACTGCTTGCACTGAACAAGAAATATTTCATCATCTTTCTTAAGTACCCAATCAATCCCGCCATCCGCTTTTCCGCTACCTGCAAACCGAACAAGATTCTTACGTTTGCGTTGTTTGAAAAAAGATGCCAACGCACCGGATAAAAATAGCACCGGCAAAATATATTGCCCGTAATACGCAAAGGTTCTACCCATTTGGCCGGCAACCACGTGGCTGATTTATCCAGGAGCTGCCTGGATTGGCGTCTCAAGAACAGCATAAACGTAAACCGCAACAGCAAGAACGATTCCTACCCACCAAGACAATGTTGCAGTTATTTTGAATAAGTCTTCAGCAATGCCATTTCTTCTAGCCATTGTTTTCTCCATCGATTGGATGTCAATTATGATCAGGACGGATTCGATAGAATGTCCGGGATCCTCCATATGGCAATGCTTTATCCCATATTTCAAACTGGCCTGATGCAATCAATAGCTTTTTGAAGGAATGATAACCATAAGTTGCATTCATCTGAGCGACATCATTTGCCAACTGCATATGCACCAGTTTCCCTGCATATGTAAGGCAAGCCCACCTGTCAGCACGGCCAATCTGCATCGCAATGTCACAAAACAACTGTATCAACAGGCTTTGTTGAAGCCACAATAACTTGAGCTGCTGATCAAATTCATTTGAACCCATATAACTGGCTAATTCTTGCCTGGCTTGCTGCATCGTCTTGGCTACAAATTTCAAATGATCCCAGACAGGTAATATCTTTTCTCTCTGCTTATCGAGATAGTCACTGGTTTGTATCAAATTTTCAGGAGAATCGGATTGCCAATATGGCAAGAAATGATGAACCAGTCGATTGCGTTCTTCGCGCATCATTTCAAAGGCTTCAAGCTGATTTTTAGCAAAAACAGCATCAACGGCAATTTTAAATGAGGAAGATAACCACGGTTCCATCAAATCGCGTGGTCTCTGCGGCTCTTCATCGGATGAAGATAATATTTCGTCAAAATACCGCTGGATGAGTTGCCCCATCATGTCTTTCTGCATTCCGTTAATACGCTGTTCCTGTTTAAACGCTAATTCACGGACATAGCCTTGCACTTTTGAATTTCCCAGAATCATTTTCAGCAAACTTTCGATTTGCTGAAATATCAGCAAGTTTCTACCAACCTTACGGAGCACTTCATCTTTCGGGTTTGGCGGTGCAATGTTCTGTTCTCGATCCATTAAGGAATGCTCTGTTGTTAAGACATTTCATCTACAACGGCACCAATTCCTATGAAATGAGCTTGGGGCTATCCGCAGTATTCAATTAACTGGCCGAGGAACAGGTGTGCGAAATGTAATAGAATGCAGAAATTATCGAGTATCTGGAAAATCAATAGCAATAGCGATGTCAAACTTTTCGTTTTCGGTATTAAGTCAGCACGACGAACATCTCCTTCGACTGGGAATGCTTGCTAAAAAGCATTTTGCTGATGATCCAAATAACTTTTTTTAAAACTGTGCCAATTGACAGAATCGCTGGCGCAATTACAGGCGGCCCGGACGGGATTGTTCATTTCTGAAAGAATCTATATCAGGTATTGGATGATGGTTCAGATTCTGGCTCCGAGACTCTGCGCAATCTTGACCAACGATCCTGAATCCAGTGATATTCAGGAGGCGTTTCTTCAGTAACCACTAGACCCGTTGTTCACCATCCCGCTCAGCAAGTAACGCCTGGATAGCTATGGCGGGTGCCAGAGTGATCCAGTGAGATTGTTTATCGCGGTCTTTTTCCATTCTAAAAACTTCCTAAGTTAGCAATCGCACATACATTTTTGGTAGAAATAATCATGATAAGTCTCTTGCTCAAAAAGGAGGATATTATGGTAATCCGAGAGAATATCTATGAGATCGATTTTACTGATTCTAATTCATATTTTGATAACTCAGCACTTAGCTTTGAAATACCGCCCCTTGAAGTACACGCAGAAGAAGATTTTGATTCATTTGACGGTACATATCATATTGAAGATTGCTAGATATATTTAACAAAATGTAAAGAATATTTATCAAAGTCATAGAGATAAATACTACTTATTTACATTTTTTTCAGGAGTAAGCTAATATGGAAAATAAAAGAGAACTTAATGATAATGAGAAAATATTTGTAGAAAAAAATGATTACGAATCAGGCTTTCCGATGATTGGATCGATGAATTTTATGCCTTCGGGACTTCCGCAAAAGAAAAATTATTCACATAGTAATTTCTCTAAAATAAAACATATTAGCTATTCTTACGGAAAATATCAGTCTTTTATAAAATACATTCCTTCATAAGAAGCTACGATGAGGACAGGATTCAAGAAAAGGAATTCTCTTCTAAATCATATAACAAAAAAACTTCACTAATCTTTTGAAGAATGAACAACATAATTTAACCCGCTTCGTTGGGTTTTTATTTCTAGCAAAGACTATTGCACCCCCTGTCAGCACGATAACCGACTAAAACAGTGACAAGCAAAAGCCAGTTGGAGCAAGAGATGCAGATGAGTTTTGGAACACTGGAATTGGCACAGCGATTGTGACGAGACAGTGTACTGATGAAGATTGATGTCCTGATTGACTGGGAGGAGTTAGGTTCGAAGCTTACAGGTTTATACAAACGCGAGTTATCGCAGGGTGCGAGGACAGGAACCGTTTGATAGGTTGATGATGTTCAAAGCGATCCTACTGGGACAGTGACATAGTTTATCGGATGCTGCGTTGGAGCAAGCACTGTATGTTCGGATTGATGATCAAGGGCGCGACGGGAGCGGTAATTGATGCCACGCTGGTTGAGTCAGCGGCACGCCGCAAAAAGGCTATCCTGCTTGAGGTGGATGCCGAAGGTAAGGCTGTTCAATTTGGAGATGGCAGCCAACCGAAAGTCATCTGTATTGAAGAACAAATCGTGAATTTGGTTGCGACCTGGCTAAAAAAGGCAAGAAGTCACAATTTGGCTAACGCATTTATCGGGTAGTGGACGCACAAGACGGCTATGTGCGCGGGGTTCACACTGCCCCTGTTAACCAGAGCGAAATGCTCCATTTCGAAGCAGCTTTCGAGGGTGCGCACATCGAGGTAAATCGGGTATATGCCGACAAAGGATCAGTCAGCAACGCCAATCGGCAGTTTCTAAGAAAGCACAAAATCAAGAGCGCAATCATGCATCGCGCGTACAAGAACAAACCCGCTCTCGGCACGGCAAAAGTCAACGCCCAAGTTATGCAGAAAAGCATCTGCATGAATCTAAAAAAGCAGCCAACAAAATTTTCGTGGACAAGCCACCAAGGGGAGTCGTCCGTCCAAATGCTGCATAAGGGGAAAAACTCCCTTTAAAAAGAGAATAAACTTCACTTTTTGTCAAGATGACACGCATAACAAAAGTTATTTAGATATTTCTCCCATTATCACAGCAAATTCACGCAGTTGTGCAGAGGTCTTTCTAATAATTCAACCTTCCGGCGCGAAATGGTGGCGATATCGTTATCGATTCAATGGCACGGCAAAAATGCTCTCCATGCGAGTTTATCCTGAAGCGAAATTGAAAGAAGCACGCAGACTTTAAAGAGCTATTAGCACAAGATACTGACCCCTCACAACATCGTAAAGAAAAAACTCAAAGCAACTGCGGCTAAAAATAGCTTTGAATTGATGGCGAGAGTGCGGTGGGCTTATTGGAAATCAAGCAACACTGAACGGCACGTAGACTATACGATAGGCAATTAGAAGCAGATATTTTTCCAATTATTGAGAATAAGCCTATTGCTGACTTAACGGCACCTGCTCTTATTATGGTGATAGATGATTGAATTACTTAGCGCGTTAGATATTGCCAAACGTACATTAACTGTTTGTGGGCAGATATTCCGCTTTGCAATAGTAGGCCATGGACTAGCCGAACGCAACCCAGCAACAGATATCAAGCCCTTCTATGTAGTAAAGGCTACCAGGAAAAATGCTCATTTATTAAGCATAAACCGCCCTTTTTCGCCTGTTTTTGCCTAGTATCAGTTGCCTCGAAAACGTTTATCAACGACCTGTTAGCAAAAATTAGACGATTGCTTTTCGGGTTATTGCCCTATTTGTCGTAGAGTTTCTTCTACTATCCACAATTTCTGTGGATAACTTTGTGCATAACATCTTAACTTGGCAAGCTAACTTATAATTTTCTAAGGGTTTTACTTAGATTGATTAATAAATTAACACTTTCATTAAATGACATTTATCATATAGTTACAAGATATTTATTAGCTTGATATGAAGTTATTTATAGTAGCCACTGCATCTTGTAAGAATTGTGGATGATTGAGAATGTCAAGAAAAATATGGAATCTATTTTTTCATAAAATTTTTCCAGATAGTGTCTGTGCTGTATTTTCACGAAACTGAGCAACAAGATGTTAGCCAGTCTTCTAGCTAGTTATTAGTATGGTTCTTACAACTTCAACCGACTACCTATTTTTGTAGGAAATTTATTATTGGAAAGTATAGTTGCTCATATTATAAAAGTAGAACATTTATTCTCTTTAACTTAATCATCGCGATCGTGGCCTCGGTCTTTAAGATTAAAATTCGAAATTCCTTAAGCCACCACTTTTTCCAAGTACATCAGAAAACACAGTATTTCGCCGCAAGCAACGAGTTGCTGTGTTTCGGAAAATTACGCATATTATACGAATCCAGAGCATATTAACTACGCTACCCTCGTCGATATACTTGATCCATTGGAATAACGTACACAAACTATAAAGACGATTACATCTCTGACCAACCGATCACGCCAGTATACGCCGTAACCAGGATGACCATACCAAACACAATGCGATACCATGCAAAAATGGTAAAATCATGATTACTGATGAAACGTATTAGCCCGCGAATCGCCACTAAGGCACTGAAGAATGCTCCCAAAAAGCCGACCGCAAACATGCTCATATCATCCAATTCCAGAATTGCGCGATTTTTATATACATCATAAAAAGTGGCGGCAAACATGATTGGAATTGCAAGAAAAAAAGAAAATTCGGCGGCAGCTTTGCGCGATAGGCCAAAAAGCAAACCGCCAATGATCGTCGCTCCTGAGCGCGATGTCCCGGGAATGAGTGCCAAGCATTGCGCAATTCCAACTTTCAGCGCGTGCTTCCAATCCATGTCATCAACTTGCTCCACATCAATAACATGATCCCGGCGCTCTGCCCATAAAATCACAATGCCACCGATGACCAGCGCTGTAGCCACTGATACAGGATTAAACAAATATTGCTTGATAACATCAATAAACAGCAAGCCCACAACGGCTGCAGGCATGAATGCAATGAACAGGTTCAACATAAACCGATTGGCTGTAGCGTCTGAACCTATGCCCATAACAATATCCGTTATTTTCCCACGATATTCCCAGCACACGGCCAAGATAGCGCCCAGTTGTATCGCAATGGTAAAGACCTTGCTCTTTTCATCGTTAAAGTCTAGTAAGTCGCCGAACAAAATCAAATGTCCGGTGGAAGAAATCGGCAGAAATTCAGTCAATCCTTCTACAACGCCAAGGATCAGCGCTTTAAATAATAAAATCAAATCCATTGGCGTGTATATGTACTTTTATCAATCTGACAACGGCGCTCTGATTACAATTTATTGTAAATCTCTGCACCTTTTTCCTTAAATTCGGCTGACTTTTGTTCCATCCCCAGCTTTAAAGCCTGTTCTTCGGCTACGCCCTGGCTTGCAGCATAATCGCGAACGTCCTGAGTAATCTTCATGGAACAAAAATGTGGGCCGCACATCGAGCAGAAATGCGCCACTTTTGCTCCATCCTGCGGTAAGGTTTCATCATGAAATTGCTGTGCTTTATCGGGATCAAGACTTAGATTGAACTGGTCTTCCCAGCGGAATTCAAAACGTGCTTTGGACAATGCATTATCGCGGATTTGCGCGCCAGGATGCCCTTTAGCCAAATCAGCAGCATGAGCGGCGATTTTGTAGGTGATGATGCCGTCTTTAACGTCATCTTTATCCGGCAGACCTAGATGCTCTTTCGGCGTCACGTAGCACAACATCGCCGTGCCATACCAACCAATCATCGCCGCGCCAATCGCGGAGGTGATATGATCATATCCTGGAGCGATATCGGTCGTCAGCGGCCCCAGCGTATAAAAAGGTGCTTCATCGCAATGCTTCAGCTGCAACTCCATATTTTCCTTTATCAAATGCATCGGCACATGACCAGGCCCTTCGATCATGGTTTGCACATCATGCTTCCAGGCAATCTTCGTCAATTCCCCCAAAGTTCTCAATTCCGCAAACTGCGCTTCGTCGTTGGCGTCATAGATCGAGCCTGGACGAAGCCCATCACCCAAGGAGAAGCTAACGTCATACGCTTTCATAATCTCGCAAATTTCTTCAAAATGCGTGTACAAGAAACTTTCCTCATGATGCGCCAAACACCATTTCGCCATGATCGAGCCGCCACGCGATACGATCCCGGTCATACGCTTCGCCGTCATCGGTACATACGCAAGGCGCACACCGGCATGAATGGTAAAGTAATCGACACCTTGCTCAGCCTGCTCAATCAACGTGTCACGAAAAATTTCCCAAGTCAGTTCCTCGGCTTTGCCGTCGACTTTTTCCAATGCCTGATAGATGGGCACCGTGCCAATGGGCACCGGACTGTTGCGGATGATCCACTCGCGCGTTTCATGAATATTTTTTCCGGTGGATAAATCCATCACCGTGTCACCTCCCCAGCGGATCGCCCAGGTCATTTTTTCCACTTCTTCCTGGATGCTTGAACCCAGTGCGGAATTGCCGATATTGGCGTTGATTTTCACTAGAAAATTACGTCCGATAATCATTGGTTCTGATTCGGGGTGATTGATATTCGCTGGAATAATGGCGCGTCCTCGCGCCACTTCTGCGCGTACAAATTCTGCTGTAATCATTTTTGGCAATGATGCGCCAAAATCCTGTCCCGTATGCTGGCGTGTCAGCAATTCATGATTTTGCGCATTGAATGCTTCGACGCGTTGATTCTCGCGAATGGCGATATACTCCATTTCAGGTGTGATGATGCCGCGGCGTGCGTAATGCATTTGCGTGACATTTAAGCCTGTCTTCGCGCAGCGCGGTTTCCGTTGCAAGTTAAAACGCATATCCGCCAGTTTGGGATCCTGCAAGCGTGCTTGACTGTAAGCGGAATTATGACCAGCTAGAATTTCGGTATCATCGCGCTCGTCAATCCATTTTTCACGCATGGCTGGCAATCCGGAACGGATATCGATTTTTACCGCAGGATCGGAATAGGGGCCGGAGGTATCATAAACCCAGATGGGCGGATTTTTTTCTCCACCCGCGCTGGTAGTCGTGTCACTCTGGCGGATTTCCCTCATCGGCACTTGAATATCGGGACGCGCGCCTTGCACATAAATTTTACGCGAATTCGGAAGCGGTTTTACCGCGGCTTCATCGACTTGGGCTGTTGCGTTAGAAAAGTTTTTTTGGTTTAAAACTGTAATGCTCATATAAATTGCTCCTTAGTAATGCCATAAAGAGCGGGAGGATAAATCCCAGCTTCCCTACGGCGGCATTATCCGCGTCAGGTATTAAGGGACTCTCTCACCAATTGAGCACCTTTAAAAATCCAAACTTCGTTACAATAACGTCGTTTCGTTACTAGCAAAAAATGTTTTCTCATATATCAGCTATATGCGACGACAACATTTTTTACTTGCGCCTAGCAGACTATTGAAAAACGTTATCGAAGCAATCGCTGCAAGACAAAAATAGGCAAAAACGCAGTTTACGCGTAATAAATGAATATTTTGAGTCTGTTTTTAACACCGCAGCAGCAATGCAGTTAGTTTTTCAATAATCTGCTAGTCTTATTTAATATTTTGGATTTTTAAAGGTACCCAAATCTTTCAGATCACTCAATTCTGAAAACGGACCCCTAGCTGATGCTGTGAAGCTAATGGAAATGTGAAATAATTGCAAGTCATAATGTCAATTTAGGAATATGGAATAGAAATGGATCTTGAGCAAACCCGGTTTAATATGGTTGCACAGCAAATTCGCACTTGGTATGTATTGGATGATGCTGTGCTTGATTTGTTGTACAAAATAAAACGTGAAGAATTCGTGCCCGCGGAAAATCTTGCGATGGCTTTTGTCGATATGGAAATTCCGCTGGGGTATGGGCAAGTCATGCTGACTCCAAAAATGGAAGCACGCATACTGCAAGAACTACACATCCAGAAAATCGACAAAATACTCGAAGTTGGCAGTGGCAGCGGCTACATGACGGCACTCCTGGCTGACAGAGGCGCACATGTTTACAGCGTCGAAATCATTCCCGAACTGAAAGCACTGGCGGAAAACAACCTTAAGACGCATGCAATTACCAACGTTACCCTCGAACTAGGTGATGCAGCGCGCGGTTGGCCCAAGTATGAGCCATATGATGTAATTGTGTTAACCGCATCCACACCAGTTTTACCGGAAGCTTTTAAAAACAGCTTGAATCCGGGCGGACGGTTATTTGCCATTGTCGGTGAAGATCCGGTCATGGAAGCCTTGTTGATTACTTGTGTGGCGCCCGGTGAATTCACCACCACCACATTGTTTGAAACCAGTACGGTTCCATTTGTCAATGCACAGCAGCCATCAAGGTTTACCTTTTGAGTATTAAAGTAATTACATCTGCTATCAGACACAACGGACTACTCATTGCTGAATCTTCATTTGCTCCGGATCTGTATCGGAAAAAACCATGAAATATCTGCAATTTGTTTTCGCTATTCTGATCGGTGCTGTATCGGTTTCCATGCTGCAAGCGGCAGATTTGATGAATATTTATCAAGAAGCTTTAACGCAGGATGCACAATATCGATCAGCCCGGGCAGGCTATCAGGCTACGCAGGAAAAATTGGTACAGGGCAGAGCCGGCTTTTTACCTACCATCACGCTAGCAGGAACGCGTACTGTTCAAGAGGTGGATGCAGGCAGCATATTCAGTACTACGACTAACTCTAACATCAACCCGGCACCCGTCATCATTCAAAGTCGTGGCGTGACTATATCAGCGACGCAACCGCTGTTCCGAATGGAAAATATAGTTATCTATCAGCAGTCAAAAACTGAAGTCAGTAGAGCCGATGCACAATTCATTGTAGCCGGGCAAGATTTGATTTTGCGCGTCGCTCAAGCTTATTTTGATGTACTGGATACGCAAATTGATGTGGAAGTGGCGGAAGCGCAAAAAACAGCCATCCTGAAACAACTCGAACAAGCCAAACGCAATTTTGAAGTCGGCATATCCACCATCGTTGATACCAATGAGGCTCAAGCACGCTACGATCTCACCACATCACAAGAGATCGCTGCACGCAACGCGCTGGAAATCCGCAAACGCACATTACAGGGCATCATCGACCGTTTTCCTGAGAATTTAGTCAGTGCAAAAGAAATTGCATCGGACTTGAGCAAATTAACCTACGCCACCATGGATGAATGGGTTCATGCCGCCGAAGAAAAAAACTTTGCTTTAAAAATTCAGCAAGCCGCCTATGAAATAGCCAGCCAGGAAGTAAAGAGAATTTGGTCGCAGCATTACCCAACTGTCGATCTGGTTGCACAATACAGTGACCAAACCGGTGTCGGTGGTGCAATTACCGGTCGCGGTATCGATCTCATTTCAAAATCCATTGGCGTCCAGCTTAACGTACCTCTGTTTCAGGGGTTTTCTGTACAATCCCGTGTGCGGGAAGCACTAGCGAACCAGAATCGAGCGTTACATGATCTGGAAACCGTCCGACGCAATACCGCCCTACAAGCCCGCCAGCAATTTCTGAATGTTACCAATGGCATTGCACAGGTTAAAGCGCTCAAGCAAGCTTTGATTTCCAGCCAAAGTCAACTGGATTCAACTGTGCTTGGACAAGAAGTCGGCGTCAGAACCGAGGTCGATGTGCTTAATGCACAACAACAAATGTATTCTGCTAAACGTGATCTTGCCAAGGCATATCACAGCTATCTAATGTCAAGGTTACGCCTGAGCGCAGAAGCCGGCGAACTGGATGAAGATACACTAATACAAATTAACGCGATGCTAATCAAGTGACCGGTATCCATCGGATAATGGCAAGATGCTTCATAACTCGCTGACAGTAATCACCATTGAGCGGAATGATCCAGGTAGAGATTTACTGCATGTTTCTTGCTCATGCTTCTCACCCGTTATACACCGACTCATCCGACTTCGATTCTTCCTTCTTAATGGCAACAGGCGTTTGGGTACGAATCAATTCAGAAGGTAGATCACGCACATGCAAATCGAGCTGGGGAAAGGCAATCTCAATATTGTGTTCAGCAAATAACGTAGTGATTCGTGTGTTGAGTGCATCCTGAACTTCTAGCCGATGACTTATGCTGTTAACAAATACACGCAGCTCAAAATCAAGTGAGCTTGCACCAAAAGCAACAAACCAGCATGTTGATTCCGGCTCCGCCAGCACACGCTCATCTTCTCTGGCAATCTGTAACAGCAATTCGCGTACTTTTTTAACATCAGCCCCATAAGCAACTCCTACCTGGATGACAACACGGGTGGTCGCATCGGTCAATGTCCAGTTGATGAGTTGACCGGTAATAAAGGTCTTATTGGGAATCACGACTTCCTTATTATCGAAATCAAGTACAGTGGTTGCGCGAGTGCGAATACGAGTAACTCGCCCGGAAAATCCGTCGACCGTGATCACATCGCCAACCCGGAATGGGCGCTCAAATAGCAGAATGATACCGGATACAAAATTGGCAAAAATTTCCTGCAGGCCAAAACCAAGCCCAACCGTCAAAGCCGCAGCCATCCACTGCAGTTGCGACCAGCGCAAACCGAGATAACTCAATCCCACTATGGTTCCACCAATTACAATCGCGTAGCGCAATACGCTGGTGATGGCGTAACGTGAAGCTGCATCGATGCGGATATGTGACAACAGGCTGATTTCGATCAATCCCGGCAGATTTCTGGCACCCACCGTAGTCATCACCAAAGTAAAGATACCTAACAATACCGCTATCAAAGTGACTGATTGCTGGAACGTAGCGCCATCGGCGCCCACTTCACTGACATGCCATAACGCAATCTCATCCAGGCGAGTAATCGCCGGCAATATGCCAGCCCACACCCAGGTCAGTCCCAGTATGAGTAGAGTTAAACGCAGTGCTCGTAACAAGCGACGTGTTTGTGTGTTGACTTGCTCCAGAGTAATGTTTTCTTCCGGTTCCGGCATCGCCTCGCCGGATTCTTCAGCAGCTTGTGCTGCTGCTGAGCGACGTTCATCCAATCGATGCAGTGCCAGACGTCGCTCTCCGAGCAAAAACCAGCGTGCAAGAAGCCCCACTCCAATCGCAACCATCACAATCACACTAAAACTGGCCAGCAGTGCCTGCAATATCATACCCGCCGTATAAACATAACCAGTCAAGGCTAATATTGCAATGGTCAAAAGTAATATTGGAAGCAGCATGCGCAATAACTTGCGTAAAGTAGATGGTTCGCTGATTACGCCTCGAACAACCCAAAGTCGTCCAACATCCAGAAGACGCCAGAGAGCCCACGCAAGTACCACGCAACTCAGCACGATGGCCATCCGTGCTTGCACATCAATCGCCAGGTCAAGCTGACGAATAAATGCCAACGAACCAATAAAGTATAATGGTAGCACCACAATTGCAATTCTCGGCAATGCTTGACGCAATGCCTCACGACGTTGCCGGGTCCAGCGAAAATGTGCATGGCCAAGGCCCTGCTCCATGCTAGTCCAATAAAGTAATTGCACTATCAGCAACGGCAACGCCAACAACATACAGGCTTGGCCCATAGAATGGCTGAAGCGCTCTGGATTACCAACATTCTGCAGCAATTGCCCTAACAGAATTAACATCACAGGACCAGGCAAAATAACCAGCAGGGTCCATCCCAATGTTTTAAGCGTAGAGCGGTAACTGTCTCGGCGAATCCGGCTGATATCAGCAGCCAGAGCTTCGATACGAGCTGGCGCACGGCGCCGAAATTCCAGCAAGATCAACACAAGCAGCAAACTACCTAGCCAAGGAAGCGGCTGACGATCAAAGTTACGCAAGCTTAGCTCCATTATGGTGATGAAGCGCGATGGTTTGATCAGATCATATACCCCTTCTGGTAATCGCTGTAGCCAGTCACTATTGATAACACCATGACTAGGAATCCACAGCAAATGGCGATCCAGCATCTGCTGCAACTCCCAGATATCCTGGATTTGCTCCTGCAGAGTTCTCTCACTCTTTTCCAGCGCAGAAATACGGCGCTGAAGCAAAGGTTCTAACAGTGCCAACAGCTCGATACGCTTACGCAACAAAGGAAATAACAGGTTCTGCGCCGATACATCCACATGCTCATCGTCATCCGCTCCCGGACGTGCTTTAATCAACTCTTTTACGACAGCGTCAATATCCAGCAATCTTCGTTGCTGTTCGCTTAGCATTACTCGCTCTAACCGCAAATCGGCCAGATCATTACGGATCATTTTCAAGTGCAGCTCAAGACGAACCGGTGATTCCAACTGCCGTCGTTCGCTCCACAGCCAGCGACCAACACGTTCACTAGTCCCACCAATATCAAGACGGGTTCGGCTGTCACTCAAGGCTACTGCAATGTGCTCGCGAGTTTGCTCGATACTGGCCAAATCGATACGATCCCGCGCCAAATTTTCGTTTTGCTGAATAAGTTCCTTACCAATTGCAAGATTCGCGGTAGCGGCATCTAACGCTACAGCGTTACCGCCTGTCAGTTCTTGCTCACGCTTAACCAGTTGCTCAATCAGCGATTCCAGTTCATATCGACCGCGACTGGTAATGCGCTGCTGCAGATGTTCTACGCGTTCTTCATGCAAATCTAACCGATAACGCAGTTCACGCAACGTCAGCTCATGCAGACGCTGTCGCTGCATAGCAGTTTCCTGTTCGGCAAGGCGTAAGTCCTGTGTGGCTTGTAATCGATGTTGTTCGCTGAGACGGGATAAGCGTCTTGCTTCAAATAATGCAGCGGGTTCATCTTTTTGAGCAACGATGGGAACTGATAATTCCTCGATGCGACGACGCAGTGTGGCTATTTCATCAGCCGCTTGAGCCGGACGTGATAATATTAGAGCCAAATCTGTGCCAGCGGCACTGATCTGCGCGCGCAGATCAGTGATAATAGTTTGTTCCTGCTCCAAAATCTGTTCGAGTGTTTCTCCATCAGCATCGACCGGAAGACGCTTGGACCATTCGAGCAGCTCATGCTCGTGACTTGTTGCCAAAGCTTTATTTAATCGTTCCATCCGTGCCGGCTGATCTGCAGTCTCAGCCTGTAATGTTGCCAAGCGCTCTCCCAACACGTTTGCTTCGAGCTCATCAGTTCGTGCCGTATCAAGCTGGTTAATCGCTGCTTGCCGCTGTGTTTCCTCCAGTTTGCTACGATCAACAACCGCGCGCGCGCTATCTATGGCTTTAATAGTCGATGATGGTGTTTTTGAGTAAGCGCTGCTGGACAACAAAACCAGCAATACTAGCGTGCTACTTAGAATAATAAAAAAAAATAGCTTCAAGCTGGGCAAGAATTTTAATTGCATAGATGTAAACGGTCGTGTTAAAAGGTACGTGATCAAAAGAAACTAATTTTCTGATGGAACATGAACACATGCTCTGCAGTATATACCGGACCAATGCATAAGGATTACAAAGGACTGGTTTTTAAATACCCCATTTTTAATCCAAATGTCAAAACTCTAATCTGGTATTTTTGAAGGTAAGCGCACAATCTTTGATCGATTATTTCTCCAACCGATCATTTTTGCATGATGATAGAATAGTCGGCGAAGCTGATCAGACAGTCGCCGCTTAGTGTTCTTCATGAACACAGGGGGAGGAAAGTCCGGGCTCCACAGAGCAGGATGTCGGCTAACGGCCGTCCACCGTGAGGTGAGGAACAGGGCCACAGAGACGAGCGTATTCAGTTACGGTGAAACGCGGTAACCTCCATCCGGAGCAAGACCAAATAGGCAGGCAATGATGCGGCTCGCGGAGCCTGCGGGTAGGTTGCTTGAGTGTACAGGTAACTGTGCAACTAGAGGAATGACTGTCCACGACAGAACCCGGCTTATCGATCAGCTTCATTTATTTTATAAGCTCATTATGATCATATACATCATACAAAACGATTATTCGTTAACTTAATAATTTGCACCGAATACTTTCAATCATCGCAATGATCCGTAAATTTCTCAGCAAGGTATTCAATCGCCAAGCACCTGTTTCCAAATCGCTTTCAAAGTTAAGCATAATTCCCAGCAAATCTCATGGAATTCGGCGTAGTCAGATTGCTCCATGTGTATTAAAAATTGCCCTCAACTTGCAGCAGGCCGGATTTTCCGCTTACCTCGTCGGCGGTGCGGTTCGCGATTTGTTATTAGGATTGATCCCGAAAGATTTCGATGTTGCAACCAATGCAACACCAGAAGAAGTTCATAAGATTTTTCGTCGCTCGCGCATTATTGGACGACGCTTTCGCTTGGTACATGTAATGTGCGGCGCGGAAACCGTGGAAGTCTCTACTTTTCGAGGACCGTCACCGGATGATGAAGATGATCCGGCATCGATTCAGCAAATCGACCAACATGGTCGCTTGTTACATGACAATGTTTTCGGTAATCAGGAAGAAGACGCCAAGCGGCGTGATTTCACGGTCAACGCGTTATTTTATGATCCCGCCAAAGAAGAAATCCTGGATTACCTGAACGGCTACGAAGACCTTAAAGCAAAAAAAATGCGTATTATCGGCGATCCTGTACAACGCTTCCGGGAAGATCCGGTGCGTTTATTGCGGGCGGTTCGCTTGGCAGCAAAACTGGATATGCAAATCGAAACAGAAACTGCCAAGCCGATTGGCGATCTGGCTCCTTTACTGCAAAATGTTCCAGCGTCTCGCCTCTTCGATGAAATGTTGAAATTGCTACTGTCAGGGCATGCGTTGTCTTGTGTCGTCGAACTGCGTGCACGAGGCTTGCATCATGGCCTTTTGCCCATGCTCGATGTAATTCTTGAACAGCCCATGGGCGAGCGTTTTATTACCCTTGCGCTGCAAAACACTGATGAACGAGTCAGACAAAATAAGCCGGTTTCACCTGGATTCCTCTTTGCAATATTATTATGGCATGAAGTGTTGTCATACTGGAACTCACTTCAAACAACTGGAGAAAAACCTTTGCCTGCTTTATTCAAAGCAATGGATCACATTCTTTCGCTTCAACATAAAAAACTTGCGATTCCCCGTCGCTTTGATGCCGTGATACAAGAAATATGGGCAATGCAACCGCGATTTGAAGCGCGTGTCGGGCGAAAGCCCTTCCGCTTGCTTGCCCATCCACGTTTCCGTGCCGCCTTCGATTTTATGCTTTTGCGCTGTGAAAGCGGTGAACTCAATACGGAATACGGAGACTGGTGGAAAGCATTTCTATCCGCAGATAATGCAGCACGGGAAAAAATGCTGCCCATGCAAGCAGCCGCTAAAAAGGGGCGAAGAAAACGCGGCCGCAAGAAGTCTTCGTCCAGCTCTAATACAGATTCCGAATATCCGATCGACAGCCCAAGCATTTGAATGGCAAATTTCAAGTAAATGAAAACAAGTCAAGCCTTTATCGCTTTAGGTAGTAATCTTAAAAAACCGATTTTCCAAGTACAACGTGCCTTTGATGAATTGGAGCAACTTCCAGGCACGCAAATATTAAAACGATCATCGCTGTATCGAAGCGCTCCGGTTGGACGATTGGATCAGCCTGATTTTATCAATGCAGTGGCACAGATTAAAACTGAGCTTGCACCAAAAGATTTATTGGTTGCATTATTAGCCATTGAGCTCAAGCAAGGGCGCGTGCGTGAATCCTTAAATGCACCGCGGACTCTGGATCTCGATATATTGCTGTATGATACACTGCAATATCAGGATGCCGGACTGATCATACCGCATCCGCGTATGATCCAACGCTCTTTTGTATTGCAGCCCTTGATGGAAATTGCTCCAGATTGTCAGATTCCAGGATATGGCGATATTGCGCCGTTACTTTTTGCGTGCCAAGAACAAAGATTATTAAAAATCGAAGGATAAATTATTTTGCTCTGAACCGTATTTTTCACGAGACCTATTGCCCTTACATTAAAGCATGAGAACCTCAATCACTGCACTGCAAAAATTGGTAGAAAACAATCAGAAAATCAGCGTTCTGACCTGTTACGATGCAACTTTCGCAACCCTCTTGGAAAATGCAGGCATTGATGTGCTGCTGGTCGGCGATTCATTGGGAAATGTTTTACAAGGTGAAAAAACCACGCTATCAGTTACGCTTGATAACATGATTTATCATACTCGCTGCGTTGCACGGGGTACTGACAAGGTGCTCATTATCACCGATATGCCTTTTGGCAGTTATCAAATCTCTCCAGAACAAGCTTTTGAGAATGCTTGCAAAATTCTTGCTGCTGGCGCGCAAATGGTGAAAATTGAAGGCGGGCACATCATGGCTGACACCATTCAGTTTTTAACTCGACGCGGCATACCCATTTGCGCGCATATTGGCTTAACACCGCAATCGATCCATCAACTGGGTGGATACAAATTACAAGGTAATTCAGAAAAATCAGCCAAGATACTATTAGATGACGCAAAAATTTTAGAAAGGTCCGGTGCAAGCATCCTGGTAATGGAACTTATACCAGCTACACTGGCTAAAAAGATTACGCAATCGCTTTCCATTCCTACTATCGGTATTGGAGCTGGCAATAGCTGTTCCGGACAAGTTTTGGTATTGCACGATATGCTGGGCTTATCTCAAGGAAAGAAACCGCGATTTGTCAAAAATTTTATGGCAGATGCTCAAAGCATTCAGGAAGCGGTGACAAATTATGCCGATGAAGTTAAAGCTGGATTGTTTCCTGGAAATGAACATGAATTTTAATTAACATGCATATCGCGTGAAAATAATTACCGATATCTCAGAGTTACGTGAGAACCTCAGCCAAGAGCAAAAAATCGCTTTTGTTCCTACGATGGGAAATTTACACTCAGGACATCTTGCGCTGATCGATCAAGCCAATCAATTAGCAGATTGCGTAATTGTCAGTATCTTTGTCAACCGGTTGCAATTCCTTCCTCATGAAGATTTCAACCGATATCCTCGAACATTCGAAGAAGATTGTAATGCACTGTCAGCACAAAATGTCAAGATAGTTTTCGCGCCAGATGAAAAAATTCTTTTTCCAACACCACAAGAATTCTTGTTAGCATTACCACCTGTAGCAGATATCTTGGAAGGAAAGTTTCGGCCAGGATTTTTTCGTGGTGTTGCAACGATCGTATTGAAATTATTCAATATTATTCAACCTGAATTCGCCATATTTGGAAAAAAGGATTATCAGCAGTTGCATATAGTGCGTAAAATGGTACAACAATTAAATTTACCTGTTGAAATTATTGCTAATGAAACTGTTCGTGCAGCGGATGGTTTAGCATTGAGTTCGCGCAATCAATATTTAGATGAAGCACAACGTTCTGAAGCTTGCAGGCTTTACCAAACGCTTTTGCGAATCAAACAAAAAATTAATTCTGGTAGTAAGAACTTTCAAACATTGCAGGAAAGTGCTATCTCCAATCTGGAGCAACACGGCTGGAAAGTTGACTACATCAGCATTCATCAACGCAGCACACTTTTATTTGCGCAGGCATCTGATCAAGATTTAGTCGTATTAGGCGCAGCTTGGCTTAATAACACACGATTGATCGATAACCTAGAAATCTAACGTCAGATCTTTTGTAACGAGTATTGCATGATGAGTGCTTTTCCAAACCAGACAAATAAAGAACAAAAAATGATGCAATCACTGAAACTGAACACTTTTTGGTTATCCTGTCTTGATCATTTTCAAAAAGAACTTAATGCGCAACAATTTAACACATGGATTAAACCACTAGAAATTGATCTTGTATTAAATAGCGATAACAAAGTAGTGCTGATTGCACCCAATCGCTTTGTCTCGCAGTGGGTCGCAGATAATTTTATTACACATATCGAAGGTATGGCGAAGACCTACTTTGATAAGAATATCCAATTCCATCTAAAACTTGCTGAACAAACAGAAGTTAAAAATAATACGTCGAAACAAGTACTAGAATCCTCATCTAATTTTAATGAAGTCAAGCCAGGATCTAAAACTGTTTCCCATCCTGCCAAAAAGAATCTTAGTGGATTGAACCCAAACTTCACCTTTGATAACTTTGTAACCGGGAAAGCAAACCAATTGGCGCGAGCAGGAGCCATTCAGGTGGCAGAATCACCAGGGATTGCCTATAACCCACTATTTATCTATGGCGGTGTAGGTCTTGGCAAAACACATTTGATTCAAGCCATCGGCAACTACGTACATAAAAACAACAAAAGTGCAAAAATTCGTTATGTGCATGCAGAAAAATATGTCTCCGATGTTGTCAGTGCTTATCAGCATAAAGCGTTTGATAAATTTAAACTTTACTACCATTCGTTAGACTTGTTGCTGGTCGATGACGTACAATTTTTTGGCGGTAAAAATCGTACGCAGGAAGAGTTTTTCTATGCGTTTAACGCCCTAATTGAAACGCATAAACAAGTCATCATTACCTGCGACAGTTACCCCAAAGAAATTACCGGACTTGAAGAGCGTCTGGTTTCGCGCTTTGGCTGGGGATTAACCGTTGCGGTAGAACCCCCTGAACTGGAAATGCGTGTTGCAATCCTTTTAAAAAAAGCACAACAGGAGAAAATCCGGCTGGATGAAAATGTCGCTTTTTTTATCGCCAAACATATCCGATCAAATGTGCGCGAGCTGGAAGGTGCATTGAAGCGGGTACAGGCTTTTTCACGTTTTGTCAATCAGGACATAACTCTTGATCTGGCAAAAGAGGCATTAAAAGATTTACTCGCGGTACAAAGTCGTCAGATTTCAATTGAAAATATTCAGAAAACTGTCGCTGATTACTACAAAATCAAAGTTTCCGAAATGTACTCAAAAAAGCGTTCGCGCGTTGTTGCGCGACCAAGACAAATGGCAATGGCTATTGCCAAAGAGCTTACTTCACTGAGCCTACCAGACATTGGCGAAGCTTTTGGCGGAAGAGACCATACTACCGTATTACATGGCTACCGAAAGATTAACGAATTGCGTATTTCTGATCCCATTGTAAGCCGAGACTTTAACGCTTTGATTCTCATTTTAAGAGGTTGATAACTATTTAACAAATTGTGGATAACCATTAAAAAAAATAATGCGCTAATTTTATCCACAATCTATCCAAATTCTATACCGTACTCATACAAACAAAATTATCATTATATGACGCTGAAATTTAAAATAAATTTTAAACTATACAGAATTATTAAAGACATTATCTAACTATTACTATATTCATATAAATGCTTTTAATTAAAACCAATCGAGATACACTTCTAAAACCACTACAAACTGTTACCGGTATTGTAGAGCGTCGACAGACATTACCGATCCTATCAAATGTACTGATTGAACAAAATCACGAAAATACCTCCTTTTTGACCTCTGATCTGGAAATGCAAATTAAAACGGTGGTTATTGGAGATCTTTCTTCCCAACAGGGTTTTGCTTTAACAGTATCTGCAAAAAAGCTTCAGGATATTTTGCGTTCCCTTTCATCCGATACAGAAGTAACGTTAACCAGGAAAAGTGATCATTTACAGGTTAATTCAGGTAAAAGCGCATTTAGCCTGCAAATCCTCCCTGCGGAAGATTTTCCCCAAGTAACCGAAGAGACAGAATCTGGCAGCACTATTACACTCAAGCAAAAAGAATTAAAAGATCTTTTGCATTTTGTTCAGTTTGCCGTAGCTCAGCAGGATATTCGCTATTATTTGAACGGACTTTTGTTATTGGTAGACGGTAAGCAACTAATCAGTGTGGGCACTGATGGTCATCGTCTTGCTTATATCTCAACGGATTTGGATAAAATACAGAATAAGCAGGAAGTTATCCTGCCACGCAAAGCGGTCTATGAGCTATCCAAATTGCTTGATGACAGTGAGGATCCGGTAAAAATAGAATACTTCCAGAATAAGGTCAGATTTTCTTTCTCGAATATAATCCTGATATCAAAAGTAATCGACGGAAAGTTTCCTGATTACAATCGAGTTATTCCAACAAGAAACAACAAGTTGTTTGATATTAACCGCTTAATTTTTCTGCATGCTCTACAGCGGGTTTCTATTCTATCCAATCAAAGCGATAAGTTTCGTGGCGTGCGTCTAATTGTCGATGAAAATAATCTACGCATTATCTGCAAGAATAATGAACAGGAAGAAGCCGAAGAGCAACTAGAGATCAATTATCATGATGATCCTGTCGACATCAGTCTGAATATTACCTATTTGATGGATTTATTAAATAATGTCACGAGCGAGTCCGTACAATGCGCGTTTGAAAACGCCAACAACAGTGTTTTAATGACAATACCGGGAAATGAAATATTCAAATATATTGTAATGCCGATGAGAATTTAACAATAACTGTGTCAGAATCTACAAAAACAGCTACCATTGAATCGTTTCCTGTAAATTTCATAAAGTATCCCGACTAATGAGTAATCAAAATCCCCTCGTACCTAAAAACAATTTAAATGATTACGATTCAGAAAGTATTAAAATACTCAAAGGCTTGGATGCCGTACGTAAACGGCCCGGCATGTATATCGGCGATACCAGCGATGGCACTGGCTTGCATCATATGGTGTTTGAAGTCGTCGATAATGCGATTGACGAAGCATTAGCTGGCCATTGTGATGACATAACCGTTACTATCCATCCGGATAATTCAATCAGTGTGCTGGATAATGGTCGCGGCATTCCCACCGGAATTAAGCAGGATGATGAAATGAAGCGTTCTGCGGCGGAAATCGTTATGACCGAATTGCATGCTGGCGGGAAATTTGATGATAATTCATACAAAGTTTCCGGTGGTTTACACGGGGTTGGCGTGTCGGTAGTCAATGCACTATCAGAATGGTTGAAACTCACTATTCGTCGCGACAGTAAAATGCACCAGATAGAATTTCGCATGGGTGTCCCAATCAAACCGCTGGAAGTGACGGGAGAAAGTGAACGACACGGAACAGAAGTACATTTTCTTGCCAGCAAGGAAATTTTTGGTAACATTGAATACCATTATGATATTTTTGCGAAGCGTTTACGTGAGCTTTCATTCCTCAACAATGGTGTAAAAATTCATCTGATTGATCAACGCACTGGTAAGGATGAAAAATTCGCTTTTACTGGCGGTATCAAAAACTTTGTTGAATACATCAATCGCAGTAAGACCGTACTGCACCCCAGTATTTTCTATGCGACTGGTGTAAAGGACAATATTGTAGTCGAAGTGTCGATGCAGTGGAATGACAGTTACACCGAACAGGTGTTATGTTTTACCAACAATATTCCGCAAAAGGATGGTGGTACTCATCTGACAGGTTTACGTGCTGCAATGACACGCACACTCAATAATTACATCGAAAAAAATGATCTAGCTAAAAAAGCCAAGGTTGAAACTTCCGGTGACGACATGCGTGAAGGTTTGTCGTGTGTATTATCGGTAAAACTGTTTGAGCCCAAATTTTCATCGCAAACCAAGGAAAAACTAGTGTCCTCAGAAGTACGCCCCGTGGTGGAAGAAGTCGTGGCGCAAAAGCTGTCTGAGTATCTGCTTGAAAATCCACTCGATGCCAAAACCATTTGCAATAAAATCATCGATTCTGCCAGAGCCAGAGAAGCCGCGCGTAAAGCACGCGAACTGACGCGCCGTAAAGGCGTCCTTGATGGTATGGGGTTACCCGGAAAACTGGCTGATTGCCAGGAGAAAAATCCAGCACTGTGCGAACTTTACCTGGTCGAGGGTGATTCCGCTGGCGGTTCCGCTAAACAGGGGCGTGACCGAAAGTTTCAGGCAATTATGCCACTCAAGGGGAAAATCCTTAACGTCGAAAAAGCACGTTTCGACAAGTTGATTTCGTCACAGGAGATCATTTCTCTGATCACTGCGCTGGGAACCGGTATTGGTAAAGATGAATTCAATCCGGACAAGCTGCGTTATCACCGTATCATCATCATGACTGATGCGGACGTAGATGGCTCGCATATCCGCACGTTGCTGTTAACCTTTTTTTACCGGCAAATGCCCGAACTGATCGAGCGTGGTCATATTTATATCGCGCAACCGCCTCTGTATAAAATCAAACACGGCAAAAAAGAACGTTACGTCAAAGATGATCATGAATTAAAACAACACATGCTAAGCCTCGCGCTAACCGATGCCGAGTTGCATACCGGTGAAGATAAACCATCTTTAAGTGGAGAGACGCTGGAAAAAATTGCTAATGAATATATTTTGGCGGAAGCGGTCATTGAGCGTATGAGTCAAATGATTGACAGTAAAGTAATGCATGCATTGCTGCGTCAGCCGGATGTCGATTTACACAACGAACAAGCGGCGATTGACAGTGCAGCTCGTCTGGCTGTACGTGTCAGGGACGTTGATATCGCCGCGGAATATGATAATGTACACGAACGTTATCGATTGAAAATTATGCGCATGTCGCATGGTAATGTGCTCACCAGCTACCTTGATAATGATTTTGTGGAGAGTGGTGACTATGCACAAATCCAGAAAACCGCTCAGGTATTTAAAGGCTTACTGAGCCATGATGCTTACATCCAACGCGGTGAGCGCAAGCAGGCTGTTAGTGAATTCAAACAAGCATTGGAATGGTTGATGGAAGAGGCGAAAAAAGGTTTGAATGTACAACGCTATAAAGGCTTGGGGGAAATGAATCCGAGCCAACTGTGGGAAACCACGATGGACCCGGAAAATCGCCGCCTGTTACGCGCCCAGATCGAAGACAGTATACTCACCGACGAAATCTTTACTACGTTGATGGGTGATGTGGTGGAACCGCGACGTGCGTTTATTGAGAAGAATGCATTAAGGGCTACGAATATTGATATTTAGATAGATTAAAGACTAGTGGAAAAGTGTTGAATGAGGCACCTGTTTGTTGTTTTATCAGGGGATAAATCATGAAAAACATAGTGTTCTTCGCAATTTTTAGCATTATAGTGTTATTCGGTTGTGCCAAAAGTGGCGGCGAAAATAAAGGGCAAAAAATTCAATGTGATGATGTTGCCAGTCGTAATTACCTGAATATCTTATCCGTTAATCTACTGTTCAAAGAAATTGAAACTCGTGAACAGCGTTTGGAGGATGTTGCCAAGTTTGCGGAGAAAACGCCAGTCGATGTCATTCTGCTTCAAGAAGTTGTTGGTGGTGCGCTGGTTCATACTGAAAATAGCGCAGCTGATTTGCAGAAGAAGCTTCGTGCCCGTAATCGTGACTATGACTTATATACAGCGTTTGAAATTGGATTGCCGGGTGTGATAGGGGTAGCCAATGCCGTACTGAGCCGTTGTGAAATCGATTTCAGGACAACCAAGCACTTGCCTCATGCGACTGAATTGAATTTCCGCGGACATGATATCAAATTGCCAAGAAATGTCATGATGACACGCATCAATATTCCCAATTACATTAAACTGAATATTTACAACACGCATCTTTGCGCTGCATGCACAGCAGATCAGTTAGATGCTCAGTTAGATGTTTTACTGCCATTTATTAGTGAATTAGAGACATCTTTTCCAAGTGGAAATTTTGCAATTCTTGGTGGCGATTTCAATATCGATCGTTTTCGCGTGGATCCTTTTGTGGAGCGGTTTTTCTATGACAGGATTGTCAATGCTGGTTTTATTGATGCTTATGCGCAGAATAGATCGCTGGACAATTTATGCACAAATACTAAACAATCCGACGCGCATTGTACCGTTGGGGTGTCGACGCTGGATGTAGGTGGGTCTGCCAGACGGATTGACTACATTTTTATGAATCAGGCAAAGAACATTCGTGAAAGCAGAGTTGTATTTAACAACTTGGTTGATCCAAGTCAGTCGAGCGTATCCGATCATGCTGGCGTTTTTGTTTCTGTGACTTTGCCTTAATGGGTGATATGAGTGTGATTCTGAGTTGTGATAATGAAAGAATTCTGAGTTTATTCGTGTTTCTTTAGATTCAGCGAGCGATGAAGATGCCACCGCTGCTGAAACTGTGAAAGTATTGTTGATGTTTAAGCTGCGGCGCGCGATGCTCGTTTACGCTCATGTTCCAATAGATGGCGTTTACGAATCCGGATCGTTTTTGGCGTAATTTCCACTAGTTCATCATCGGCGATGAATTCAATCGCGGATTCCAGCGTGAGCTGAATCGGCGGAATTAACGTAACCGCTTCATCGGTTCCTGAGGCTCGAATATTGGTTAATTGCTTGCCTTTGATTGGGTTGACCACCAGATCATTATCGCGCGTGTGGATGCCGATCACCATGCCTTCGTAAAGGCGGTCTCCGGGGCTGACAAACATGCGGCCGCGGTCTTGCAGTTTCCATAAAGCATACGCAACTGCTTCACCTTGTTCAGCGGAAATGAGTACGCCGTTTCTGCGCGGTGGGATTTCCTGGCGCATTGGTGCAAATTCGTCAAATACATGGCTCATCAAACCGGTGCCACGTGTCATAGTCATGAATTCAGATTGAAAACCGATCAAACCGCGAGCAGGGATACGGTAGTCTAGCCGTACACGTCCTTTAGCATCCGATACCATATCCTGCAAATCGCCACGACGCGCTCCCAGAGCTTCCATCACCGCGCCTTGATTAGCCTCGTCTACATCAACGGTGAGCATTTCAAACGGTTCACATTTAACGCCGTCAATCTCACGGATTACGACATGCGGACGAGAGACGGCGAGTTCGTAACCCTCGCGGCGCATATTTTCCAGCAGAATGGTTAGGTGCAGTTCACCACGTCCTGAAATCAGGAACGAGTCGGTTTCATTGGTTTCTTCCATCCTCAGGGCAACATTGATTAATAATTCCTTTTCTAGACGCTCGCGCAACTGACGGCTGGTGACAAATTTTCCTTCCTGGCCGGCAAAAGGCGAGGTGTTGACCTGGAACGTCATGGTCAGGGTTGGTTCATCTACTGCGCGGATTGGCAGTGCTTCCGGTTGATCTATATCAGCCAGTGTAGTGCCGATACTGAGTTCTTCCACGCCGTTAATCAACACGATATCGCCGGCCAGAGCTTCTTTCATTTGTATCCGCTCCAAACCGCGGAAGCCGAGAACCTGATTGACTTTTGCTTTTTTCGGCGGTTTATCGCCCATCAGCACCATTACTTCCTGACCAGGCTTCAACTTGCCGCGGTGAATGCGACCAATACCGATACGGCCGACGAAACTGGAATAATCCAGCGCACTGATCTGCAGTTGTAGCGGTTCATCAGGATTGCCTTCAGGAGCAGGAACATGTTTAAGAATAGTGTCGAACAACGGACGCATGTCCGTGCTTGGTTTGTCAATATCCAAAGTGGCAAAGCCATTCAATGCCGAGGCATATACGACTGGAAAATCGAGTTGTTCTTCACTGGCACCCAGTTTGTCGAACAGGTCAAACGTTTGATCCACCACCCAGCCGGCGCGCGCTCCAGGCCGATCAATTTTATTGATCACGACAATCGGGCGTAAACCCAGTGCAAGCGCTTTTTTGGTGACAAAACGGGTTTGCGGCATTGGCCCCTCAACGGCATCAACTAATAATAATACGCCGTCGACCATTGACAACACACGTTCAACCTCGCCGCCAAAATCTGCATGGCCGGGGGTATCGACGATGTTAATATGTACACCTTCGTAGTCGATGGCGCAATTCTTGGCTAAAATGGTAATGCCACGCTCGCGCTCAATATCGTTGGAATCCATTACACGCTCGGAAATTTGCTGATGTGCGGCGAAGGTGCCGGCTTGGTGCAGGAGCTTATCAACCATAGTGGTTTTACCATGATCAACGTGAGCAATGATGGCGATATTTCGAATCGGGCGAGACATAAATAATTCCTCAAAAATTAAGCTATTAGTCCTTGCGGTGGGGGCGACATTATAGCAGTCGATTGTTAATATAGCTAATTTAACCATCAACTAAGTTTTTCAAAAACAAGGGGGTCAGATGTTCCCATTGATTCGTTATTTATCACAAAGTTCCTTACAGAACTTGCAACTTACCACACAAGATGTCATCGCCAGTATCGAGTACTTACTTTTTGCAAAAATACAACAGCAGGCATGGGATGCGCCGAAAGCAGTAATTACTCCGCCTGATGGAAGATACATGATGGCGACGCTGGCTGCAGCCGACGATCCTCCATTTCTTGCCGTCAAAGCGCTGGTACTCAATCCAGATAACCCTAAACATGGATTGGAAAGTATTAATTCATTAGTGACTTTGCTTGATAGTCGAAGTGGATTGCCACTTGCCATTATTGATGGTAACTGGATTACTGCAGTCCGCACGGCAGGATTGAGTGCAGTCGCTGCCAAAAGGCTTGCACTACCTGATGCTTCTATCGCTGCTTTTATCGGCTGCGGTGTGCAAGCCCATAGTCACTTGCGAGCACTGGCAGAAATCTTTCCGCTAAAGCAGATTTATGTGTTTGGACGTGGTACAGCCAGTCGCGACGCATTTTGCCGTAGTGCAGAAAAAATGGGTATGTTGGTGATTGCAACACAAACAGCGCAGGAGGCTATCCAAGATGCGGATTTGATCGTTACGTCTGTGACTTTGTCGCCTCAATTGGTTCCATTTTTAAACGCACACTGGCTAAAACCAGGCGCATTCGTCACCATGACCGATCTGGCTGCGCCGTGGTTAGCTGAGAGCATGCCCGCATTGGATCGGATTATCGTCGACGATCAGGAACAGGAAGCCAGCATGCCTAAACCGTTAGTTGATCCGGCGTTGGTGCGCGGTGATTTGACCGGTCTGGTGACGGGCAATGCAGAGAGCCGCCAAAGCGCAGAGGAGCGAATTGCGTTTGTGTTCAGGGGCCTGGCTGTTGGGGATCTGGCCGTAACAGGCCTGGCTTATCGACGCGCCTGTGAGAGATCAGAGGGCATCATGATAGGATCCTGAAAATTGCATGTTATTCCTTTTCCGCGCCTGTCATCAAGAATTTAACCAGCAGCGCAAAAATAAGCGGAACTGTACCAAGTGCAGACACCATATAATGTTCAGCAGTGAATTGATCGCCTTCGTCCATGATAATGTAGCCAAAAAATATCGTAACCGGGGTAATAATTGAGAGCGTAATTACTAACCTAAATAATCCTTTCATTTTTTAAATTCCTTTTGATAAATTGGTTTTTTAAAGTATATGCCTATTTACTTTATATCAAAGTTCAAAATCACATCTGTCAATTGAGACCTTAAGCAGGGTAAAATTAATCATTTTGTATCAACCGATAACCCGCATGGAACCAGTGCTTATTATTACCAACTTTCCCGATAAGAACAGTGCCCTAACATTGGCAGAAGCTTTGGTTGATCAACATTTGGCTGCTTGCGTTAATGCCTTGAGTCCGTGTACGTCAATTTTTCGCTGGAAAGATAATATTGAGTCAGCTGAGGAAACCCCGCTGTTGATCAAAACCCAGCGGCAACATTATGATCGGATTGAACAGTTGATCAAGATGATGCACCCTTATGAACTTCCGGAAGTGATTATGGTTCCTATATTGAGCGGATTACCTGCTTATTTGCAGTGGATCGACGACGAAACAACTCTAACTGATTAAATAATACTGAATACCGATGCGATTAATCCAATTATTGTTACTGATATTATGCTCTTCTTCACCGCAAGCCCTCGCTCAGGAGGGCGGATCTTTTAGTTTGTTCCAAAAACTACAGGGATTGGGCATCAATCTGAGCCAAAGTAATCCACAAGAGCTTTTGCCACCGGATGAAGCATTCAAGATCTCGGTAGAAGTGCGTGACGGAAATACGCTAATTGCACATTTGACACCAGCGAAGGACTATTACCTCTATCGCGACAAAATTGCGTTTGAGCCAAAACAGGAAGGCTTGATTATAGAAAAGATAACGTTGCCATCGGGTAAAATGAAAGAGGATCTGACTTTTGGCAATACGGAAGTTTATTACAGTCCAATTCAGGCGGTCATTTCGTTAAAGCGTGCAGATTCTGCAAATGAGCAACCCCTTACACTAGAAGCAACTTATCAGGGTTGCAATGAACCGGTGGGGGTGTGTTATGCACCAATACACAAAGCGATTGATTTGACATTGCCGGCAGTAAAAGCCGCGATCGGAGCGGTTGCCGAGGTGGTGAGCGGTCAAGCCACGGCAGCGGGGATTGATGCAAGCGCTGAATTGTTTCAGATGCCATCCAGATTACCTGCGATTGAAACTGAATCGTACAAGATTGAACGCATGTTTGAAACCGGCGATTACTGGTTGATTCTCTCAGGATTCTTCCTGGTTGGCTTGTTTCTCTCATTTACACCTTGCGTGTTTCCGATGTTTCCTATTTTATCGGGAATTATTGCCAGTCAGGGTAAGAATGTAACAAAGCGTCATGGATTTATCTTGGCACTGTCTTATGTGTTAGGCATGGCGATTACGTATGCCATTGCGGGTGTGGCGGCCGGATTATCAGGTGCGATGTTGTCCGCGGCCCTGCAAAATGCATGGGTGTTGGGCACATTTGCGGTGATATTTGTGCTGCTGTCCTTTTCCATGTTTGGTTTTTATGAGTTGCAACTGCCGGGCGGATTGCAGACCAAGCTATCTGCAGAAGCCGGCCATTTGAAAGGCGGACATTTAACCAGTGTGTTTGGTATGGGCGCATTGTCTGCTTTGATTGTCGGACCTTGTGTCGCTGCACCGCTAGCGGGCGCATTGCTTTACATCAGCCAAACCCGGGATATAATCCTGGGCGGTTCTGCATTGTTTGTCATGGCTTTGGGTATGGGTGTACCGCTGCTGCTGCTGGGAACATCAGCGGGTGCATTGCTGCCGAAGGCTGGCGCATGGATGGAATCGATCAAGCGATTTTTTGGCGTGTTGTTGCTCGCTGTTGCGATATGGATTATTTCTCCGGTCATCAATGAAGTGGCATACATGTTGTTATGGGCAGCACTGCTGATTATTTCCGCGATATATTTACACGCGATTGATCCATTGCCGGAAAGAGCCTCAGGTTTACAGAAGTTTCTCAAAGGTTTAGGTGTCATCGCTCTGCTGATCGGCGTGGCGATGTTGATCGGTGTTTTATCTGGCAGCCGGGATGTGTTGCAGCCGCTATCAAAAATCAACCTTGCGGACCCAATAAGTCTCAGAGAAAATGGGTCCGCAAGCTATGCGCCCTTGCCATTCCAGCGGGTAAAAAACATCGCTGAACTCGATGAACAAATACGGTTATCCCGAGATAAATATGTCATGGTCCGGTTTCATGCCGATTGGTGCATTTCATGCAAGGAATGGGATCGTTTTACGTTCTCTGATGCTAAAGTTCAGGCTCGACTAAAAGATGTGGTGCTGCTGGAGGTAGATGTCACTGATGGTTCTTCAGATGATACCGCATTACTTAAGCGATTCAAATTGTTTGGTCCACCGGGTATTTTATTTATTGATCGCCAGGGCGATGATATTCCAGACATTAAAATCATTGGATTTCTCAACAGTAATGATTTTTTGACGGTACTCCAAGCTGTCCTGATTTAAAGCTACCCTAGAGTTGATAATCAAACCTCCAAATTAAAATCTTTTTTAAGGATGTAACAACAATGTCGAAGCTCAAGCAGGTTATTTTGTATTCATGTGTCGCAATATTTGCTCTGGGAGCAGGCTCGTTTATGCGAACCTTATTGTCTGAGGCGTATCAAACTGAATTAACTAGTGAAGAAAGTCAGCAAGGCGCACAGGCAATTCTGGCCGCAAGCTTACCAGACATACAGGGAAAAAATCAGGAAGTTTCACAGTGGTTGGGCAAAGTCATGGTGGTGAATTTTTGGGCTACCTGGTGTACGCCGTGTCGTGAAGAAATTCCTGAATTCATTGAAGCACAAAAGAAATATGGGGAACAAGGGCTGATTTTTATCGGTATCGCCATTGATCAAGTCGACAAGGTTAAAATGTTTCACCAGGAGTTTGGTATCAATTATCCGGTATTGGTTGGCAGCTTTGATACCTGGTCATTATTAGAAGCTGCGGGAAATCGTCATTCTGCGCTGCCTTATACGGTAGTGATCAATCGTTCCGGAGAGTTGGTTGAAAACTATTTGGGACGTGTCGATCTGAACAAACTGGAAAAAATGGTAATTCCATTATTGAAAGAACAGCCGCAAAACGAACAGTCAAAACAAACCAGCTGAAGATGTCATGGGGGATATGGAGATTACTTCGACCATAAGGAATACTATCAACGCTATTCTAATTAAGTTACTCTGCGAAAAAGGCGATTTCCATCAAAGATAATGATGTAATATTATCGACAGGAATGGAATGCTTTGTTCATTGACGTACATGCGAGCTACTCTGTCCATACATTACCTCGCATTCTGATTGTTGCGAATACTTACCAGAGGATTCAATAGCCGGTCAGGTTTTTTTGATTGAATGAAATACTGAAGGTGAGATGGCAAGGGTTTTTAATCTAAGTGTGAGGAGGAATTTTCCGATAATCATTTAGGAGACCTCATTATGATACGGCATGATAGCAGTCCTTTCATTGTTTTCTTCTTAATTTTTCAAATAGCCATGTTCTCAGGTTGCGTATCAATGCCCGAGCAAAGGGGGATGGAAGAAAAATTTAATGACGTTCGTATTACCACAAAAGTCTATGAAGCCATTATCGATGAGCCGTCGCTAAGACGATTTGATATCAATATTAGAACTATCAAAGGGGTCGTAGAATTAAGCGGTTACGTAAATTCCCGTGATGACATAGACAAAGCAATAGCAATTGCTCGTACTATAGAGGGCATAAAATCGATTAAGAATGATATGCTGATCGGGTCAATTAATGATGATTACTAATAAGCTATATCTGTGAGTTAGCGGACGGGCGAATAGAGGTTTATTATAGGCTTTACACTCTTTGAACAGTTTATAAACGTTTCTCGAGAGATACGATACTTGCAGATATTCACTAATAAACGTCGCTGTTAATTTTGTCGAGCCTAAATGTTACTAGCTGACATGATATTGATCATTCATTTTCTTTATATTTTGTTTGTGGTAGGAAGCTTGCCAGTTATCTGGATGGGCGCGTGGTTGAAGCTGACATTCGTCAGAAACCCGTGGTTTCGCTATCTGCATCTTGCCGCTATTTTGTTCGTTGTAGCTGAATCGCTACTTGGCATTCCTTGTCCATTAACCGTGTTGGAAAATAGCTTGCGTCAGATTGAAATGAATAGCAGCTTTATTCAGCATTGGCTTCATTTCATTATATTCTATAATGTGTCGGAAGCAGTTCTGACGATTGTCTATGGTTTGTTTGCTGGCCTGGTTGCAATGACTTTCAAATGGGTGCCGCCCAAGCACTTAAAGGTTGATTAGTTTCCTGAAACGACGTGAAGATCAGCTGCTTCTGCTGATTCAAGTCCGAGCATTTCTTCAATATTAGGTTCAAATGTTTCTTCGTCAAATGCCGTGTCGCCATTTTCAAATGGCTGATCTTGCGCTTTCAAGTTAATGAAGTCATAGCGGGAAGTATCGGCTAGATGCGATAACTGAATATTCTGTATCGAACGAAACATGGTTTCCAGTCGGCCGGGAAATTTTTTATCCCATTGTTGCATCATTTCTTTGATGGTCTGTCGTTGCAGGTTTTTTTGTGATCCGCACAGATTGCATGGAATAATCGGGAAATCCGAAATTTCAGCATAAGCAGCAAGATCCTTCTCCTTGCAATAGGCCAGCGGTCGAATAACAATATTTTTGCCATCATCGCTGACCAGTTTGGGTGGCATCGCTTTGAGCTTACCGCCATAAAACATATTCAGAAATAAAGTTTCCAGGATATCGTCGCGGTGATGACCCAATGCGATTTTAGTGGCTCCGAGCTCACCAGCTACACGGTATAAAACGCCACGGCGAAGTCGTGAGCATAGGCTGCAAGTGGTTTTTCCTTCAGCAATGACGCGTTTAACAACACTATAGGTGTCCTGCTCCACAATGCGGAAAGGCATGTCGATTTGTGTAAGATAGCTTGGTAGTACTTGTTCAGGAAAGCCGGGCTGTTTTTGGTCCAGATTCACAGCAATCAATTCAAAATTCAATGGGGCATGAGCTTGAAGATTGCGTAGGATATCGAGCAACGCATAACTATCTTTACCTCCAGACAAACATACCATGATCCGGTCATCAGCTTCGATCATGTTGAAATCGGCAATGGCCATTCCTACTTGTCGTCTCAAGCGTTTTTGCAGCTTGTTCGAATTATATTGTTGTTTTTTTAGCATGCTTACCGAGAATTCCGAAGAAGTAAAAGTTCATTGATGATCAGGCAAGTAATAGTATAAAAGTTATAGCAGAATATTAGACAAATGAAATGGAACAATTTAGCATAGCTGTATTCTAAATAATACAGATAAGCATGGTCAGAGGTTCTTTTTAAGAGAGATCTATGGCTAGAATTATATCATTGGTAATCTTAGTCTTGTTTTCAACCGATAGTTACTCGATAAATTATTCCAGTTTAGAATTTGATATTGGCAAACTGAGATTCAGATAAATTTTCACGCATCATTAAGCTGAAACTGCTGGAGGATATGCTTTTGCCTAGTAAGATTGGATGAATGTAGATGATATGATCTCGTTTGTGATCAAAATGGCGGTAATTACAAACATAATATGCTAAAAAGAGCCGCTAAAATGCGGCTGTATGCATCTTGAAAATGATTTCTCTGAAATCCATTTGTTACAACTGAGAACCGGCGAGCAATAATGATTAAACTGGCAATTTACTAATGCAGGAAGCATTGATTTTGCTTTCCGGTTGCCCGAGCATTTTAGAAAAAATGTATGAAAAAATTATTGTGGAGAAGAAATGAAAATACGAATGAGTACCTTATTAATAGGATCAATCATGGCAGTCGTTTTTTTGAGCGTTGCTGCGCAGGCGGCAGCTACTGCAACTGTAGATGTTTATAAAAGTCCAACCTGCGGATGTTGCGGTAAGTGGGTTGACCATATGCGTGATCATGGTTTTACAGTAAAAACACATGATGTAGGTAATAAGGAAATCAGAAAGAAATCGGGTATTTCTGAAACGGTTGGTTCATGTCACACGGCTCTGGTTAATGGTTATGCAATTGAAGGACATGTGCCGGCACCCGATATTATCAAGCTGCTCAAAGAAAAACCAAAAGCGATTGGATTGGCTGTGCCAGACATGCCACATGGATCTCCGGGTATGGAAGGATCACGAAGTGATCCCTATAATGTTTTATTGATCAAAGAACGTGACCAAACCCGCAAGGAGGCAACCATCTATAACAGCTATGATCCATACGCAAAAAAAGCGGAGCAATTACCTAAAAACTTAGAAACGGAAAAAAGCAGCTCAGTTATGCGCTTAAAATAGCCTTTGCAATTTTATATGAGAGTGCAATATTTTCTGATTTATAGTGCTGCTGCATTGATGCTGATGGGCTGCGATAATTTCTCGCCAACAGATACTGCAGCGGGAAAACATCAGATCAATCCTAAAACAGGATTGGTAATTAGAAACTTGGATGCTGCACAAGTCATGCGTGGAGAAGCTGTGTATACGAAAAATTGTGTGGGCTGTCATGGACCGAATGGAGTAGCGACTCCGGATTGGCGCAAACCGAATCCTGACGGCAAATATCCACCACCGCCTTTAGACAGCTCGGCACACGCTTGGCATCATTCGACCGATGTTTTGAAAAAAACAATCCTCAAAGGAACTCCACCAGAAATAGGCTCCATGCCTGCGTGGGAAGGTATACTGACTGAGCAGCAAGTCGATGATGTGGTCGTTTGGATAAAGTCTTTATGGTCAGATGAACTTTATGATATCTGGTATAAAAATTTTGAAGATAAATAATTAGCAATAATCAGTTTAAGAAATTATTCTATTGTTCCGGTTTTTTGTTCAAGTGATTTGATTTGTTCAAAAATAGTTCGTTTCTCGACTTCCAGTTCTTGATAGCGTCCATAAAGATGGTTTAAATCAGTGGTATATTTATCAATTCGCCCTTGTTGATCCTGCTTAAGCTGAATTAAATCCTTATAGTTCGGAATCGGAATGCTCTGCTCAGGTGAATTGGGTAGAGGTACAATCTGAGGTATTTCTGACATTTCGTTTCGACGCAATTCCTGAATCATCAAAAATTGCTGGTAAGTCGATTGAGATTCTTGTTGTATACGGGTTAATGTTTTTTCAAGCTGACGGATTCGTGCTTCTTGATCAGGCGCTTCTATATCTGCCCAAATTATATTAGCTGTAATAAGTAACATACATAAAAAAATTATCTGTATGATTTTAATGCTGATGGATAGTTGATCGTTTTGCATATCTTTTAAGCGCATAGCTACAAAATTTATGATTTAATGAGGAATTATTTCAGAATGTTGTAAGCGTGTGCAGCACTCATTATTAATGGTGTTTGTTTCTGCATTTGAACTCTGTAAACGAAAATCATCCATTCTACAGGGCGTGGGGTCGCAAAGCAGTCTCTTGTTTTCTGTGTCATGAGATCTCTCATGCCAATATTGAATTTAGAGAAACTTTGATTTCCGCTCATTCAGGCATTCTAGTAATTTATCGAAAGGATCAATGAACTTTTTTACGCCTTCCTTTTCCAGCTGCTCAGTGATCGCATCAAGTCGAATATCTATTTCATTGAGCTTTCTCTGCAGAGCACTGGCCTCATCCAGTTCCTGCTCAATTCGTAATGCAGGCTGACCATGATCACGGTAAGCAGCCAGCGTTTGCAACGGCATGGTGTTGACAGTTTCCTCACCAATCAAAGCTTCGACATACTTAATATCATCGTAAGCAGGATCCTTGGTGCTAGTACTTGCCCACAGCAATCGCTGGATTTGCGCTCCCTGTTTAGACAAGGCGTGCCAGCGGCTACTTTCTGTCCAGTTCAGGAAATGCTGATAGGCAAGACGCGCACAGGCCACGGCGGTCTTGCCTCGCAAGGTGTTCGCAGTTCCACCGGTATCGAATTTTGTAAGATCGTCCAGACGTTTGTCCACTAGAGCATCAATGCGACTGACGAAAAAGCTTGCTACCGAGGCTATATGATCCAGAGCTTTGCCTTGTGTCGCTCGTGTTTCCAATCCCGACATGAATGCATCTGAAACTTGACGGTAACGTTCGAGACCGAACAAAAGTGTAACGTTAACATTGATACCCGCAGCAATTATCTGCTCAATCGCAGATATTCCTTCCCGGGTTGCAGGCACCTTAATCATGACGTTCGGACGGTCGAGCAATTTCCATAGTCGTTTGGCCTCGGTAATAGTAAGTTCTGTGTTATAAGCAAGGTGGGGCGAAACCTCCAGACTGACAAAACCATCACGGCCATTTGATTCATTGTAGACTGGTCTAAATAAATCAGCAGCATGCTGCACGTCTTCGATGGCTAAGGATTCATATATCTCAGTTGCACTGAATCCGCGATGGATAAGCCGGGAAATTGCCTCAAGATAGTCATCATGTTCATTGATCGCTTTCTCAAAAATGGCCGGATTGGATGTCATGCCAGCCAGTCCATCTTCCTCTATCATTCTTACAAGCTCACCATTTTCGAGGATATTACGCTGAATGTAATCAAGCCAGATACTTTGGCCAAGTGTCTTGATCTTTTGTAATGGGTTAATGTTCATTAATATTCCTTTTTATATTGTTTAACTCTGTAATATCGATCTTATCTTCAATGCTCGATTTGCATGCAGAATATGATAGTGAAAATGGGCAACACTACATTCGATAATCGAGAACATCTAAAATGGCTTAGTGAATTCTGAATTGCCATGAAACTCTACCGTACTCTATCACTAAAGGATGAAAATATTTTCAGTTGACGTAAGCGCATCGTCAGCATGACTCCAAGTTCAACGAAAATCTGTTCAAATTTGCAAGCTTTTCTCTCAGGAGCATCATATCAGCAGACAACTCATGCAAATAGTGCATCATTAAGTAGGACATCTCCATGTCATCAATAACACCCTCACTTAGCCGTCGTCTCTCTAGTTAGTCTCGTCAGAGTAGATAATTTATTGATTTCAAGAGGTATTTGTGTGAATATTAACAAGACCATTTCCAATTAGTTATTTCCGGCATATCCTCACCGTGGATCGTTATGTATTGATGGTGTTCGATGAGCTTATCGCGGACAAATTGCTTCACATATGCTCCTGCCGAGCTGAATTTTGACATCCGATCGATAACGTCTGCCACAAGATGAAAACGATCCAAATCGTTGAGTACTACCCTATCAAACGGGGTGGTGGTCGACCCTTCCTCTTTGTATCCTCGTACATGCAGATTCTTGTGATTGGTTCGACGATAGGTCAATCGATGAATCAACCAGGGATAACCGTGATAAGCAAAGATTATAGGCTTATCGGGAGTGAATAAGGTATCAAAATCCTTATTGGATAGACCGTGCGGATGTTCTTCTCGAGGTTGTAGTGTCATCAAGTCCACCACATTGATCACCCGAATTTTGAGATTCGGAGTAAGCTGGTGTAACAAATCCACCGCAGCGAGAGTTTCTAAGGTTGGTACATCGCCGGCACAGGCCATCACCACATCGGGTTCGGTTTCTTGATCATTGCTCGCCCACGACCAAATACCGATACCCGCAGTACAGTGTTTGATCGCTGCGTCCATGTAGAGCCATTGAGGCAACTGTTGTTTGCCGGCAACAATCACGTTAATAATATTATTGCTGCGCAGGCGCTTATCTGTGATGTACAGCAGCGTATTGGCATCGGGGGGTAAGTAAACACGAATAATATCAGCCTTTTTGTTGACAACATGATCAATGAAGCCGGGGTCTTGGTGTGAAGAGCCATTGTGATCTTGTTGCCAGACATGGGATATCAGCAAATCATACCGATATACCTTATTAATTAGCCAATCTCTAAAGAATACCCAGCCAGTTCTGACTATGTCACAATTCACTCTAGTAACTAAGTCTTCGGTTATGCTGGAGAACGCATCGCGATATGGTTGGCATGAATTTCCTGACTTGCACTAAAAGAATGGAAATTCACAATGTATGAATAACAGAACCTGAGCTATAAGCAGTGAATTGCAATCCCACATGTGGTTTAGCAAAACGATGCAAGCAAAAAAGTAGTGTATTGAGGTAATCTCGGCGAGCTTAAAAGGTGAGTATTATCGATACGAGAGTAGTTTGTTTTTACAGTTGGCTTTGACGAAAGTATTGTCCGAACCTATATTCATGTGACATCATCACAAATTAAATGCGGCTTAACAATGATTCCTTTCATGGCAGCACGACAGCTTCGATTCTAACTGCTCATTGCACTATCACCAGTGATCATCGACAGTGCAGATAATGTTGGGGTTGCCCAACCAATAACTTAATTTGAAATTCATTCGTTTGGTAATATATGAGAGCCAATAATTCTTCCATAACTTCTAACAGGCCGTTGAAAAACTATCTGCGTTGCTGCTACGGTGTTAAAAACAGGCTCAAAATGCTCATTTATTAAGCATAAACTGCGCTTTTTCGCCTGTTTTTGCCTTGTATCAACTGTCTCGGAAACGATTTTCAACGGCCTGCTAAAGAAATATCGTAAATATAGTTTATCTCCTTGCTAGGATTGATCTGATTGCGCAGGATTGACTCAAGCTTAAATATAAGCGCTGACCACGGTAGATTGTAATTTTCTTTTATGCAACATAAAACTCTAAAATCAAATAGATGAAGCCTCGCAAAGAGCAACATACGCCGATGATGCAGCAGTACTTACGTATTAAGGCACAATATCCTGATATGTTGATGTTTTATCGCATGGGAGATTTTTATGAGTTATTTTTTGAGGATGCGGAGAAAGCGGCAAAACTGCTTGGGATTACTTTAACACAGCGCGGTGCTTCCGCAGGTGAGCCGATTAAGATGGCAGGAGTACCGTATCACGCAGCTGAACAATATTTGGCCAAGCTGGTTAAGGCAGGCGAATCCATCGCGATTTGTGAGCAGGTAGGTAATCCTGCTATCAGCAAAGGACCTGTGGCTCGTGAAGTTACTCGCATCATTACTCCTGGAACATTAACGGATTCCGCATTGCTTGATGATAAGCGCGATTGCATTTTGCTGGCATTATGGGTGCATGAATCGATTCTGGGATTGGCTTGGTTGAATCTAGCTGCGGGTCAATTACGAATGATGGAATCATCACCGCAAAATATACTCAGTGAGTTAGAACGCTTGCAGCCAGCAGAAATTCTTTTACCAGAATCGCTGACACTGGATGAATTACAAGGTAAAAATTGGGTATTAAAGCGATTACCTTCGTGGCAGTTTGATCGCGATAGTGCGATCAACAGTCTTACACGACAATTTGAAACTTACGATCTTTCCGGCTTTGACTGTGAAGATTTGTCTACGGCTTTGTGCGCTGCTGGTGCATTATTGGAATATACACGTTTGACGCAAGGATCAGTTGCACTTCATATCACATCATTGCAAGCTGAGCGGGAAAGTATTTATGTCCGTATGGATGCAGCAACACGCCGCAATCTAGAAATTTCTGAAACTATCCGTGGTGAAAGATCGCCCACCTTATTGTCTCTGCTTGATACTTGCTCAACCAATATGGGTAGCCGATTATTAAAATTTTGGTTACATCATCCATTGCGCGATCGTGGCTTAATTCGAAAACGGTTAGATAGTATTGCAGCTCTGATTGGACAAAATGAGGCAAATAGTTATTTGGTTGCGCGCAGTTTTTTGCGGCAAGTCGTGGATGTTGAGCGGATTACCGCGCGCATTGCGCTCAGATCCGCACGTCCGCGGGATTTATCGGGTTTGCGCGATAGCGTGAAACTATTCCCGGAAATTATCACAGCGATTGCGCAGTGTCGCAGCGAGAGATTTGATCAATTGATTCAGGCAGTGCAAATTGAGCCTGAGCTCGTTGAGCTATTGAATAAATCTTTGTTGGAAGAACCCGGTGTAGTATTACGCGAGGGTAATGTGATTGCTGATGGCTATGATGCTGAACTTGATGAATTACGAGCGTTGCAAAACAATTGTGGGGAATTTTTGTTGCAACTGGAAACTCAAGAAAAGGAGCGTACGGGTATTCCGAATCTGAAAGTTGAATATAACCGCGTGCACGGCTTCTATATCGAAGTCACGCACGCACAGAGCGCGAAAATCCCGACGGATTACCGACGTAAACAAACGCTTAAAAATGCTGAGCGTTATATAACGCCTGAGCTGAAAGCTCTTGAAGACAAGGCATTATCAGCGCAGGATCAAGCGTTGGCGCGGGAAAAGTATTTATATGATGAATTAATCGAGGCACTGTTGAAACATATCCATGTACTGCAGAAAATGGCTGCAGGAGTTGCTGAGATTGATGTTCTGTGCACATTGGCAGAGCGTGCGCAATCGCTTGATTATACTGCACCTCATTTAACCACTGAGGATATCGTGTCCATAGACACCGGTCGTCATCCAGTGGTAGAGAAACAGGTTGAAAATTTCGTTGCTAACGATGTGCGGTTAGGTTCCGAGCAAACTGGAAAACCGCAGATGTTGTTGATTACCGGTCCTAACATGGGGGGGAAATCTACTTACATGAGACAAATAGCGCTGATAAGTTTGCTTGCGCATTGTGGATGTTATGTTCCAGCCAAGATGGCGTGTATTGGCATACTTGATCAGATTTTTACCCGTATTGGTGCCGCCGATGATCTTTCCAGCGGTCGTTCCACATTTATGGTAGAAATGACAGAAGCAGCCAATATACTCAATAATGCGACAGCGCATAGCTTGGTGCTTATGGATGAAGTTGGGCGAGGCACTTCGACCTTTGATGGTCTGGCTTTAGCATTTGCAATTGCGAGGCATTTGCTGACAAAAAACCGTAGTTTTACTTTATTTGCTACGCATTACTTTGAACTAACAAAGCTTGCAGATGAGTTTAAACAAGTCAAGAATGTTCATTTGGAAGCGGTCGAGTATAAACATCATATCGTTTTTTTGCATAAAGTTACCGAAGGTCCCGCGAGTCAGAGCTATGGCTTGCAAGTTGCAGCACTCGCCGGCGTTCCTGAGTCAGCGATTAAAGTAGCAAGAGAATACCTGATTAAACTCGAGCAAGAAACTCAAAATAATACGTTACAATTGGATTTGTTTGCTTTTCCCGCTCCAAAACTGGAAGAAAAAAATATTGAAAAAGATCATCCTATGATCACAATGCTACGAAATATTTCGCCTGATGATCTAAGCCCCAGGCAGGCATTGGAACAGATTTACTTACTGAAAGAAGCGGTAAAAACCGTAAATGACAGTTAAATTCTCAACCAACCGGATACTTGAAATTTAGTGCTCATGGCCATGTGCTCCATGCACGTGTTGATGAGAAATTTCTTCTGCAGTGGCCGGACGCACTTCCGTTACTGTGCATGCGAAATTCAATTTCATGCCGGCGAATGGATGATTGCCATCAACGGTAACGCTATCGTCACTAACATCAGTGACTTTATAGATGATAAAATCGTCAGATCCTTCAGCGCCACCCTCAAAATTCATTCCAACGACCACATTAGCAGGGAATGAGTCGCGCGGCTCAACGCGAATTAATTCGGCATCATATTCACCAAAAGTGTCTTCTGGTTCCATGGAGATTGAACATGAATAACCAATTTCCATTTCGTGCAATGCTTCTTCAACCAAGGGAAAAATACCACCGTATCCACCATGTAAATAACTGATGGGTATATCTGTTTTTTCCAGAATTTTTCCTGAAGCATCCGTTAATTCATAGTTAAGTGAAACCACAGTATTTTTTTCCACACGCATTTTAATTTTCCTTGTTTAGTTTGATCTATAGCTGAAATGTTTATAATAATCAGTGCTATTATATGTTGACAAATGTTGATTGAACAGCCGCTATTATACGCGCAAAGCTATTTTTTATTGACTTGAGATAATTTGCCGCTTATCAATTATTATCTCGGCTTTCTGATGTGTTGAATTGTAATGTTCTGACAGGTAAAAAACTTTGTCGATGAATTTTACAGGCACCGTATTGTTGTAGTGCAGCTAAATGCGCTTTGGTTGGGTATCCTTTATGTTTATCGAATCCGTATCGGGGATAGCGCTTGTGCATTCTTTGCATTTCTGCATCTCGAGCAGTTTTGGCTAATATAGAAGCGGCTGAGATCTCGAGTATTAAACTATCACCTCGAACGATTGTTTGCATTGGACAATCTAAACGTAGAGTTTGATTGCCATCGATCAGTACTAAGTCGGGAGTGAATGGTAGGCTTTCTACAGCGCGCTTCATGGCAAGTAAACTTGCTTGTAGAATGTTTAGCTGGTCAATTTCTTGTACCGAAGCATAAGAGATTGCCCATGCTTTAGCGTGTTGTTTGACCTCGAACTCCAGTGCGTTTCTTCTTTTTTCACTCAGTTTCTTGGAATCAGCTAGCCCATCAATTGCATAGGCATCATTCAAGACGACGCAGGCTGCATAGACAGGTCCAGCCAGCGGCCCTCTGCCAGCTTCGTCGACACCGCATATTAATTTGAAAGTTGACGCTTCAATACCTGAGCTCTCCGATACGGACGGTTATTTCAACTGGGATGATGGATGCTATACACTTCGTGAGGTGCACATAAGTTGTGCTTCGGTAACAAGCTGGTCATCTACTTCAGCACGGGCCGAATACTTCCATAATCCTTTGATCTGTCGTTCGATAGCAACTTTTAGAATTAACTGATCGCCGGCCATGACGGGTTTTTTGAAACGAACACCATCGATACCTACAAAGTAATAAACAGTATCTTCCTTATTAGTTGTATTTTCTGTTCTAAGTGTCAGGATAGCCGCTGCTTGAGCTAATGCTTCAACAATCAAAACCCCAGGCATCACTGGATGATGTGGAAAATGTCCCGAAAAGAAGGGCTCATTGATGGAGACATTTTTTAATGCAACAATATCTTTACCTGCCTCAAAGGAAATTACGCGGTCTACTAGCAATAGCGGATAGCGATGTGGAAGATATTTTAAAATTTCGTGAATGTTCATGCTACTCATTGTGTTATTTCCTTTTTGACTCTGGATGCCGTGTGATCAGCAGATGCAGAATGCTGCTTTATTCATTGTTGAGCGCTTTAATTACTTTGTCAGTAATGTCGATGCGCTGACTTCTGTAGACCGAGTCTTGCAATTGCAATATCAGATCATAATTTTCATTTTCTGCGATTTTGCTGATAGCTTGATTGGTGCGTTCCAAAACCATACTGTACTCTTCGTTCTGACGTACACTTAAGTCCTCTCGCATCTGTTTTTGGGCACGTTGGTACTCGCGACTTAAATTGGCAAGATTTCTTTCCAAATTGCGTCGCTCGGACTCTTCCATGATTGTGTTGTCTTGTTCCAACCGGTCTTGCAATTTCTTGGCCTTCATTGCCATTTTCTTGATATCTTCATCACGCGGAACAAATTCTTGTTCAATTTTTTTCTGGGCCTGTATGGCTGGTATGGATTCACGCAGGATCTTTTCGGTATTGACTACTCCAATTTTAATATCACTAGCGAAGGCAGTTACGAAACTGCTGTTACAAACAATGATAAAAAAAACCATCATTGTATTGAACCAGCAGCGATAGATGCGATTATATATTTTCACCTGTAACAATCCTCAATAGAATTAGAATTGTTGACCAAACATGAATTGGAATCTTTGCAGATTATCAGACGGTACATCATTTAATGGTTCTGCAACGCTGACTTTCAGTGGTCCCATTGGAGATATCCAGGTTAACGCAATACCGGTTGAGTAACGCATGAAATTGTTAAGTTGACTGAATTGATTAAATGTGGTTCCGCCATCAAAAAACACACTAAAGCGTAATGATCGATCATCGCGCAAGAATGGAACAGGAAACATTAGCTCAATATTGCCGACTACACGCTTGCTAGCGCCGATTGCTAGCAATCTTTGATTGAAACCACTGATGTTAGCAAATCCTGATGGATCACGCGGGCCTAAAGAATTCAGATCATAGCCCCTTACTGAGTTATTACCCCCAGCAAAGAAGTTTTTGAAAAAAGGGAGAGTTTTGCCCTTGTAACCATCACCATAACCGAACTCCGTATTTACCAGGAGCGTAAAGAAATCCGTGATCGGATAGTACCATTTCTGGTGATAACTGAGCTTGTAGTAATTTAAATCTCCACCCGGCACACTGACTTCGCCAAATAATCGATGGGTTGTTCCGGAGGTTGGCCAAATTGCGCTATCACGCCGATCGCGTGCCCAGCTCACTGTAGCCGGAAAATTATTGGTTGTTTCGCCGAATTCAGTAACAAAATCCTTATAACGCTGTGGACTGCCACTAAATATACCGATAGAAGTATTTTCTGCAGCCAAACCAAAGGACACAATATCATTTTCAGCAATCGGGATTCCTAGCCTAAAACCGGCGCCCACGGTGTCTGTTTTAAATGAACCAAACTGTGTTAATGCGCGTGTATCTAAAACACGCTTGTAAGCATCCAAGCCAAAGCTTATGCCATCAACTGTGGCATAAGGATTGGTAAAAGATGCGGAATAGGTTTCATTAATGGCACCTCGGTTAGCATCCAGACTAAAAAAGTTGCCAGTGCCGAATATATTATTCTGAGAAATTGAAGCGTTTAGAATGATTCCTTGACGATCGGAATAACCCGCACCAAACATAATAGATCCGGTTGGCCGTTCTTCAACTCTGACTTTGATATCTACCTGATCCGTTTTATTGGGTACCGCCGGCGTTTCAACATTGACACTATTGAAAAAACCTAAACGATCAATCCGGACTTTTGAGTTGTTAATTTTACTGGTGGAATGCCAGGCCCCTTCCATTTGGCGAAATTCACGACGTATGACTTCGTCGCGGGTGCGGTCGTTACCTTCAATGTCGATACGGCGCACATATACACGCCTACCTGGGTCAATAAAAAATGTGAAAGCAGCTTGTCGGTTTTCATAATCTATTGTTGGTGAGGCATTAACATTAGCAAAGGCATATCCGTCATCACCTAATCGATCGGTAATTAATTTGATGGATTCGGTTAATTTCTCGCGCACAAACACGTCCCCAGTTTTTAATAATATCAGTTTGTGAATTTCTTCTTCCGGAGCGATGGTTTCTCCCGCCACCTTGATATCTGAAATTGTATATTGATCGCCTTCGGTTACGTTGATTGTAATATAGATATCGCGCAAATCAGGTGTTATGGAAACTTGAGTAGATTCGATATTGAATTCCAGATAACCACGATCAAGATAGTATGAACGAAGTGTCTCCAAGTCGGCGGAGAGCTTTTGTTTTGAATATTGATCATTCTTTGTGAACCAGCTTAGTAGATCGGGTCTTCTGAGCACTAGTATGCTACGCAATTCTTTATCTGGAAATTTATCGTTACCGACAAAGCTTATTCTTTTTATTCTTGCGGTGCGGCCTTCATGAATGTCAAAATTGATTCCGACACGATTACGCTCAAGTGGTGTAGAGGTTGTTGTGATTTTAACGGCATATTTTCCACGGCTGATGTACTGTCGTTTTAATTCCAATTCGGCTCGTTCCAGAAGTGAGCGGCTAAAAATTCTGGATTCGGATATGCCTGCTTGTTTGAGACCTTCAAGCAGTTTGTCTTTCTCAAATTCTTTGGCGCCATTAATGCTGATTTGTGCAATAGCGGGACGTTCAATAACTTCAACAATTAGAATATTATTCTCGTTTTTTAATTTTACATCCTTAAAAAATCCAGTCGCATACAACGCCTTAATCGCTTTGGTTGCTTTATCTGCATCCAGCACTTCACCAACTTTAATTGGTAGATAACTAAATACAGTGCCTGCTTCAGTACGCTGTATGCCTTCAACGCGAATATCTTCAACAATGAAAGAGTCGCTGGCCCAGGATGAATATGCATAAAATAGGCTGATTAGCGCAACGAAACACTGAAATTTCATTATTTAGCCAGTAATAAGCCGATTAATATCGTTGTAGATGGCAAACGTCATAAGTGTAAACAGCATAATCAGACCGATTTTTTGACCAATTATTATTGTTTTATCTGAAACTGGGCTTCCTTTGGCTATTTCAATAAGATAATACATAAGATGTCCGCCATCAAGTATAGGAATTGGCAGCAAATTTAATACCCCAATACTAACACTGATTAGCGCTAGAAAAGCGAGATAAGATACTAACCCCATTTGTGCAGATTGTCCGGCATAATCCGCTATCGAGATCGGTCCGCTGACATTTTTCCAGGATACATCACCAGTAATCATCTTAGAGAGCATTTGTAATGTCAGTACAGTTGTTTCCCAAGTTTTCTCGGCAGCTTTTTGTATTGCTTTGCCAGGTGAATAACTGACTGTAACCAGTAATTCTTCAAAATCTGATTGATTGACCAAGGGTGCAACACCTATTTTGCCCACTTGCTTACCATGTTCTATGGTTACCTCAGGTGTAACCGTCAACATGATCATTTGATCGTTACGCAAAATATCCAATTCGAGTAAATGTTCGGGATTTTTACGTATTTCTTTCACAAAATCCATCCAAGTATGAATCTCAGTGTTATTGACAGCAATAATTTCGTCACCTGTCAGTAAACCAGCATGGTAACCAATGCCATCAGAAATGACTTGTCCGATAACGGGCTTTACTATCGGTTGGTAACTACTTAACCCTATAATACCTGGAAAATTTTCATTGAGCTTATCGGGATCGACTTGGCTTAAATCCAACTGCCGCCAATTGATTTCACCATTATTACCGATAGTCTGCACTTTCACATTAGCTGACTGATCGATGGCATATCGCAATAAAGCCCAGCGAGCATCCTGCCAGCTGGCAACGGGTTCATTTTCTATGCTAGCAATTGTTTCACCCATAACAAATTCTGCCTTGGCGGCAGCTGTGCCTGGTTCGACTGGGCCCAGCACGGGTTTCATCCCGGCGACACCTAGAATAAAAAGTAACCAATATAAAACAATGGCTAGTAAGAAATTGGCAATAGGACCAGCTGCAACGATAGCAAAGCGACGAGCTACCGGCTGGCGGTTAAATGCACGAGGTAAGTCTTCGGACGGTACTTTGCCTTCATTTTCATCGAGCATCTTGACATAACCGCCTAATGGGATCGCAGCAATTACCCATTCAGTTTGGTCCTTTCCCCATCGCCTGCGAAAAATAGGCTGACCAAAACCAATGCAAAATCGTAATACTTTTACACCATTCCATCGTGCTACTAAATAATGGCCGAATTCGTGAAAGGTTATCAGTATGCCTAAGGCAATAATGAAAGATATAATTGTAAAAGTTATTGACATATCAATTTATTGCACATAAGGCAGGCTCTGGGTTAATTTTAATTGCACGACATTTTTTACCTAATTTTTACAAAAAATGAATGCACGGATACTACCATTAATTAAGAAAAATTGAATCTTGTGATTTGTCAGCAAGATTTTTTTCTTTTTGCACTTACTATAAATTGGCAAGCCATTCGTGTGCTTTAGCGCGTGCCAGCTTGTCTGTTTTCAAAACATCATCCAGTGTTAAAATTTCTTCCCGCTGTATTATTTGCATAACATGCTTAATCATGGCAGGAATATCAGTAAATGCCATGCGTTTTTTCAGGAAAGATTCTACCGCTATCTCGTTGGCGGCATTCAGTGCAGCCGGCATATTTCCTCCGGCATCCAGAGCTTGATATGCTAAGCCTAAACATGGAAATTTACTGAAATCAGGCTCTTCAAAATCGAGATGAGCAACTTTAAACATATCTAGAGCGGATACTCCACTTTCTATTCGCTCGGGATAGCCCATCGCATGTGCAATAGGTGTTCGCATGTCTGGGTTGCCAAGTTGCGCGATGACCGAGCCATCGACATACGCAACCATAGAGTGAACCACGCTTTGTGGATGGATGACCACTTGAATTTTATCTGGAGGCGCCTCAAACAGCCAATGCGCCTCAATGACCTCTAATCCTTTATTCATCATGGTGGCAGAATCTACGGAAATTTTCTGTCCCATATCCCAATTAGGGTGTGCGCAAGCTTGTTCCGGAGTGACGTTCTCCAGTGAGTCTAATGATGCACATCGAAACGGTCCACCTGAAGCAGTAAGTAGTATGCGACTGATGCCTGCTGTTGCCAAATTACCATTGTAATGATGTGGCAATGACTGGTAGATTGCATTATGTTCGCTATCAATCGGGAGAAGTGTGGCATGGTGTTGCTTTACCAAATCCATAAAAATACGGCCAGCCATTACCAGGGTTTCTTTATTGGCTAAAAGGACTAGTTTTCCTGTTTGCGCAGCTGCGAATGTTGGGCGAATGCCAGCAGCTCCTACAATTGCAGCCATTACGGTGTCCACATCTGGGTGTGAAGCCACCTTTTCTAAGGATTCAATCCCCGATAAAACTTCAGTCTTAATATTCGTCGTTTTAATTGCGCTAGCAAGCTGCTCAGAGCTTTCCTGATCCAGCATGACTGCAAATCTTGGTTGAAACCGTTGGCATTGCGATAGTATTTTTTCTACATTTTTGTTGGCTGTTATTGCAAAAGTCTGAAAACGATCAGGGTGGCGTGCGATAACATCCAATGTGCTTTCCCCGATGCTGCCGGTGGAGCCAAGTATAGTAATTTTTCGGATAGTTTTCATGACACGGGCGAATAAAAAATTAGTAAGGCCAAAATGGCAAATGGCAGCGATGACATTAAAGAATCAATTCGATCCAAAATACCGCCATGGCCAGGCAAAATACTTCCACTATCCTTAACACCTGCTTGACGCTTCATCAGTGATTCGTATAAATCTCCAAGAATACCTAGTACAGTCATCAATAAAAGCAGTGGTATCAGCATTGCTGCTAAAGGATCTTCAATTAGCCAGAAAGCCCATATAATCCCGTAAATTAATACAGCAAGTAAGGCTCCGACAACACCTTCCCAAGTTTTATTCGGACTAATTTGGCAAGCAAGCTTGCGTCTACCGAATGTTTTTCCAGTGAAATAAGCTGCTGTATCGGAAATCCAGATTGTCGCCATAAAGCCCAACAAAAGTAATGGACTGATTGCACGTAGTTGATAAAGTGCGAGACAGGTTGGTAATAATAATATCAAACCTATTAACATCAGAATCAGTGGGTTTTTAATCGTATAGGCTTGTTTTAGATACGGCGGTACACCAATAACCCAAAAGACCACTGATAAGATATAGGCCCAGATTAAATCCGAAGAATATACACCAGCTTTTATAGATTCGCTCATTTGAAACAATAATTCCCCTCCGATTAGCGTGGTGAGGAGCATAAAAATTATTGTATTTTTTACTGAAAACCCTGCTAGTCGACTCCATTCTCGAGATCCGACAACTGTAAGCGCCAGCAGCACAATGGCCCAAAAGATATCTTGCAACAAAAATAATGCTGATAAGAATGAAGGAAGAATAACAATTACAGTAAGAACACGGGCTTTAAGCATGAAAAGTCATCTTTTATCCTGCTACTTGAATCTGTTCACTGGTGCAGCCAAACCGGCGTTCTCGTTGCTGATAAGATTGGATTGCTCGTTCAAGTTCATGTTCATCAAAATCAGGCCATAATGTATCGGTAAAATATAATTCTGTGTATGCGAGCTGCCATAATAAAAAATTACTAATGCGATATTCTCCTCCTGTTCGAATAAACAGATCAGGTTCAGGGGCGTAGCTCAGTGCTAGATATTGCGTTAAATTTTCTTCTTCAAAATTCAACGGTAGCTCAGCTGATTGCGCCATCATTTTACGTATGGCTTGCATGATATCCCAGCGTCCGCCATAGTTGGCTGCTATAGTAAAAGTAAGGCGTTTATTTTCGGCGGTTAATTGCTCGCCAGTATGGATGAATTCTCTTATCTTGGGCTCGAATTTTGATAAATCACCGATCACTTTAAAACAAATACCGTTTTCATGCAGCCTGGTGATTTCATGTTCCAATGCACCCAGGAAAAGTTGCATTAACGACGTCACTTCTTCAGTAGGTCGTCGCCAATTTTCACTGCTAAAAGCAAATAAAGTGAGGTATGGTATATTGCGCTCGATACATGCCTTGATAACGCCACGAACTGTTTCAACACCTTGCTTATGTCCCGCGATCCGCGGCATATATCGAGTCTGTGCCCAACGGCCATTACCATCCATAATAATAGCAATATGTTTTGGTATTAAGCCAGTTTCAGGTATTTCTTTAGTTGAGCTTGGACCTTGAGGCATATCAAACAGCCATTAGTTCTGTTTCCTTGACTTGCAATACTTTATCAATTTCCGTGATATAGCGATCTGTTAATTTTTGTATCTCATCTTGACCACGACGCTCATCATCTTCTGAAATTTCTTTGGATTTTAATAAGTCTTTCAAGTGAGCATTTGCATCCCGACGGATATTACGCATTGCGACACGAACATTTTCCGCTTCTTGCTTTACTACCTTGATCAGGTCGCGACGACGTTCTTCAGTCAAGGCAGGCATAGGTACACGAATAGTTTCACCTACAGGCATCGGATTTAAACCTAAGTCTGACTCACGGATGGCCCTTTCAATCGCATTACCCATTTTCTTTTCCCAGGGAATTACGCCGATCGTGCGTGCATCAATCAGATTGATATTGGCTACTTGATTTATGAGCGTTGGTGTACCGTAATAATCCACAGTAATATGATCTAAAAAACCAGTATGAGCACGTCCGCTTCTAACTTTACTTAAATCTACTTTTAATGCTTCAAGACTCTTTTGCATTTTTTGTTCAGCAGATTTTTTTACATCGGCAATCATAATATCGTTCCCTTTTGCATCAATTTTCAAGAGGTTTCAATTATTGTTGAATTAGACGGTTACCAAAGTCCCTTCGTCTTCGCCTGTTATTATACGTTTAAGTGCGCCAGCCTTAAAAATACTAAAAACATTAAGTGGTAATTTCTGATCACGACATAGTGTTAATGCAGTTGCATCCATTACTTGTAAATTCTTGGCTATAGCTTCGTCAAAAGTTAATTTATGGAAACGCGTTGCTTCAGGATCGATTTTAGGGTCGCTGGTATAAATGCCATCGACTTTTGTAGCTTTAAGTAAGATATCTACATTCATTTCCATTCCACGTAAAGCAGCTGCAGTATCAGTAGTAAAAAATGGATTGCCGGTACCTGCCGCAAAAATAACTACTTTACCATCTTTCAGATAACGCATAGCACGCCCACGTATATAAGGTTCTACAACTTGTTCAATGCGTAATGCGGATTGTATTCGCGGTACCAGACCAGCCAATTTCATCGCGTCTTGCAAAGCTAAAGCGTTCATTACAGTGGCTAACATGCCCATATAATCTGCAGTAACTCGTTCCAGCCCATCATTGACTGATTTCATGCCACGAAAGATATTTCCACCTCCTACGACGATGGCAATTTCAATTCCTAGGTTGCTAATTTCTTCAATCTCGGAAACTATTCTTCTCATGACGGCATGATTAATACCATACTTATCTTCACCCATCAGGGCTTCGCCGGATAGTTTTAGTAAAATACGTTTATAGACTGCAGTGGTCATTGATAATATATTGATTTACTTGGCCTGTTCCATTTGAGCCTTAACTTCATCTGCAAAATTCTCAGTTTTCTTTTCTATTCCTTCTCCTACCACGAACATAGTGAATCCATTAACCTCTGCAGTTTTTTTGGCGAGCAATTTTTCTATCGTCTGCTCCGGATCTTTTACAAATGGCTGACCTAATAACGTTATCTCTGCAAGATATTTTGCAATACGCCCATCAACCATTTTTTCAATAATATCGGCCGACTTGCCACTTTCGGCAGCCTGAGCCGTATAAATCTCGCGCTCATGCGCTAAGATATCTGCAGATACCTGCGCTTTAGATACACAGATGGGCTTGCTTGCCGCGATGTGCATGGCCAGATCTTTACCTAAAGCTTCATCTCCTCCGGTATAGTCCACCATCACCCCGATCTTGGTTCCATGAAGATAATAGGACAGCTGAGCATGTGATGCATGGCGGCTACAGCGTCGGATACTGATATTCTCGCCCAATTTCATAATCAACGCTTTGCGTATTGCTTCGACAGTTTCACCGCTTGGTAGCATTGCATCACTTAAAGCTGCCGTGTCGGTTATATTTTTTTCTGCACTTAGTTCAGCCAGATTTTTGGCGAAACTAATAAAATCTTCATTTCTGGCGACGAAATCTGTCTCACAGTTTACTTCAACCAGTGCACCACACTTTTTGTCTGATGAAATATATGCGCCAATTACTCCTTCTGCAGCAATTCGACCTGCAGCTTTACTTGCTTTGGCACCGCTTTTAATTCTTAATAAATCTTCTGCTGCTGTAATATCTCCGCCAGTCTCTGTTAATGCTTTTTTGCATTCCATCATGCCTAGCCCGGTCATTTCACGCAATTCTTTTACCATGCTTGCGGTTATTTCCGCCATATTTACTCCAAAAACAAATTAATTAATAAAAGAAGAAACGAAAATATATTTATCTTAATTTAATCAAGATTTCAGTATGATAAAGTTCTATTTCGCATAAGTTCGGCAGCTTTCATGTCGGATCTTCAGTCTTGGATTTTCAAGCTGCTAATAAAAATTGTATGACTTTATTCTGCTTCAGAAGCCATTTCAACGATTTCTTGAATAGCTTGATTGCGTCCTTCCAGGATTGCGTCGGCTACGCCGCGGGCATATAGCCGTATTGCACGGCTTGAGTCGTCATTTCCAGGGATAATATAATGCAGATTATCAGGGTTATGATTAGTATCAACTACACCAACAACAGGGATGTCAAGCTTTCTTGCTTCTGTGATGGCTCCTTTTTGATATCCAACATCTATAATAAATATAGCATCCGGCAAACCTTTCATGTCTTTGATGCCACCTAAACTACTATTAAGCTTATCTAATTCTCTTTGAAGATCAAGCGCTTCCTTTTTTACAAGTTTATCTAACGTTCCATCTTGCACCATTGTTTCCATGTCATGTAGGCGCTTGATAGATTGTTTAATGGTTTTAAAATTAGTCAGCATGCCTCCCAACCAACGTTGGTCTACATAGGGAGATCCGCAACGTACCGCTTCTTCGCGCACAATATCTCGTGCTTGTTTTTTGGTACCAACAAATAAAATTACTCCTTTGTTTGCAGATAACTGGCGCACATATTTCATGGCTTCCTCATACATCACCAAGGTTTTTTCAAGATTGATAATGTGGATTTTGTTACGATGGCCGAAGATATACGGTGCCATTTTTGGGTTCCAGAAACGTGTTTGATGTCCAAAATGAACACCTGCTTCCAGCATTTGTCGCATGGTTACTGACATGAATTCTCCTAATGGATTGAGCCTCCATTTACTTTGATATCAAAGTAAATGTGTGAATTTAATTTAATGCACATATCGTGCGTCATCAAATTATCTTTTTATTATAACATCTCCTAACACTTACTCAAGTTGATAAGCAGAGGAGAAATATTGAAAGTGATTTTATTTAGCAACAAAGAAATTTTTAGCTGTAAGCGATAATAAGATCAAGAAAATTGCCAATTTATCGAAATTACGAATTATTAAGTAATACAGGATGAATTACCCATTTTAAGTTTTAAGTGAGTAATGTCCTTTATAAGAATATGCTTGTTCTTTACGGATATAATATTTTCATCTTGCAATTTGGAAAATGCGCGACTGACAGTTTCCAGTTTAAGGCCAAGATAACTGCCAATTTCCTCGCGCGTCATACGCAAATTAAAATCGGATTCGGAATAACCGCGTATAGAAAATCGGCGCGACAAATTGAGTAAAAATGATGCTAGACGCTCCTCTGCTTTCATGCTGCCTAATAGCAACATTACGTTTTGATCTCGTACTATTTCACGACTCATGATTTTATGAAAATGACGCATAAGTGAGGGAATAATAATACTAATATCTTCTAGTCTGGTAAATGGAATTTCACAAACCTCGCTGTCTTCAAGCGCTATCGCATCGCAAGTATGTACTTCTGAACTGATAGCATCTAGCCCTAGCAGCTCCCCGGTCATATGGAAACCAGTAACTTGCTGACGTCCGTCTTCTTCAAGAACACAGGTTTTTAGAAAGCCACGTCGAATGGCAAAAAGTGATTGAAATTTTAATCCTGAGCGATATAGATATCCACCACGATAGAGTTTGCGCTTCTGGCTAACAATATCGCCAAGTAATTGTATTTCATGATCATTAAGGCCGACCGGAAGACATAATTCACGCAAACTACATGATGCGCAGCTTGATCTAATTTGTGTAACACCAAGATGATTGTGTGGTGGGCTGTCGTGTAACAAAATATCTTCCAAAGGTAGGGTTCTATTACATTTTATATTCATACTCTGATGATCTGTATCAAAATTAACGTTATTAACCCACTTTATAATTTTACGTTAATATGCAAGATGCAGATAATAATTTTGTACTTATATGCGAAGTGAAATGCTGAAGGAAAGTGATTGAGGAGTGCGTAAAGCGTAGTGATTCATCGACGAAGGCTTGTAAAGCAGGAGAGTTAGTATTTTCAGTAGACTCTATGATTCATCTTAAAACTTACTTGAAATCAATTAAAAGGTTGTTTGCCGTTTTGTAAGTTATTATCTTGGTTAAAGCTTTTGTCCCAAGTTTGATTAATTTCTTAATGTGGACCTTAACAAAGGCGAGCAGCAGCGATATTGGTATAAGCATATTTGCTAATCAGTTATTATGTATGGTTTATTTGGAGTTTTACCGATAAATTTCAAACTGAACCATGTAACTGGATTGGCAAAGCTACTGACGTATGAGGCAACGAGATTATTAATTTAGATTTAGTTTATGAATAAACCGTTGTTACCTGGAAGAGACTGAATTGTAACTTTGGAAACATCATTAGCGTAATGATGTCATCCAATGCTGCATATAAAATAAGCCTGAGAAACTGCTCACATTCTCAGGCGCTATCAATAATTATTGGACTTCACTATTCGTTAAAATATACTCGGCCAGTCGATCAGCAGCTTCACCTTGAATATTTTTGAATGCAGGCATTCGCATGCTGCCTGATTGGAATTTCTTGATGATAGCGTCTTTGTTGGCAAATTTTTCACTCAAAATCATTGCTTTAGTTCCAGTCAGTGGCTTGTGACATTCAGTGCAGGCAGTGCTAAAGATTCTTTCGCCGGAAGCATCTGCTGGCGGACTATAATCGTTGGTGCTTCCACCACAACCGACAAGAACAAACAACGCGGATACTGTTACTAAAATATGTGTTCTTTTCATTTCCTGACTCCAATTTGTTTAGTTCAATCAATACCGAGAGTGATCCCGGTTCAGCATTTATTAAGTTAATCAATACAAAGTTGTTATTTTTGAATTTATTAATCAGATTTAATGATTTAGTAAGCTTACCATATCCACTATTATGACAGCTTGTCAAACAAATGTTTTAAAAACCAGATGAGGCCTATATATCGCTATTTACCACTAGTGACTTTTGACTTCGTTCCAGACTCCAAGAGATTGGAGCTTTTGCAGTAATATCCTTCAGATAGCAAAAATTGTTAGCAATAAAACAACACTTGATACAGTTCATTGAGAAAAATCTTTTTCTTTACACTTTCTTGACATTTGTCATGCTATTGTTCGCATCTTGTAGTTATGTAATGTAATAAGATCGTAATTAAAATTCTTGATGCTTAGCTTAAGATGTTGAGTATTAAATATAAGATTTATATTTTCTGTGGTTGAGTTTCTTAACACTTTATTGACATTTGCTAGGTTAAAGTGCGCGGACGAAGTAATGGAAGAGTTAAAATCTTCTTTTTTTGAAGCAGCCAACAAACTTACGGTTATAGAATGTCAATTTATTGTAAACAGTAACTGAGAATAATTGCTAGACCCGATTTTAATCAGCATTTTTAAAAAATCTAAATGTTTTGTAGGGGGAGATTGCATGTTAAAAAAAGTAAATGTTTTTATTCTATTGGCTACACTGATTTTGGTTTTAACCAGACCAGCTTCGGCTGAAGAAATTGTCCAAGACTTTCAATTTTGGGGAAATATTACAGCGACTGGTAATTTTGGTTTCGTGAATCCTGAAAACGCTGACTTGAAGAAATTCAAATGGTGGGCTGAAGGGCAAGGTCGTTTCGGTAATGACGCTTCCCAATTTACGCAATCACTGATACGTCCGGGCGTAGGCTATGCGTTAAACGATAAAATAGTGGTATGGGCAGGTTACGCATGGGCACCAACTTGTGAACCCATCCAGCGTGTTGGTTGCTTTAATGAACATCGACTCTGGCAACAAGTTACTTGGGCTGATAATTTCTCATTTGGTAGATTGTCTATGCGTTCACGTTTTGAGGAACGATTTTTTGACGATAGAGTTCCTGATCCAGGACCTAATAATGTCGCATACCGATTTCGTCAGTTAGTTAAACTCGTGGTTCCCATGCCTTCGATTTCTCCAAACTTAGGTTTTGTAGTAGCGGATGAATTATTCATTGCCATGAATACTCCGCATGCAGGTTGGATTACTGAAGGTTTTGACCAGAACCGTGGTTTTGTTGGCCTGGCTTACAAAGTTAATCAAGTTGCCACTGTAGAAATGGGCTATATGAATCAATTAATCAATAGAGCGCATAATACTCGTCCAGATCAAATGATGCATAATTTTATAGCTACCTTATTATTAAACTTCTAGTTTAATTATTGCATCCTTGCGATTGATAGTTTTGCATTTACAGCCGGTTAATTTGAGAAAATTAACCGGCTGATTTTTTCCGCTATCATTTGAACTGTTATTGTGCCAATAATAAAATGTTTATTACCTGTTGATTCTCTTCATTGAATTTCGGCTTCAGGAAATAGTAATAATTTTATTTACATTCTATTACTATACTGCACTTTTCCGTACTATCACACAGACACATGTACGATTTTAAACCGGGTCAGCGCTGGATCTGTGATCTTGATTCACAACTGGGGTTGGGGACTGTTCAGGCTGTCGAGCACAGAATTGTCACCATGAATTTTAAAGCAACCGGTGAGGTTCGTTCTTATGCCAAGCACTCTGCACCTTTAACGCGTGTAATTTTCAAGTCCGGGGATATTATCAGCAGTTCTGCTGGCGTTGTATTGAAAGTCACTGATGTGCATGAGATCAATGGGTTAATGATCTACTCGGGCATAAACGAAAGCGGGAACAGAATAGAGCTTGCTGAAGAACAATTGGCACATCATTTGCAATTAAACCGTCCGGCAGAACGCTTGTTCACTGGTCAGTTTGATCAGGATAAGTGGTTTAAGATCCGCTATCAAACATTACTGATACGTAACCGCCTAGCAAGAACACCTCTGTATGGACTGGTGGGAACTCGAACTAGCTTGATTCCACATCAACTTTTCATTGCCCACGAAGTTTCGCAACGTTATGCGCCGCGTGTTTTACTGGCGGATGAAGTGGGGCTGGGAAAGACCATTGAAGCCGGGCTTATTCTGCACCGGCAATTGTTAACTGAACGTGCCAAGCGAGTGCTCATTGTTGTTCCAGAAACTCTGATTCATCAATGGCTGGTGGAAATGCTGCGACGATTTAATCTGCAATTCAGCATTTTTGATGAAGCGCGTTGTTTATCGCTGGAAGAGAGCGGAGATTGGAGCAATCCTTTTCATAGTGAGCAATTGATACTTTGCAGTTTGAACTTTCTGCGTCAACATCAAAAAAGGTTTCAAGCTGCCTTGAATGGTCAATGGGATTTGCTAGTGGTCGATGAAGCCCATCATCTGCATTGGTCTGAAGAGGCTGCCAGTCCGGGATACACCATAATTGAACAATTGGCGGCCTGCACCAAAGGGACGCTGTTATTAACAGCGACTCCTGAGCAATTAGGTAAAGCCAGTCACTTTGCTCGCCTGCGCTTACTGGATCCGAATCGATTCAGTAACTTCGCAGCTTTTTTGGCTGAGGAGCAATCATACGAGCCGGTTGCCAAAGTGGTGGAGGTCTTGCTAGAAGGTCAGGAATTGAATGATGAAATCAGACAAATTATCTTGTCAACCACCGATTCCGAGCAATCCAAGGCATTCCTTGCACAGTTGCAAGATCCCGCCGATGCGCAGCAAATCCAACAAGCGAAAAGAATGCTGGCAGAATTGTTGCTGGACCGGCATGGTACCGGTCGCATCTTGTTTCGCAATACGCGCGTGGCAGTTAAAGGGTTTCCTGAACGCAAACTTTTAGCTATTCCGTTGGCATTACCTGCAGAATATCAGCAATGTCTGACCTTTTTTGAAACGACCCCTCTGTCAAAACCAGAATTGCTGTTGTGCCCTGAACTGCTGTATCAGGCTCGAGCTGAGCCTGAGCAGCCCTATTGGATCGAAATCGATCCTCGGATCAACTGGTTAAGCGCGACACTCAAGCAGTTGATGCCGGAAAAAGTCCTGGTCATCACCGCCGATTCACAAACCACTCGCGATATCGCGCAGGCTCTCAAGGCACTGATGGGACAGCATATTCCGGTATTCCATGAAAGCATGAGTTTGATTGAACGCGACCGCGCGGCCGCTTTTTTTGCTGATAAAGAAACCGGCAGCCAAATATTGGTATGCTCTGAAATCGGCAGCGAAGGCCGTAATTTCCAGTTCTCTCACCATCTTGTGTTGTTTGATTTGCCGCTTAATCCCGATTTACTGGAACAACGGATTGGTCGACTGGATCGTATCGGCCAGACAGAGAGCATTAAGATTCATGTGCCTTATCTGGAAAATAGCGCGTTGGCAGTGATGTTTCACTGGTATCACGAGGGTTTGAATGCTTTTGAAAAAACCTGCCCAGCAGGGCAAACTGTTTTTTTGCTGGTGGAAGATGCGCTCATTAACGCGCTTCATCAACGACAAGCTGATGTCGATACACACTTAGACTTGATTAGTTCAACTCAATCAGCCAATCAGAAACTGAATGAGGCATTGGATCGTGGACGCGATAAGCTGCTGGAATATAATTCTTTTCGCCCGGCTGTTGCAGAAAGACTGTACCGAGAAGCGTGCGTACAGGATGAGGACCCGACGCTGCCACGATATATGGAAACGGTTTTTGATTGTTGCGGTGTGCATATAGAAGAACATCGTGCGGGCAGTTATTTGATTGAGCCGAGTGAGCACATGAGTATGCCCTTTCCTGGCTTGATGGATGAAGGTTCAGTAATCACCTATTCAAGAGATGTTGCATTGGCTAATGAGAACATGCATTTCTTGACTTGGGAGCATCCGATGGTTATCCACGCGATAGAGCGAATCTTGAATCATGAAACTGGCAATGCAGTAGTTGTTGCACTGAAGCATCAAAAAGTACAACCGGGTACTTTATTGCTGGAAAGTCTGTTCGTGCTGGAAGCGGGCGGGCAAAACGTACAGCAAAGTAACCACTATTTACCGCCCGAAGTTATCCGTATTTTGCTGGATGAGCAAGGCGGTGAGGATTATCCTTACCTGGATCACGATTCGATCAATCAACATCTGGAGCCGGTAGCGATAGGGATTGCCAAGCAAGTGATTCAATTGAAAGAAGACGAGATAAAGTCCTTGTTGGTTATGAGCGAGCAGAAAGCAAATCAGCAAGCGCCACAACTTATTGCGCAGGCCGAAGCGCGAATAAAGCAAACCTTCATACCGGAAATCGAGCGTCTCAAGGCTTTGTTTCGGGTTAATCCGAATGTACGCGAAGAAGAAATCCGTTTTTTCGAGCAGCAACTGGCACAACTAACCATTGCTTTAGAGTCCAGCAATCTACGGCTTGACGCCGTGCGGGTGATTGTGGCGACTTAAAATAGGCAGCGATAAAACTGATATATGCTGTCAAAAATGGAGTCCATCGGTTTAAGCAACAAGCAAATTTTCATAGTATTGCTGCGTAAATTGTGCTGGTGACAAATAGCCCAGCCTTTTCTGTTTTCGCTGCTGGTTATAGAAGATTTCTATATATTCGGTAA
>NZ_PXXU01000180.1 GCF_003011925.2 Nitrosomonas supralitoralis
CTGTACAGACGAGCCATCTTCAAAACAGCATAATAAAGAGGTAGTAGCTGTGATGGGAAAATACACGGATTGCAGTTTTTCATTTGCATCAAACAATACCTCAGCTCTCGACAATGTCACAAGCTCTAAATGAGGAATTAATTGTTCATATTCTTCCGCACTCAGTGCGCTCAATATATGATTTTTTTTAGGATCACAAGATGTTAGTAACATTTAAATACCTCCAATCGATAAAAATCAACGCAGTGATTTATATTGCTATGCACATCCAGCGTAATCAAACTTAACGATTACTTCTACAGGTACATTCTCCTGCCATTAATGTAGATTTAAGAATTTCTTCGTGGTGTAATAATCAGATTTCTTCATATCGTAAAATATTACGATTTGCATAGACCTCTAAATTATTTGTTAATGGCATTTAACCATGTGCTAATTTAGATGACCATAAGTATAATTACTTAACGAATAACTCAAATTAAATCTAAAGACATTTCATAGTCGACTCAAAAATGATCATACCCTTTAATAAGAAGCAATAATGTCCTGATTTTTAGTAATTCAATCGAACCGAATTATTAAAACAATCTCGTGATTCTGATCGAAATAATGATTAAAAATATCCTACGATCCACACTTCTGTTTTACAGCAAAGACCACAATGCAACACACTGTTTAATAACATCTATTATC
>NZ_PXXU01000181.1 GCF_003011925.2 Nitrosomonas supralitoralis
GTAGTTGTGCACTTGTCGCCGACGTATCCTAGTCATCTAGCCGATATTCTTGCAAAGAGCACGCCGCTGTCGGTGGTTCAGGTTACCAGCGATATAGCGCTGGTAAGCAATACCATCTATATTATCTCGCCCAATAATTTCTTGACGTTAAGCGAAGGATTGTTACGTATCCAGCAAATTCCACAGCCCAGGCCGCTGTTGAAATCAATTGACCATCTTTTCGTATCCCTTGCGGCAGAACTACAGGAAAAAATCCATCTGTATTGTCCTGACCGATGCAGATCATGATGGCACTATCGGTCTAAAAGCTATTAAAGCAGAGGGGGGAATGGCGATGGCTCAGCAGCCTGAGACGGCCCAGCATCCAGACATGCCACAGAGTGCCATCCACACCGGTCTGGTCGACTATGTTTTGCCCATCGAACAAATGGGCGAAAAACTCATTCATTATATCGACCAAACGGGTTTCTGGAGGTTCGAGACCCACCTTGCGCCGGAGAAAGAAGCCCAAACATTGGGTCATATCTTGAATCTCATAGGTACAAGCGGTGGCGGAGTGAGGTATGCTTATTTTCATGGAGTCCGAAGTTTTATAAAATGAAGAGATGAAATGGAGGATGGAGATGGAATTACCCCGCGCACAATATAGCCAGGAATTTAGGGAGCAATCAGTTAATTTTTTTAAAGATAGTT
>NZ_PXXU01000182.1 GCF_003011925.2 Nitrosomonas supralitoralis
TTGTACAGACGAGCCATCTTCAAAACAGCATAATGAGGTAGTAGCTGTGATGGGAAAATACACGGATTGCAGTTTTTCATTTGCATCAAACAATACCTCAGCTCTCGACAATGTCACAAGCTCTAAATGAGGACTTAATTGTTCATATTCATCCGCACTCAATTTGCTCAATATATGATTTTTTTTAGGATCACAAGATGTTAGTAACATTTAAATACCTCCAATCGAGTAAAATCAACGTAGTGATTTATATTGCTATTTACATCCAGCGTAATCAAACTCAACGATTACTTCTGCAGGTACATTCTTCTGTCTTTAAACCAGATTTATGAATTTCTTCGTGGAGTAATAGTTCGGATCTTCATATCGTAAAATATTACGATTTGTATAGATCTCTAAATTATTTGTTAATAGCATTTAACCATGTGCTAATTTAGATAACCATAAGTATAATTACTTAACGAATAACTCAAATTAAATCTAAAGAAATTTTATAATCGACTTAAGAATGATCTTACTCTCTAATAAAAAGCAATAATATTCTGATTTTTAGTGATCCAATCGAACCGAATTATTAAAACAATCTCGTGATTCTGATCGAAATAATGATTAAAAGTGTCCTACGATCCACACTTCTGTTTTGCAGCAAAGACCACCATGCAACACACTGTTTAATAACATCTATTATA
>NZ_PXXU01000183.1 GCF_003011925.2 Nitrosomonas supralitoralis
TATCACGCCTTCCTTGAACTATGTCTTTTGCTTGATCCTGAAGGGATTGAAGCAGTTTCATCGCCGGGGTTAGTTCGGCCTGCAGGTATCCGGCCATCAGCGCGGCCATTTCCGGATCTTTGGATGCCAGCATTGCAGCGTCGTATGGGTTTGCCAAATATTGAATTCCCATTGCCCATACTTCGGTGGTTTGATCTCGGTACACTTTACCTACATATGGATCGATAAAATCATCCTTGTAGGCGCCTTCATTGCTTCCATATCCTCGATTGCCGGTCAATGATCTCAATGAGAACACCTTTTCGCTTTGACGCCTTTTCAGCAGATAACCATTAGCCGCAGACTTGGCAGCGGAATCAGCTTCAAGATGATGAGCCATTTCATGCCATAAGGTAGTTTTATTGAAATTATTGCCGGGGTTAATTGATGCATCCTCAAAATGACCAATACCCTTAGCGTGAGCACGTCCACTACGCTCGGATTCAATCTTTATGAGCCTCAGCTTACCGCCTGAGATACGATAGAACTCAGCCATATCCCTGCGCACATCCGCTTCCGGGTATTTTGCCTTCTTGAGTCTCGCTATTGCCGATTTCCCTATTACCTGGCTGTTTGCCCAGGATTCAGCTTGTTCTTTGGTCACTTTTGAAGCGCTAAG
>NZ_PXXU01000184.1 GCF_003011925.2 Nitrosomonas supralitoralis
GCTTTTGGCACCTTTAAGCAGATGGAACCAAAAATTCTGGACATAATTAATCAATAAGATTATATTCGATTAATTATGATTGACGGGATTGAAAATGGATACTCGTGTTGTTACTGCTCATATTCCCATTGAGCTTGCAGAACAGATTGATGAGCTTGCAACCCGCCTCGATCGTCCTAAAGGCTGGATTATTAAACAGGCTTTAACCTCCTTGGTAGAACTTGAGGCAAAACGTCAACAGCTTACTTTGGAAGGCTTGGCCGATGTCGATGCTGGTCGAATTGTCGATCATACGTCAATTAATGATTGGGCAAAAAGCATCGATAAGCCAGTCTAATCTATGGTGCTCAAATGGACAGCGAGTGCTGAACGTGATTTGGTTCGACTTCACTCTTTTCTAGAGTTAATTAATCCACGAGCGGCGGTACAAGTAGTACAGCAACTCGTGGCAGGAGCTGAACAATTAATGATTTATCAGCAACTTGGTGTGCCGCTGCATGAATTTGCGCCTCGTGATGTTAGACGGATAATCATTGGCGATTATGAGTTACGTTATGAACTCACCCAAACCACTACGTATATTCTTCGAATCTGGCACGTGCGGGAAGACCGATAATGATTTAATTCCT
>NZ_PXXU01000185.1 GCF_003011925.2 Nitrosomonas supralitoralis
GTCTGGAAGTGGAATATAAGATATTAAATTCATTTAATATCTTATCTACTGGATAGCTATCTATTTAATTGTTTAATCCAAGTAGCTATCATTCATAGAGGATAATTAATAACAGGTAAACCCCCCGGCTCTGCCGGAGGTAATTTAACTGTAACTACCTATTTGCGAAGGTACCTTTTCTGAAAAACTCCGCCATAATTCAAGTGGCGGGGCTAGTTTATTACAGCTTGCACTCAACGGGATTTTTTCTGGGATGGCTAAGTAGCATAAGGTTTAGTAAAGCGTTCCCATTAAAAAGCTTTGTGAACGCTTATCTACGCTAGGGTAGGGTAGGCGATTTAACTCGCAGGCGGTCTTTTAGTTCTAGCTGGCAAGGGAAAAAGGGTAATTGTGGATTACCGCCGCGTAATGTTCGGTTAAAAGAACAGCATGTACGTCTAAAACCGTTGTCGTTAACAATGCTATTTTTTTAATTGTTTTCCTGATTACCAAGAAGTTTCAGCCAGTTTTAGCAGCCGTCCGGGCATGGGTGGCGTCTGAACTGATGCACGAACCAATCTAGGTACTATCGCATCGAGCTTAAACCGTCGATTAAATCGATATTCAAATTCCGCCAGATAGCGC
>NZ_PXXU01000186.1 GCF_003011925.2 Nitrosomonas supralitoralis
CGATCATCTGGACACATAAAAATAGCCTGTCTAAAAACGCTCGTTTTTAAACAGATCGAGATCGAAGGGCCGGTCTTAAATCTGCACGCAAAAACGAGCGCATTGGAGGAAACCTAATGTGCATGACGGATGATAAAACGCGCACAGATCAAACAATACTTAAAGATATTAAAACTTTCGTTTTATCTCAGATATCTTCAAAACTCTTGATATCCGAAGAATCAATTTCTATCGCCATTTTTCGCCGGAGAAAAATGAGCAACTCAGGCTATAACAATAAAATTTATACGCGCCGCGTAGCTTTGTAGAATTTAAGTTCTTTATTGGCAAAGTGGCTATTTCTATTTGCTGCCAAGACGTTGCAAGGTACAACAATTGATAATGAGTACGTTCCATCTCATCCTTTTTTACCCGGATGTGACAAAAAGCGTCATATTATGCCATCAGTAAATTGAAGAAACCGACTTACAAAACCAACCTTTTGTTACTGCTTAATGTTTTTATTCTTCGGGTTATCTATTTATATATAAATACTTACACAGTATTCATATTCTTTAAAGTTTAATGCATATCAAGAAGGTCTGATTGTGGCACAGTTTGTGCGTATTCAGTATTGCAATAT
>NZ_PXXU01000187.1 GCF_003011925.2 Nitrosomonas supralitoralis
GCGATATTTTGGATCTGGTACCAGAGGACATTTGCATACTCACACGGCATGGACTCGATGGAGCCGGAATTTGACAAGGTATGGATGGGATTGTGGCGCGTTCACATGACTCTGATGCCTTTGTTTGCATTGGTTACATGGGGCTGGATACTTAAGACCCGTGACACCAAGGAGCAACTGGACAATCTGGACACCAAGCTGGAGATCAAACGCTATTTTTACTGGATGATGTGGCTGGGTGTATATTTGTTTGGTGTTTACTGGGGCGGCAGCTTCTTTACCGAACAAGATGCATCATGGCACCAGGTAATTATACGTGACACGAGCTTCACGCCAAGTCACGTAGTGGTATTTTATGGTTCATTCCCGATGTACATTGTATGCGGTGTAGCATCCTACCTGTACGCGATGACCCGTTTGCCTTTATATAGCCGCGGCACATCATTCCCGTTGGTAATGGCAATTGCAGGCCCATTGATGATTCTGCCTAACGTAGGCTTGAACGAATGGGGACATGCATTCTGGTTCATGGAAGAACTGTTTAGCGCGCCACTGCACTGGGGATTTGTGATTCTGGGCTGGGCAGGATTATTCTCAGGTGGTATAGC
>NZ_PXXU01000188.1 GCF_003011925.2 Nitrosomonas supralitoralis
CAAATTGCGGATGAAGTGAGCGTACACAAGTCGACGATTTCTCGGGAATTCAGACGGAACAAGGGTCGACGTGGTTGGCATCCCAGGCAGGCTCAGGAATTACAGGACGAGCGTCGAAAGAATTGCGCCAATGCACGGCGTCACTCATTGCTGGAGTGGACGGAAGTTGAGCGATTGATTCGACAGGACATGAGTCCGGAACAAGCGTCACAGCGGCTTGCTCTGGAAGGCGGGCTGCCGATCAGCCATGAATCGATCTACTTGCACATTTATGCAGATAAGCGCCGTGGTGGCGACGTGTGGCGGCACTTGCGCTGTCAGAAGCCGCGCAGGAAACGTTATGCGAGTGGTCAAGAGCGCCGAGGCACCATCAAGAACCGGATTGGCATTGACGAACGTCCGGTGATCGTGGAACAGAAGAGTCGCATAGGCGACTGGGAGGGCGACACCGTGATCGGCAAGAATCACCGAGGCGCATTGGTCACATTGGCCGAAAGGAAGTCTCGCTACATTCTGGCAGCCCAAGTTCCCGACAAACATGCGTCGGGTGTGACGGCGGCAGTAA
>NZ_PXXU01000189.1 GCF_003011925.2 Nitrosomonas supralitoralis
AACAACACAAAACATATCCTTACCTACTCAAAGGCAAGATAATAAACCGGCCCAATCAAGTCTGGGCCGCTGATATTACCTATGTGCCAATGGAGAAAGGCTTTGGTTATTTGGTTGCCATCATGGACTGGCATTCCCGTAAAGTGCTGAGCTGGCGCTTATCCAACACGAGGGATGCCGATTTCTGCGTTCAGGCTTTGGAGGCTGCCATTCAAGACCACGGTTGTCCGCAGATATTCAATACCATCAGGGTGCTCAGAATAAAAAATAATTAGGATACACCTATCTAAAGATTCAAAAAAGAGTCTGCGAGATAGTTTTATGATATTGGACGAAGGTTTTCAAGAGTGATCGCAAATAATTTTGTTTAGTATGTACGATTCCGAACATACAATTGGAGTTTCAATAAGTAAACTGAAGCGAAGCTTTAAGAATCGTAAATCGTAGATTCTTTGTACATGATTGGGAAGAAAATCCTCTAATAATATGGTCGTATAGATCACTACTGTCCCGTTAACTTTCACAGTAAGTCCATCTGGCAATT
>NZ_PXXU01000019.1 GCF_003011925.2 Nitrosomonas supralitoralis
AAGTTCCAGCTCTCGATAGATACGATACACGCGTTTGTGATTCCATTCAAAACCCTTCACATTGCGCAAATAAAGGTAGCATAGACCAAAGCCCCAACGTTTGTGACAGGTCGTCAGCCGTAGCAACCAGTCGGCGATTTCCTCGTTCTCAGCGTTGAGTACCCGGCGATAGCGATAGCAGGTCTCAGAAATGCCAAATGTTGCACAAGCCAGATCGATACTAACCGTCTTGTTCTGTACCACCCACTGCGCTATCACCTTGCGCTGTTGGGGCTTTACCACTTTTTTCCAAGCACCTACTTCAGAAATTCATTCTGCATCTGGCTTTCCGTAAATCGCTCCTTCTTCATCAGTAAAAATCCTATTCGTTTAGGATAGAAAATTCTACTGTATTGCACCTTTAATATAGGGGAGGATTACCGTTTTTACTTAGTCAGTATTTGAACGATCAGTTGTGTATCAGCGATATCATCTTGTATAAAAAGATTTCGGGGGATGTTTAGTTACTGGTAGTAAATTTTTTAGATTCACTGCTTAAAATAATTTGTCAAGAATTACAACTTTCTCATCAGATGGTGCTAATCAATCTAAAACGAAATTACTTCCAATAGATCCTGCATTTTCAGTGACAAAAACCATTTAGCTTTCGTAAAAGGAAGTAGTTTAGAATGATAGTTTTTGATTTGAGAATCCGTTTAATATATACATAATTCCCTGTTATTACATAGAGTACCATATAGGTAAGATTCCTAATTCATCTGGTTTTGCTTGAAATTCACAATCAATTCCGATACCAGGAACCCATATCAGTTTTTCTCCATAAAACATTAAAGGTAACGAGTTACGTTCCCATGGTGGAATTGACGCTTCCTGCAGCAAGTTTTTTAAGCTTCTGCGAGGGCGATTACAGGCCGGCATAAAACGTTCTCCGCCTTTACGTGCACGAATAGTGATTAGATGATCAGTAGATATTTTTTTTTGGTTAATACCTTGGCTTGTTACTTTTGTAAAATGGATAGCGCCATTAAAATGATGCAATACGAGTTGCGTTTCTCCATTCCAAACATAATGAGTCGAACCTAGAAGTAAGGATTTATGGGGTAGGATATAAATTGAACCTTTGTGACAGCGAATTTCAGCATTGCCAAAACTGATATGAGGTTGGCTATCTGGTTCTGCCGTCAAAATCTGATGCAAAATCGTTTCTAACTTTACTTTGCTGGGAGGAATTATGCCCTGCTGCAACAAGTTGTAACGTAGAATATTTTTTGCACGTGGAAAACTAAGTATACGCATGCGATCAACTTGAAGCTTTCCTGAAACCAGACAATGCTCGCTATCTATAGCGGCTAATTCATCCAGCAGTAACGAAGCTTCGGAAAAATGTCGACTGACACGTAATAATGTTTTAGGATAGTTAGGGTATCGCTTTTTTACTAGCGGCAAGATTTCATGCCGTAGATAATTTCTATTGAAAATGATGCTGTCATTACTTTCATCGTTAATCCAGGCTAATTTGTTCAATCGCCCGTAGGTTTCTATTTCGTTGCGAGATATTTCTAACAATGGCCGAAGTATCTGCGGTACTGAATTAGGTAGTTGTTTTCTAACTAAAGGCATGCCACATAATCCTTTTATGCCAGCACCTCGAAATAATTGTAATAATAATGTTTCTGCTTGATCATCGATATGTTGCGCTAGCACCACATAATTTGCCTGTATCTGGTTGAATACGCGATATCGTTCTTCTCGAGCGATTGCTTCAAGACTTTCGCCAATTTCTTTTTTAATTTTTAAATAAGCAATATAGATAGAAATTCCATACGAGTGACAAAGATCGCAACAGAATTTACTCCAAAGGGTTGCATTGCTACTAATGCCGTGATTAACATGCACGGCAGAGAGCGTGAAAGGCATTTCCTTGGATAGTGTGGCGAGTATATGCAGCAACACAACTGAATCAACACCGCCACTCAAAGCGATGACTAAGTGGTCACCTGGTTTAATGTATGCAAGTAATACATCCTGAATGTTGCACAGAATGTTATTCGACTTTAACTTCCTTGAATGAGCCATATGTCATAAGACGTTCCAGTCGTTTTTCTAAGAGTGTTTCGATAGAATAATCTTGGAGTTTGCGAAGAGATTCATATAAAACATTTTTTAACGATTGCATGGCTGAAGGATAATCACGATGTGCTCCACCCACAGGCTCAGTAATTATACTATCAATCAAATTAAAGGATTTTAACCGATCAGCTGTTATGCTCATGATCTCAGCAGCTTCCGGTGCTTTATCAGCACTTTTCCATAAAATTGATGCGCAGCCCTCAGGCGATATTACTGAGTATGTAGCATATTGCAACATATGAATCACGTCGCCTATTGCTATCGCTAAGGCTCCTCCAGAACCGCCCTCCCCAATAATTACGCAAATGATGGGAATTCTGAGCTGTGCCATGACATAGAGATTCTTACCAATGGCTTCCGATTGCCCCCGTTCTTCTGCATCAATGCCGGGATACGCACCAGGGGTATCGATAAATGTAATTAACGGAATAGAAAATTTTTCAGCTAAGCGCATTAAACGCATTGCTTTGCGATATCCCTCCGGCTTCGGCATACCAAAATTTCGGTAAATTTTTTCCCTGGTGTCACGACCTTTTTGATGCCCAATTACCATGATAGTTTGGCCGTTAAAACGAGCCAGACCGGCTACAATAGCATGATCGTCCGAGAAACTACGGTCACCGTGTAATTCCTGGAAATCAGTAAATAAGTGTTCGATATAATCCAGCGTATACGGGCGTTGCGGATGCCGAGCAACTTGTGAAATTTGCCAAGGTGTTAATTTTGCATAGACATTTTTTGTGAGTGACTGACTTTTTACTTGTAAACGAGCAATTTCTGCTGAAATATCCAGCGCAGAATCATCTTGTGCGAAACGTAATTCCTCTATTTTTGATTCAAATTCAGCAATACTTTGCTCAAATTCCAGAAAAGTTATTTTCATGTAGGCTGAGATATAATCTTAAAACTGTGATGATACAGGATTTGTAGAAAAATCTGCACGGTAGAGTGTGTCAGAAACTAAATGTCCATAAATAGTCTCAAATTTAAAACTGTACAAGAGATTTAGGCAGTATTGAATTGTTCAGTTGATTTACGGATTGATGGTAAAAAGAGCAGAGCAGCAATTATCATAGGACTGGTTTATTTGTTTATTTTTTATCAATGAATTGTAAATTAATATCTTCCAATCTTTGCTACTACCCGACAATCTCGTTAGATATCGCTATTAATGTTGTGAGGAATTCATATGAATAGGCGTACTTTTCTCCGAGGAATCAGTTTGACCACTATATTACCTGTAACGACATTTTTGACTTTTGAACAACTGCTTGCGCAAGCGATGAATGATGCAATGGTTGAACGGTTGAAAAAACCTTATGAAGAATGGCGTGACTTAGTGTCTCCAGAAGCATTTCGGGTATTGTTTCAAGAGCATACTGAGGATCCGGGTAGCAGCGAATTGAATCACGAACATAGGGAAGGAACTTTCATATGTGCTGCCTGCTATTTGCCTTTGTTTGAGAGTCAGTACAAGTATGAGAGCGGAACGGGATGGCCAAGCTTTACACAACCAATTTCTGGACATGTCGGTACTAAGCGAGATTTTAAACTGATTATCCTCAGGATTGAATATCACTGCGCACGATGTGGAGGGCATCAGGGCCATGTGTTTAAGGATGGTCCGCCACCCAGAAAGGAACGATGGTGTAATAACGGAGTAGCGCTGAAATTTGTTCCAATAGTTGACCAACTACCGGCGCTGAGGGGGTAATTTTATGTGGGAGCGAGTTTTTCGTCAGCAATATTTTTTTAGTATAATTTTCTTGTTTATTTTCTTGAGTGCATGCCATCAAATTGACTCAATGATTGCTGAGTCGGAACCCGCTTATTTGACTAATGAGAACTTAGACACTGCAGTTTTTGCAGGCGGCTGTTTTTGGTGCACCGAATCTGATTTCGACAAAATGGAGGGTGTTGTGTCAACGATATCCGGTTATATTGGAGGTGCAGTTGCAAATCCAACCTATGAGCAAGTTGTTGCTGGTAAAACGGGACATGTTGAAGCAGTTAAGGTTTATTTTGATAAAACAAAAACCAGTTATTCCACGTTATTGAATGCCTTTTGGTTTACAATTGATCCGTTAACTCCCAATCGGCAGTTCTGTGATTCTGGTTCGCAATATCGTAGTGCGATTTTTTATCGCAATTCTGAGCAAAAAGAACAAGCTGAAATTTCAAAAAAGACGATTGATCTATCAGGACGATTTAGTAAGCCCATAGTTACTGAAATTCTGCCAGTGACTGAATTCTACCGGGCTGAAGAATATCATCAAGATTATTATTTAAAGAATCCTTTGCGATATAAGTATTATCGGAACAATTGTGGACGTGATAAACGCTTGGAAGAATTGTGGGGAACTAAGCATTAATAATAAGATTATTTCATTGGGAGGGATTTCCTCCAAGGAATTTCTAAGAGATTACTGGCAAAAACGTCCGCTGCTGATCAGAAATGCATTGCCTGGCTTTAATGGTTTGTTAACACGTGATGAGCTGATACAGTATGCATGTACTGAAGACGTACAATCCCGCCTGGTTGCGCAGAAAAAAAGCGGATGGCATCTTAAGCATGGTCCATTGAGTAGCGATGATTTTGCCAAATTGCCAAAAAAACAATGGACTTTACTAGTACAGGAAGTGAATCATTTTCTTCCTGCCGCGCGTAATTTATTAAAGAAATTTTGTTTTATCCCACATGCTCGCCTGGATGATTTAATGGTGAGTTACGCACCCAAAGGCGGTGGAATCGGACCGCATTTTGATTCTTATGATGTGTTTCTGTTACAAGGTATGGGATCCAGGCGCTGGCAAATATCTGCTCAACAGGATGATCAATTTATTCCGGATGCCCCACTGAGAATTTTGAAAAATTTTTTGCCGGAACAAGAATGGATACTTAATGCTGGTGATATGCTTTATTTGCCTCCAAAATATGCGCATAATGGTATCGCCGAGGTTGATTGCATGACTTATTCGATTGGTTTTCGCGCACCCAGTTCACATGAATTGATGACGCAATTTCTTGTTTATCTACAAGATAACTTAGTAACGGAAGGGAGGTATGCAGATCCCGGCTTGCGATTGCAAGTTCACCCATCAAGAATTAACGCAGCAATGCTGTCCCAAGTAGATTCGATTCTGAAAAAAATTAAATGGAATCGCAATGAGATTGAAAATTTTCTGGGCGTTTATCTTTCAGAGCCAAAATCTCATGTTTATTTTGAACCGCCGACAAACCCTCTGAGTCCGGCTTCCTTTCGACAAAAAATTATTAAGAGTGGCGTGCAACTGAACTTGAAAAGTAGAATGTTAAGTGGCGCCAACAAGTTCTTTATGAATGGTGAAATTTTTGATGTTGGTAATGATACATATCCTTTACTGCTAAAGCTTGCAGATGATCAAGAAATTTTGCCATCTTCAAATATGAATGAAGAATCTGAACAAATACTCTATCAATGGTATATCAATGGATACATCGAAGTGGTTAAATAGGATTTACTAAGAAATTCAGAATACCTCAATAGGTTGTCACGCCCGATTTGTAATGGGTTGGCAGAAACGAGCAAATGCGATTTTTCTGAGTATGCTTATATTTGTCGTTCAAAGTGTAAGTTTGACGAAAAATTTCTTCAGACAAATAAAACCTGAAACAGCTTCAGCAGCTTAATGATCAGGCAACAAAATACCAGTTAAGATTAGTGTCCAATTCTGTATGATTTCTCTGTCATCATTATGGTTAACATACGAATGCCCATGCTAAAACTATTGACTGCAGAGCGATCAAGTAATACACATGGCTTGCCGGAAAACCTGCAGTAATATTTGATGGTCTGGAATGCTTCATGATTGACACAATCTACTGGGCAAATAATCATATCGGCTATTTTTTCCATAAGTTGAAATAAATTATCCAAGGTATCATTTGAATCGCCATGAAAAGATACAAAATTACCACCAGAATTTTTTACTATCTGATCATACTCTGGATATAGTTTGATTTTGCCGCCAACACATAAAATGGTTTTTCCTTGCAATGGATAATTATGGTTTTTGCAATTATTGATTTCTAACGAAGTTGATGCCTTAATCAAAGGCGCCCAGTTCATAACGCTAGAGTTTCTAATTGAAACTGAAGGTTTATTGACAACTCTTTGTTTGAGCAGCATGAAGCTTTGCTTCAGCAAATGAGCTAATTTAGCAAATTTGTAACTACATGATAACGAAGTATCTGCATGCGCAGCAAGAAAGTTATGAGAGTGAGAAATAGTGCATGATGTAGCCATGACAGCCTGCTTCTTGAAAAATTTCATAATAAAATTTCCTTCAAATCATCAGCAAAAAAATTGGCTGGCTGACCTGAATAAAGAGCAGGCTGGCTGGCTGAAAGTACCGCTGGAGAAGGAAGAGAAAACTCCAGCAGTAATGAGAAAGCTATATCTGGCTTTGTAACCAGTTATGAATACCGACTTTTTGCATGACACCGAGCTGGATTTCCAGCCAATCAATATGCTCCTCGGTATCTTCGAGAATATGTTCAAAAATCTCTCGTGATGCAAAGTCTTGGACTGATTCACAGGCTGCTATCGCAGACAGCAGAGTTTCTCGTGATGTAAGTTCAAGTTTCAGATCACAAGCAACACATTCTTCAACGGTTTCACCGATTAGTAATTTGCCTAGATCCTGCAAATTTGGCAAACCTTCCAGAAGCAGAATTCTTTCAATCAAAAGATCGGCGTGCTTCATCTCTTCACAAGATTCTTCAAATTCGTGTTTTCCAAGACTGATAAATCCCCAACTCTTGTACATGCGAGCATGCAGAAAGTATTGGTTAATGGCAGTTAGCTCGTGTTGTAACTGCTGATTTAGCCAGCGAATAATATCTGCGTTACCTTTCATTTTTAGCTCCTAAAACAAATATCATTATGTGGACTCAATTCATGAGCAGAAATCTCTTCAGGCATTGTTAAATTGTTTGTGGCATCGAATTTTCACTATGTCGCAAACAATGTGTTACTGAAAATACCTGCCATGAATCCACGTTATATTTCTACTTACCTTCACCGCGGTTCAGATGATTTTAAGTATAACGATTCCATTGATAACTTCAGACATCAATATACATGATATGTGCGTACAATCCACTATTTGTTCAGGATTAACTTGCCATTGCGTGTGCGACGCAGTGTGTATCGTTCACCCTTATGCAAAATAATCACAACATCACCACTTTTAAATAAGGAATTGCTATCTATTAATGCATGTAAATCAATTGGCTCTGATTGATTTACATTCACTGTACTACTGGATTGCGATAGAGTTGCTGCATTCATAATTAATATTCAAATGATAATGAGAATTGTTCTCATTATATAGATGTGCAGATAAAACGCAAGCACTTTTTAGAAACAGGTTTAGAGCATAACGAATGTGAATCGTATATCGGGCGATTGCGAAATCTGCAATTGCATTAGCATGACAATACCGTTTTCACGCTAATTGGCATTATTGAATCGGGGGGCTGGAATTCCTGGATTTAGTAGCGACTTTAATCTGGATTGTGCGGGAAAGCGTGGCGATGCCCGTCAAAATCTGAATAATAGCGAAAGCATAAAGTTCTTTGGTTTAACGGGCCGTTGAGGAACTATCTGCGTTGCTGCTACGGTGTTAAAAGCACGAACAAAATACTCACTTATTCAGCAACGCTATGTTGCTCTGCTATATTGCGACTCTCGGATGCCATATAGTCAATAAGGTGCCCCACGTCAATGTCGCTAAGCTGTAAGTTGGGCATAGGTATTTTGTATCTTACAAATAGTTCCAGGGCGATGGGATCCTTTTCTGCCAGCATTTGATCCGGAGCCTTCAGCCAACGGATAAGCCATACTCTGTCCCGCCGGTCTACTACGTTCAAAAGATCTGGTCCGAGCCTGTCGCCTTGGCCCATAGTATGGCAGGCAGCACAACGGGTGCGATAAAGATAATGTCCGCGTGAGAAATTTGGTACCTCGGGAGCATTCTCAAAGCTTTTGGTATTTTTCTGATGCACCATACCGTCGAACATTCGGTAGCCGATAAGGTTTGCCAGCCCTTTCGGATTTTCGAAAGGCGAGCGTTTGATCCACATTCCGGTTGCTTAATTGCCGATGATCATGTTGATGTTATGATCCTGGCTATCACCGTTCTCGATTTCATCTATGGATAAGCCAAATTTTTTCTGTAACAGAATAATATCGTCTTTCTTGCCGGTAAGAAATGTCCAGCCAGGTCGTACATTAAATTTATCGGCATATTGCTTAAGGATTTCAGGAGTATCCTGAACCGGATCGATACTGATGGAATACATGAAGATATCCTGGCCAACACGATTCCCAAGAATACTTTGCACCTCACGTAAGTGCGCAGTTTCCAGCGAGCAGCTATTCGGACAACTCGTATAAATAAAGTTGATGACAACTACTTTATCCTTGATAAGATCCTCGTAGAAATAAACTGCTTTCCCCTCATGAGTAATGAGTAGTACATTGGGAAAATGATTCGCGCCTCGCGCTCCCTTTGAATCGGAAGGAATCATTCCAAGCGTCATAATGGTCGCCAGAAGCAAAACTGCTATCACCCTTCTACTGATTGAGACATATTTATACATAACATAAAATCCACGGATGTATTGGTAGTAACCAGTAGATATAAAAGCAAGAGCACAGCGCGCTGCTTCTACTACTCACATTTCCATGATTCCAGAAAAATCAGTTGGATTATGAAACCTGGCTATTAAATCCAAATACAGCTGGTCCACGACAGATTCATTAAAAACATCCACGCCGGTGAATTGTGCCAATGACGGCTTGATCTCCAGCGTGGTGTCGGCTACAACCCCGGACAATCGGCAGTGACGCCAGAAGGACAGAGCAGATCGCTTGCCTGGTTATGATTAAAGAAATCCTGAGCGACTTCAACATCGCCACTAGCGGCAGTCGGAAGTGTAACGCTGTCCGTATAGGTGCATCCATTCCACTTCGGTTCTGGTGTCAGGAAGGCTTTAAGCTGGCCAGGATTATTGACGTCCCACCGTTGCAACAGTGCATGATCCTCGTGTTGGGTATTGTGACAATGTGACATATAGGTGCCGCCAAACTCCCGGAAGCGGATAGCAAAAGTGACTTCACCTCCGCTATCGTCAAGGTGACCCAGGCGATAGATGTCTTTGCGCGCCCATTTTTCCCATTCGGGTGGAGTCTTGCCGTCGCGCGTCAGGATCCGTCCTTCCTCGATATGGACATGTACGTTGTGACTCCATGAATTGCCGCCATTTACCAGATGCCAGATCTCGAGGTCACCCATTACCGGTGCAGCAGAAACCCGGTGCGGATTCATGCCCAGCGAATCTCCGCCATCGGTCTCAATACCCCATGGTTTTGGAGCATGTACAGGCAGCTGCTCAAACTCGGTTAGATTCGCAGATTGGCCGTTGATATCATACGTGAAGTTATTGCCGGGACGATTGGGGGCCGGGCTGTTCTTCATGCGGGCTTGCGTGATAATGACGGGCTCCATATCAGTGGCAGCTCCTCTTCCATAAACAAAGGTACGATGCTTGGCATTCTCGAGTTCTGCTGCGCTAATCGCGGGTAACGGAATCATTTTCTGTTTGCCGGGAACATAGTCAGCAGGCCTCATGCTCTTATCCGTGCAGTTGTATTGCACTACCCTGAGCTCCAAAAACTTGCCAACAGCAGTGTCGCAATTGCTATAGTTCCCGGACAGCACTTTTGCAAGCGGCACCATGCGTTTGGGTTCCTTGCCATCTTGATGCTCCAGCAGTTGAACCATGTAAATTTTATCGCCGGGTTGAATACCTGCGGTATTGTTTGTGCTGAAGTCAACAATAATGTCATAACGCTCTGCGATCGCCTGTGTCGACAGGATTCCAAAATGATCCCACTTGTTTCCGTCAGTATTCAAATCCATGCTGCCGTCAAAAGGCACCGCGTGTTCCATGATATTGCCGTCGTTAGCAATCATATGAAACGGCACCCGATCATACGAAACATCCGCGGTCTCGCCAGGAAACTTTCCGCTATTATTGGTACGTTTGATGACCATGGCAATCCTGAAAAAACGCGACACATCGGCATTCAGAATACGGAAACGGTATTGCCGCGCACGTACGTTTAAGTAGGGATCAAAAAGCCAGTTGACTGTCATGCGGTCACCGATGAAACCATCCTCATTGAAGGTTGCAAACCATAGTTGGCCAGTGGTGTCGTTAACTTTTGTACCGGTATAGGAAGCGGTATCCTACCCCCAGGCTTTACTGGCAAGTAACAGGTTGATATCGTAGTCGCGGTTACCCCAGCTATACTTTCCCATGGCGCACCCGCTGGGGAGCCTCAGGTTTACGCCATCGTTCAGACATTCGTTACCACGATCAATGGCGCTGTAGTAATTCATCATCGCGGCGATACCTTTGTAGACATTCTGGGCATTGAAGTCGAGCATATGATCATGAAACCAGTGGGTACTCATAATCTCGCGCCAGTCGCCCGGGATATTAATACGACCCTCTGCAGGGCAAGTCACTCTTGTCTTGGTATATGAGGTTGGGGGCGTTGCACCTGGCTTACTGATGACCATCTTTTCTCCAGGCAAGCATGGCGTCGATGCCATTTTGTCGGTGGCATCCTTGTTGATGGAATCATACCCAGCCGGGGTCATAGGCCAGCGGTAATCATAAAATTGACCGGGGAGAAAAAAAGCATGGGTATACCCGTCACTTTCAGCCGGTGTATGGCCATTGTGTTCATGTGTTGTAATAAAGTGATTGCCAAACCCGCGATTTGCCTCGAACTTGATGGGCAGTCCATTATGGTTACGGAACAGTATTGGCTCTCCATAACGTACCATGAGCAGTTTTGGCGGAAATGTCCCATTGAAAGTCCAGAGTGATTGAGGATCCTGCACCGGCATGGAAGGATGAAATCTAGGTTGTATACCTGCCGTTGTGCCTTCAAATCCAGGCTGCCCGGTCGTATTATGATACAGTCCGCCGGGGCCAAATTCGCCTGATTTATATTGATGCTTCTGGAATTGATTGCGATGCCCGCGATTATCCTGGGCGCCGGTTACCACTGTCTCGACCTTTACCTGAGGATAAAACTCTTGCCATCTCTGATGGCCGTATTGTGGTCCTGGTGGCCTGCCATCATTATAAGTAGTCAACAGTGCTTCCGGTGTTAGAGGGTGCAGTGGACCCGTATGGGTATCTTCGATGACATCCTGCCAGGGATTGGAAACGTTATTGTTGCGCATCATGGTTGGAAAGGGGTGTATTTCCTGTGCCAGATAATCGTCCATCGCTGCGCCATTCACAGAGCTATAAGTATCAGATGGTTTTGGCAAGCTTAGGGTGCAGTTGGTGCATGGCTTCCGCAATTTAGTGGCACCAAATTCCTCAAATAGCAACATCTGCTGTGTAAATGATTCAGCGCCGAAAACTGGACTTGGCGTGCCATCTGTAGGAACATTGCAACGCCTGCCACCATCACCGCCACCACGTAGTCCTGCTGTAAGCGCTGGGTTTGAAGCATCCACGGGACTGTTACCAACAGCCTGCTCGACAGTCGCACCAAGGGCAGAAACCGATCGTAAACTTAGCAATCCGCAGAATGCTACTAGAGCGGTGATTTGTAAAACTACATTGCGCTGATTATGTTTGGTTGATGCAGCTAGAGTCGTGTTCCCCGCTGTTTTAAGAAACGCACGTCGCGATTCATTGGGTGGAGAATTCGCATCAGTATTATTGCCTTGATTAGATTCATATTCGTCGAACTTCATGATTTATCCCCCCTACATATCAAGTTGTTTTTCTAAAACACGCACTGAGTGCGTTTTTAATATGCTATGGCTCTAGAAAACTTATTCTGACTATCATCAACTGGAGCAGTTAATGAGATGAATGCCATCCCCTCTTACTACTTAAATTGATCATTCTGATCAATTAAGCAATTCTTAGTCTAAAATACCTTTCCATGTTTTAAATCAAGAGCTAAAACTAATATTCCTCCTCTTGTTTTTAGTTGTTCATTTATTTTTTAACTTATTTATCAAGTCAGATTATTCTTAAAAAATATACATAGAAAGTGACAAGACTCCTGAATTTGCACTGATGGTGTCCTGTAACTGTCCTATACATGTCCAATATTGTGTAGGAATTATTACTGTCAGTTAGCTGCATCTAAACGATAATAGAGAAATGAAAAACTCGGCGGTTCTATACAAATACCATCGATTTTCCATGTGAAATCATTTTGTACGCAGCGCAGCTATTACTGATTTAACTTGATTTTGTGGATATCGAAGCGATTTTGAATGAAAAGGAGAGGGCTATGATTATTTTGAGAGGCTATAAGCTGTTAGCTGATGTCATCGCCGGCGTTGAATTGATTGAACTCATTCAACAAACAGGAGATCCAGAACAGGCAACTGCTTGATTCTCCATGCACCAGTGATGGGTGCGTTTATAGCAATACATATTGATCAACAGCGCAGATAATTAGATTAATAAGGTGCTAAAATTGCCAGTAATCATGATTGAACGGCGTAATTTCTATCGAATTCTTCATATCCAGCCTGATGCACCGATGGCGGTGATTAAGCAAAGCTATTGGGTATTGATGCAGAAACTTCAGACTTATCCTGAACTGGCTTGTTCGGATTGGAACGTGAATTTACTTAATCTTGCTTATAATACGTTAACGGATCCACTCCAACGAGCTGCATATGATCAAGAGTTATTAAATCGCTATCATATTAAAATTCTTAGCCAGGGTGCATTAGGACCCCACATTAAGTTTGATGCAGAGCAAAATGAGAGAGAACGTGCAGATAGCTTAAATCAGCGTAATTATTATCGGATTCTTCAAGTTCAACCCGATGCACCAATTACTACGATTAAGGCAAGTTATCAGATATTAAAGAAAAATTCTTTACAAGATACAGGATTGCTTGATGAAGCCTACCGCATTCTATCTAATTCGGCGACACGCAAGCAGTATGATGCACTTTTAGCGAGCACATTATTTCATGCCACGAAAGAAACTGCGCATGAGAAAACTACTCTACCGCAATTGATCTCTGTACTAAAAGCGTCAGAAAATTCTGTCAAACCATATCGTGCAATGATTACGCATTATTGCTGTTTCTGCAAGACGCCCTATATTCCGCAAACAGGCTTATATCAAAGTGAAAGCTGTTTGGAATGCGCAAGTCCACTGATGCTGTTACATTACGAAAACCTGGAGTCAACTCGTCGCACCATGAAGAGAATTGCCGTACGAGGAGAGTTGTCTTTTTACCTGTTTTGGCCGGGGCAACCGGATCAAGGTGTATTTCAAGATTTGTCGCCTGCGGGGATACGCTTTCTGACTAATGTGATACTGGATTTCAAAGACGTTATCAAAATCGACGCGCCAAATTTTCAGGCGGTAGCTGAAGTAACGCATAAGCGTCACGAAAGTAATGGAATCTCTGTGGGTACGCGCTTTATTGCGGTAAAATTTGATCAGCAACATGGTAACTTTATCACATTGCGAGTTTAACATCTGTTGGTGAATTTCTGTGTTGACGATTCGGTATTAGAAACAAACTTAAATGCTTATTGGATAGGCGTTTATTACCTTTATGCTTATTTCAGTCTGTAGCAACACCTTCGAAAGATTTTTCAACAGTAAGTTGCAAGAACCAGGGTAAGGTGAGGCTTTCTTTAAATCCGACTTAAATTTAATAGCAAGAATCAAATTAAGTTAATCGGTATTTTGAAATATGCAACACCATTGGATTCGACTGGAGGTAGTTTGCCTGCCCTGATGTTTACCTGTATTGATGGTAGAAGTAAATTAGGCATTTCTAGCGTTGTGTCTCGTTTATTACGCATGTTTACAAATTCGTCTTCGGTGACTCCGGCATGGATGTGAATGTTGTGTGCGCTTTGTTCAGCAACTGTACATTCCCATTTTGCTGGGCGATGAGTGGGCGGATAATCGTGGCACATGAATAGGCGAGTGTCTGGGGCAAAGGCCAGTATTTTTTGAATAGATTTAAACAGCTGACGTGCATCTCCACCAGGGAAATCTGCACGAGCAGTGCCTATATCCGGCATAAAAAGCGTATCACCTACAAAAATCACATCGTTGACTTGATATGCGACATCGGCGGGCGTGTGGCCTGATACTGTGATGACTTTAGTCGTGATTTTGCCGATCTGAAACAACTCACCGTCTGCGAACAGATGGTCAAAATGATGACCATCAGGTATGAATTCATCACCCAAGTTAAAAATCTTTTTGAATGTTTTTTGAACAGCGGGAATATTTTGCCCAATGCCAATTTTCCCCCCCAGCTGATTTCTCAGATAGTCGGCTGAGGACAAGTGATCCGCATGCGCATGTGTTTCGAGAATCCACTGCAACGAAAGATGTTGATCATGAATAAATGCGATTAGCGCGTCGGCCGAGTGAGTGAAGGTATTGCTTGATTTTGGATCATAATCCAAGACTGGATCGATTATGGCGCAACTACCTCCCGCTTCATCAGAAATAACATAACTGATCGTACACGTTACTGGATCAAAGAAAGCTTGTATGGCGGGTTGCATTTTATTCTCCAGAGTGTTTTAAGTGGCATTATTACTGAAAATTTGCAAATAAATATTACTATATTTTAAAGTATATTATACTATAATAGTAGGAAAAACGGTGTTTGGTAGTAGGAAGATCGGCATTATTTTTACAAAGGAGGCAAAGTGTATATTAATTATTTGGATGTAATACCATGGCATGCCATGGTAGGAGGACTCGGTATTGGTTCTGCAGTGGCGATGTTATTGCTGTTTAATGGACGTATCGCTGGTATATCCGGAATTATAGGCGGTTTATTTCGTTTGCAAAGGGGGGATATTAGCTGGCGTATCGCTTTTATTTCAGGATTGGTTTTATCAGTAGTGATGTGGAACTTTTTTTTCGTCTTCCCGGAGATACGGATTGAGACCAGTCATATTATGTTGTTATTAGCCGGCTTACTAGTTGGTTACGGTACAAGATTGGGATCAGGGTGTACGAGTGGCCATGGAGTTTGTGGATTATCGCGAGGATCGCCCCGCTCCTTTACTGCAACAGCAATTTTTATATTGACAGCTGTGGTGACAGTTTATTTGGTAAGACATGTGGTTGCCAATTAGTTTATACATCGCAAGTAATGGAGGTTATCAAATGGTTCTCTTGATGGCATGGGTGTCCGGAATTGTTTTCGGAATGGGGATTATTTTATCTGGCATGGTTAATCCGGCAATTGTATTAGCTTTTCTTGATATAACTGGTCGTTGGGATTCTTCATTGATATGGGTTATGGCCGGCGCGGTGGCCGTGAGCTCTATTGCTTTTGCTATTGCAAAGAAGCGTAAGAAAAATTTTTTAGGAGGATCGATGCAGATACCAAGTGTTACCAAGATTGATGCTCGTTTGATAATGGGAGGGATTGTGTTCGGAGTTGGCTGGGGAATAGCCGGAATTTGGCCTGGACCAGCACTCGTTCTGGTTGGATCCGGTAGTGTGGAAGCTATCATTTTTCTGATTGCAATGTTATTGGGTATGGGTATTTTCGAAGTGAATCAGCAGAAACCTTCATAAGATTACTGACAAGTAGTAGAAAATAAATTAGGATTAATATCCTTGTAGTCATTATTGAATTAAGAAGACTCTAAAAATTACTTTAAGAAATGGTAAAACATGAAAATCGAACCAGTTTTAAACGGTATGACAGCATTACATACATCAGTTTCGGATGCGTGCGCATTGCTGAAAATTCTCGCTAATGAAGATCGATTGCTTATTTTATGCGAACTTAGCCAGGGAACACGGAATGTGGGTGAATTGGAAGAATTGCTGGGTATTCACCAACCCACCTTATCGCAGCAATTAACTGTGCTGCGTGAAGAAAATCTGGTTTCGACAGAACGAAGGGGTAAGTACATTTACTATAGCCTGGCAAGCCCAGAAGCCATTCAAATCATGGAAGCTTTATTTAATCTCTACTGTAAGCCACATTCCACTTAAGACACTGAAAATTTTTCGCAGTGCTGATAGAATTTTTTGCGACGCATTCCTGTAGCAAACGCAAGTCGTAGTTAAGATAGTAAATGACAAGCTAGCAAATGAGTGTGGCATGCCCATTGATATTATTTTACTGGATCACAGGTGGTCGGTGAGTGGTCAAATCAGTCTATGATGACATCACAGCAATTGCTGCGGTTGGTTATTGGTGGCACCCATCGGGATATTGCTGACACAGAAATTGCCTAATGTGCCTTTGACTGTTTTGTTTGCATTGGTTTTGTTTTATGTTGCTGTCAATATGTTGAGAAAAGCCACGCAACCGATGGTTGAAGAAAGGGATGCTGAAGCGACCGCAGTCTGATGCATTCTCTTTCGCTGCTGGAGCACTAACACGCATGTTGATAGGTCGTGGTATTGCCGGTTCTCTTACAGGGTCGAAACTACAATAAGGATTTGCTGTATTTTCTATGGGAATATCGTTGTGGATCAGTGTTAGGAGTCGTCCGCTGTTTTCAATTGAGGATTACGTCAAGCCCCACGCTCTGGAAGGAATACCATAACAGCTCGGTGGGGCACTTGTGCGCGGCTAGGCTGAGCTGCCGTTTACTCCCTTAAATATTTGGTCGCCGATTTCTCTGTCGATGTTACGCCAGTACTCGAATGCACGCTGTAATACGGGCGCGGACACGCCATCCTTAAGGTGTCCAACGACGTTGGACACCAACCGTTGCCGCTGCTCGTCGTTCATTACCTTACGTACCAGGGTGCCGGCCTGGCCGAAATCGTCATCGTCTTTGCGCAGAGTATAGGCAGCGCGGATGAACTCGCCGCCGGCCTCCCAGATGGCTGTTTCTGGATAGCGTGTGCCGTTTGCCTTCGGGCCCCCTTTCGAGTTCGGCGCATACACAGGATCGGACACGTTCTGGACCCGCATCGCACCATCCTTGCTGTAACTGTGAACCGGAACTGTTGGCCGGTTAACCGGGATCTGTTTGTAGTTGACTCCCAGTCGGTGACGGTGAGCGTCGGCGTAGGCGAAGAGGCGGCCGAGCAGCATTTTGTCCGGACTGACACCGATCCCAGGCACGAGGTTGTTGGGTTCGAATGCAGCCTGCTCAATCTCGGTGTGGAAATCGCTCGGGTTCCGGTCCAGCGTCAAACGACCAACCTCGTGCAACGGGTAATCACCGTGTGGCCATACTTTGGTCAGGTCGAAGGGGTTGAACCGGTAGGTCCTGGCTTCGTCGAAGGCCATGATCTGCACCTTCAGAGTCCAACTGGGATAATCGCCTCGCTTGATCGCCTGGAACAGGTCGCGCCGGTGGTAGTCTCCGTCAGTGCCGGCCAGCCGGTCAGCTTCTGTCTGCGTGAGGAAGTCGATGCCCTGGTCGGTCTTGAAGTGGTACTTCACCCAGAAACGCACGCCGTCTCCATTGACCCACATGTAGGTGTGGCTGGAATAGCCGTTCATGTGTCGCCAGGTCTTCGGTATCCCGCGGTCACCCATCAGCCAAGCAACCTGGTGAGCCGACTCGGGCGACAGAGTCCAGAAGTCCCACTGCATGTCGTGGTCGCGCAGGCCGTTGTCCGCACGGCGTTTCTGGGAGCGAATGAAATGCTGAAACTTCATGGGGTCGCGAATAAAGAACACTGGAGTATTGTTTCCCACCATGTCGTAGTTGCCCTCACCGGTATAGAATTTCAATGAGAAGCCGCGCGGGTCACGCCAGGTGTCCGGGCTGCCCTGTTCGCCGGCCACCGTGGAAAACCGGATCAACGTATCTGTTTTCGTACTCGGCTGGAACACTGCGGCCTTCGTGTAGGCGCTGACATCGTGGGTTACCTTGAAGTGTCCGAACGCCCCGCCCCCTTTCGCGTGTGGCTGGCGCTCCGGAATCCGTTCCCGATTGAAATTGGCCATTTGCTCAATAAGGTAGTGGTCTTGCAGCAAAATGGGACCATCGGGCCCCACGGAGAGCGAATGTTCGTCGCTGGAAACAGGAATCCCGGCATCTGTTGTCGTGGGTTTGCGATCATCGTTATTCATCTGAAACCTCCTATGTATGTATGTATGTATGTATGTTTAGTTAGACTTGCCTCCTCACGTTTAACTGATAAAATCATTGCCTTCGCATAGCTTCTTGGTTCTGGTGCTATCACCAACAAAATTGTTATGTTTGTCAGTTTTTCTGAAACTGCATGTCAACCTGAATACCGAATTGATGACTCAGTTGAGCATGATTTCGCGTAACTTTTCCTCAAGTGGTGGGCGTAAACCCAATTTACGGGCCTCTTCAATGGCTGCTTCTGGATCAATTCCTTTGGTAATTCGATAGCTGGCCCACATGGCGCTTGCCCGGTTGCCCGATCCACAGTGAACCAAAGCCGGTTTTTGGGCTGATTCAATAATTTTGGTAAATGCAGCGACTTGTTCTTTAGTGATTCCTGCTACGGTTGTTGGAATGTTGAAATACATCATGCCAGCTTTGTCGACGAGTGCTTTTTCTTCGTCAGTTCCTTCATTTTTAGTGCGTAAGTCAATAATAGTTTTAAAGCCAGTGGCTGCCAATGCTTCCGTGCCGCCCTCGCTGATAAGTCCGGAAATAGCGATTTGTTCTGTAGCGCGACTGTAGTTTTGTACTGGGCCAACCTGATGTCCAAAAGGCACGCGGCCGGAAGCCTGAGTCACGGTAGAGAACAGGATAATCACAAGCGTTACCAGAATGAAAGAATATTTCATAGAAAACCCCATTAGCTATGTTGAAAAGTTAAATACACGCTATTCATTGTAGCTGCACTGGATAATCAAATACAAATTATTCCTGCTATCCTTATTCATCTGCTTCTTGTGTCAAAGGAAAATTTTATGTCGTATGATTCCGATAGGGTTGCTAATGAAACTGCCTTATGGCATAGCTGTTCAGTAGAGAAAGTTCTGAAAGAATTTGCGACAGAGCAGAGTGGTTTGGCTGCAACGGAAGCAAAACTTCGTTTGGAAAAATATGGCGCCAATCGCTTAAAACCACCCAAAACGGAAAGTGTCATTACCCGTTTTTTGCTGCAATTTCATAACGTACTGATTTATATCTTGCTGGGTGCATTTGTGGTGACGGCATTTCTGGGGCACTGGATAGATAGCGGCGTTATTCTTGGTGTAGTGATCATAAATGCCATCATCGGCTTTATTCAGGAAGGCAAGGCGGAAAAAGCACTCAATGCAATCCGGCGCATGTTGTCGCTGAACGCGAATATCTTGCGCGAAGGGCAACGAATGCAGATTCCAGCGCAACAATTGGTACCCGGTGATATTGTATTGCTGCGATCTGGCGACAAGATACCTGCTGATTTGCGGTTGTTCAGTTGTAAAAATTTGCGCATTGAAGAGGCTGCATTAACCGGCGAATCCGAGGCAGTCGAAAAATCCATTCAAGCAGTTGAAGCCATAACGGCGATCGGGGATCGTTTCTGCATGGCTTATTCAGGCACGCTGGTGGTTTATGGTCAAGGAATGGGCGTTGTGGTTGCCACCGGTCAGCATACCGAAATTGGGCGCATTAGTCAGATGATCGCGCAGGTTGATAAGCTGGCTTCACCTTTGTTGCGACAAATGGCAATTTTTGGTCGCTGGCTGACGATTGCAATCCTGGTGCTGGCTGCGAGTATCTTTGGGTATGGATTATTACTGCAGGATTACCCCCTGGATGAGATTTTTATGGCCGCAGTGAGCATGGCTATTGCCGCGATTCCGGAGGGATTGCCCGCTATCATGACGATTACGCTGGCTCTGGGGGTGCAGAATATGGCGCGACGCAACGCTATTGTACGCAGACTGCCCGCAGTTGAAACACTGGGTGCGGTAACCGTCATCTGTACGGATAAGACCGGCACGCTGACGCGTAATGAAATGACCGTGCAGAATGTCATAACTGCTCATGATCAGTTGCGAGTAAGTGGTGTGGGCTATGTGCCTACAGGCGGGTTTAGTCGGGATGGAAAGGAAATCCAGATTACTGATTATGTTGATATGCTGGAATTGTTTCGGGCCGGATTGTTATGTAATGAGGCATCGCTGCATCAACGTGATGACACATGGATAATTCAAGGTGATCCGACCGAAGGCGCACTTATCACCCTGGCAATGAAGGCGGAATTGGATCCAATTTCTGAGCAAAAAACACTACCCCGCGCAGATGTGATCCCTTTTGAATCTGAACATCGTTTCATGGCAACGCTGCATCACGATCATGCCGGACATGGTTTGATTTATGTCAAGGGTGCGCCGGAAGAAGTCTTAGCCATGTGCAGCTATCAACTCAGCCAAGGAGAAGATCATCCGATTCAGCTTGATTTCTGGCGTGCCAAGATAAGCGCAACCAGTAAAACCGGACAGCGAATGCTTGCGATGGCCAGTCGCGTGGTGCAGGCAAAGCAACAAACACTTTCAATCTCCGATGTTGAAGCGGGTTTAACTTTGCTCGGGTTGGTTGGCATTATCGATCCGCCGCGCGAAGAAGCCATTACGGCCGTGCAGCAATGTCATGCGGCTGGCATTCACGTCAAAATGATCACGGGTGATCATTGCATTACCGCCTGTACCATTGGTGCAAAATTAGGGATTGGGGATGGCCAACGCGCGATCACGGGTATTGAGCTGGATGATATGGATGATGTCCAATTGCATCAGGTTGTTGCAGACGTGGATATTTTTGCACGCGCAAATCCGGAACATAAACTGCGGCTGGTGACTGCTTTGCAGAATAACGGTGAAGTTGTCGCGATGACGGGAGATGGTGTGAATGATGCTCCGGCGTTAAAACGTGCCGATATCGGTGTCGCGATGGGGCAAAAGGGCACCGAAGTCGCTAAAGAAGCTGCAGAAATGGTGTTGACAGATGATAACTTCGCTTCGATTGCTCATGCCGTGGAGGAAGGTCGCACAGTCTACGATAATATCCGCAAAACAGTTGTTTATATCATTCCCACCAGTGGCGGCGAAGCTGGCATTCTGATCCTCGCCATCATTCTGGGCATGGCTTTGCCCATCACGCCGGTACAGATTTTGTGGATCAATATGGTGACGACGGTGACGCTGGCGATTTCACTTTCATTCGAACGGCCTGAAAGTGGGGTAATGTCGCGTCCACCGCATGATCCCCATGCATCAATTTTGTCAGGATTTTTAGTATGGCGCATTGTCTTTGTTTCCTTATTAATGATTGCTGGCAGCTTCGCGCTATATTTCTGGGAAATCACGCAAGGTTCCAGTGTTGAATTGAGTCGAACGGTGGTGGTGAATGTACTGGTGATGTGTGAAATCGTCTATTTGTTCAATTGCCGCTATCTGCTGGCTTCCGTTTTTTCACGTCAGGGGCTATTCGGCAATCGCTATGTATTATTGGCGGTCGGTTTGTTGCTGTTAATGCAGTTACTGTTTACCTACTGGTCGGTTATGCAACAATTGTTTGGCACTACTGCTCTGGATGCAGAAGCTTGGGGACGGATCATTGTGATCAGTTTAATTTTATTTTTACTGATTGAATTTGAGAAATTTGTGTTGAGAAGGCGAGGTATTCAGAGTTTATAATGTTGAATTACTCACCGCCATGCAGAAAAAACACATAGGTATTTAGCAGATAGAGAGTAAACAGACTCAGGCTAACCCAGCCAATGCTGATGAATAGACGAGTGCTGGGTCGATAAACCAAGCCAACGATGACGATGCCACTCATAATAACTGCCGATAGGGCGGAAAAAGCATGTAATGGTGAGGTGTAAGTGATGAGTGGGCCTGAAAGATAAATTATATCCTCCAGTGCCAATATAAGAATATTAAACAAGTTACTGCCTAATAGATTGGCGATAGCCATATCCAGTGCACCCATGCGAAATGCAGCGATGCTGACTGCAAGTTCAGGGAGCGAAGTGATGCCGGCAATGAATAGCGTGCCTACAAAGGTATTGTGCCAGCCCATCACTTCAGCCAGTTGAGTACCCACAAACGGTAAATATATCCCGGTCGCGATCACCACCAATGCGGACAGCAAATAACGCCTATAAGCCTGATGCAGAGTCATATTTGGGTAGCGATCCGTGACTTTTTCAACGAATTCCTTTACCCGAGCGCGCTCATGGATATATAGAGCACGCATGGCAACAATGTAGAACAATACGATGGCAGGCGTATAAATTCCAATGTGCGCAATATTGAAACTGGCTTTGTCGACCAGCAATACATTCAATCCTACAAATCCGATCAGTATCACGCCAAATCCTGCGGAAAGAATGTGGCTTGGACTGGCACGACGATACAATGATTCACCGCGCACCAGATAATCCAGTACCACCAGAATAACCAAATTAAAAATGCAACTGCCCAGCAAGCTACCCACTGCAATATTGGGTACGTTGGCCAATGTCAATGCACTGATTCCTGTAATCAGTTCAGGCAATGAAGTTACCGTGGCAAGTAGAATAAGACCAATCCAGCTTCCTGACAAACCGGTCTTATCTGCGATGATGTTGGCGTAACGGCATAACTGAGTCCCTGCCAAGCCGATCAACATGGCACAAAGGCTGAATTCAAGCCAAATCAGCCAAGCGTTAGACATACAGTGTCATACGCGAGAATGAGAATATCTTGGCTTTTAAATCCAGAATTTTTTTGCAATAAGATTTCGCTGTAAGTGTTAGCATTATTGTGTGATTTATTTCTACTGAATATCTTGTCAGGAAAGTTAGAGTAAATAAAAATGAAAAATTATTAACTGTGTCGAATCGAATTATACCGGTACCGAATTAACTAAGTGTCCGCTGTATATTTTTGTCTTTATAAATAAACCTCTATCTATCAAATATAAGCTACAGAATTTAAAAAATGAATGCAAAACAATACGTACAGCATTTGCTGGATTTCATCGATGAAAGCCCGAGTCCCTGGCATGCCGTTGCTTCGGTAGAAGCTGCGATACAGCCATTTCAGTTTGTTAAGCTTGATGAGGCGGTCAAATGGCAGTTGCAGGCAGGCGGTCGATATTACGTGGTGCGCGATGACTCTTCGGTCGTGTTGTTTGTGTTGGGACATAAAGCGCCTGCTGAAGCGGGTTTCAAGATTGTGGGAGCACATACGGATTCACCGGGATTCCGCATCAGACCGAACGCTGCGACCGCGAGCAATGACATTGCCAGGATTGGCGTTGAAATTTACGGCGGACCGATCCTTGCAACATTTACCGACCGTGACTTAAGTTTGGCCGGGCGAGTAAGCTATGTTGATGGTAAAGGAAATCTCTCGCACAAATTAGTGCGATTCGATCAATCATTAGTGCGCTTGCCGAATCTTGCGATTCACTTGAATCGGGGGGTCAATGAAGACGGATTGAAGTTGCATAAGCAAAATGAGCTATTTCTATTGTTCGCGCAATTGACCGCAGATCAATTGCCGCCACAGCCTTATTTTGTCGCATTATTGGCGCAGGCAGCAGAGATAGAAGCTGCACAGATCTTGTCCTGGGATCTGGCCGTTTACGATACGCAAAAGGGCGCATTTTGGGGTGCAAACCAGGAATTTTATGCTAACAGTCAGATTGACAACCTGGCATCTTGCCATGCCGGATTGCAAGCTTTGCTGGACGATGCTGTACTAAACACTTCTGCAAGCACACTGGTTTGCGCCTTTTTCGATCATGAAGAAATCGGCAGTAGAAGCCATATCGGAGCTGCCGGCAGTTTTTTAACCGACATATTGCAGCGAGTCAGTATCGCGACTTCATCGGATCGCGAAGCCATGTCATGCGCGTCTGCGAATAGTTTTTTGATCAGCGCAGATATGGCGCATGCTTATCATCCCAACTTTGCTTCGGCTTATGAAGCTGACCATAGCGTGATTGTCAACCAAGGGCCGGCAATTAAATCCAATGCGAATCGACGCTACAGCTCTGAAAGCATTTCAACCGCGCATTTTATTCGCTGGTGCAAAGAGGCGGACGTCCCTTATCAACGCTACTCGCATCGTAGCGACCTGCCCTGTGGTAGTACGATTGGCCCGATTGCTTCAGCGAATCTCGGCATACGTAGCGTCGATATTGGTTGTCCGATGTGGGCGATGCACAGCATCCGTGAAAGTGCAGGAGTGCAGGATCATGAATATATGATTAAGGTGCTGAAGCGATTCTTCGCTAATTGACTGTGTGGAAGAGTTTTTGACACCGGACGATGCACAGAATCGTAAATAGTTCAGAAGTATGTTGATATTGGGTTAGTTGTGGTGAATGCAGATTTCGTGATGATTAAGTTCAGCCTTTTTAAAAAACCTAGCTTGTAGCGTGACTGGAAGTTTTAAGTTATCGCAGGTGATTATCGTATGATCAATGCGCTGGGATGCTGAATTAACAGGGTGTAGTGATCTTTGTTGCGAGATACCCAGCCTCGAATCTCCATCGACTTTCCAAGATAAGTATTCAATGCAGGGAACAGATTGAGGTTTGTATTCAAGATACGTATATCAATCTTGTCATCAAATATCAGGCGCGTGTATTTTCTGCTTTTCTTAATGGATACGGGGATTCCGGTAAATCGTTGCCAGCCTTTGTTGTGGTTGGCGATTTGCGTGATCGGTTTGGGTTGATAACTCGGCATTGACCAGATGCCGAGTTTTTGTTTTTCAGCCTGCTGCTGCGCTTGAATCAGTTTGTCGCTGTAACGTACATTGGGTGGGATGATACTGACGAAGGCCAGGCCATTTTCCAGTAGTGCCTGGTTAATATGTCTGCCATCGGGCGTAAAAACATGTGCAAGCAGGCGCTTGTACTTATCTCGCTTGGTTTGATCATATTCCAGATAGACTTTGTTTTCCTGTAACTGAGTCTGCAGCCACTTCTTGGCAGCAACGCCGCCGGGCTCTTCCGCACGCAACCTGCTTTCAATTTCAGGAGTGTTGATGCCTAACAAACGAATCTGTTTTTTATCTTCCAATATGATGGTGTCGCCATCGTATACTCTGACAACAGAATGTAAATGATGCCCCGGTTGGCTGATAATATCGAGTTTTTTGGCGCCGGTTGAGGGTACGTCTGAATAGGTTATCCGACCCCGGTCATCGACACTGCGGTAAATTTCGGTTGCGGATAGTGCGGGTGTGACAAGACTGAGAATCAAGTAAGGGATCAGAAAAAATTGCTTGATATCAAGCATGAAACTAACTTGAGCAGCCTAACGTTGGCAGGATGAAACACATAATCATGAGGCTAGAATAATAAATGCTGCAATGAGCCATTGAATATTAACCGGCTTCACGGGCGAAAGAGGTTTTTTGATCATGCGTAAAATCATGCCTAGTATGCGGATTTTCTAAAAAATGCTGATAAAAGAAAAATGCTGAGAAAATAAATATAGCGCAATATTCCAGTGAAAAGTAGATTAAAATTAACACTTATCTAATTTTCCCGATATCTGCTTCATGTTGAGTCATGTGCTTTAACATCTAAATTTTCTAAAACCTTTCAATCATGACAATTTCTGGAATCATTTATTTCATCGACCTGGCTGTGTAGTGGCATGACATCTGAAACTTTGATTGAGGTCAAGGACCTGAATTTTTCCTACGGCACGCGTGCGATTCTGAATGGCATCGATATGACCATGCGGCGCGGTCAGGTCATTGCGGTGATGGGTGGCAGTGGATCGGGCAAAACAACGTTGTTGCGTTTAATCAGTGGCGCCATTCAGCCCACTTCCGGATATGTAAAGTTTGCTGGAGAAGTGGTGCATGAACTGGATCGTGATGCGCTGTTTAAGTTGCGACGTAAAATGGGCATGCTGTTTCAGTTTGGCGCATTGTTTACTGATTTGTCTGTGTTTGACAATGTGGCGTTTCAGATGCGTGAACATACCAATTTGCCGGAATCAATGATTCGTGATCTGGTATTGATGAAGTTGCATGCAGTCGGTTTGCGCGGCGGGCATCAGTTGATGCCCAATGAATTATCCGGTGGAATGGCGCGGCGGGTGGCTTTAGCGCGCTCAATCGCGCTGGATCCCATGTTGATCATGTATGACGAACCATTTACCGGGCTGGATCCCATTTCGCTAAGTGTGATTGGAAATCTGATTCGCAGGCTGACGGATTCTCTCGGCATGACCTCGATTGTGGTGACGCACGATGTGCATGAATCACTAAAGATTGTTGATTATGTTTATTTTATTGCAGATGGTGTGATAGCAGCCGAAGGCACGCCTAAAGAAGTGCACGAATCTGTCGCGCCTTTTGTACATCAATTCATCCATGGCGAAGAGGACGGGCCGGTGCCTTTTCATTATCCTGCTCAAGCCTATCCGAAGGATCTGAATCTGGAGGATAACATTGCCTAGGCGGATCGTATCCGGTATTCAGAATATCGGGCATCGTGTGATTGAAAGTGTCTGGCGGTTGGGTGTTGCCAGTCGTTTTTTTATTCTGGTGTTATTAAAATCCGGTACCAGCTTGCGCCGGTTTAATCTGGTCATGCGGGAACTGTATTTTACCGGTGTCTTGTCGCTGATCATTATCGTGGTATCCGGTTTGTTTGTGGGGATGGTGCTGGGTTTGCAGGGCTACGAGACGCTACAAAAATACGGCTCAGAATCAGCCGTTGGCACGCTGGTGGCACTGTCTTTGGTACGTGAATTGGGTCCGGTCGTGGCAGCGCTATTGTTTGCCAGTCGGGCCGGTTCAGCCATTACTGCAGAAATAGGTTTGATGAAGGCAACTGAGCAATTGGCGGCGATGGGGATGATGGCGGTTGATCCGATTGCTCGTGTAGTTGCTCCGCGGTTCTGGGCTGGCGTGATTTCCATGCCATTCCTGGCGGCGATGTTTTCAGTAATGGGTGTGTTTGGCGGTTATTTGGTTACTGTGTTATTCATCGGCGTGGATGAAGGTTCATACTGGTCGCAAATGCAAAGCGCGGTTGATTTCCGGTTTGATATATTAAACGGATTTATTAAAAGTTGTTTTTTTGGTGTGGCGGTGACTGCCATTGCGGTTTTTGAAGGATATGATGCACCGCCGACGGCAGAAGGCGTATCCGGCGCGACCACGCGCACGGTTGTGACTTCATCATTAGTCATTCTGGGACTTGATTTTATTTTGACCGCTTTTATGTTTAGAGGGGTGAGTTAATGCAGCGGACAACGATGGATTTATGGGTGGGATTGTTTGTGATTATGGGCATTATTGCACTCATGATCCTCAGCCTCAAAGTCGGTAATCTGAATGTTTATAGTCCTTCGCAAAGCTATACGCTGTCCGGAAATTTTGAAAATATCGGCGGCTTGAAAGTTCGTGCGCCGGTTAAAAGTGCAGGGGTCGTGGTTGGGCGTGTAACCAATATTTACTTTAGTACAGAAACTTACGACGCAGTCGTGATAATGAGCATGGATGCCCGATTTCAATTTCCGAAAGACACATTCGCCAGCATTTTGACATCGGGATTGCTGGGGGAGCAGTACATTGGACTGGCTGCAGGGGGCGATGAGGTCATGCTCAAAGATGGTGATAAAATCATGAAAACCAATTCGGCCATGGTGCTTGAGGAATTGATCGGGCGCTTTTTATTTAATAAAGCAGCGGAAGATGATTCTTTTTAATTCAATGGATTGTTAATTTTATTCCGGTTGGTTAGTATTACATTTATACGATTTAAAACTTGGTGAGGTGATGATGAAAAGGTTTCTCGGGTTAATAGTGCTCATGTTCTCTAACTTGCTGGCATTCCCTGCATGGTCAGTGGATCTGGCGCCGGATAGATTAGTGGATAGAACCGTGAAGGAAGTCATTGGGATTATCCAGAAAGATGAAGAGCTGAAAAGTGGCGACAGAGAAAAAATGTTCGATTTGATCGAGACTAAAATTCTGCCGCATTTCAATTTTACGCGCATGACGCAGCTTGCAATGGGGCAGCATTGGTCCAAAGCCCAACCGGAGCAGCAAAACAAGATTGTGAATGAATTCCGTACCTTGCTGGTGCGCACATATTCCAACGCATTGACAAGTTATCATGATGAAACGATAAAAGTAAATCCATTGCCTGCGCTGGGTGATCGTACTGAGACCAAGGTGCGTACCGTAGTGATTCAAGGCAGCGGAAAAGAGCCTGTTCCGATTGATTACAGTATGGAAAAAGAGTCGGATGGCTGGAAAGTCTATGATGTCACAGTAGCTGGCGTGAGTCTGGTGACGAATTATCGCGGATCATTCAACAGTCAGGTTCGTAAGGGGGGCGTGGAAGGGCTTTTGAAAGCCTTGACGGATAAAAACAAATCGCTTGAAGGAAAAAGGTAGTTTGTGGCGGTGAATCGATCAGATTCTTGCGCCACAATGATTTTTCGCGAGAGTGGCAAAATTATTGTGCAGGGTTCGGTCACGATTGATAATGTTGTGCTGCTGACACAAGAAGGAATTGCGCTGTTTGATGATCAGCCACTCACTATTGATCTGGAGAAAGTGTCTGCAGTAGATTCAACCATTGTCAGCATGTTGCTTGAGTGGTTGCGTGCAACACGCAAACATACCCATAAGCTGCAGGTCATTAATATGCCTGAAAGTCTCACAAGCCTGATCCAATTATATGGGGTGGCGGAATTAATTCCGATTCCGTTATCCCCGGTCACAGACCCAGGCAATCCTTGATCCGATGGGGTTTTGCTGTCGCTGAAGTTCTTGTCGTTAAATTCTTCTTATGATGTTGTCTGCGATTGAAATCGAACGTGTGTGCAAAGACTTTGGGAGTGTGCGCGCATTAGTCGATATTGATCTGGAAATCCGTCCGGGAGAATTTTTTGCGCTGCTGGGCCCCAATGGTGCCGGAAAAACAACGTTGATCAATATTATTGCCGGCTTGACTCTGGCCAATAGTGGCTCGGTCAATGTAATGGGGCACAACGTTATTACACAATACCAACAGGCGCGGCGGAGTCTGGGTGTAGTTCCCCAGGAATTGGTATATGATCCTTTTTTCAGTGTGCGCGAGGTTTTACTCATCCAATCGGGTTATTACGGAATAAAACACAATGCTCCCTGGGTGGACGAAATTATTGAACGCCTTGATTTAACCGACAAGGCCAATGCGAATATGCGCTCTTTATCCGGTGGCATGAAGCGGCGTGTTCTGGTTGCACAAGCGCTGGTACACAAACCACCGGTCATTATTCTGGATGAGCCGACTGCGGGTGTGGATGTGGAATTACGCCAGACCCTATGGGATTTTATCAGGCAACTCAACCAGGATGGACATACGATTGTTCTGACTACGCATTATCTGGAAGAAGCGGAAACCATGTGCAGCCGCGTGGCGATGCTCAAAGCAGGCAGGATTATTGCACTGGATAGCACGCAGAATCTGATTGGAAAATTGGCTGCAGTCAATTCGCTGAGAATAAGGTTGTCGCCTGATCATTTACCTTTGGCACTGCAGCAGCTCAAGCAAAGTTATTTTAATGGCCTGTATGAATTGCGAATAGACAATTATGCGCAAATAGAATTTATTTTGTCGGTTTTGAGATCTGAAAATACACACATTCAGGAAATGTACCTGCAGCAGCCTGATCTGGAAGATGCTTTTGTCAATCTCATCAGAAATAGCGGGAATAAATTACAATGACCGGTTTTTTTACCTTGCTGCATAAAGAATTGCTGCGTTTCTGGAAAGTTGGTTTTCAAACCATCATAGCGCCGATGGTTTCTACTTTATTGTATCTGCTGGTTTTTTTTCACGTGTTAGAGACGCGGGTGGAAGTTTACCCGGATATAGCGTATGCCGTTTTTCTAATTCCTGGATTGATCATGATGTCAGTGATCCAGAATGCCTTTGCTAATTCATCTTCCAGCATGATTCAATCCAAAATTAGCGGCAACATCGTTTTTGTACTGCTTTCGCCCATCACGTATCGTGCCATATTTTTTGCCTATATTCTGGCCTCCATTGTTCGGGGGCTTTTGGTGGGTCTCGGTGTTTATCTGGTCACATTGATATTTTTTGATATTCCGCTACTATTACCGCATTGGGCAATATTGTTTGTCATTCTGGGAAGTGCAATACTGGGCGCATTGGGATTAATTGCAGGAATTCTGGCAGATAAGTTTGATCAATTGGCCGCTTTTCAGAATTTTATAATTTTACCGCTCACGTTTTTATCAGGCGTTTTTTACACCATTCATTCGCTGCCAGCGGGTTGGCAGTATTTATCTCACCTTAATCCATTTTTTTATATGATTGATGGGTTTCGCTACGGATTCTTTGGTGTATCGGATATTTCGCCTCATCTAAGCTTATTGATTGTATCTGTCAGCATGATAGCGATATCCGCTCTGACCATCAATTTGCTTAGAACCGGATATAAGCTGAGACAGTAAAATAGTAGCTGTACTTTAATTACTCATAATGTATGAAGGAGAATTGAAATGCTTACCGCAGAGAACGTTAAAACATATATTGAATCATCGTTACCCTGTGAACATGTGCTGGTGGAGGGAGACGACGGGGTTCATTTTCATGCTCTGATCGTCAGTTCCGAATTTAAGGGGAAGAATGTAGTGCAACAGCATCAGTTGGTATATAAATCACTGGGGGGGCGAATGAAGCAGGAGATTCATGCGCTATCGATGAAAACACTGACACCTGAGCAATGGACAGCAGCATCACAATGATTCAAGAAAACCGCTGACAATTTGGCTGACATCTTTCAATCGAAGGGTAACTTATAGCCACCCCCTATTTACTGATCTGGAATTTCATTGTTTAGAATACTTGGTGCCTTCGTCGGGTTTTTCATCTTTGGCTTTTTGGGCATCTTCCTGGGCTATTTTGTTGGAAGCTTTATAGATCGTTTTAACGCGTACGGTTCTGGTGGAATGAATCCATTCAATGCTGCGCGCCGTCAATCGGTTTTTCTGGAAACCGCTTTCATATTGATGGGCAAACTGGCCAAATCGGATGGACGTGTTTCAGAAACTGAGGTGTCGCATGTGGAGCAATTCATGCAGAAACTTGGCATGACGCATGAACATCGATTAAAGGCCATTGCCTTATTCAAGCAAGGTGCAACGATTAACTATGATGTTCATCCGCAATTAAATCAATTCCTCGCTGTATGTGGCGGGTCCAGTAACTTGAAACAGATGTTGCTGGTGTATTTAATTATCATGGGATTATCGGACGGACAGTTGAACTCCGCCGAAGAAGCGCTTTTGCGAGAGATCGCCGGGCGCCTTGGGTATCATCAGGCGGCATTCGATCAGCTAATCGATATGGTGAAGAATCAAATGCACTTTGCCGGTGGGCAAACAAGCTCACCCAGTGCATTAGAGGACGCATACCGAGCGCTAGGTGTCAGTAATGATAGTACAGATCAGGAAATCAAGCGGGCGTATCGCAAATTAATGAGTCAATATCATCCGGACAAATTGATGGGGCAGGGCGTGCCGGAGGAAATGGTCGCGATGGCCACTGAGCAAGCCAAAGAAGTGCAGACTGCTTATGATTTAATCAAAAGAAATCGAGACCAGAATCGCTCGGCTTCTTAAAAGAATCGGAAACGTAATCGAATTATGAAACCGCTCCTGTACACATTCCGCCGCTGTCCCTATGCGATGCGTGCCCGATTGGCCATTAAAATCAGCGGAGTCGAAGTAGCGATGCAGGAAGTCAGTCTGCGCGCCAAACCGAAAGAAATGCTTGAATGTTCACCGAAAGGCACTGTGCCGGTGTTAAAGTTTGCCGATGGCAGAGTACTTGAACAAAGTCTGGACATCATGCAATGGGCGCTTTCCATCAATGATCCTGAGCATTGGCTGGAGGATGATCAGGAAAAATCGAACGAACTCATGTCCTTGATCAAGCAAAATGACGAATCGTTTAAACCGGCGTTGGATCTTTATAAATATGCCGTCCGCTTTCCGGAGCATTCCGAAGCTTATTACCGCGAACAGGCCGAACCCTTTTTAGCTGACCTGAATGCACGGCTGACTAAGGACGGCTACCTGCTGTATGGCCGCTATACATTGGCTGATATGGCCATCTTTCCTTTCGTCCGGCAGTTTTGCAATGTTAATCCGGATTGGTTTTATGCTTCACAATATGATTATCTGATTCAATGGCTGAATCGTTTGGTTGAATCTGAATTGTTTCAAAGCGTAATGCAGAAAGAAGCTGATTAACAGACTGAGGCGGCTGAAAAACGTATTCGAGGCAGTTGATACAAGGCAAAAGCAGGCGAAAAGCGCAGTTTATGCTTAATAAATGAGCATTGTGAACCTGTTTTTAACACCGGAAGCAACGCAGATAGTTTTTCAACGGCCTGATAGGACGCCTTGCCACCTGCCTGTAAATGCGAGTGCGCCTAGTCAATGACGGTTGGTGTGCGACCCGGGGGCAGAGTCGTCTGAGCTCGACGCCAACAAGCCCGCTGCAAACTGGTAGCGAAAATATTCATTCTCTTTTTCGAATTCGAACGACCAATCTGGCTAAAAGGGCGAGTGCCACAAACCAGCAAATGGCCGCAAAAGACCATTGCAAAAGCGGAAGCTGCCAGCGAAAGTAACCGAGGACACTTCCTGTTCCCGCGAGCGCTAGTAAACCTACAACAAACGCCGCACGATAGGGGCGCCGAAGTGACCACGCAATTGCGTTCCGCCAATCTGATCGCCGCACGGTGTTGTATTCTTCGACGTTCATGATCTGATGGTGCGGCCTAACGCAGAGTTAAGAGACGCACGATGCGTAGCATTGGGCGTCCTGTGGAGGTACTTGATGCCGGAACGTACTTGAGCATTTTGTTATGTGATTTCATGGGCGCCCAATTTCGTGCATTAACCAATTTTTAAGGTTGACCTGGTTTTTTGTTTGGTCGAATTCAAAAGTTATCATGGTATATAAATTCTATCTTTACCGCACAAAAATCTAGGAATGTGTTTTGACGCCACCGTTCGCGGTGAGGCGGGCACAACGACTCGATCAAGGAGGTAGCTGCCAGCGACAGCATATCGGCGTCAGAACTTCGTGCTTTTTACAAAGGCGCTCAACAAAATTGCACTTAATTCATCTGTGCTATTATTAATTCCAGGACTGATACCTTGTTGTATGCAAACGGATTTTCTTTCTGTGGTCATATCGTTCGAGCTAACCGGGCGGTCCGCCGTTGACGCTCCGGTTGAGCGAATGGTTAGGCATCGCCTTACGACTCCTCGAAGTAATCTGAGTCGATCCTCTTGACTACGTATGTTGCGGCTGGAGAGACACCAACGTCAAAGTCGATCATCAGGCCGGCGAGTTGCTTGCCGTCGATGAGTACGACCTTTGTATCGATGCGCGTTGCGTAGTCAGCGGCCTCGGCGGTGTAACTGGAAGTTGTGATGAATACGCCCTTCTTTGCACGATGTCCTTGTAGAGCGCCGACGAATTTCTGAATCTCAGGCCTACCGACTGACCCCTGCCAACGCTTTGCTTGGATGAAGATCGTGTCGAGTCCGAGTCTATCTTCCTTAATAATTCCGTCGATTCCACCGTCGCCAGTTTGCCCGATTCGTTCCCCTGCGTCTCGACGTGAGCCGCCGTAACCCATCTTGACAAGCAACTCTACGACGAGTTGCTCGAAGAATGTTGGTGAGCAACCGAGAATGCGACTAAGGAGTTCCACAGCGAGTTGTTCGCGTAAGCCCTGGTGCGCGAGTTCGATTGCCTCCTCCGGTGTGGTCTTTGATTGCGGTAGCTCGGCTACTGCCACAGCGCCGTTCTGCGGTTTTGAGGCCTCGCGAAACTCGATGAACTCGGGGAATTGTTCCAGGTACTTGACGTCGATCCTACTCGGGTTCGAGGCAAGCGTCTTGAGGCCGCGCTCAGTAATCTTGAACACCGCGCGTTTTGGCGATTCAAGGAGAGCTGCCTTCTTCAGGTATGTGCGCGCCCACCCAATCCGGTTCTTGAAGATGCCCTGTTGACCAGAAGGCAGAAGCTCGGCGCGCTCCGCCGGGGTCAGTTTGAAGTGCCCTGCCAGGCTCTCTTCAGCATCGCGAAGAGTGTGTTCTGTTCCATCGGATAGATACCGGAGAAACGGAAGCATGCAGGTCTGATAGTCGGGAATGGCCATTTTGTTGAGGATAGCGGAGGATGGTGCCTGCGATACCTAACGCCTGAGTTCAGGGGCGTTTGAGGTGATGCCCATTTTTGCGGTAGCAAAAATGGGCAGCGGGTCAAACGTCCCTTGCAACGATTTGTTAGCTTTCATTTGCGAGGTGTGCCAGCCAGTCATCAGAAGTGACCAATTTTCCACATTCAAACCACAACACTCCAATTCCCATTGCAGAAAGAAAAAGACGGTCCCTTGATTCAGGCATTGACGGTAAAAGTATCGCAAGATGTGCTTCATCAACGTCTCCGCCAATTACGTACCAATAGTGATACAACTGACCAACAGCCATTCTTATATTTGCGCTATTGGTAGTGCTTTTGGTCTCAACTAAAAGGTCATTCTTCTCACCATCGTAATTCTTAACCAGAACGTCGAACATGCAATCTTCACTGTCACCTTCAATGAGCAAGTAATCTTCCATGACATCAAGAAATGCGTTGGTAAGCTGGTTGTGCAGGCGCCGATGAACCCGTTTTCCGCTACGTGATATCACATCCACATCTGACTCGTCCTTTAGCGAAAGTTGAGTGACGGTCTTTGTGTCTTTTCGAGCCAACAAGCGCTTCGTGGGGGCTCTTGTCGACGTCCGAACGAAGTCCACAGCATCGCGCCCCATCGCCCTGCCAACTTGATCTAAATCTGCAGCGTCGGAAATTCCAGACTCGCCAATCATGCCCGACATCGCCGCGAACTGATTCGACAGTGAAGACCCCACCACATTAAGCGAAACAAGCACATTCTGAACCCATTCATTTCCGTTTATCAGTGGGAAACAGACATCCGGATCGAGTGAGAATAGTGCCGGCGTGACAAAATATTCTGCTTTCATCAATTGTTCAGGATGATTTGCTTTCGGAATACCCGGCAGGCATTCGAGCCTAGCGATCAGCTTCCTTCTGTCACCAATGCTCGTTGCTTGAAACGCAGCGAAAAAAAGCTGCTCCAACTCTTTATGATGTTCTTCTATCCACCCTCGGACGCTGTTCCGATAAGCCCCATAGAAGTTAGTAAATCCCGTGTGGCGGCGAACAAGCCCGCCAATTTCTGTCGATCCAGTTATTGCCACGCACTGCTGTGCCACTTCATCAAGCGAATGACCTGCAAAGTTAATACTAAGCGCATTTCCAAGTGCGGGAATCTTGGTGCTTTCAATATATGCAGGATTATCTCCTTCGTAGCTATTTGTAATCCAAGCTAGTTTGGCAAGACCAAATACATTTTCAGGGCTCGTTGAATTAGTGTTAAATACATGACGCGCGACGACCCGCACCAATCTATTTGTGTCTCTTTCTCTTTCGGCCCAGTTAATCGACACGTGCACTATTCCTTATGTGGAAACTCATGCCCAGAGAATTGAGTGGAGATTCAAGTCTTCTAAGCAAGAACTCCTCAATTGCGGGCGCTTCAAATGCTCGATCCTTTGGAACGGCAATGGTTGCGATGTAACGAACATCTTTGAACGTATCGTTCTTTGCAACCCCTTTGCCAAGAACCTTATCTCCCCACCTGAAATAGTCTCCGAGACGATGGCCAATCGTCCTACCACACGACGCCTTCCCAACGCGCAGAACAATACCAGCCTCATTTAGCAAGACGTAGACACCAGCGCTCCCGGCGTTGGGGTAGGTGGAAGCGAACGATGTGTGCAGGTCGTAGGGCTCGCTGACCGAGAGCAAAAGCCCCGGCCGAGGGAAGCTGCTGCTTAGTTCTAGGACCGCAGCCCTGACATCTTCGAGAGTGCTCATGCTACTTGGCCACTAACGTAATATATAAGACATTTTGTCCAATAATCTTGTATGTGATGTCGTATAATCGTAGTTGTGATTAATTATGATCATGTATTTTAATATAAATCCAAGAATTGAATAAAGTAAATGATACAAGTAAATACGACAGTGCCGCCCGCAAAGAAACTGCTTGATCAAGTCCGTGAGAAAATAAGATATAAGCACTATAGTTTAAGTACGGAAAAAACTTATATTTCTTAAATTTATTTTTCATGGTAAGCGTCATCCGGCTGAAATGGGCGCAAAACCAGGGTCAGGTACCGAATTGCGAATCCAAGACAGGTGATACGCACATCACAAGGTCGTTAAACAAAATTATATCTAATTCATCGGTTATATCCTCAATTCGCGACTGGTCTTCCTGTTGAGCGCACCGCTTGTGAAGATAAGATATTAGTTTGTGCATCCCAAGCCCGTTTGTGACCAATATCAAACCGAATAGCACTGTGTTTTTTCTGCTGCCATGTTTGCAGATAGCCGGAGGACTTGACTTCTATTTTTAAACCATCTTCGGTCACTAAATCGTAGGCATCCCATTCTGTTCTGGACTTGTGCGCACAGCCTGTTGCACAGGCAATAATATACTCGGCCAATACTCCGCGCAGGGCGTTTGACATGAAGTCAGAATATGCCCATTTCCAGAAATCTTGTGCTTTGATGGGTTCATAAAAGCTAACGTAATGCATAAAATATTTCGTCCAATAATCTATCAGGTAATGTCGTAAAATCACGTGCTTTATAAATTATCATCATGATTTTACTTTATACGATGGACATAAGTGAATGGTTCAGAAAAATACGACATCACAACCCGTTAAAAAATTGCTGGATTTAGTAAGGGAAAAAATTCTGCAATCATTATAGATAAACCACAGAAAATTGGACGTTATTGCTTGCAGTATCCTCCGCACCGGATCAATTGTATTGATCATCTGCCTGCGAATTGGTCCAAGCATGCAATTGATATTTCTATGAAAAAATTCTCTCCCGATATCATCACCAGGCGGCTTGCCAATCTTCCGACTCCTGCTTATGCAGAAGATCTGCCGGTTAATCTCCGGCGTGAAGAAATCAAGGATGCAATCGAGCATCATCAGGTCGTGATCATTTGCGGCGAAACCGGTTCGGGTAAAACCACGCAAATTCCTAAAATCTGCCTTGAATTGAAGCGGGGTGTGAATGGACTCATCGGGCACACTCAGCCACGCCGTATCGCAGCCCGAACGGTTGCCGCACGGATTGCTGCTGAGCTCAATAGTCCGTTGGGTCAGGCAGTTGGTTACAAAGTGCGTTTCTCGGACAAAATCAGCCCGAATAGTTATATCAAATTGATGACGGACGGGATTCTGCTGGCGGAAACGCAAGGCGATCCGCTGTTGCAAGCCTACGATACATTGATTATCGATGAAGCCCATGAGCGCAGTCTGAATATTGATTTTCTACTCGGTTATATCCAACAACTATTGCCCCAAAGGCCCGATCTTAAGCTCATCGTTACTTCTGCCACGATTGATGCGCAACGCTTCTCACAGCATTTTCATGATGCGCCTATTATTGAAGTGACCGGACGTTTGTATCCGGTAGACATTTTATATCGCCCGTTGCACACCGATGATGAGGAAGATAGCGATATGCAACGCGGCATCATCCATGCGGTTGAAGAATTGGTGGCGTTGGGCTCGGGCGATATTCTGATTTTTCTTCCGGGTGAGCGCGAGATCAGAGAGACGGCAGAAACGTTGCGCAAACATCATTTTGAACGCTTGCGCAGTGGGATTGAGATCTTACCCTTGTTTGCACGCTTATCGTTTGCCGAGCAGGAACGGGTTTTTCAATTGAATAGTCATCATCGTCGCATCGTGCTGGCGACCAATGTGGCTGAAACTTCATTGACGGTTCCTGGCATTCATTACGTGATTGATAGCGGGTGGGCGCGTGTGAATCGCTATAGCTATCGCAATAAAGTAGAGCAATTGCTGGTCGAGAAAATTTCCCGTGCATCGGCTGATCAAAGGGCAGGGCGCTGTGGACGGGTGGCGAATGGCGTTTGTATTCGCTTGTATTCAGAGCAGGATTTTGAGGCGCGTGCGCGATATACTGATCCGGAAATTCTGCGTTCTTCGTTGGCAGCCGTTATTCTGCGGATGAAATCGCTGAAAATTGGCGAAGTGGAGAGCTTCCCATTTCTGGAAGCGCCAGCGCCACGCATGATTGCCGATGGTTATCAATTACTGGCGGAACTGGGTGCCGTCGATGAGAAAAGACAGCTGACCGAGATCGGCTGGCGATTGGCTAAATTTCCGATTGATCCCAAAATCGCCCGTATGATTTTAGCGGCGAAACAAGAAAATTGCCTGCACGAAATACTGATCATTACTTCGGCCTTAAGTCTGCAAGATCCACGGGACAGACCCTTTGATCAGCAAGCGGCAGCCGATGAAGCGCATCGACGCTTTCAGGACGAGCGCTCGGATTTTCTTTCCTATCTGAAGCTTTGGGATTTCTTTGATGAATTATTAAATCATAAGAAATCAACTCGCAAGCTGATCGCCCAATGTCGTGAAAATTTTTTATCCTATCGACGCTTGCGTGAATGGCGCGAGATTCATGGTCAACTGCATGCGTTGATGACAGAGTTCGGTTTTAGGCCCAACCAGATACCCGCGGGCTATGATGAAATTCATCGCGCGCTACTCGCTGGATTGCTCGGCAATATCGGGTTTAAAACCGAGAAAGATGGGGAATATCTCGGGGCTCGTGGCATCAAGTTTGCGATTTTTCCCGGCTCTGTGTTGAGAAAAGGTAAAGCCAAGTGGATCGTTGCAGCGGAGTTGATCGAAACCAGTAAATTATATGCGCGCTGCGCGGCAAAAATTGATCCGGCCTGGTTGGAAAGAATTGCCGGTAGTTTGTGCAAAAGACACTATTCTGATCCGCATTGGGAAAAGAAGCGAGCGCAGGTCGTAGCCTTTGAACAAGTAACGTTGTATGGCTTGATTATTGTTCCCAAACGATCGGTTCATTATGGGGTCATTAATCCGCAAGAAGCACGCGAGATCTTTATTCGCTCGGCGTTAGTGGCAGGAGAACTTGTAACACAAGCGCCTTTTTTTCAACATAATCAGACATTGATTCAGGAAATTGAGGAATTGGAGCATAAAACGCGCAGGCAGGACATATTAGTCGATGAACAGGAAATTTTTGCCTTCTTCAATGCCATAATTCCGCAGCAAGTAACCAACGGTGCTGGATTCGAGAAATGGCGCAAGCAAGCTGAGCAGCAGGATCCACGGTTGCTTTATTTGGAACGCGAATTACTCATGCGTCACCAGGCCGATCATGTGACCGAAGTGCAGTTTCCTGAGTGCATGACTTTGCCGGATGGTAGCGTGTTGTCACTTGCCTATCGCTTTGAACCGGGTCATATATTGGATGGGGTTACTGTTTCTGTACCGCTACCATTATTAAACCGCTTGGATGGCAAACAGTTGGATTATCTGGTGCCCGGTTTAATTCGTGAGAAGGTTACCTGGTATTTGAAGGCGCTACCCAAACAAATTCGCCGTGTTCTTGTGCCGCTTCCGGAATCAGTCACCAAATTTTTGGAAAGCCATTCAAAAGCTTTGCATGTGCTTACGTTGCCGGAAGCATTAGAAAAGTTTGTGCTAAAAGAAACCACCTTGACGGTTCCGTCCGAGGTTTGGCAAAACAACGATATTCCAATTCATTTATTGATGAATATTCGAGTAGTCGATGATGCCGGACAAGAACTGGCCATGAATCGAGATCTTAATGAATTGCAGGGGCGACTCGGTAAAGCGGCGCAAATGACTTTTGTGCAGCGTGACGACGAGAGCGAAAAAAATTCTATTGAGCGTGAGCAGATAACGCAATGGGATTTTGGCGATTTGCCCGATGAAATATTATTTAAGCGAAATGGCCAACAATTGACAGGTTATCCGGCGTTGATTGATCACACCGATAGTGTCGCCATCCGATTGTTTGACACGCAAGAAGCGGCTGAAACTGCGATGCGTTCGGGTATTAGACGGTTGTTATGTTTAGCGCTGAAAGACCAACTCAAACAATTGGAAAAAAATCTGCCGGGATTAAGAGAAATCAGCATGCAACTGAAAACCCGGATAAATCCGGGCGACCTGAAACAGGATATGTTGAATGCCATCATGGATCACGCACTATTGAGTGATGATTTACTTCCACGCACAGAATCAGCATTCATTGCACAAAGACAGCGCGCCAAGAACCGACTTCCGGATGTTGCCACCACTCTGGCACGTTTGCTGCAGCAGATAGGTCGTGAGTATCAAACTCTATCAGAGAATTTTTCCAATATCCGGATCAATAAAGCAAAAAACGAACTAAACGTGCAACTTGAAAATCTGATTTACCTTGGATTTGTCAGTCATACGCCCTGGAACTGCTTGCTGCAGATTCCACGTTATCTGAAGGGGATGACATTGCGGATTGAGAAATTATCCGCAAACCCCGTGCGTGATGAGCACAATAGCCTTGAAGTGAATGCGCTTTGGCAAAAGTATTTACAACGATTAGAAAAACACCGGGAAATTGAACGTGTAGATGAAAATTTAAGGGAATTTCGCTGGCAAATCGAAGAATTGCGAGTGTCTTTGTTCGCACAGGAATTGAAAACGCCCTATCCAGTATCGGTTAAACGACTACAGAAACTATGGGAAAGTCTGCGCGCATGATTCGATCTGATACTGCCACAGCCAGTTATTCGTCACTCGAGATAAATTGTGAAGATGCAATTACTCCCCCGCAACAGGTTGCGGGGGAGCTTTTTTTTACACTGCAAAACATCAGTGCTAAGAATCCGTTATATGGCCGGAGTTAATCTGCGCTCTGCTCCCTTAGGGATATTTGAATTCTTGGGCGTAGGATCGCTGGGAACTACTTCTTCCGAAGGAAGCTGCATATATTCTTCTGCAGTTTTTGTTTTTGCAGCTTTTTCTTTATCGAGAATATAACCGGTTTCATAATTGGGCCCAATGCTTTCTTGATCGACAAACTGATGATTTGGATGAAAAGATTTATCGAAAGCAAGTACATTCCCTGCATAAAAAGCTGCGCACATAGTGATTGCTAATGTTAAGGCTTTTAATTCATTCATGATGATTCTCCTTGTATTTTCGTTTTAATGTGAGCCATGAATAATGACTTGTCATCCTCATAAAGGTATGTACGGTTTAGCACATTTGGCGGGCAATACATAAAAATATTGTGTAGGGTTATATAAAATCTGGGAATACAAGCCGCTACACTCTATGCGCCAGTTAGTTAATATACACCAAAAACAGCTTTATTTTTTAGAATAGAATAAATTAGCCGTTGAAGTTCGCTATATTGTTTCAAGAACAAGCCGTTAAGTTATGCAGTAGCACGCAAAGACTTCACTGATGAATGGTTCGAGTATTCATGCAGCAGAGCAATTACATACCCTGAGAACCTAGCGCAATCCTAACGAATCAAGCGTAATATCATCCTCTTCATAATCACTGTCGCCAAAGTCTTTTTTGACGATTTCGAATTCATTATCATCAAAGTCATTTTTGATAGTTCCAAATTCGTCAATAATTTTTGCTAAATAACTGGATGGAATTTTGCTGTTTGCCACTGCATCTTCTTCTCCATCCAACTCATGGGCAGAATAAAATTCATCATCGCCAAAAGAAAGTTCTCTGATCATCGCTATCAACCTCCACATAACAAGTATTTGTAGAAATGCTATTGATATCATATTGCGTTGATATAACTCCATTAATAACATGTGGTTTCTGCCGTTATTTTCAAGGTTTGGAAGGCTCTGGATAAATTTTTACCTTTTGTGAATTTATCTGGAATTTAGCAACGCCTAAATAGACCACGAGATTTGATATCAGTCATGGGGCGAAAACGAGTGCTCAATAAGTGTGAAATATGGCTTAAATTAAGCTTTTATCTATGAACAGATACGATCAATCATCGACCTCATATAGGCTTTAAATTTACTAATTATCTAAGTTTTAATTTAGTGATAACTATTAATACTTCAAGATTAGCTAAGGACCCAGCATCTGCCGACAATTCGAACTCGGGGTCTAATTCTAATGTCACTGTTGTTGTCACGACACAGTTAAAATCATGACTGTTTCTTAACAATGAAAACCAGCAGATTGAAAATAGCAGTTGATACTTCGCTTGTTTGCGACGGAGTGTTTTAACTGTTTTTTTGCCGCGAAACCGAATAAATCTTCGTTTTCAAGGGCGTGCCCGTATATATTAACGGTGTAAATTGAATTGGCTGAGTTATGAGACTTATTCAGGTTTGTTTATAGTTCCAAGAAAAAGTTAGTTTTTCATACGGCGCCATATTATCATCTTCGCAGTGGAGTGGGTTACAGTGCGGAAACTTATGCAGGATTGCATTAACTTCTATCGTTGCTTGCATCAATGTAATTGGGGAATTTTCTAATCCAAATTTCGGAGTCAATCAATGGACAAAAAAACGCATCTTAACTTCTGGTTTATTACCATGGCATTAATGTCTTTGCTGTTGGTGCAGAATTTGTATAAGCAATACACTCAAGTTGAGCCTATACCCTATAGTCGTTTCCAGAATTTTTTGGAGCAGGGGCAGGTAGCCGAGATTGCGATTACCGAGAATCACATTTTCGGAACATTAAAGGAAAAGCATGCGGATGGGTATAAGGATTTTGTCACTACCCGAGTGGAACCTGAGTTAGCGGAAATCCTGGATAAATACCATGTGGTATATACCGGTGTGGTGCAAAGCACCTGGCTGCGCGATTTAATGTCCTGGATTGTGCCGACAGCGATTTTCGTCGGAATCTGGCTGTTTGTGATTCGTCGTATGGGAAGCAGCATGGGAGGCGGATTGATGTCGATCGGTAAAAGCCGCGCCAAAGTGTTTGTGGAAAAGGAAACCAAGGTGACTTTCGATGATGTGGCGGGAGTTGATGAAGCTAAGGAGGAATTGGTGGAAATTATCAATTTCTTGAAGAATCCGGTGGATTATGGTCGTTTAGGCGGACGAGCGCCGAAGGGTATTTTGCTGGTGGGACCGCCAGGCACTGGGAAAACTTTATTGGCCCGCGCAGTAGCGGGTGAGGCGGGTGTGCCGTTTTTCTCCATTTCTGGTTCGGAATTTGTAGAAATGTTTGTCGGAATTGGTGCGGCCAGGGTACGAGATTTGTTTGAACAGGCAAGGCAAATGGCACCGGCGATAATTTTTATTGATGAACTGGATGCCTTGGGGCGTGCACGGGGTGCTTACGGAATGGGAGGTGGGCATGACGAAAAAGAACAAACGCTGAATCAACTGCTGGCAGAACTGGATGGTTTCGATTCCAGCAGTGGCATCGTGCTGCTGGCAGCGACCAATCGACCGGAAATTCTTGATCCGGCATTGCTGCGTGCCGGACGATTTGATCGCCAGGTGCTGGTGGATCGTCCGGATAAAATTGGACGAGAGCAGATTCTTAAGGTGCATGCGAAAAAAGTAAAGTTACACACTGACGTTAAAATTGAAGAAGTTGCTGCTCTAACTCCAGGATTTACCGGAGCGGATCTGGCAAACCTTATCAACGAGGCAACGCTATTGGCGACTCGGCGTGCTGCGCCATCGGTTGCGATGACGGATTTTAATAATGCTATTGAACGCATCGTGGCAGGCTTGGAGAAACGTAACCGTCTGTTGAATCCCGATGAGCGCCGTGTAGTGGCGTTCCATGAGCTTGGACATACGATGGTGGCATTGGCGTTACCAGGTACCGATGAGGTCCATAAAGTATCCATTATTCCGCGTGGTGTCGGCGCACTGGGCTACACTATTCAGCGTCCTATCGAAGATCGTTATCTGATGACCCGCGTGGAGTTGCAAAATAAAATGGCGGTATTGCTGGGTGGGCGTGCATCCGAGCAGATCGTGTTTAACGAAATATCCACAGGCGCGGCAGATGATCTGATGCGCGCTACCGATATTGCGCGTGCCATGGTGTTGAGGTATGGTATGAGCGAGGCCTTGGGGAACGTGGCGTATGACCGGGAGCAATCGGCATTTCTACAACCGAATGTTCCTATGCCACAAAGTCGAAATTACAGTGAAGAAACTGCCAATAAGATCGATATTGCAGTCCGTATGCTGGTCGATCAAGCTCTGGAACGTGCGGTCAATATTCTTCAATCCAATCGTGGCTTGCTGGATCAGACTGCTCAGGAGCTATTGGAAAAAGAAACACTCAATCAACCTGAGATACTTAAATTAAAGCAAGCGATCATGTCCCGTGCATCAGATTGAAGAGTACGGGCTCTAACTCTAGATTGATTAGTTATCTTATTTTTGTTTCTGTATCGAAATATTATTCGTAACTGACTAATGTAAATTGAAATGATTCTGCATCAGTTAATTGCATTTGCACGTTATTAATAACGGTAGATGCATTGATCATTGCCGATGGAATGTGTAATTGACCATTTGCACTCGAGAAAGTGGCGATATTGAGCGGTTTATTATCCAGCGACACCACACTGTCTGGGGCGAGTTCAAATACAATCGAAGGGCTATCTTGAATCAACCGCAAATTGACTTCCAGTGCATTGCCCGTTCCTATATCCACTGCAAAGCTCAGAATTCCTTGGCTGAAAATGCTCGCTGCATCAAAGAGCTCAACTTGATTTATTCGCACCAAATTACTTAGCAGGACAGCGGATGAACCATCATAATCTTTCAATGGCGTCGCAGGGAGGTTGACGCCCAGGTTTCTTATGGGGAGTGCTTCCATAGCAGCGATGACGTTCATTCCATCAAATATAACGCGACCAAATACGGTGAAGCCTCCGTTCTGATTATCCAGATTTGAGGAATTATCCTTTAAGTTAACAAACCATTGACTGGTTGCGCTGTTGGGATTGCCTTCAAGTTTTGCCATGGCGACAGTTCCACGGGTGTTGGAAATTTTAAATTCATTGATGATCGGAGAAAAAGTATTTACGGCGGTGAGCGATTCGCCAGTGGCGGCAGAGATAATTTTAAAACCGCCCCCTTGAATGACAAAGTCCGGCATGCTGCGATGAAAGATTCCATTGGTATAGGCATCACTTTTGATGTATTTGATGAAGTTTGCTGTTGTGATCGGTGTCTGCGTTTCAAAAAGCTCCATACAAAATTGCCCCATATTGGTTGAAAAGCAAGCGACTTGATTGGCCTGTGTAAGGGGTGATGAAAAAAGCAGACAAGTAAGCAATATGGTTTTATAAAGGACTGTATTGATGCGCATGATGATTGGATATTTCTGAATGAGTTGAGATTGGATTTTACTGATAGATTTATGACTGAGGCAATACTTTTATTTTTAATAAGCTTCAGTTTTGTATTGGAGAATTATGGTAAGTTTGATGTGAAATAACAGTTCTTCAATTCGATGGAGAAAGCGAAAAAATAAGAGTGTTCGAAATAGCTTTAAAGGAGGGCAGTTTTCTACAAACTGTGCAGATCATGTTATTGTTCTTGCCGGATTCTTTTTATGTCTTTCTTTTTGGCATTACTTGATTCATAGTTTTCTTCAATGGCATCCAGCATCATAGCCGCTACATTAAATCCAGTTTGCTTGGAAATCTCTTGCATTCCTGTAGGACTGGTCACATTAATTTCTGTTAAATAGTCGCCAATCACATCCAGTCCAACCAGCATTAAACCGTGTTTAGCCAGTTCCGGGCTCAATGAATCTGCAATTTCCTTATCGCGTGCAGATAATGGTTGTGTTTTTCCTGTACCACCTGCAGCGAGATTGCCCCGCGTTTCACCGAGTTTTGGAATGCGCGCTAAAGCAAAAGGGACCGCTTTGCCAGCAATGAGGAGTATGCGTTTATCGCCTTGAGCAATTTCAGGGATGAAGCGTTGCACCATGATGGTTCTTGTTCCATAGTGAGTCAACATTTCGAGAATCACGCTGATATTATAGTCTGCAAGATGGACACGAAACACATTGGCACCGCCCATGCCATCCAGTGGCTTTAAGATGATGTCTTGATGAGTGCTAAGAAATTCTCTAATTAAATGCGCCTGGCTGGTTACTAGAGTGGGTACAATAAATTGTGGAAATTTAGTAATGGCAAGCTTTTCGTTGTAATCACGAACACTCTTGGGACTGTTAATTACGCAGGCACCCTGAGTCTCAGCCAGTTCCAGCAAGTACGTGCTGTAAACATATTCCATATCGAATGGCGGATCTTTACGCATCAATACCGCGTCAAATTCGCGCAAAGGGATTGCCGAAGTATCACTGAGTTTGTACCAATGACCATCCGGGGGCGATGTGTTGGTCAGTGACAACGCACGTGAGAAGCCTGTAACAACATGATTGATCAATGCAATATCATGTTGATAAAGTACGTATATCTGATGGTTTCGGGCAATGGCTTCACAGATCAATGCATAGCTGGTGTCCTTGTCAGTTTTGATGGAATCCAGTTGATCAATGATAAAGGCAAGCTTCATGCCGGAGTTTGATCGGTACTTAATTCTACTTCAGAAGTATCGGTTTGTTGCAGTTCCAGTGCAGCGGCTAATAGCGCCAAGCGTGCCACAACACCATAAGCATAAAAGCGATTCGGTATAAAGTTCGATTGGGATGCGCTCGGCTCCAGGCAAGTGGTTTCAAATGCCAAAGGAACAAAATGCATGCCGGGAGCGTTCAAGTTTTCATCAATGCCACGTCCGGTATGTACTCGATAAAAGCCACCGACGACGTGGCGATCAATCATATAAATTACCGGTTCAGCCACCGCCTGATTGATCGTTTCAAAGGTGTACACGCCTTCTTGTACCAGCACATGGGAGACCTGTAATCCTTCTTTCACTACGGCCATTTTATTCCGCTGCCTGCGGTTAAGCTTATATATTTCCGAGCCATCTTTTACAGTCATGATTCCCATTCCATAAGTCCCTGAATCGGCTTTGACGATAACGAACGGGTCTTCCTTGACACCATATTGTTGATACTTTTTCCTGATCACTGAAAGAATTCGATCAACAGCGGCTGCTACGCATTCTTCTCCTTGTTTTTCATGGAAATTGATTTCTCCGCATGAGCTAAAACGCGGATTGATTAACCAAGGATCAATATCAATCAGATTGGCAAATTCAAGTGCAATGCGATCATAAGCGGCAAAGTGATTAGATTTTCGGCGTGTTGCCCAACCGGCATGCAAAGGTGGAATCACGATTTGATGCAGATTCTGCAAAATCTCAGGGATACCCGTTGATAGATCATTGTTAAGTAGCACAGCACAAGGCTCAAAATTTGCGACACTTAATTGATTGTCTTTTCGAGTAATCGGCTCAAGTCTAATAGACTGACCATCTAGAAGATCAATATCGATTGCTGTAGTGACTTCGGGCAACAAGGTGCCAATACGTACATACAGTCCGGCTCGTTGCATGATGTTTTGCAAGGTGGCAATATTCTGCAGATAGAAAATATTACGTGTGTGATTCTCTGGGATCAACAATAAACTATGCGTGTCCGGACAAATCTTGTCGATAGCATTCATCATCGCCTGCACACATAAAGGAATGAAGTCCGGATTAAGATTGTTAAAGCCCCCGGGAAACAAGTTGGTATCAACGGGGGCTAATTTAAAACCACTGTTACGTAAGTCAACAGAACAATAAAACGGCACGGTGTACTCGCGCCATTTGCCCCTTATCCAATGTTCGATGGTTGGCATGGCATTAATGATGCGATTCTCGAGGTCAAGAATAGGGCCGTTCAGGGCTGTGGAAAGATGAGGTACTGGCATTTTGCTTTAAATGATTGAACCAGAGCAATTATACCACTAAGGCTTAAATAGATTGTGATCAGCTCAATCCTGAAGTATCTTATGATTTTCATGTATCCCTTCATGACTTTTACTCGCCATGGTTAATCCGCTGCAACCGGTTCTAATTTTATTGGCCATCGCAGTTTTGGCCGTGGTCGTTTTCCGGCTCTTGCGCTTACCTCCAGTACTGGGTTATTTGCTGGCAGGTGTCAGTATAGGGCCGCATGCCCTAGGATGGATTTCAGACAACGAAGAAACACGTCATCTGGCCGAGTTTGGTGTGGTCTTTCTGATGTTTAGTATTGGCCTTGAATTTAGTTTGACTAAACTGATTGCCATGAAACGTATTGTGTTCGGTTTTGGAACGGCACAAGTGACTATCACGATTTTAGTTGTAATCATGATTGCTTGGGCACTGCAATTAGATTGGCGGGTTGGTCTGGTGCTTGGAGGGGCGTTAGCCATGTCATCTACGGCCATTGTAAGCAAAATGCTTGCAGAACGGGTGGAACTTAATGTTCCTCATGGAAGGCAAGTGATTGGCGTATTACTTTTTCAAGATCTGGCGGTCATTCCATTGCTAATTATCATTCCCGCATTGGTGATTGAAGTTGATGCGGATACTAACGATTTTAGTTATATGCTGACGATAGCAATTTTTAAGATAGCCGCTGTTCTTGGATTTATTCTATTCATTGGGCAAAAGCTCATGCGCCCATGGTTTCATTTAGTCGCCAGGCAGAAATCTTCGGAGTTGTTTGTTCTGAATGTATTGTTAATCACTCTTGGATTGGCATGGTTGACTGAGTTGGCAGGCTTATCACTGGCTTTAGGTGCATTTCTTGCCGGCATGTTGATTTCAGAAACGGAATATCGCTATCAAGTTGAAGACGATATAAAGCCATTCCGAGATGTGTTATTAGGCTTGTTTTTTGTGACTATTGGTATGTTGCTGGACTTGAGGGTGGTTTTTGAGAACTTTCTTTGGGTGTTTATTATATTGATAATGCTCATTGTTTTTAAAGTCACCGTGATTTCCGGATTGTCGCGCCTATTTGGCGCTGAGTCCAGTGTGGCGATAAGAACAGGATTAAATTTAGCACAAGCTGGTGAATTCGGGTTTATTTTGCTGGCGCAAGCAAGCGCAGCAGGATTAGTGGGAAATTCAATTCTTCAACCTGTTTTAGCAGCGATGGTACTGTCAATGTTTATTGCGCCATTCATGATTGAATACAGCGAACCATTGATTCATCGCTTTTACAGTTCAGATTGGATGCATCGCGCGATGCAAATAACGTCCATTGCAACACAAACCATGGTGACGCACAGTCATGTCATTATCTGCGGCTATGGGCGAAGCGGGCAGAGCATATCGCGTATTTTTGAGCAAGAATCGATACCGTTTGTTGCTTTGGATCTTGATCCGCAGCGAATTCATGAGGCTACCAGTGCTGGGGAGTCAGTTGTATACGGCGATGCAGCGCGACGTGAGGTTTTAATTGCAGCAGGACTGATGCGTGCAAGAGTATTGGTTGTGAGTTACTCCAATACAATTTCAACTTTAAAAATACTGAAACATGTACAAGAATTGCGGCCAGACTTGTCTGTTGTCGTTCGAACCCGTGACGATTCCGATATTGATTTGTTGAAAGATGCGGGTGCTACAGAAGTCGTGGCGGAAATTATGGAAGGAAGCTTGATGCTGGCATCCCATGCATTGATGTTTGTTGATATATCTACAGGCCGTATATTGCGACGTATACGAGAAATTCGTGAGCAACGTTACAGCTTATTGCGCGGCTTCTACCATGGGGCAGATGATGAAACGGAGAGTGATCATGAAAAATTATTTCCGCGGTTGCTGACAATATTGATTACCCCTGGCGCAGCAGCCATCAATAAAACTTTACGAGATCTTGATTTGACCAGCTTGACTGTCGAAGTAACTGCGGTTAGAAGACGAAATATCCGCGGATTAATGCCAACAGACGAGACGCGACTTGAGGCCGGTGACATTATTGTACTTAGAGGTACACAAGGTAATTTAGCTGCTGCAGAAATTAAATTGTTACAAGGTTAAATAGGTCACCATTTCTAAATGCAATGTCAAAATCCCCTGTTTGTATTGTGACTTTATCAAAAAGATTTCAGTAGTTTACGATGTGCAAAAATAGACAGTGCATTGAAGAAAGTGTATAGTTCGGGCACTGCCCTTTACTCTTGAGATTCAGAAAAGGGGAGGTGTTGAAGCTACGAGATTGCCTCAACAAATCAAGAATGGCGCATAAAAAAAGCGCAAAATACATCATTTATGGAGGGAGATATGATTAAAGCTGTTCAGGCAGTTGTAGGACTGGGATTGCTTTGTTTTGCTGCTACCCAAGTGGCAGCAGCACAAGACGTTTCTAAATTACCACGTGTAAAACAACAACTAGTGGCCCCACCAAATGTACCTGTACACGACCAGGTTGCCAAAGGCGGTCCAAAGATTGTTGAAGTACATATGGCGTTCGAAGAGAAACTTGTTGAAGTTGCTCCAGGTGCAAAAGTCTGGGGTATGACATTCAATGGCAGTATCCCCGCCCCACTCATCGTTGTGCATGAAGGCGATTATGTTGAATTGACATTATCCAATCCAAAATCCAGTACGCTGGCACATAATGTGGATTTTCATGCAGCGACCGGTGCGCTGGGTGGCGCTGGTTTGACATTGGTACAACCTGGTGAAGAAGTGGTTTTACGCTGGAAAGCTGTTAAACCTGGCGTATTTGTATACCATTGTGCGCCCGGAGGAACTATGATTCCATTCCACGTCATCTCTGGCATGAACGGAGCCATTATGGTATTGCCACGTGATGGTCTGAAAGACGCAAAAGGCAAACCCTACAAATACGATAAAGCATATTACATCGGCGAACAAGATTTCTATCTGCCAAAAGACGATAAAGGCAACTTCAAAACCTATGGCTCACCAGCTGAAGGCATGGCAGATATGCTGGAAGTGTCTAAAGGACTCATTCCAACCCACGTAGTATTCAACGGCGCCGTTGGTGCAATTACAGGTGACAACGCACTGAAAGCTAAGGTGGGCGAGAAAGTTCTGTTTATCCATTCACAAGCTAATCGCGCTTCATATCCGCATTTGATTGGTGGTCATGCTGATCTGTACTGGGTAGGCGGTTCATTCAGCGATACTCCGCTTACCAGCCAAGAAACCTGGTTTGTTCCAGCTGGTTCTGCAGTTGCTGCAGCCTATGAATTTCATCAACCAGGTCTGTATGTATACCTCAGTCACAACCTGATTGAAGCTGTATTGCTGGGTGCTGCGCTGCACATGAACGTTGAAGGAAAATGGAACGATGATCTGATGACCCAACTTAAAGCTCCAGCAAGCTTTGACGCTAAAGCTGCAATGGATCACTAAAATCTGATTTATTGATTTAGTATAGTTGTTGAAGTCACATTAAGAGACCTCAACCTGTAATGGGTTGAGGTCTTTTTATTAGCAGGAAGATCGAACTTTCCCTTCCTGATCGTTTAACTATAACCGAACATATGCCAATTAAATCTCGTATTCGCACCATTCCTCATTATCCACGACATGGAATCATGTTTCGTGACATCACAACCCTGTTAAAAGATCCTTTGGGGCTATATACAACAATACAGGAGATTGCTAATCGTTATGATGTGGTTACGATTGATAAAGTGGCTGGAATTGAGTCGCGTGGCTTCATCATTGGTGCGCCAGTCGCGTACCAATTAGGCAAGGGGTTCGTGCCTATTCGTAAACAAAATAAACTTCCTGCAGAAACATTAGGAAGAGACTACCAACTGGAATATGGCAGTGACCGTATTGAAATTCACGTAGATGCAATTCAACCGGGAGATCAGGTGCTTTTGATCGATGACCTGATTGCAACCGGGGGGACTGCTGAAGCTGCAGCAGGACTTATAGAAGATATGGGCGGAGAAATCGTGGAATGTTGTTTCGTGATCGATTTGCCGGATGTTGGGGGGAGAGCGCGTCTCGAGAAACTGGGCCATAGCGTCTTTGCACTATGTGAGTTCGAAGGCGAGTAGGCATCTGCAACAGATTTTCATTGATTTTTATGTAAGGCAGATAATAATTTATCATGAATGCCACCGAAGCTGCCATTGCTCATGATCAAGATATGATCTCCCGGCTTTGTGATCGCGGCGATATCTTGTATTAACTGATTTAAATCATCGTGGCAATCGACTTTATTATTTAATCCACTCAAGGTCGATTTTGCCCATTGCGAATCACGTGTGAAGCAAAAAATATGATCAGCTTCCTGCAAACTATGCGCAAGATAATCGTTCCAGACACCCATTTTCATCGTATTTGAACGTGGTTCAAGTACCGCAATAATTCTTTCCTGACCAATGTGTGCTCTTAAGCCATTTAGTGTTGTTTGAATCGCGGTAGGATGATGTGCAAAATCATCATAAACAGTGATATCGTTGACAGTGCCGCGTTTCTCCATGCGACGTTTTACATTCTTGAATTCTGATAATGCAGCAATTCCAGTTTTGACGGGCACCCCAGCATGTCTGGCAGCGATTAATGCCGCCAGAGCATTCATGCGGTTATGCTCACCTAATAATTCCCAGCACAGACGGTCTTGATGGGTGCCTTCAAAATAAACATCCATTTCATTATCTGCGAGCAATTGAGCGCTCCAGCCAGCTTCAGTTCCAAATTCCTCCACCGGGGTCCAGCAGCCCTGCGTCAGGACTTGTTTAATATTTTCATCTTTTCCATTGATTACGATCAAACCGTTATTGGGAATAATGCGTACAAAGTGATGAAATTGCCGCTTGATGGTTAGCAGATCAGGAAAGATATCGGCGTGATCAAACTCAAGGTTGTTTAATATCGCAGTTCTGGGGTGATAATGAACAAATTTAGAGCGTTTATCGAAGAAAGCCGTATCATATTCATCCGCTTCGATAACAAAAAACGGTGAAACTTCAGTTGAATCTGATTCGGGATCTTGGGTAAGCTTTGATCGTATATTTCCAACTCTTGCAGATAGACCAAAATTCTCGGGTATTCCTCCGATCAAAAAGCCTGGATTTAATCCAGCGTAATCGAGTATCCAGGCTAGCATCGAACTGGTAGTGGTTTTGCCATGGGTGCCCGCAACGGCAAGAACCCATCGATGTCTCAGAATATTTTCTGATAACCACTGTGGCCCGGACATATAGGGTAAATTCCGGTTAAGAATTTCTTCCATCAATGGATTTCCGCGGGTAATTACATTACCAATCACAAATATGTCCGGCTGAAGCTGGATTTGTTCGATTGAATAGCCCGATATTAATTCTATTCCTTGAGACTCAAGTTGTGTGCTCATAGGTGGATAAACATCTTGATCGCATCCAGTGACTTTATATCCGGATTCCCGCGCAATGGCGGCTATCCCTCCCATGAAAGTGCCACAAATTCCAAGTATATGAATGTGCATGATCCAGCTTAAAAGAAAATCTCGATTAGAAGAAATAGAAAAACCAACAGACTGTCTTGATTTGTAAATTATAGTTCATATGATTCATCTATAGAGCGAGTTGTTGCCGAAATTTTGCTAGTAATAGTGGTGCGGTGTAGTAGTGTAGTATTCTTTGAATTCAAAATAATTTCTTTTTGTGAATACCCATCATTTGATAGAAAAGAGTTATCGTGGTCGGTTTGCTCCATCACCAACTGGACCTTTGCATTTTGGTTCACTGGTTGCAGCTATAGGCAGTTATCTCGATGCTAAATTTAATCATGGCAAGTGGCTAGTCAGGATTGAGGATATTGATTCCCAGCGTGAAATTCCTGGAGCCACAAGTCAAATTCTATTTGCATTGGAGAGCCTAGGCATGGAATGGGATGAAGAAATTATTTTTCAAAGCCGACGCTCTGAAGTATATCGAGAAGCTCTTAATAGGTTAGAGAGCCACAATCTAGTTTATCCATGTACTTGCTCAAGAAAAGAAATTGCAGATTCCAGTATTATTGGTTTAAGTGGTCCAATCTATCCGGGAGCGTGCTTGAGAAATCCTCCTTCGTTGGACAAACCCTATTCACTGCGTATTCGGACCAATGAAAATCAAATCCAATTTCAAGATATTTTAAAGGGGATGTATTCGCAAACGCTCAAGTCGGAGATTGGCGATTTTGTGCTACGCCGAGCGGATGGTATTTATGCCTATCAATTGGCCGTTGTAGTCGATGACGCTGAGCAAGGTATCACGCATGTTGTGCGTGGTGCAGATCTTTTGGATTCTACGCCGCGACAAATATTTCTCCAGAACTTGCTAGGCTATAACACGCCGCGATATATGCATCTTCCGGTCGCTACCAATGCAGCAGGTGAAAAGCTCAGTAAACAAACTAACGCCGAGCCAATCGAAATCGCAAATGCATTGCCACAATTAGTCAAGGCGCTGTATTTTTTGGGACATGATCCTCCTCTGGAGATTATTAAGGGTGATATTTCATCTTTCTGGCAATGGGCTAGAGAGAATTGGCAAATCAATCTTATTCCACAATGAATTTATCTGTAATGTGACTGGTTTCGAATTGAATCTGTCAAAGTAATATCTGTGCTAGTCTGTGGTATCAATGAATAGAAATATTGCAGAGATTTGCTGAGATTAAAGAACGATAACGCGGGAGATTTTGTTCCCTGATAGCATCAGATAAGGAGATGTTGTGGCTTTTTTGCCTTTTAATATAGCGAAACAAAAAAAACTGAAAGTAGTGATTGTGGGTGGAGGATACGCAGGACTTGCGGCATTAACCAATCTTTTGCAATTTGCTCCAGATACCGATATTACACTCATAGATCCCAGGGCGCAGCATCTGAAGATTACCCATTTGCATGAAACATTCAGGTACCCAATAACAGATTTATTATTCTCATTTTGTGATCTGGAAAATCGTTTCGGATGCAAACATGTGCGGGCATCGGTCAATTTTGATAAGAATACGTTGCAGAATTGCCAAAAAAACAAACAAATAATACTTGATGATGAAGCAGTTCTGAATTTTGATTATATGATCATTGCATCCGGGTGCGAGAATAGCGCAGTTGATGCTATGGACTCAACAAATGTATTCAGTTTGCATGATTTCACTGCTGCCAATGGATCTGATTTGTTGGACAATTTTTTTGATCAAGACAATACTTCAAAACAGGTGATTTCTGTCGTGGGCGGTGGCGCAACCGGAATACAGTTTCTTTTCGAAATAAAGCAATTCCTGGTTCGGAAAAAATATAAAACAGATTTACGTTTGATTCATTCGGGTGAGCATGTGCTTGAACAATTTCCTGAGGGTTTCGGGGCTTATGCTGAATCTCGTATGCGTGATTTAGAGATTGCTTTTTACCCTAACACATATTACAGTGAACAGCATACTGCTGAGATTTCGTTAGTCGACAAGATAACAAAGAAGCAGTTTGAATTGTCGTCCAGTATGTCAATATTGTTTTTGGGCAAGAATCGGCAAAAAGCATATACGACTAACGCTTTTGGGCAGATTATAATTAATCAGAAGCCTTTGCAAAACATTTTTGCCGCCGGTGACTGTGCGCATTATCAATCGCTAGGATCAAATACCCTGACAGCACAGTCAGCCGTACGTAAGGGAAAGTTAGTAGCACGCAATATATTAAGACATTCAGGTTTTCCTGGGCTACTTGAACCCTACATGCACCACGAATTAGGCTACGTCGTAAGCATTGGACCTTCGGATGCTGTTGGTTGGCTGGTTTCGGAAGGAAATTTGATTACCGGCATCCCAGCACTGACAATAAAAGAGCTTGTAGAAGCTCAATACGATTTATTATTGTCAGGTATCGATACTTACTTGGTTTAGCAAACACTACGCAGGAGAAATTTTATGCTTGGTTTGTTTAAAGATAGCCCTGTAATCGGCAAGGCCAGTACAGTTATTCAAAGCCCGGCAGATAAGCTTTTCAATTTTATTGGCAATGATCTGCTTGCTAACTACCCTCGATGGTCGCCAGAAGTTAAGGAATTGGAGAAACAGACTGAAGGCCCAATACAACTGGGGACGATATGCCGGCAAGTACGTGTCGATCAAGGTAATCGATCTGAATCAACTTTTAAAGTTGAAGCTTTTGATATCGGTAAACGAATTTGTTTTAAAGGAACATCCGATCCTTATCGATGCGATTATGTGATGGAATCAATCAATGAGACTGAAAGCAGAATAACATTTTCTTTTGAACTGCTAAGCTTGGATCTTCATGTACGACCCTTTGAGAAACTGGTGCGTATTGCGGTTCAGGATGGAACGGAGAGAACCATAAAAAACATCAAAAAACTCATTGAAGCTGATATTGCTGGTTCAAAATAACCAATCATCGCAAAGTTTGCATTTAGCCAACAGTTGATTAACCTGGAGAGAAAATCATGGATTTTATCGTTGAAAAAGACCCTGGATTAATTCCACAAGTATTGTCCAAGATTCTTGATTCATGTGTAAATGGAGTATCACTGGCTGACCCTGATCTAGAGGATTTGCCCCTGGTATATGTCAATAAGGCATTTGAAGCCATAACAGGTTATACATTGGAGGAAACCGTAGGCAAGAACTGCCGTTTCTTGCAGGGAAATGAACATGATCAAACAGCTGTTAGTCAAGTCCGGGAAGCCATAAAAAATAAAGAATCCGTAGAAGTGGTGCTGCGAAACTATCGCAAGAATGGCGAATTGTTTTATAACCACTTACTGATGTCTCCGCTTTTTGACTCACACGGAAATCTGCTCTATTTCCTTGGGGTGCAGTATGATATTACTCCACAGATCCGTGCGGAAGAGGAAATTAAATCATTGAAAGAGCAACTTTCTGCACTTAAAAAGTGACAGCTGTATTCAGATATTGAACAAATCAGGCTGTATAAGTAGCTAGCAAGTGTTATTTATGTTTGGATATTAATCTATTATATTTTATAGCTATTGCGTTTTATCGCTTAGCAGTTATCACGGTTCCGATTTTGATATCCTCTTCAAATCCTCGAACAAAAAACATATTAAGCAAGTGATGAGAAGCATCAAGCCATAGTTTTTTATCCGCCCTTTGCATAGCAAAGGGTGGATTATCGAAGCATGATTCAGGTGCAACTAATACGTATTTTTCAATGAAGTGGAATTTCTAATAACTCCAGTAAATCCTGTAGTGCTGGATTTGTTAATTCATATTTTTTTAGAAACATAACAAAACTGCATTCATCACCTACATGAGACAATTCTACATTCGGCACATCATATGGGATAGCCCCGCTAATTTCGGCTTCGGCTATTACACGATCGCCAGAAACAAACAAAAATTCAGGATCTTTGTCGATAAAACGGGTTATCAACCAAGGACAAGCAATCCGATCAATTTTTGGACACTCACGAGTAATTCATTTCATAGTATTACCTCACAGGAAGGTCTTTAGGATCAGGCCAATGACTGCACAGGCCGCAATGACTTCAATTACATTGCGCTTAAAGCGAAGTAGTGCGATAGCAGCCACTAGGGTGATCAAAGCTGATGCCCAATCGAATGCGCCGGTAAAACCCTGCGGCCATAAAACATAATAACCGAAGAATATGGCTAAGTTCAGGATGACACCAACAACAGCTACCGAGATCGCAGTTAGGGGCGCAGTAAATTTTAAGTCACCGTGTGTAGATTCCACCAGAGGACCGCCAGCGAGAATAAAAATGAAAGATGGTAGGAATGTAAACCATACCACTAGAATTGCCGCCACTGTTCCAGCCAGAAATAACATATCCGGACCGAATAAGGCTTTTACATAGCCGCCGATGAACGCAACGAAAGCCACCACCATGATCAGGGGGCCGGGTGTAGCTTCGCCGAGTGCCAAACCGTCAATCATTTGCGCTGGTGTGAGCCATCCGTAAAACCCAACCGCACCTTGATAAATGTATGGTAATACCGCATAAGCACCACCAAAAGTTAGCAAAGCAGCTTTAGTAAAGAACCATCCCATCTGCGTTAGGGTGTGATCCCATCCATAATTTGCAGTCAGAAGTGTCATGGGTAGTAGCCATAACAATCCACCAATCATAGCCACCTTGATTAATCGTGACCAAAGAAAGCGGGCATGTTCTGGTGTTGGCGTGTGGTCATCGATGAACGCAGCGCCATAAGACTTGTTTGTTGTTCCGTGTCCGCCACCTACCTTAAAACTATTTGGATCAATACGTCCGCCAACATAGCCGATCAATGCTGCGCTGGCAACAATAATCGGAAATGGAACGTTTAATGCGAAGATGGCAACAAATGAAGCTGCTGCAATGGCCCATAGTAGATTATTCTTAAGTGTGCGTGAACCAAGGCGATATACAGCTTGTACTACGATGGCGGTTACTGCCGGTTTTATGCCATAAAATAAACCGGCGACCAGCGAAACATCGCCAAATGCGATATAAATCCACGAGAGTGCAATCAGAATGAACAAAGAAGGTAATACAAACAGGACTCCGGCAATAATTCCACCCCAAGTGCGGTGCATCAACCAGCCGATGTATACTGCAAGTTGTTGAGCTTCCGGGCCTGGTAACATCATACAATAGTTGAGTGCATGCAGAAATCGCCGTTCTGAAATCCAGTGCAAACGTTCGACTAAATCCTGATGCATGATGGCAATTTGTCCGGCTGGTCCACCAAAACTGATAAAACCCAGTTTTAACCAATACCAGAAAGCTTGCGAGAGAGTAACCTGCACAGGCAATATATTATTATTAGAATCGTGTTGCTTTGATACGTCCATTGCTTCTCCTTGGAATTAATTATCCAATATAGGAGCAGTCCTTGGACGAAAGTCGTCTTGAGGCGGGGAGGCTGCTTTATCCCCAATTCCGGCTATTGTCTACGTATCAGTAAGGAAAAGCAATAGGATACGAAGACCTACTATAGGATTGAGCTTTCGTAATGATGAACACTATGCTTGACATCGTGTGAAGTGCTAGTGTGAAGTGCTAGTGTGAAGTGCTAGTGTGAAGTGCTATGAACCTAAAAAGGTTCAATCCAAGTGGATTGTAACAAAAGCAAATTTACTGAAAGCCTTATAAAACTAATTTGGCACTTTCTTATATCTTGTCATTGGACTAATGGAGATTTCAAGCAGTGCCGGAGTAATGTGATGCCGTTAAACTAGATTGATTCTTTCAGTTAATTGATTTTTATCATTCTAGCTTCATATGGTTCGGATTTTTATATCCCAAGTATGAGAGCAGACCGTGGTGGTTGTGTAAGAATGCTGGCAATGAGCTTAGTGATGTGCTTTATAATCGCACTAAGCGGTATACAAGGTTTAAATA
>NZ_PXXU01000190.1 GCF_003011925.2 Nitrosomonas supralitoralis
GCGTATTGTCGTCAGCATAAGCTGAATTCCAAAACGTTCGCGAACTGGTTGCGGGTTTATCGTTCTCAACCAGTTGCTGCAGTTGCGTCGACTTTAATTCCGGTTGAGTTCAAGTTGGAGCCTTCGTCATCGGGGTCACTGTGTTTACGTTGTCCGCAAGGCCATACGCTAGAACTACCAGCAGAGATATCACCCCAATGGCTGGGGAAATTGCTGAAATGCCTGGATTGATTGCTAATCCGGGTAGCATCTGGCTGGCAGTAGAGCCGGTTGATATGCGTCGTGGTATTGATGGTTTGTCGATGCTGGTACAGCAGTCTTTGGAGCATGCGCCCTGCGCAGGTTCAGCTTTTGTGTTTTGCAATCGTGCCGGAAATCGCATCAAGGTGTTGCTGTGGGACGGCACAGGCGTGTGGTTGTGCCAGCGCCGTTTGCATCAGGGCAAATTTGTTTGGCCAAAGTCGGATGAACGCTGTTTTACGTTGACGCAAGCGCAGTGGAATTGGCTAATAGCCGGTGTCAATTGGCAGCGATTATCGGCGC
>NZ_PXXU01000191.1 GCF_003011925.2 Nitrosomonas supralitoralis
TCGGTTTGGGCGCCGTGCTGATAATACCCAGAGTCTTCATCATGGATGCCGCTTTCTTGCGCCCTATCAGTATTCCCTGACGCAAAAACCACGTGGCGTAGCTGCGTGAACCATATTGTGGTGTTTTTAGGTATTGCTCGTCCATTTTTCGTAGCAAAACCAGCTCAGCATCACTTGCCGGTTGAGGCTGATAATAGTAAGTTGAACGTGCCAAACCCACTAAATGGCATTGGCGGATATAACTCAGTTTGTCGTGGCGCTCAATCATCATTTTGCGTTCCGCCGCACTTAATGATCGAGCTTTCTGGCTAAAAAATCGCGTTCCACCGTCAGTTGCCCGATAACACGGTGTAAATTATCTGTGGTTTGTCCGTTCTCTTTGCTTGAACTGTTGCTTCTGGAAAACAAATCAGCTGCTTGTTCAATGAGCTGCCGTTTCCAGCTATTGATCTGTGTGGGATGTATCCCATAACGTGCTGCCAGTTGGGGTATGGTTTCGTCCTCCCGTATCGCTGACAGCGCTATTTTTGCCTTGAA
>NZ_PXXU01000192.1 GCF_003011925.2 Nitrosomonas supralitoralis
TAACTCAATAATTCATTAGCCAATAAAGATTAATAGCGATAATTTTATTGTTTAAACAATAGATTATAGGCTGCACATTGACTTGAAAGCTCTAAAAAACTGCTGGTGCAGGTTTTTTTTAGAATTTGAGTGCGATGAATTTCAACAGTCCGAGAACTGATTTTCAGTTTATTAGCTACTTCTTTGGTTGAGAGTCCTGCTAAAATCATAGGCAGTATTTCCATTTCTCTTGCAGAAAGGCTATTTAAAGTTTGCATGAATTGCATTTCGGCTTTCATCGACTCATGCCTCTTAATTGTTTTTTCAAGCTCTATCTGAATACGTTCGATAATCTTGTCAATAGCAATAGGCTTCATCAGGAAATCCGCCGCCCCAGCTTTTATTACGCGAACGCTCATTGGGATATCGCCATATGAAGTAAGAAATATAATAGGTAAGCGAATATTTCTACGATTAAGCTCAGCTTGCAGATCAATACCATTGATACCCGGCATATTGACATCAAGTACAATACAACCC
>NZ_PXXU01000193.1 GCF_003011925.2 Nitrosomonas supralitoralis
TATTGATCCGGCCATTAAATAGTTTCAAGCAGCATATTTTACGAGCGGGTCTTGGAAGTAAGAGGCGACACGCTCTGGATTTTTCTCTAGCATGGTCATGTGATCGTTGGCAGCGTTACGCAATTTTTCCTTGTTACGTACCGGCACTTTCGAACCGATAGCCTGCTTCAAGTCTGAGTTTAGTCTTTCTTCTGGATTTAATTCCGGACTGTAGCTGGGTAGATAAAAGCATTCGATCTTTTCCTTATTTTCTTCCAGCCAAGCCTTCACTGGTTTGCTGTGATGCACTCTCAAATTATCCAGGATCAGGAACACTTTCTTCCCTGCATCCTTGATCAATAGTTCGAGAAATTCAATAAGCCGATCCGAATCGAAATTTCCATCGATAATCTGCCAACGTGTACAGCCTTTGTTGGTTACAGTAGCAATCATTGACAGCCGTTGCCGCGTGCCAGGAGCGTAAGTCACGGGTGTTTTTCCCTTGGGCGCAAAACCACGCCCTCGCACATCTGT
>NZ_PXXU01000194.1 GCF_003011925.2 Nitrosomonas supralitoralis
ATGACCAAAGCGTGATTGCAACAACATATTTTGGTGGAGGTCTATACGTCTCTTCCGATCGTGGCGCAACCTGGGCCATAGATAGAACTGGTTGGCCAGTCCCAAAGAGTTTAGATCTTCCAATGAGTGCTTTCGATATCGATTTCGCTAAGAATCAGTCAGGACCGCCTACGGCTGTTGCCACACGAAATACTGGGCATATTGGATTTTCCAATGATTTTGGACAAAACTGGACTGTAAAATTTATTCCGAAAATTCCTGAAATATCGCCATTTTCTGTCTATATCAATACATTTGTTTTGTCACCTACGTTTGAAAGTGACCGAGAAATCTATGTTGGCACACGATCGCACGGAATCCTTCAAACACTTAATGGAGGAACCAGTTGGCGTTGGCTGCGAGGCGTTCCCACCACATCTCATATTGTAAGCCTGGCTATTTCCCCTAACTATGCAAATGACCGGACTGCTTTTGCTGCAACTCGCTCCGGGCAAGT
>NZ_PXXU01000195.1 GCF_003011925.2 Nitrosomonas supralitoralis
CTTGCAGTCCAGGACGGTTTTAATGCCAATGGAGACGGCAATAAGTACCGCACTGTCATTGCCAACGAAAAGGCCGAAGTGGGGATTAATCTGCAGAAAGGCACCCAGGCCATTCATCATTTGACGATTGGATGGACACCGGACAGCCTGGAACAGCGCAATGGTCGAGGCGTGCGGCAAGGCAACAAGACTCAGCGCGTCAATATTTATCACTATGATGCGGATGGCACCTTCGATACCAGTAAACGTTCGATGGTCAATAAAAAAGCCGACTGGATTGGGCAGGTTATGGATATTGACGGCGGCGGTTCGGTATCCGTGGCCGGCGGATTGTCGAAAGAGCAAATGGAAGCGCTAATTGATACCGTTGGTGACTCTGATGCAATGAAGCGCTTGCAGGAAACCATTGCAGCCAAAGAAGCCGAGGCCAGAGCTACGACCAATCGTGAAAAACAGATGATCAATATCGACACGATACTCAAGCAAAGATC
>NZ_PXXU01000196.1 GCF_003011925.2 Nitrosomonas supralitoralis
CTCGTGGTATGGGTTACCGAATTGATAGCCAATAATTGATCATTGGTTTTCATAAATAATTCCTCCTTAAAGTTTAAGGTAGGAACTGCATGGATACGCTCTGAAGTTCTATTACTCAAGACTCGTCTTTCCTCATGCATGAGTAAAACGAGTTGCGGTATCTGGCAGTCCTGCCATCCTGGGGTATTTGCCCTTTAGATCAGTGACTTTGCGTCCCCTGCTTTCGCAGAGTTTGCCTTTTTCAAATTGCGACAATAGATTGTGTTTGTCGCTACCGTAGGATAATGTACATTTGACTCCTCCTTTTAGTTTCGTTAAAAGGCAGGAACCGCGTGGATACGCTCTGAAGTTTTATTGCTAGAGACTCGTTTATCCTCTTGTGTGAGTAAAACGAGTTGCGTTACCTGGCGGTCCTGCCATCCTGGGGCATCTGCCCTTTAGATCAGTGACTTTGCGTCCCCTGCTTTCGCAGAGTTTGCCTTTTACA
>NZ_PXXU01000197.1 GCF_003011925.2 Nitrosomonas supralitoralis
AGGTTTCCTGGATTACGGCTTGCCGGATATTGCGCAAGATTCGCATTGCCATGGGACACCGGGATAGTATCTATCGGCTGCACGATCTGATTGAGATTGACGATGCCTTGGTGGGTGGTCGCCGCGGTGGAAAGCGAGGTCGCGGTGCCGAAGGTAAAACCCCAATACTGGTGGCAATTGAGAACCGGGGCAAGTGTGCCGGGTTTATCGCCATGCAACAGGTCTCTGCTGTTACTCATAAAACAGTAGCAAAGTTTGTTCAATGTCATCTCCCGCCCAATCAGTTGGTGCGTAGCGATGCGCTGGCTTCCTTGGTGGAAATCGGCAAAACCCAGCATCATGCCGCACGGGTGACGCCGCCTGATATGGCGGGCGAATGGCTGCCCTGGGTGCATATTGCCATCGGCAACCTCAAGGCATTTCTGCTGGGCACTTATCACGGTGTATCGCCCAAGTATATGCAAGAGTATCTCAAC
>NZ_PXXU01000198.1 GCF_003011925.2 Nitrosomonas supralitoralis
CCTTAATTAAATATTGATCGGTGTCAGGCTGACGCAGAAGCCATGCTTTGTAATCAGGCGGAATGTCCTTAATGAGCATTCCCTTGTGCTTTCCAAATGTCATGCGTACAGGTATTCGAGCTATTTCAGATCGCTTCCACAGATCCTCCCACGACTCAATAGCTCCAAGTTTTTTTACTATATGTTTGAGTATCAGCATGCAGTTAATGACATCACTCACTGCGGAATGCGCCTTGCCCTGCAAACGCTCCCTAGCCTCGTTTCTGGCTAAAAAATAAATCATTACTGACTGGTTATGAGAATCAAGTTCAGGCCACAGGTACCGGGATAACGCCAGAGTACAAATGCGCTTTATGTTTGGCTTTCCTGCTGCCATCCAGTCAAAATCAACGTTATGGCCAATCAGATAATCCACGTCTGCCGGAAGAGCAAAACTGCATGAAGGTGCG
>NZ_PXXU01000199.1 GCF_003011925.2 Nitrosomonas supralitoralis
GTGGCGATGGTTGGTAATGAAGGTATAGTAGGAGTCTCAGTACTCCTGGGTAGTCCTCAAACGATGACGCAGGCGATAATCAGCGGAAAAGGACATGCTTACCGAGTTTCTGTTAAAGTATTGCAGAATGTTTTAACTCGCAGTGAAGGTCGTCGCGAAGGTACGCTAAATAAATTGCTGGTGGGCTACATGGAATCGCTTATGATACAAATGTCACAAATGGCCGCATGCAATAGACGTCACCGCCTAGAAAATCAGTTATGTACTTGGTTACTTTTATGTTCCGACTACAGTAGTTCAAATACCTTGTCTCACACACATGAATCAATTTCCTATATTCTTGGAGTTCGCCGGGAAAGCATTACTGTTGTAGCCAAAAAATTGCATGAAGAAGGATTGATAAGTTACTCGCGAGGTCATATAGAACT
>NZ_PXXU01000002.1 GCF_003011925.2 Nitrosomonas supralitoralis
AGTGTAACTCTCACTTCATCTCATGCAACATTCGAGCTAGGCTTATGAAAAGACATTTCTTTTAAAACAACACAAGCGGCTGGAACCAGAAATAAAGTGACCAAAGACGAAAACAATATGCCAAACGCAAGAGTAACTGCCATTGGCATAATCTTTTCCGCGTCTGAGCTTTGCGCATTTATTAGGGGCATCAATCCCATGAAGGTGGTAGTCGTCGTGAGAAATATCGCACGAAAACGGGCTTTGCTGGCAGCGATCACAGCATTATAAGTTGATGCATTTTCTTGTAAAATATCATTGATCTTTGCAACTAATATCAGACTATCGTTGATTACTATCCCCCCTACCGCAAACAATGCCAGATACGATTCCAGCGATAGCGGTATACTCATTAGCAAATGACCCAGTACTGCACCGATGAAACCAAAAGGAATCGCTGACATAATAATTAGTGGTTGGGCGTAGGAACGCAAAGGAACCGCCAGAAGTGCATAGATCGCTAGTAAAGCAAATATCCCATACCCCCACAACGCCGACATCGCTTCTTCCTGCTTTTGCCTAGACTGACCTGGTGCAATTTTGAGTCCTGGATATTGCGCTTCAAGTCTGGGAATTTCAGTCGTACGCAAGTCCGCAATAATAGCTTCAACACTCGCTTTATCTTTATACACTTCCGCACTAACAAGCTGTATCCGCTCACGATCCTGACGGGCAATGCTAACAAAACCTGGCAAGTATTCTGCCTCTGCAACAGTAAAAAAAGGAACGGTATTACCATTAGCTAGTTTTATCGGCATACGATTCAAATCAGCCAGAGAACGACGATGTTCGGAAGGAAAGCGCAACATAACCCGGATTTCATCTCGGTCAAGAAAGAATCGCTGCACTTCAAGCCCCAGAAAGCCACTGCGCACTTGCTCTCCCAGATTTTTCATTGTTAGCCCGTGAAGTGCAGCTTCAGGCTTTAGTTTAAAGTTCAACTCAGGCTTTCCTATCTGCATAGAACCCGTTACGCTATGAACCCCCGCATAAGAAGAAAGCCTGGCTTTAAGTATCTCACTGGCAGCACTTTGGCTTGCAGTATCAGGAGCGATCAATTTCAATTCGATTGCACTTCCCGATTGCGCTGCTGGTATCCCAAGATTCCTTGGCCAGAAAGTCTGGATAGATAAAGTTCCGCCAACTGGAGGTTCACCGAAACGCTCCTGCCATTTATGTTTGATACTGTCGACCCGAGAACGAATACGCTCGTCAATAGCTATTTCGATATCTACATAACCCGAATTGTCATTAATCACTGTAATAATATGCTGGAAACTGTCTTTTAATTGGGTCGTGGCATCAATCCCGAGTTCTGCGTTTAATTCAAGCCGAATCTCATTGGCTATTCGTTCTAGCCGCATCATTTCATGATTAACTACTTCAAACGGAGTACCGGGGGCTAACTGAAGAATAGCAAACAAGTAATAATCATTCACCGGCATATCCATAACGCTCTGAATACGTCCGGAAGAAACTAACGTAATAGTAATCAACAGAACAAAAGCGAATGCTGATAACGTGATGTAACGAAAACGTAGCAGTATTTCAAGTATCGGAATATATACGCTGTTAATTAACCAGTGCAGCCCTGCATTGACCTTTCTTCGAAGCACGTTAAAATAAGCTGTGAAACCAGTCTGAGCCTGATCGGCAGTCTGGCTATAGTGTGCCACCGCATGAGCAGGCAATATTAGTAGCGCTTCTAACATAGAAAACATCAACGTTATAATAACTACTGCTGATACGTTATACATCAAATGGCCACTCAGCCCGGGTAAAAAAATACCGGGTATAAATGCAATTATTGTCGATAGCACCATAATGATCACTAACGGGGCAATTTCCACCGTTCCATTGATTGCGCCAGACAAGCCGATATATCCTTGCTGTTGATGCGCATAAATATTTTCACCGACCACAATAGCGTCATCCACCACAATGCCTAGTACTAGAATCAACGCTGCGATTGAATAGGTGTTCAATGAAATCCCCAGCATCGGCATGATCCAGAAAGCACCCATGACTGATATCAGAATCCCGCTGCTTACCCACAGCGCGAGATGAAATTGCAAAGTTAATGCCAATATCAGAAAGATCAAACAAAAACCGAATAAAGCTGAATGCATGAGCATCGACATATTTTGCTCATAGTATTTCGACCAATCATCCCAGGTCGATATACCGATACCATCAGGCAATCCAGGACGGAATGCGGCTATAACCTCATTAACCGCTTCCACTGTTGTCGTGATCCGGTCTTTTGACATGACGTATACTGACACCGCTGGTTTGCCATCAATTCTTGCCAAGAAATCTCGTTCATCGACTGTTTCACGAATTTGCGCAATATCACCAAGCAAAAAACGCATGCCATCCTGATCAGATCGCAGAGTAATCGCAGCATAATCTGCCACAGTCATCGCTTGGTTTATACTTCTTAGCAATAATTTTCCATCCGTTTTTTTAAGTTCTCCTGCCGAAATATTATTGGAAGTAGATCGAATAGCTTCAGCGATCTCTTCAAAACTTAATTCATATCGACGCAAATCAGATTCCGTAATTTCAATCGAAATTTCATAAGGGAACTCTGGCCACGCAAAGAGTTTTCCTATGTCGGGATGTTTTCTTAACATGACTTGTAATTGATCGCGTTGGCGCATCAGAGTGCGTATATCGACTTCACCATGCACCATGATTGTCACTGCGTTCATATCAGCAGCACTTAATTCCTGAATTTTTAGCTTCTCAGCTCCTTTCGGAAAAACTGTAATGCGATCTATTCTAGCTTGTACATTTGCCTGGAAACGTGCAGCCTCAATTCCCGGATCAAACTCCACAATCACATCACACTCAGCCTGATCGGCAACCGAATTGATATGTCGAATACCCTCCAGATCGTGGATAGCCGCTTCAATTGGAATACATAACGCTTGCTCCACTTCTGCAGGACTCGCGCCTGGATAAGCAATTTCTATCTTTAATTGATTCTGAGGTGCAGGAGGAATCGTATATCGTTTAGAAATCGTTAAGCCCAGAACGCCGCCCGCGATAATAATCAGCATGAGGAAATTGGCGGCAATCGGATTTCTGGCGAACCTAACAATCAAACTCATCGAATAAACTCAGCAGGTGTAACTTCCATCTCTTCAACCGGATGATGAAATCCGGCTGTAAGTATTCGCTCGCCCTCATTGAGCCCCCCCTTAATAATTACCTGTTCACGCTCCCGCTTGAATACCACCACACTGCGGAATCGCAATCGATTCTCAGGATCGATGATCACAACATACTGATCCTTGTGCAGCGCACCGGACGGTAAAACGACCAAATCATCAAACCAGCGTCCTTCAATAGTAGCTTCTACAAATAAACCGACCGGTAAAATGGCGGTGGGCGATTTTTCATCGACAGCTTGATTGTTCAGGATTGTTAAACCAAACGGATCAGCAACTTGTGCAATGACGATTATCATTCCGGTGTCTTGATCGATAACGCCTTCGCTGCGCACAATATGTCCAAGCCAGGTTTGCTGTTGTCCTTGGTAATTAGCAGTGAGTTGCACCGTGGTTTTTGGGGTTGCTTGGTTCTGATTGAGTAAATCAGGAATATTAATAAAGGCCAGTTCCTGCGTGCTGATAGGTAACCGCACCTCGGCCATATCGCTGCTGTAAATCCTACCCAATATCCTGCCCTCATCGATATATTGCCCCAGTCCGATTTCCTTGTTGCGCACCCGGCCGTTGAAAGGCGCTCTTATATCTGTACGTTGGCGTAACAGGCGTGCATTCCTCAGCTCTTCCTGCTCGGCTGCGAGCTTTGCTCGCTTTTCCTTCAGTTGTGGAATCCGCAGACTCAACGGATTCGGATCTCCCTGCCCTAATTGTTGCCACTCATCATGGGCTTGCTCTGCTTCAGCTTCTTCCCGTGTCAATTGATATTGCGCTTCCATCACTCTGGCTTGCGCTTGCGCTACCCGTAAATCGTATTCCGCAGGGTCGATAGAAACCAATAAATCGCCTTTTTTAAAAAAACCGCCGCTGACAAATTGAGGTGAGACCTTGACGATGTTGCCCGAAACCCCCGTCACCAAATCTATTTCAGTTTGCGCCATTACGCGGCCTTGCGAGCGCACATCCATACGTCGCCTTTCTGGCTTTACCTGAATGTATTGTACTGAAAGCGGTTTAACAATGTTTTCCTGCTGATCAGCTTGAGGAGGCAAGCTGATGATAGTAATGGCTGCCGATACTCCAGCAATCGCAAGCAGGAATGCGATGAATAATTGGCGTCGCGTGCTCATGCGTCGGTGGCCATAAAGTTGTGTTTTACGATCACTGCGTCGCCCTCACTACACATGCCCGCCCAAAGCTAGATACAGATTGATGCGGTTGCTGAGTAATTGCCGGGTAATCGATAGATGTGCGCTTTGCGCCACGAGTGTGCTGCGATAACTATCGAGCAGCGTGAGAATCTGAATCAAACCATTGCGATAGGAATAAACCGCCAGTTTCTGGCTCGCTTCAGTTTGTTCAACAGCCTTTCTGAGCGAAGTTTCTTGTTCCCGCAACCATTCTTCAGCGGCTAAGGCTTGTTCCACTTCACGAAAAGCATTGAGCGCGGTATTCTTGTAGAGATTCAGCGATTCCTCTGCGCGTGCCTGATTGCGAAAGATTTCGCCTGCGATGCGTCCACCGGCAAATAGTGGCTGCATAAGCCCTGCAAACACATTCCACGCCACCGATCTGGGGTCGACCAGTTCAGTCAGATCGGGACTGCGTGTACCGCCTGCGGCAGTGAGTGTAATGCGCGGCAGACGCAGCTTACTTGAGCTGGTTGCCCGAAAATCCGCCGCTTGCAAACGACTGAATGCGGCAACAACATCGGGTCTGCGTTCCAGCAGTTCAGCGGGCAATCCGGCTGTAATGACATCAGGTAAAGATGGCAGAGTCGTAGCTTGCAATTTGTCTCCTTCTGGATAACGGCCCAGCAAAATCTCTAAGCGGCGCGCAGCACCTTGAATTCGATTATGAGTTTCTTTAAGTTCTGCTTCCGCATTAGCCAGGTCGGTCAGTGCTAAGCGTAGATCCAGTCCACGCACAAGGCCACGCTGAAAGCGTCCACGTACCAAATTGGCTATGATGGCGCGATCCTTGATTGATTGCTCTACTATCGCTGCCTGCAATTTTGCTTCGACCAATTCAAAATAGCTTTGTGCTACGCGCGCGGCCAAGGATAGCCGTGCGCCATAATAATCGGTGTTGGTGGCATCGGCTTCCGACATCGCCGCTTGCTGGAAATCACGTATCCGCCCCCATACATCGACTTCCCAGCTAACACCAAACAACGCTTCAAACACACCAAATCTCGACGAACCAAAACCCGCCTCGCGTATCTGAACTTGTTGGTGATCGGCAGTAAAGTAAACTTGCGGCCAGCGTCCTGATCCATCAATTCGTGCTTGTGCAATTGCCGCATCAACTCGTGCCGCCGCCGCCTTCAATTCATAATTATTGGCCAAAGCAGCTTCAATCAATTCTCGCAGTTGCGAATCATTAAAAATTTCCACCCATTGTTCAGGTATCGGTTGATTGATCGCTTGCTGTCTGACATTCCACTGCTCTGGAAGCTTCGCACCAATCTCTTGCAGGTCTCGCTGAGGTAGCATATTGCATCCCGTCAGGACAAGAAATAATGTCAAACGAATAAGAATCCCAATCACCTAAGCTGATCCAATCTTTTAAATAGAGAATAATTAAATAAACTTCTTCATTATTTTTATCTCTAGTTCGGGTAAAACGTACGAGCGAGAACATCGGCAATATCTTTTCGCACCTGCTGGGCCTCATTCACAATGTTTCCAAGGCGAGCAAAATCATGAATCATTCCAGGATAAATTTTGACACGAGTAGAGACACCCGCAGCTTTCATTTTATTAGCATACTCGATTCCTTCGTCCAGCAAAGGATCAAATTCTGCCAAAATCAGAAGAGCCGGAGCAAGGTTACACAAATTGCCTGCTTGTAGCGGTGCAAAACGCCAATCGGTTCGATCAGCCTCATTGCGAAGATAATTCATAAACATCCATTGCAGCGTTTTTTCTTCAAGCAAATACCCCTGTGCAAAACGCCGATGCGATTCAGTGTTCTGCCAAGCACCCGTGCAGGGATAAAGTAATATCTGACAGACCGGTTGTGGCCACATTTCTTCACGAGCTGTAATTGTCAATCCTGTGGCCAATGTCCCTCCTGCGCTATCTCCACCTACTGCCAACCGTGTTGGATCCAAAGAATATTCGGCTCCGGTTGATAATAGCCATTGATAGGCATCCTGTGCATCCTGTACTGCCGTAGGAAAACGATATTCTGGCGCCAAGCGATAAGCCACATTTAGTACATAACAAGGTGTCAACGCTGCGAAAGACCGACATAGAGAATCGTGCGACTCAAGCCCGCCAATGCAGTACCCTCCTCCGTGAAAATAGAGTAACACCGGGCAGGGATCTGTAACATGCGCGAACTCGATTGGTTTATATAGCCGCGCATTAACTGCTCCTCCGTCACGACACGATATAGAAACTTCAGTCACGTTTGCAACGGTCGGTCCGGAAACATCCAGTATTTGTGTTGAAAGGTCATAATCTAATCGCGCTTTCTCGGGCGCCAGCATATGCATCACAGTTTTTTCCCCGCAAATTATGCTTTTCTCAACAAGCTCAAGAAATGCCGCCAAATCCTCATCAAGTGGCATGAATACTCCAAAGAAAAAAAGAAATGAGATAGATTGTGCGTAAATACAAAAAACCTTTGCGTGTATTTACGCACGAATGTGCACAGTACTCTTAATACAAATCCAGCGGACGTTACCTAGAATCTAAAGGTCAGCGTACCGATCACTGTGCGCTCGGTACCTAGATAGTGTCTACCGAAAAATGTTGAGGCAATATATCTATTATCAAAGATATTGCTGGCATTGATGGAAAAAAGCATGGGACCTCTTTCATAACGCAGCGTTGCATCGAACAATGTAAATGCTGGCGTTGAACTTATATTTGTTTCCTCATTAAAAACTCTACCCACATAGCGCACCCCGCCACCCAACCCAAACCCTCGCAACCAGTCAATACCTAATCCGCCGAAAGAATAGTCCAGCCACCCGGATGTCATCGTCGTTGGAACTTGCACAGGCATTTTGCCCTTGAAATCAGTATCCTTGACATTCTCCACATCTTGATAAGTAAAAGAACCGATCATATTCAAGCCACGCAACAATTCTGCACGTGCTTCCAGTTCAACCCCACGTGATCTCACTTCGCCCAATTGCATAAAGCGAAAACCCGTTTCATCGGTTGGATCCCGTGACAATACATTTGTTTTGGTGAGATCAAAAAATGCTACAGTGTAAAGACTTCTTCCTCTCACAGGCTGATACTTGATACCCGCCTCAAATTGTTCGCCGCGTGTGGGATCAAAAGGCTTGTTGCTGGAGTCAAAACCTGCTTGTGGCAGGAATGATTGCGAATAACTAAAATAAGGCGCAATACCATTCGAGTACAAGTAGGTCAAACCCACTCGTCCGGTAAATGCGCTATCTTTAACATTTGTTGTTGAATCATTTAAAAAATCATTATCTTTAGAAATAATTCGGTCATACCGCCCGCTCAGTGTCAGAATCCAATTTTCGTTATAACGTATTTGATCCTGAATATAAAAACCCAATTGATCAATCCTTTGTTTTGCATTTATCCCAAGCGCATCCGGCCTCGGAATTGGCACACCATATACAGGATTCAAAATATCAATACCGGGTGGAATGAAGCCATTATTGTAACCTCCAAAATACCTGAGAGATGCATTGGTCTGATTCCAATCTGCGCCCAACAACACGGTATGATTGAATGGACCGGTATCAAGCCTGGCTTGCAAATGAGTATCTAGAACAATCTGGTTCAACCTCTCGTTGGTAGCATAAGCGCCCCTGTCGGCGAATGTGGGTTGATCAACCGTATTAAATCCATTCGAAAACAAATCCTGGAAACGCCCGGTTTGCTGTGTATAGCGAAAATTCTGGCGCGCAGTCAAGACTTCATTGAAATGATGTTCAATTTGATAACTGAACGAGGATTGATTGGTATTGTATCGTGCAAATTTCGGATCACTTTGTAATACATTTGAAAAACCACCATCGGGCGCAGCAATGTAAAAAGGGGATGATCCGCTACGATTATGAAGTATGTCACCCATCAATGTGATAGAGGTAGCATTTGTCGGGCGCCAAGTTATTGATGGAGCAATGTAAAAACGCTCATTATGCGCACGTTCACCGCCAGTGTTGGGATATCTGACTTGCGTATCACTATCCAGTGCTGTCGTGACTAATCGGAACATTATGGTTCCATCCTTATTGACAGCACCTACATCAGCCGCAATTCGCTTACGATCAAAATTGCCATACTGGAATTCAATTTCACGAACTGGATTTGCATTCGGTCTTTTAGTAACACGATTTACAATACCACCGGCGTCACCACGACCAAACATCACTGAAGAAGGACCCCGCAATACATCGACTCGTTCTAGGCCATAGGTATCTGTAATAAATGAATTAAAAAGCAACCCTTGCGCCGCATTACTCAAGCCATCACGGAAATTAGCAGTGGTAAGCGCGTTAAAACCTCTCATTAACAGATATTCAAAACCACGACCATCAAATCCAAACTGATCAACAGTAACTCCAGGAACATAGCGTAAGGCTTCGGTAAAATTTTGAACACTTCGCATGTCCATTTCATTACGCGTTACCACAGAAATCGATTGTGGGATCTCCAGAATGGGTGTATCCGTCTTTGTTGCGGTGATGCTACGCTTGGCAACATATCCGATGATATCTTCGGGACCTTTTCCCTCGATTGTAACCATGGGGAAAACTGTTGGATCCGATTCCTCGGATTCTGCTTTGGATGCAGTAGCGGGGGTTATTTGCTGTTTTTTTGATTGATCTGCAGGCTCTTGCTTCGGCTGAGCATAACTTTCCATAGATAGCGGAAGAATTATCAGCTGTGAAACAAAAAACATGAACGAATATTTCAGATGGATTTTAAGTATACTCAAGAGCTTCATATTATTATTTATATATTAGAAATAATTAGTTAATTATTTCTACATAACCAACTAAGTTAGCGCAGAAGTCACTGAGCGCTGTGATTGATTGTTTTTTGATTGATTGATGACATTCATCAATTCTTGCGCTATTTCAGCGGTACGCACCGCTGTCACTGACAGCAAGGTATCGCTTAAGCCATGGCTGCCCTCACAAGCGCCTTGAAGAAAAATTGCCGGCTTAAACGACGGTACGCTGTTTATCCGATATTGACGATTAACCGAGCAATCCTTCAAATAAGGCATGAGCGGTGCCAATAATGATTTGTAATGATCGCGGTGATATCCTGTTGCCAGCACCACAGCATCATAGATTAAGGTTTTCTCGCAATCGTTATTCAAGTCATGAAGGGTGAACTGAATACCATCTGATTGAGCTTTAGTCTTTCTAACTGCATGACGTCGTAAAAAACGATGTTGATTAATGCCAGCAACTTTCTGTTGATAAAACACATTATAAATCTGCTCGATCAAAACCAGGTCTGGTGCTGCATAGTTGGTATGCCAAAACTCTCCGAGTATTGTTTCTCGCTCCTGTACCGGTGTATTAAAAACAAAATCGGTAAAATCAGTATTAAAAATTTCATTGACAAAGGGACTATCATCCGATGGTTTGATTGAACGAGCACGCATAATCAAATCAATTTGTATGCTGTTAAATCGTTGATGCAAATCCATAAAAATTTCGGATGCGCTTTGTCCCGCACCAACTACAGCAATTTTTCTTACATGCGCATGCTGTTTAATCCGCTTCAGATAGTCATTTGAATGAAGAACTCGCGCATCTTCTCGTATCGGTACAAAACAATCCGGAATTCTGGGCTGACCACCAATACTGACCACCAAGCTTCGGGTTAATCGCTCATGTACGACTTGCCATTTATCGCGGGAACGAACTCGTAGTAACGCAATCTCATCACCCAATTTTTCCGGTAAAACTTCAATTACCTCTTCACCATAGGCGCAGCAATGATCAAAATGAGCCGCGGCCCACGCAAGGTAATCATTAAACTCACGACGACTCGGAAAAAAAGTTTTTAGGTTAATGAAATCCTGCAGCCTTCTCTTTTCATGCAAATAATTAATAAACGTGAAATGACTAGCCGGATTTCGCGTCGTGACCAAATCTTTGAGGAAAGAAACTTGCATATGTGCGTTATCCAGCATCATGTTTGCGTGCCACGCGAAGCTAGGCTGCTTCTCAATAAAAAAAAACTCAGCGGGACAATCAACCTGTTTCTTCTCTTCAAGAGTTATAGCAAGCGCTATATTGGATGGACCAAAACCAATACCGATCAAATCAAAAATTTTCATGACGCAATCCTTAGGATATTGAAACAGACTGAGATAACGAATTAAGATGCGGAACCCACATTTGTTCAGCAAAAAAATGTTCACGTGACAACATGCCAAGCATCGCGCGCTTATGAGGAAATGCAAATTCCTTTACGTTTTCATAGCCACACTGCGTAAGGTTCCGTATCATCTTGTAGTTATCTGTACGAGGCTCAATCACAAGGCGCCGCGTTCTATGATCATCAAGAAATAAAAAATGCGAAATAGATGGAAGCCAGGCTGTAACAAAAGGCTTACCACGCATATGTGGCTCTCCAATTAATACGTGCCAGCCTCGATCGAAATCATTTACATCATAATGTGGCGAGATCCGGTCTTCTTTTGCCCAATAAATTTCAAAATAACCAAATGGTTCATCATCAAAACAACCAATCAAGCTGATTACATGTGGGTCTGCTTCGATAGCTGCGAGATAAGCAAGATGCTTAGATAAATCACCTTCTTGTTGCCAGAATTCTGCTACAACTGGATCGTTCATCCAGCGATTGAAACAACTTAGGTCAGCTGCAGGATCGATTGCTCGAAAAGACAAGGTACGACCCAGCCACGAAATATATCGTTGATAAACTTTCCCCATAGGTTTTGGCGGTCGAAGTGGATGTCGGCGCCCATGACTGACGACATAGTGAATAGGAAAATCCCGAACAGAGTTTGAGGGGCACCATACTCTGGCTTGCTGCCAAAACAGATCTACATAAACTGTAATCTGATTATCCTCATCCATAAACAAAACACCAGAATCAAATAGCTCCTTTAATTGACCACAGGGAATAAATAGAGATAATTTTTTCTGGTGGGGATAGTTCACTATTGAAGCCTCTATGGCTGCCAGCAATTCAGTCACATCAGGATAGTCAAAAGAAGGATCCGCCCATTCCAATCTCAGCTGATCAAATTGTTTATATAAATGCCAGAGAGTTTCTTTCCCATTTTTAATTTCTTTGACACGCAGCATTTGATCTTGATACGTAATACCAAAGCAAACTTGATCCGGGCCGGATATCAAGCGAACCGGAAGTATCTTTTGCTCCATCAACAACTCATAAGATTGATCATTTAATTGAAATTGCTTCATTCATTCCCAATAAAAAAGATTATTTTTGTATTTTGCGATTTCCTTAATTGTTGAAGACGAATGAGAAGTATTATTATTTATATTTTTCGTTCATATTGAGATTTATCACTACCTTATAAGCGCAGAAATAAAGCTGTAAAGCGGCCATGCTATTGGAAAGTAGCGACAAACTACTGGACATGAATACTCTGCGAGTAACCGCTAATTTACTGAAAATTGCTGCAGACAGTGTCGTGGTAGAGTAAATATTTGTCTTCACCATTCGTCATTATTGATATCTTTTCCAAATGGATAAACAATGCTGAAGTATCTTATTAAACAATCCAAATCCTTACTTGTAAGTGCGTCAATTGCCAGCATAGTGCATGGAGTTTGCAGTGTGCTGCTGCTTGCACAAATCAGCGCCGCACTGACAACCGCCGAAGCGGATAACGGAAAAATGGCATTCATATTCGCGGCGACAGCATTCTGCGTCATGGTGAGTTATGTGGTGGCTGCCATTTTGTTTGAACGGCTAGGACAGCGCGCGCACGCCGAGCTTCGCGGTTTTATTGCAAAACGTGTGATTGCCGCTGATTACCGACAACTCGAATTACTGGGCGCTGCGCGTATACAGTCCGCACTTTCCGAACATTGCACTCGTGTAGCCGAATTTTTCGTTAGTTTTCCTGTAATCCTGACAAATGCTGTCGTAGTTGCCGGTTGCTTGGTTTACATGGCTTTTCTGTCTTGGCAGGTTTTCTTATTAGCGCTCCTTGTTATCGGATTTGGTTCGCTTGGATACCATCTTGCCCACCTTCGCGCCATACGGCACCTGGATATTGCCGCCGAGGAACAGGACAACTTATTCGCTTATTTTCGTTCACTCACGGACGGCGCAAAGGAATTACGTCTTAATCGAGACAAACGCACTGCTTTCTATAATGATGTGCTTGGGCAATCAATTGAGAAAGTGCGTAAAGAACGGACGCTTGGCATGTCCATTTTTGTAGCCTCAGCAGGCTGGGGGAATTTTCTGATTTATGCATTTATTGGCATGGTGCTATTCATGCTGGTCGGCGATATTCCCGATCGAACATTGATCATGACGGGATATGCGCTGGTATTTGTTTATATGTTGGGACCGCTCGAAGCTCTGTTATTGAATATTCCCCGCGCAAATCTGGCACAAGTCTCGGCTGAACGCATCGATGAAATTACTCGCTCCATGTCTTCTTCCGAATCGCAAACCCATAAAGTCGAATTGCCGCCATTGCAATCCATTAGACTCGAAAGTGTATTACACCGCTACTATCATGAACAGAAAGATGAAATGTTTACGCTAGGACCAGTAGATTTGGAATTTCATCCTGGAGAAATTACTTTCCTGGTTGGAGGTAATGGCAGCGGCAAAACAACTTTAGCAAAATTGCTGGTAGGCCTCTATTCACCGGAAGAAGGAAAGATCATTCTTAATGGTGTAATTATCGATGATATGAATCGTGATTATTACAGGCAGTTATTTTCGACAATTTTTTCCGATTTTCATCTCTTTGATCGATTGCTTGAAACAAGGCATGAGAGTGATCTGGATAAAAAGGGAAACGAGCTTTTAACAAAATTGCACTTACAGCATAAAGTAAAAATCCAGAATGGTGCCTTTACTACGCTTACGTTATCTCAAGGACAGCGCAAACGCTTGGCTCTTGCGATCTCTTATCTTGAAAATCGTCCATTTCTGGTATTTGATGAATGGGCCGCTGATCAGGATCCTGTTTTTAAGGAAATCTTCTATCATGAATTGCTCCCTGAGTTACGTGCAATGGGCAAAACAATATTAGTAATTTCCCACGATGATCGTTATTTTCACTTAGCCGATCGCCTTATACGCATGGAAAACGGCCGTTTGACTCAGGTTAATGCATGGCCTTCAGAAACCGAATCTGAAACAATCGCCTCATCGCTGATATTAGCTCATGGCGTAGTTTAACATTATGAAAAAATTCGTTGATTCTACAATACTAACTGCGACTGGACAGCAAGGTAAACAATCCGGGAAATCCAGAGTAAATCGTCAAATTCTAACCCTATTACATCGCTGGACTGGTCTTTTTCTAGCTGTCTTCCTCTTTATTTCGGGTCTTACCGGAGCAATCATTTCATGGGATCATGAACTCGATGAATGGTTAAATCCGCAATTATTCGACAGACAAAGCGAGGGGGATTCGCTTCCTCCAACTATGCTTGCGGATCAACTTGAAGCAGCTGATCCCAGAATACTCGTCACTTGGTTACCGCTAACGATCGAACCTGATGAAAACTTGGGGCTGGGTGTGAAAGGACGCATAGATCCGAGTACAGGCAAGGCATTTGATTTGGGATTCAATCAAATCGCACTGGACCCAGCTAGTGGCGAATTACGTGGCTCCCGCATGTGGGGCGAGATCTCGCTTACCCGGGAGAACTTCATTCCTTTTCTGTATAAACTGCACTATAGCATGCACATCCCGGATGCTTTTGGCATTGAATTAGGTATTGTATTAATGGGAATTTTGGCAATTGTGTGGTGTATCGATTGCTGCATCGCATTATGGATTGCATTTCCCAATTTTGAAGTCTGGCGAAAATCATTTGCTTTCCGCTGGCAGCAAGGCGGTTATAAACTGAATTTTGATCTGCATCGTTCCGGTGGGGTATGGCTATGGGGGTTATTATTGATACTCGCCGTGACTGCAGTCTCGATGAATCTTAAATTGGAAATCACCCGCCCCATCGTCTCAATTTTTTCCACACTTACCCCCGATCCCTTTGCAATACGTACCCCCAACCCACATGATGAGCCCATCGAGCCCATGATTGGTCGCAGCGAAATAATCGAATTAGCCCTTGCGGAAGCTCAAAAAAGGAATTGGAGAATCCCGCTAGGAGGCATGTTTTATGATCCGGAGTATGGCATTTATGGTGTTACATTTCACGAACCGGGACAAGATCATGCAGAATTTGGTCTTGGCAATCCATGGATTTATTTCGATGGTCAGGATGGCTCCTTATTAGGAGAAAAAATACCGGGAGCCGGGAGTGCAGGTGATATCTTTCTGGACGCTCAATTTCCTTTGCACTCCGGTAGAATCCTTGGTCTGCCTGGACGTATCATGATTTCTATACTGGGATTACTCGTTGCAATGCTTTCAGTAACGGGCGTGATTATTTGGCAAAGGAAACGCTGGGCTCACGCTCAAAAATGATCAAACTATACTCTCTTGAGTAATCATATCTCAGAACCCATTGAAAGATGAATTATATTTGATGCACGGCATTTTTATATGATACAACCCGCTACGGGCTTGGCGCTAAAATAAATATGACATCATATCCACTGTTACTGAAGCAGCTTTGGCATACACCGTTGGCGAACGCAGCCGATCAGGAAATTATCTATCGCGATCGATTACGCTTGAGTTACTACCAAGTATATACCCGGATTGAACAGTTCTGTGCCGCACTAGCAACTTATGGCTTGCAGCAGAACGACGTGATTGCGGTTATGGATCATGACAGTCATCGCTATCTCGAATGCTATTTCGCCATACCAATGTATGGCGCGACGATGATGACAGTCAACACCAAACTGACACCGACACAGATTGCCTATACTTTGAATCATTCCCGCGCTTCGATGTTGCTGTTGCATGCGGATTTCATTCCGATCATCGAAAGCATCCATGCAGAATTACCTGGAATACAAAAGTATATTGTCATGGCGGACGGAACGGCAGTGCCACAAACTATTTTGCAATTTGATGATGAATACGAATGCTGGCTGGCAAATCAGAAAGGCGGCTTTAATTTTAGTGATTTCGATGAAAATACCCGGGCAACAATTTTCTATACCACAGGAACGACGGGTATGCCTAAAGGTGTTTATTACACACATAGGCAATTGGTGCTGCACACACTCGCGGCAGGCATGGCGTTAACTGCGCCGGCAGCGCGGCAACGTTTTCATTCCGAAGATATTTATATGCCGCTGACACCGATGTTTCATGTACACGCCTGGGGTATTCCTTACATCGTTACATTGCTTGGTTTAAAGCAAGTTTATCCGGGGCGGTATGCGCCCGATATGTTGCTGCAATTAATTCGTGAAGAACAGGTTACGTGTTCGCATTGTGTGCCAACTTTATTGAAAATGATACTGACTGCAGCGCGAGCATCCGCCGTGGACCTTCGCGGCTGGAAAGTCGTCGTTGGCGGATCCGCACTGCCTCAAGCACTGGCCAGACAAGCATTGGAAATGGGCGTCGATTGCTTTGCCGGATATGGTTTATCGGAAACTGCACCGATACTGACGCTGGCTCAATTAAACACTACCGCGCAAGACTCGGTAACGGGCGATTCATTGGCAAGATTATGCTGTGCCGGGCGCGCAATACCTTTAGTGGATTTGCAGATTATCGATCAAGCAATGCAGTTGCAAGCTCATGATGGTCAAAGCAGCGGTGAAATCGTCGTGCGCGCGCCTTGGTTGACGCAAGGCTATCTCGATGATACTGAGGCCAGTGTAGCACTTTGGCATCATGATTACTTGCATACGCAGGATATCGGCATCATGGATCCAAATGGTTATTTGTACATTACCGACCGTTTGAAGGACGTCATCAAAGTCGCTGGCGAATGGGTATCCTCCCTGGAACTGGAAAATACCCTAACTCAGGTCGCCGGTGTCAATGAAGTTGCAGTCATCGGTGTTCCGGACAAACGCTGGGGAGAGCGCCCCCTGGCATTACTGATCGTGGATAACAGACTGTTCAAGGAGTCTGCTGCGCAAGAACAAGTGCGTTTATTTGTCGAGCACGGATCGATCTCAAAACATGCGTTACTTACGCGATTCAAACAAGTTGAAAAAATCACAAAAACCAGTGTTGGCAAAATTGATAAGAAAGCTCTGCGCGCCGAACACGCTGCTACGCAATAAATCACAAATGTTTTTAAGTCCTCAGTTGGTTTAACCGGATTTACATCAACAGGCAATCAGCTTCAATTGGGAAAATCAATATGAAAAACCGATTCCAGCACTATTCATCACAGTGCATCATACTATTGGCCGTCTTATTTCTAAGCACTTGTCAATATGTTCAGCCACCCGAAAAGATTCATGATGGTGCAGAAATTTTGTGGGATACCTGGGGTATTCCGCATATTGTCGCTCGCCAGGACAGTGATGCCTTTTATGCTTTCGGCTGGGCGCAAATGCGGAGTCATGGTGATTTGCTGCTCAAACTTTATGCTGTGGCGCGTGGACGGGGCGCTGAGTTTTTTGGTGAGGATTACCTAGCAGCTGACCGCTCCACACGCTTGCTCGGCATTCCGAATTTAGCGCAAGAATGGTATGAACGGCAAGAAGCGGATTTTAAGAAAAACCTGGCGGAATTTTCTACCGGAATTAACGATTTTGCACAACAACACCCGGAGTTAATTTCCGATGCCGTGAAAGCCGTATTGCCGGTTACCCCACAAGATGTCATTGCTCACACCACGCGAGTAATGACTGTCTTTGTTGCCGGCATATCAGAATGCGGCGCAGTGTTGCCTGGCTTTGATTTTTATGATCAACCAGTTGCTTCAAACGGTTGGGCATTGGGTGCAAACTATTCCAGTAGTGAAAATACCATGCTATTGGTTAATCCTCATCTCGACTGGGGTGGATTGGAAACATTCTATGAAGCTCACATCGTGCTGCCTGAAGTAAATCTTTATGGAGCAGCCCTAGTGGGCTCTCCGGTATTGCAAATTGCATTTAACGATCACCTGGGTTGGACGCATACTGTCAACTCCTTGGATGGATGTGATCTCTATCATCTGAAATTGGTCAGCGGCGTGCTGGACGATGGCTATTGGATGGATGGAGTAAAGCAAAATTTTACAGTGACTACTGAAACTATTCAGATTCGCCAGCCGGATAATAGTACAGAAAGCGAATCTTTCTTAATCCGAAGGGCAAGACAGGGGCCAACGATTAACCATGAAGGACAAATTTTAGCGGTACGTCTGGCATTACTGGAAACACCGTTACTGACCAATATGAACCAGCAATGGTGGAAAATGGGACATGCCGTTAATTTAGATGCATTCCAGAAAATCTTACAAGGCGGTCATTTACCGCTGTTCAATATAATTTATGCGGATGCTGATAAGCATATAATGCTGGCTTTCAATGGCATTATTCCGATCCGAGGAACCGGAGATACAGCTTTCTGGCGCAAACCTGTGACAGGAGATGATTCACGTCTGATCTGGACGGAAACACACAGCTACCACGATTTGCCCAAATCAATCGATCCCGCGTCAGGTTGGGTACAAAATAGTAACGGTGCGCCATGGTACATGACTATGCCTTTTCTCGACAAAGCTCGCTATCCTTCCAACATTACAACCGATGTAACCAATAATCGTGAACTACGGGGATTGCAGATGCTGAGCGCGCATCAACGCATGAGTTATGCAGAATTGGCTGCTGCCAAACATTCGACGCGCGCACTGGTAGCCGATCAATTGCTCGATGATCTGATGGCAGCTGCGCATGCGAGTGGTGAGCCGTCATTACAACAAGCCATCGAAGTACTGAATCACTGGGATCGACAGTATCTGGCGGAAAGCCGTGGCGCACTGCTTTTTAGTGTTTGGTTCGAGAAATGGGTCGAACGAACCATTGCCAAAGCTATCGAAGTTGACGCGGATTTTGTATTTCTCCCTGAGCAGTTACTGGGTGACCTTTTTTATGCACAGCCATTTACTCCATCGGAACCACTGACTTCGCCTCGCGGCTTGGCTGACGTGTCATTGGCTTTATCGGCTTTGCACGATGCCGTCAATGAATTGCAAGCTAACGCAAATAAGCTCGACATGCCATGGGGGGATATTGCTCGCCTGCGTCGTAACGGAGTTGACTTACCCGGTAACGGCTCTAGTACTGAGCTAGGTGTTTTCCGTGAAATTGTCTATGAAAAAGATGAAGATGGGAAGCTTAAGTCCTCTTCCGGTGATAGTTATATTGCAATAGTTGAGTTCTCACAGCCTGTTCGTGCTCAAGTACTAACAACTTATGGAAACGCCACCCAGGATAATATTTTCAAAATGAACAACCAATTGCAATTGACTGCAGATCAGAAACTGCGCCCGGCTTGGCGCACACTAAAAGAGATTGAAGGAAATTTAGCAATGCACGAGCATTTAGTACTAAACTCCTCGATTAGCCAGGAGCGAAAACCTGCTGCAAGATGAATGGACTCAATCAGATCGCGTATTACTGCTTACAAAGCATCGCTCTAAAGTACAGCCATCTGATTGATCTGGTGGATAATAATCCCTTACTTACCCCCTGTTAATTTCGCTTTTAACAAGTACTTGCCTGAGCAGTTTTTTATTTATTTTATTACTTGACGGGCGATTCCCAAATAGCGAAGACCTTGATTCTTTACTGTTTCCATGTCGGCGGTTTCTGAAGCTATATGTACCTTTTCAAGTATTTCTGCAAGCTCTAAAAATTCTTCATTAATTTTATTCAATGCATTTTCTAAAGTATAGGTCCACTCATGCACGATATGCAACTCCTCGGGAGTCAAACTCTCTTTGGCTAATATTTCTTCTAATTTAGCATTGTGTTCAGAAAAATTAATCACCGCCTGCTTCAATGTGTTTGCTGACTTACCTTTAAAATGACCTGGTCGTTCATCCGCCGACACAAATGTCGTAAAACCTAAAATAAGTATACTTGCTGCAAAAAATGCCGATCTTTTCATATTCATATTTAACCCTCTTAAGTAATATTTGCAAGATTAATTAACATCAAATTTTTTGATAACTACAAACGTATTCAGTCATGTTTTATCCTGATCTTTCGATCACTTTGATTTTTCCAGAATTTTCATTAAACCGAATACTTGCAAAGCTAAAAGATTTCTCAGAATTGAGTAAATACTGCTCATACTGGCAACGTCATATGTCATTCCTGAATGAATTCCAGATAGCCTAAATTTTTCTTATATAGAAACAGTAACTTGATCATCCTTATCACGATCAATTGAATCCCCCATCAATAGTAGCTTAATTTCTGAGAGCAATGTTTCAGCACGCACAATATCAAAATGATCTGCGTTGATCTCCATCGAACGTATCACAGTTGGCGTAATTTGACGCTCGAGCGCATGTCGGTCATCTACATCGCGTGTCGCCGCCCACCAGCAAATTGCTTCGGTATTCAATGATCTTAATGCACCGGCTTGCAAAGAAAGTGTTTTCAAATGACGTGCAATAAAAAAGACATGCGCCAATTCTTCTGTGCCTAGATCAGCGTAATCCTGAATTTCGGCGGATCCGCTGGCACGAAGAACCTGAGGCTGTCGAATGGACAACACTTTCTCCAGTAAATCTACGATCGCTTGCTTTGATTCTATCACTACAGATTGACTAAAAAGCACATTCTCCAAGTCATCATCGGATTCAGCCCAGGGAATCGCTACGGAAACGAATTCAATAAAATCCTGCCGCCAATCATCCGATTGCGGTAGTTCCACTCCAGGAACATAGGGATCAATCAGTCCAAGAAATGCAACTGTCTGATTATCCGCTTCCAGCATTGTGGCCATCATGGCGACTAAAGTACCTCCCAATGACCAACCCAGCAAATAGTAAGGCCCCACCGGTTGGATAACTCGAATCATTTTGCAATAATCTTCCGCCATCTGTTCCAAAGATACATCACGATGCGAAGAGTCAGCGAGCATTCGACAAGGCAATCCATAAACAGCCTGAATACCCTGCAATTGCCGCGCCAGTGGATGATAATCAAATACGGTTCCTAACCCGGCATGAATACAGAACAGTGGCTTAACAATCTCATCTCCACTAGTTTGATTAAGCGCCAGTAAGCCACACGCATTTGCGGAAGTTCGTTTATCCAACCCAAGCAAACCAGCGATAGTTGGTCGTTGTATCAAATCTCTTAGTTTGAAATCTAATTTAACATCCGTTAGATTGCGTATCCGGGCCATCACTTTTAGGCTTGATAATGAATCACCGCCTAACGCAAAAAAATTATCTGTTTCTCCGATTCGTTCCACGCCCAACACCTCCCGCCAGATACTTGCAAGTATCTTGGCATCAGGAGTGGATGGCTCCTGATAGGCATCACTCGCTAAAAAATCAGGCTCTGGTAATGCCCTACGGTCGAGCTTTCCGCTTGTCAAACGAGGCAATGCGGTCATTAATACAAAGTACGCTGGCAGCATGTACTCAGGCAATCGTTTACCAAGCGTTTGTTTCAGCTGAGTTAACAAATCCTTTTCTGATTGCTCCGTGACAGGAACAACATAAGCTGCCAGTTGCGCCCCAGCTGCACCCTGATACACAACAACAGCAGCATCGGCTACACCACTGACTTCACGGACGCGAGCTTCGACCTCACCCAACTCTATACGGAACCCCCGTATTTTTACCTGATAATCGGCACGGCCGACATACTCGATATTACCGTCATTCATCCACCTGACCAGATCACCCGTACGGTAAAGGCGATTGCCATTTTCGTTAAATGGATCTGCAATAAAGCGTTCAGCAGTCAAGCCAGATCGCCCTAAATAGCCTCGCGCCAAACCATATCCACCAATATACAGCTCACCAACTATACCTATTGGCGCCAATTGCATATCAACATCTAACACATACACAACACGTTCGCCCACAGGACGTCCAATCGGTGCATAAGCGCAGTCAAAACTTCCGCTCGCTTGTGTTTTCCAGATCAGTGGGGTCACTACGGTTTCAGTGGGCCCATAACCATTAATCAACGTGCGCGGCCGCAAAGTTTGACGAATCAAGTCATACGAAGCTTTGGGCATAGCTTCGCCACCAAACACATAGAGCTCCACCGGCGGCGGATCATTGCGAGGCATCGCCCACTCAGCAATCTGCCCCAGATAGGCTGGCGGGAATGCGGCGTTAGTAATGCTATAATGGCGCAACGCGTCATAGGTCTGCTCGGCAGTCCACAATTCCTGGTCCCGCACCGCCAAACCGGCCCCGACCGTCAGCGCGGTCAACCAACGTTCATGCGCACCGTCGAATGAAAAAGACATAAACAGCAATTCACAAGAATTGGGATGCATTTCGTAAATCCGTGCTGTTGCCTGGCAATGCATGGCAAGCGGACCATGCGTCACCGCCACACCTTTTGGCAAACCGGTCGAGCCGGATGTGTATATAACATAAGCAATATTATGTTCGTGAACGGGTAATTCTGGATTACATGCTGACTCAATCTCGAGCTCGATGGTATCCACGATTAGTTTAGGTACAGCGGCATCCAACTCGAGCTTCGACAGTACTTTACTTTGCGTAATTAATAGCAATATCGCACTGTCTTTTATCATGAATGCAAGTCGATCATCCGGATAATCAAGATCCAGAGGAATATAAGCTGCGCCAGACTTAAGAATGGCCAACAGCGTTACTATAATATCCAGAGAGCGTTCCATCGCAACACCCACACGCATTTCCGGGCCAACTCCCAACTGTATGAGCCGATGAGCTAGCTTGTTCGCTCGCGCATTCAGCTCAGCATAGGATATTTCCTGTTCGCCCATCAAAAGCGCGATGGAATCGGGTTGCTGTACCGCATTCTGTTCGATTAGATGATGAACCGGCCGAAAAGCGCGAGATAATGCAGCACTCGAATCTGTATGTCCACGCAGCAGAAATAGTTGATCAAGCTGATGTTTTCCTAGCCACTTTAATTCCCCGACCACTCGTTGCGGATAAGTCATCATTTCCCTCATCAGGCCTTCCATTTCACTACGCAAACTGATCACAAATTCGTCGGTAAAATCGTTGCGTCCATAGGAATATTCGATTTCCAACGTATCTCCAACAATAACTTGCAAATCCATTGCGTAACCGGTCAATCCCTTACCTGCTACTTCACCGAAACGAAGGCCATACAATTCTTTACCCCGCAAAGCAGCATCGATTGGAAAACTTTCAAAAACAACAATACTGTCGAATAGCGGTTGACCTGAGGAACCTGCCCAGTGCTGGATATCAGCTAGCGATGTATGCTCAAAATCACGCAATCTGGCATTCTTTTCCTGTAATAAGCTTAAATATTCACTAACCGTCAGCTCGCTACGTCGCTCAACCGGAACAGGAATCGTATTGATAAACAAACCGAGAATCTCATCAGCTTGCGGTAGATTCGGTGGACGACCCGCAACTGTCGCTCCAAAGATAATCGTCTGCTTTCCTGTGTAGCGTTGTAACAATAGCGCCCATGCTGCTTGAACAATCGTATTCAGGGTAATGCGCGCCTGTTGAGCAAAAGCTTGCAAGCGACGCGTTTCCTCCACATTCAGATGCGTATAGATTTGAGCAAAATCGGGCCGATTATCTTGTTTTACCGCCTTGCTGACCGAATGCGCTAATAGCGTCGGACCGTCAGTATTCGCCAGCTCAGCTTGCCAGAAATGCTGAGCTGCCTGCTTATCCTGTTTCTCCAGCCATCGCACATAGACACTATAGTCCGGCCCGGGCTGCGCAAGCATTTCGCCGTTATAGCAACGCAACCAATCACTGATCAATATAGAATCACCCCAACCATCCAGCAGTATGTGGTGTTTAGTCCATATCAACTGATGACAATCTTCGTCTATCCGAATCAGAATCAATCGAGCCAGTGGAGGATTAAGAAAATCGAATTCGCTTTTGAGTTCCTGATCGGCATAAGCAATGATCTGTTCTTCCAGGCAATCTTTTTCTCGCCAATCCAACTGGATGACGGGTGCCTCGATTTGTTTAAATATAATCTGTAATGGACGAGCAAGCCCATCTTGCCATAGAAACCCTGTGCGTAACACGGCATGCCGAGCAATCATTTCTTGCCAGGCATGCGCTAACCGTTCGGCATCAAGTCCCTCAACTTCTACGCTGATCTGACTGATATAAAGCCCGGTACCAGGTGCTTCAAGCGTATGGAATAACATACCTTCTTGGGTCGGCGACAATGGATAGATGTCTTCGATCTCATTATTTCCGAACGACAGCGAGGCTATTACTGCAGCATCAAGATAATCTTCCAGGCAAGCATGTTCAGGTTGAAGCTCCTCAATCGCAGATTCCGACACGATTTCTGTCACTTTAGCCAGCGCAGCAATTGTCTGTTGTTCAAACAATTGTCGCGGCGTGATTTTACAGCCCATCCGACGTGCTTTGGCGACAATCTGCAAACTGATGATAGAGTCTCCACCCAGTTCGAAGAAGTTATCGTTGCGCCCTATCGAGTTAAGTTCTAGCACTTTCTCCCAAATTTTAGTTAGTGCTGCTTCCACTTCGCCTTGGGGTGCTTCATATTGGTCTGCAATAACAAATTCCGGCTCGGGAAGCAATTTACGATCCACTTTACTGTTTGCATTTAGGGGCAGGCTCTTCAAAATGACAATCGCCGATGGCATCATATAATCTGGCAAAACCTTTCCTATCGATTCCCGCAACATGGCAACATCCAGTGTACTGCATGCATGTAACGAGATATAAGCCACCAGTCTCGCCCCGCTTGGCCCTTCTTTAGCGATCACCACGGCCTCTCTTACTTCTGGATGTAATAATAGCTGCGTTTCTATCTCTCCGAGTTCGATGCGAAATCCTCTCACCTTAACCTGATGATCCAGACGACCCAGATATTCTATTTGTCCGTCCGAACGCCATTTTGCAAGATCTCCGGTGCGGTAAAGCCGCCCTCCATGATCATCAAAAGGATCTGCAATAAACCGGTCCGCAGTTAACTCCGGCCGATTCAGATATCCGCGTGCTAGCAGTTCCCCGCCGATGCAGAGTTCACCGGGAATTCCAGACATCACCGGCGCTAAGTTGGAGTCTAGTAAATAAATTCGACGTGCTGGGAGTGGCTTGCCGATAGTGACTTGTGGCGATGCTGCATCATGATCCAAGTCATTTCCATCGCAATTAGCGACTGTAGCGGTAACAATTGCCTCTGTCGGTCCATAGGTATTCAACAGAGCAATCCCATTCATACCAGCTTGCCTCCAGGCTTTGATTCCTTCCGGTGACATGGCTTCACCGCCTGCATGTACTTGCCGCAACAAACCGTAATCGCGCGGCCCCTGTCTGGCAAAATCCTGTACCAGCAAAAACCAATAGGCTGTCGTGAGATCGGCAACTGTTATTCGCTTATCCATCAATTCCCAATAGAACGTTTCACTGTCCCATAACGTGGTACCGCGTAAAACTATGGCTGCACCTGCGCATAAGGGAGGGAAAAGCTGCTCAATGAAACCATCGAAATTAATGGTAGAGAATTGCAACATCCGGTCTGTGCTTTGCAATTTAAAGAAATCAATGGCAATGTATGTATGCTCAACGAGTGCACGATGAGCGACTCCAACGCCTTTAGGTTTGCCGGTAGAACCTGATGTATAAATGATATAAGCTAGATTCTCACCATGCAATCTCACATCCGGATTAATATCCGGACAGCCTGACAAATCCAGTGCGTCCAATTCCAATACATGACAAGTTGCACAATGCGGAATTCGCCCCCGTAGCATGCTTTGTGTCAATAGCAATTCAATCGCGCTGTCAATTACCATATGATTCAGCCGTTCGCTTGGATAGTCTGGATCCAGCGGCACGTATGCGCCGCCTGCCTTGAGTGTCGCCAACAACCCAACCACCATGTCGATCGAACGTTCCATCGCAATCCCCACTCGGCTCTCGGGTTTCACCCCTAAAGCAATCAGTTGGTGCGCCAGTTGGTTTGCCCGTCGATTTAGCTCTGCATAACTGAGTTTTGTCTCACCAAAAATGAGTGCAATCGCTTCAGCGTGCTCATTAACCTTTCGCTCGATCAGCCGGTGCGCCGGTTCTACATTGAGATAGCGCAGATCGTTAATTCCCCAGTCTTTTAGTTGTTCCCATTCTGTTGCGCTTAGTCGCGTGATGTCACCTAAACATTTGACTTCGCTTCGCGTGATCTCACGTAACAATTGTTCAATTTGTGCTGCGATACAACTGACAGTTGCTGCTGAAAAATCTTTGTAGGTATATCCATAATGTAAGGTAAATCCATTATTTTCCACGACCGATACGGTCATCGGATAATTGGTTGCTTCCCGGCATTTGACGCCGGAGAAAACAAGTCCGCCCGGCATATGCTGTTTGAATGCTTGGTCAACCGGATAATTTTCAAAGACTAAAATACTATCAAATAGTCCCGGCCGGCTTTGCCCTGCCCAGCGTTGAATTTCATAAAGTGGAGTATGTTCATGTTCGCGTGAAGCCAAGTTTTGTATTTGTACTTCGCGCAACCACTCACCAACTGTCAATTCAGGTTTCAATGCGATACTCACCGGCAATGTGTTGATGAAGAGTCCGAGTATCTGGTCAGATCTCGGCAAATCTGCAGGCCTGCCAGCAACAGTCACGCCAAAGGTAACTGTTTGCTGACCCGTATAATGACCCAGCAGCAAAGCCCATGCAGCTTGTATCAAGGTATTGATCGTAATGTGTTCGCGTTTGCAGAAATTGATTAAATCATCGGTCAAGGCCTGGTCGAGTGGATAAATGGATTCTCCATAACCCTCATGTGTTGCTGGGGCTGAAAACACATCTGATAATCGGGTAGTTTCAGTGGTATGGCATAAACGCTCCAGCCAATACGCTTTCGCTACTTGATGATCACGATCGTGCAGCCATTCAATAAAATCCCGGTAGCGAATACGGGGAGGCAGCAGTGTCGCGCCACCATACTGTCGCAACACTTCACCCAGCAATTGAGAAGTACTCCATCCATCCAACAGAAGATGATGAATCGTCATAATGAAGTGATATCGTTCATCGGCGAGGCGCACTACGGCAATTCGAATCAATGGTGGATTTTTCAGATCGACGCCCGACCTGTGCTCTGATTGAGCAAGTGCTTCAAGCTCCCGCTGCTGATCAGCCAAAGGATGGGTATTCTGATTGCGCCAGTCATGCACGACAAAAGGTAATTCAACCGCTTTCGCTACCCATTGCAGCGGTATTTTTCCTTCCTGTACGAAACCGGTACGTAATATCTCATGGCGATCGACCGCAGCCTGCCAGACAGCCTTGAATCGCTCAACCGACAAATACTCGATATCAGCGCTCAGCTGATTGAGATACATCGCGCCATCCCTGTCAAACACACTATGAAACAGCATGCCGGTTTGCATCGGCGAAAGCGGATAAAGATCCTCAAGTTGCTCAATCGGAATGGGTAACCGATCCAATTCACTCTGATTCATCTGAATCAGAGGAAAATCAGAAGGCGTAACGCCGCGAGCACAAAATCTGCAATGAGTGATTACTAATTCAAGTTCGGTCAGGAAAATCTGAACGAATGCTGCGATGGTTGTTTCGCTATATCGAGCTTCACTGTAATTGACTTCCAGGCAAAGCTCACCTTTGTAAATGTGACTATTAATAGATAGATCATGCTGCTGTATTACATCGCGAGCCATCAAATCACCTAGCGGTTCGTCTGCTAACACCCAAGGGGCTTGTTCACCAAAACTGGTATCAAATTGCCCCAAATAATTAAATACAACTTGCGCTTTGGGAAGATCGTGGATAACTTGTCGTTGCGCCGACGTACCATAATATTTGAATAAACCAAAGCCCAATCCTCTATTGGGCATTTGTCGCAGGCTTTCTTTAATATGTTTGACTCTTTGCGGCATGTCACCTGATGGATCCAGAATTACCGGAAACAGCGCAGTAAACCATCCAATTGTTCTGGATAGATCGATATCAGGATAAAGATCTTCGCGCCCATGGCCTTCAAGATCCACCAGAATCTTCTGATGTCCGCTCCATTGACATAACGCGCCACCCAGCGCGGCAAGCAGCAAATCGTTGACTTGCGTGCGATATGCTGCTGGGGCATCTTTAATCAACGCATGAGTTTGCGTTTGACCAAGCCTAGCAGTTATACGAGTGAAGTTAAATGTACTATTGGAACCTTTGGGGAAATCATAAGGAAGGGAAACAGGCACATCCATCCACCTTTGCCAATAGTCAAACTCAGCCTCATGGCTATTAGGATATTGTTGCAGTTGATGAGTCCAGACAGGATAGCCAGTAGTAGCTTCAGGCAAGATAATGGTTTCATGGTTCTCTGTCTGGTGATAGGCAGTTTCAAGATCTTCAATTAGAATGCGCCAGGAAACACCGTCAATCACCAGATGATGAATAACCAACAGCAAACGCTGGGTTTGATCCGTCATATTTATCAGCATCGCCCTTACCAGCGATCCCTGTTGCAGATTCAAACTGCGCTGAGCTTCATTGCAGAGTGCCAATAATTGCTCAGCAGTCGCTGCATTTCGCACCCACAAAATATCTTGGGCAATGGATTTAGTGGCAATCTGCTCCCATTGACCGTTCGTTTCCCTGTAACAGAAACGCAACGCGTCATGACGCTGCACAACAGCTTTTAATGCTTGATTCAATCGAATTGCGTCAAAAAACCGGCGATTTTTCAAAAACACCGCCTGATTCCAATAGTGCCTCATGGGTATGACTTGTGCAAAAAAATCCAGTTGAATCGGCAACATGGGAATTGGCATGGCAATATCCAGCGAATCACTCTGAACATGAATCGTTTTAGCAGTCTCCTCCAGGGGCTTAGTAATACCTGCGAGTGCGGCAACTGTTTGCCGTTCAAACAATTGCCGCGGCGTAATCTTCCAGCCCGCACGGCGCGCTTTGGTCACAATCTGCAGACTGAGAATCGAGTCCCCCCCCAGTTCAAAGAAATTATCGTTGCGCCCAACTTGGCCGATTCTCAATACCTCTCTCCAAATCGCAGCCAATCGCTCTTCCACTTCTCCTTGTGGCGCTTCATAGCCACCCACACCTGCAAATTCCGGCTCAGGCAGCAGTTTGCGGTCCACTTTGCCATTCGCATTCAGCGGCAGACTCTCCAGCACCACAATCGCAGCTGGGATCATATAGTCGGGCAAGGATTGCCCCAGTGACCCGCGCAGCTCAGCAATATCCACCTCATTCCCCGCATGCAGCACAATATAGGCGACCAACCTCGCACCACCTGGCCCTTCCTTCGCCACCACTACCGTTTCTCTGATTTCCTGTTGAAACAATATTTGTGTTTCGATCTCACCCAATTCAATTCGAAAGCCTCTTATTTTGACCTGATGATCGAGCCTTCCCAGATATTCTATTTGTCCATCTGATCGCCATCTCGCCAAATCTCCCGTACGGTAGAGCCGACCTCCGTTCTCGTCAAACGGGTCCGCCACAAACCGTTCCGCTGTCAATTCCGACCGGTTCAGATAACCTCGCGCCAACCCCGTCCCACCGAGATATAGTTCTCCGGTCACGCCCTGCGCAACCGGATTCATTTCGGCATCCACAATATAAGCGGCGCGGTCGCCAACCGGTGAACCGATTGGCAAATAATCCGAATCAAACTGAGTGCCGGAGTATGCCTTGAAAATTAGCGGAGTTATTACTGCTTCGGTAGGGCCGTAGCCATTGATAATACGCGGCGAATGTAGTGTCTGCTGCACAAAGTCAAAACCAGTACGACTCATTGCCTCACCACCTACCGTATAGGAACGGATCGGCAAATCCCGGCCAGCTTTGCCGGTGAATTCTGCCAGTTGCTGCAAATAGCCTGGGGTAAAGCAGGCAATCGTAATGCCGTGCTTAGTTATCTCAGCAGCTGTATGGTCAACCGACCATAATTCGTTGTCACGTGGCATCAATGCAGCACCAAAGGCCAATGGCACAAGCCAACGTTCATGTGCACCATCAAAATTGATTGAGGCAAACTGTAGTTCACGATCCGCCGCTGTCATGCCGTAAAGCTCACCAATTGATTGCACATGCATTGCCAGCGGCCCATGCGCCACCCCCACTCCCTTAGGTTTTCCGGTGGAACCGGAGGTATAGATGATGTAAGCCAGATGTTCTCCGTGCAGATGCACTACCGGATTATTCTCCGACCAATCTGCCAGATCGAGGGTATCCAGTTCCACAACATGACGCTCTTCGGCATACGGAATTCGTTTCCTGACATGACTTTGTGTCAGCAATAGTTCAATTGCGCTGTCTGTTATCATGTGATTCAGCCGCTCCCACGGATACGCCGGGTCCAGCGGTACATACGCACCGCCTGCCTTCAGCGTCGCCAACAACCCAACCACCATGTCAATCGAGCGTTCTACCGCAATCCCCACTCTGCTCTCGGGTTTCACTCCCAAAGCAATCAGTTGATGCGCCAACTGGTTCGCCCGCCGGTTCAGCTCCCCATAACTAAGTTCCGTATCGCCAAAAATAAGTGCAATTGCACCCGGACGATCGTTGACCTGCCGTTCGATCAAGCGATGTACCGGTTCCGTATTGACGTAGTGCCGTTCGTTGATTCCCCAGACTTTTAGCTGATGCCATTCCGCTGCACTTAGTAACGTGATGTCGCCCACACATTGCTGCGGAGTTTCAGCCAATTGTTCCAGCACCCTGAGATAGTGCTCACTCAACCGCGTGATTGTACTCGGCTCAAACAGTTCGACAACATAGGTGAAACGTGCGTCAATCCTTCCATCCGGCCTTTCTACGGTATCCAGCGTCAACTCAAACTGCGCGCTACGTTCGCCGAGCTCATATTCTTCGACAGTCAGTTCGGGCAATTGCCCCAGTGCGCGATAGTCCTCACGCAAGTGATTGAACATGACCTGGAACAGCGGATTTTGATGTAGGTTGCGCTCTGGCTGCAGCGCTTCGACCAGTTGCTCAAATGGCAGATCTTGATACGTCTGCATACCCAACGCGGCTTCATGAGTTTGATCAAGTGCAACACTCAACGGCATGCGGCTGTCGATACGGTTACATAGTACCTGGGTATTTACGAACAAACCGACAATGTTTTCTGTCTCTATCCGATGACGGTTGGCAGTCGGCACTCCCACCCGCATATCGCTTTGCCCGGTATAGCGATATAACAATACCTGAAAACCTGTCAGAAACATCATGAACAGCGTCATTCCCCGATCCTGCGCTTGGCACTGCAAGCGAGATATCAATGACCCGGGTAAAGTAAAATCATGCTGTCCCGCTCGGTAATGCGCTGTCGATGCGCGAGGGCGATCAGTGGGCAGTTGCAATACCGGGTGCGCTTCTCCTAATTGATTGCGCCAGTATGTTAATTGCCGCTCTTTTTCTCCCGCTTCTAACCAATTGCGCTGCCATAAGGCATAATCTGCGTACTGAATCGCAAGCGGTGGTAACGAAAATTCCAATTTTTCCACCTCGGCGCGGTAGCGTGCAGAGAATTCGTCGATAATGATGCGGTTGGACCAGGCATCTGAAATGATATGGTGCATCACCACCACCAGATGATGCTCTTCCGCCGCCACCCGGATAAGCGCGACACGCAGTAGCGGTCCTTGTGTCAGATCGAATGGCGTGGTGTTGATCCGCATCGCTTCTTCATGTGCATGTTGAGTACGTTGCACAACCGGCAAATCGCACAAATCAATCCGAATCAGCTCGAATTTACCTTCCGCATCGATTTTCTGCTGCGGTAAACCTGCTTCATTCATCTGAAAAACTGTGCGCAACGATTCATGCCGTGCTATCAGCCCTTGGAAACTTGCACGCAAAGCTTCAATATCCAGTTCCCCAAGCAAACGCAGCGCGCCGCCCAAATGATACGCTGTACTCTGCGGATCCAATTGCCATAAAAACCAGTGCCGCTGCTGCGCGTAAGAAAGAATCTGACGGCTTTCCGAAGATTGTCGAACAATGGGCAGCAAAGCGAAATCAATTCCACGTTCTTTCAATGAGTTAAGGAATGTCTTTTGCTTTCCGGAAGAAAGCACGGAAAATCGCTCGGCAATATCTTGCTTATTCAGTTCCAATCAACTCTCCAATAAATCAAGTAACTCAGACATTTCAGATAATTCATCGCGCTCATCGGAAGCCAAAGAGCTTGTTTTTATCATCGCGGCGATTTCATGCAAAACAGGGTATTCAAAATACATTCGCAGTGGCACTGAAACAGATCTATTGCGTAGTAATTTCTGTTGAACTTGCAGAATCAAGAGAGAATGCCCTCCCAATTCAAAGAAATGATCATTTCGCCCCACTCGATTAAGATTCAACACCTCCATCCAGATCGCCCCCAACGCTTCTTCCACTTCGCCTTGCGGTGCTTCGTATTGATTCGCACTGATAAATTTTGGTACGGGCAGCAGTTTGCGTTCCACCTTACCGTTCGCATTCAGTGGCAGGTTCTCCAGTATCACGATCGCCGACGGAATCATGTAGTCGGGCAAGGACTGCCCCAGTGACCCGCGCAGTTCAGCTGTATCCACTTCGTTTCCCACATGCAATGCAATATAGGCAACAAGCCTTGTGCTCCCTGATCCTTCTTTTGCCACCACCACTGCTTCTCTGATCCCCGGTTGCAACAGCAATTGTGTTTCGATTTCACCCAGTTCAATTCGAAAGCCTCTTATTTTGACCTGATAATCGAGCCGCCCCAGATATTCTATTTGCCCATCTGATCGCCATCTCGTCAGATCCCCCGTGCGATAAAGCCGCTCTCCGTACTTATCAAACGGATTCGCCACAAACCGCTCCGCCGTCAGAGTCGGCCGATTCAGATAACCGCGAGCAAGTCCAACGCCGCCGAGATACAGCTCTCCTGCCACCCCTTGTAGGGCAGGATTAAGATTGGCATCCAGAATGTAGGTTTTGGTAGCAGTTATCGGCTGTCCGATGGGGATATTAGTAGACACCTCATCGCGACAGGTCCAATGGGTTACGTCGATAGCCGATTCTGTCGGTCCATAAAGATTGTAAAGCTTGACTTTGGGAAGTTGCTTGAATACCGCCTCCTGCATCTCCAATTGCAACGCTTCTCCGCTGCAGATAATTTGTTTTAAGCTGCTACAGGTCGCAACTCCGTCATCTGCCATAAAGGCCCGCAACATAGAAGGGACAAAATGCAGCGTCGTTACTTTGTGTCGTTCAATCAATGTAATTAGCCACGCGGCATCACGCTGATCGCCGGGATTAGCGATAGCTAGGCGCGCTCCATACATTAATGGCCAGAAAAATTCCCAAACTGACACATCAAAACTGAAAGGTGTTTTTTGCAACACAGTATCATCATGGTTCAGGAGGTAGGCTTCCTGCATCCAGACTAACCTGTTATATAGCGCACCATGGCGGTTAGCAGCTCCCTTAGGTTTTCCGGTGGAACCGGAGGTATAGATGATGTAAGCCAGATGTTCTCCGTGCAGATGCACTACCGGATTATTCTCCGACCAATCTGCCAGATCGAGGGTATCCAGTTCCACAACATGACGCTCTTCGGCATACGGAATTCGTTTCCTGACATGACTTTGTGTCAGCAATAGTTCAATTGCGCTGTCTGTTATCATGTGATTCAGCCGCTCCCACGGATACGCCGGGTCCAGCGGTACATACGCACCGCCTGCCTTCAGCGTCGCCAACAACCCAACCACCATGTCAATCGAGCGTTCTACCGCAATCCCCACTCTGCTCTCGGGTTTCACTCCCAAAGCAATCAGTTGATGCGCCAACTGGTTCGCCCGCCGGTTCAGCTCCCCATAACTAAGTTCCGTATCGCCAAAAATAAGTGCAATTGCACCCGGACGATCGTTGACCTGCCGTTCGATCAAGCGATGTACCGGTTCCGTATTGACGTAGTGCCGTTCGTTGATTCCCCAGACTTTTAGCTGATGCCATTCCGCTGCACTTAGTAACGTGATGTCGCCCACACATTGCTGCGGAGTTTCAGCCAATTGTTCCAGCACCCTGAGATAGTGCTCACTCAACCGCGTGATTGTACTCGGCTCAAACAGTTCGACAACATAGGTGAAACGTGCGTCAATCCTTCCATCCGGCCTTTCTACGGTATCCAGCGTCAACTCAAACTGCGCGCTACGTTCGCCGAGCTCATATTCTTCGACAGTCAGTTCGGGCAATTGCCCCAGTGCGCGATAGTCCTCACGCAAGTGATTGAACATGACCTGGAACAGCGGATTTTGATGTAGGTTGCGCTCTGGCTGCAGCGCTTCGACCAGTTGCTCAAATGGCAGATCTTGATACGTCTGCATACCCAACGCGGCTTCATGAGTTTGATCAAGTGCAACACTCAACGGCATGCGGCTGTCGATACGGTTACATAGTACCTGGGTATTTACGAACAAACCGACAATGTTTTCTGTCTCTATCCGATGACGGTTGGCAGTCGGCACTCCCACCCGCATATCGCTTTGCCCGGTATAGCGATATAACAATACCTGAAAACCTGTCAGAAACATCATGAACAGCGTCATTCCCCGATCCTGCGCTTGGCACTGCAAGCGAGATATCAATGACCCGGGTAAAGTAAAATCATGCTGTCCCGCTCGGTAATGCGCTGTCGATGCGCGAGGGCGATCAGTGGGCAGTTGCAATACCGGGTGCGCTTCTCCTAATTGATTGCGCCAGTATGTTAATTGCCGCTCTTTTTCTCCCGCTTCTAACCAATTGCGCTGCCATAAGGCATAATCTGCGTACTGAATCGCAAGCGGTGGTAACGAAAATTCCAATTTTTCCACCTCGGCGCGGTAGCGTGCAGAGAATTCGTCGATAATGATGCGGTTGGACCAGGCATCTGAAATGATATGGTGCATCACCACCACCAGATGATGCTCTTCCGCCGCCACCCGGATAAGCGCGACACGCAGTAGCGGTCCTTGTGTCAGATCGAATGGCGTGGTGTTGATCCGCATCGCTTCTTCATGTGCATGTTGAGTACGTTGCACAACCGGCAAATCGCACAAATCAATCCGAATCAGCTCGAATTTACCTTCCGCATCGATTTTCTGCTGCGGTAAACCTGCTTCATTCATCTGAAAAACTGTGCGCAACGATTCATGCCGTGCTATCAGCCCTTGGAAACTTGCACGCAAAGCTTCAATATCCAGTTCCCCAAGCAAACGCAGCGCGCCGCCCAAATGATACGCTGTACTCTGCGGATCCAATTGCCATAAAAACCAGTGCCGCTGCTGCGCGTAAGAAAGATGTGCAAATTCACTGATCGACCGCCGAGGAATAGAGATTGTTTGACGTAATGCATCAGTGCTTGCCTGAAACCGTTGTGTTAGTCGCTGACGCTGCTCTGGTGTCAAGCGCGCTCGTCGTCGCGCAAGATCGTCATTATCTGCCATAAGAAATCCCTAATTTATCTTCAATACGATAGCCTGATCACAAGGTAATTGCGTTCATCAAATTAAATCAATTACATTATGAGCATTCAATTTCATCGAGCAATTTTGCCTCAACCAATGCTGCTAAACCCGTAATAGTAGGTAATCTAAAGAAATCCGCCGGATGTAAATCAACAGAAAAACCTGCTCTCACTCTGGATAACAACTGTACTCCCAACAGCGAATCACCACCCAATTCAAATAAATTATCATCTACCCCCACAGATTCTATTCCCAGCAAATTCTGCCAAATTTCTGCAATACTTATTTCCAATTCACTTTCTGGTGATTTAAAAATTGTTTGTAGTACAGGTCTTGAGAATCTTGCTGCTTTGTGCGTAGGTGGTGTAAAGGCTAAAGGTAGAGCAAGGAGATCTTGCTGCGCTTGACTCAATCGAGCTTGCAAATCGAGAGTTGAAACGATAACTTGAGGAACATTCGGTCCATTCACAATACGCTCAAATATCTCTGCGCCTTCTTTTGGCGCAATCCCTATATCATCAGGCATCTCCATATTTGCAGCCATGCCGACTTCGCGCCAACTGTCCCAGTTAATCGAAATGACAGGATATGAATGTTCACGGTAGGCAAAATGAGCGACTGCATCCAAATAGGCGTTGGCCGCACAATAATCAACTTTACTAAGGCCGCCCGCCATCGTTGCCAGTGAAGAACATAACAACATGAAGTCCAGCGAATCTTCCTTAAATATTGCTTGCAATGCTTGCGTCCCCTGCACTTTAGGCTCCAGCACTCGCGCAATCGCCTCCTTTGTTTTTAAGGACATTAACCCATTGCTCACTTCACCCGCAGTATGAATAACACCATTGATGTTGCCAAAGTTATGCTTTGCTTGCGTTACAGCCGCCTTCAATTCCTTTAAATTTGCAACATCCGCATTTAGCACGAGCACTTCAGCGCCCAGCCCCTCAAGTTTAATGATGTTTTCTATTTTGTGATGCACGGCACTGTCTTTATTGTTTGCAGCCAAAGCTTCTGGCCAACTCTCCCGAGGTGGAATCGGAGAACGCCCCAATAACACCAATTTAGCCTGAAACTTTCGCGCCAAGTATTCCGCCAGCGTCAAACCGATGCCCCCTAATCCGCCCGTAATAAAATAAACTCCGCCAGATTTAAATCGGTTAATTACTGATGTGGGATATTGAGCTGATTCAAAAAATTGAATCCAGCGGTGCGGACCTCGATAAGCAGTCATCGAATTATCGTTATTCTTTTGTGATTCGGCGAGGATCTGCTTAATCAGGCGCGATTCGGCAACACTGCCCGACACCGGCAATTCAACATCAATCAGGCGGCAATTCAGATACGAATGCTCTTGCGGAATGACCTTACATGGCCCTGTTAACAATGCTTTCTCCGGACATAATGTTTCATTACCCGTAATATCCGAAAACTGATTGGTCACGATAGTAATTTCCGTTCGCTCACCCGAAAGTACATTGGATTGGTGTTTTTCTAATGCATTTACAAGGTAAAGCAGGCTGAAGAAATATCTCGTCAAGCTTTCTCTCTGAGTCAAAACCTCATCGTTCAAGCTTAAGCTCCAACAATAAAAAATGTATTGAATTGACTTGTTTTCAGCACGAATATCCTGAAGCAGCCGATCAAAATCATTTTTATCATCAGGACGTATGATGTAGCTTTGCTCATTTTTGCGATGAAATTCAGAGCCAGCAGAAACCGTGATGGGCTTAACGCCATAAGCCAATAGTTGCTCTACCAAAGCAGCACCCAGCGTATTCTCATTCTTAAGAATCAGACAATATCCCGCAACCTCAGAGAAAATATTTCTAAATTCAAGCTTCTCAGCACGCCGCCATGAAGGCACATAAAACCAATCATTGATTGAGCGGGTATGCGCTTTTATGGTATGCGTGACTTGCCCTTGTCCCTCCTGTTTAACTGGTTTAATCCAATAGGATTGCCGTTCAAATGGATATGTCGGCAATGAGACACGGCGGCGGCGTTCATGGGCATAGTAGCTCTCCCAATCAATGGTTAATCCGTTTAACCAAAGCTTGCCAAGACTGAGATACAAGTGTTTCTGGGCATCATGATTTTTGTTCGGGTGGGGTAACGAGGAAACCATCAGTTGCTTAGGCTTTGCCAAAGGATGCCGTTGAGCTAATGCAATCAATGTTTCTCCAGGGCCCACTTCGAGAAAAATTTGCTCCTGATTACTCAGCAATTGCTGCAGACCTTTATTAAAACGCACGGTTCCACGCAAATGTCGCCCCCAGTAGCCGGGATCTGTTGCTTCTTGGTCAGTAATCCAATCCCCGCTTACGTTTGAGAAAAATGGAATTGTGGGGCGACGCAATTTAACTTTGACCATCAGATCAACAAAATCCGGAATTATGGGCTCCACCATGCTGGAATGAAAAGCATGCGAAACATGTAATCTCCGGTATCCGATCTCTTGTTCGGACAGCCTCTTTTCAGCTGCATCAATGGCAGCCGTAGAGCCCGATAAAACACAAAGATCCGGTCCATTGACCGCTGCCAAATCGCAGCCTTCAATCATCAACGCCATAAGTTCGTCTTCGGGCAGCATAACAGCCAGCATTGCCCCCTTTTTCATTTGCTGTAACAAGCGTCCACGCATTGCCACTAACTGTATCGCGTCTTCCAGGGAAAATACTTCTGCTACACAAGCTGCAACGTATTCACCCACGCTATGACCTATCATCGACGTGGGCTGAACGCCCCATGACATCCATAATTTCGCCAAGGCATATTCAATAACAAATAATGCAGGTTGTGTGACTTCGGTTTGCTCAAGTCTCGCTGCAGCTAAAGCACGGCCATCTTCTTCAGCATTAGGAAAAAGTATGGTGAATAGATCGAAATCAAGACGCGGTTTAAGCAAATCAATGCAACGATCAAGCTCTTGACGAAAAACGAACTCATTTTGATAGAGATCACGAGCCATATCGACATATTGCGCACCTTGCCCAGGAAAAAGAAAAGTAACCGGACGGTTTTCAAATGCCACTTGTTGAGTTATGAAGCGATCTCCGGGCTGATTCCGTAGCAACATCACCGCATCTTCACAATTCCGGCATAATGCAATTGCCCGATAAGAAAAATTCTTTCTCCCGACCTGAAGGGTATAGGCAACGTCAGCTAATGCTTGCTCTGGGTGAGTAATCAGATGGTTTTGCAAGTGAATCATCGCTGTTTCCAATGCACTTGGACTTCTGGCCGAAACCATCAACGTTTGCCAGTCACGCGAAGCCCCCGGTGGATTGCTCGCTGGCGCTTCTTCAATCACCACGTGCACATTGGTTCCGCCGATACCAAACGAACTGACGCCCGCTCGACGCGGAGTTGAACCATCCGGCCAAGCTTTATTCTCGGTATTGACATAAAACGGACTCGAAGAAAAATCTATTTGTGAATTGGGCTGCTCGAAATTCAAACTAGGAGGAAGAATCCGATATTTCAGAGCGAGTGTTGTTTTAATCAAACCTGCGATACCTGCAGCTGCATCCAGATGACCTACATTCGTCTTGACTGAGCCGATACCGCAAAAACCGCGCTTGTCGGTACTCTCCCGGAAAGCCTGCGTCAATGCTGCAATCTCTATCGGATCACCGATCGTAGTCCCAGTGCCATGCGCTTCAATATAGCTGATGGTATCCGCAGAGATGCCTGCATTGGCCTGAGCCGCAAGTATGACCTCCGCCTGTCCTGCAATGCTGGGGGCGGTATAACCAGCTTTAGCCGAGCCATCATTATTAATCGCCGAGCCTTTTATCACCGCGTGAATGGTATCACCATCAGCCAAGGCATCCGTCAATCGCTTAAGTACCACCACACCCACACCACTCCCTATCACTGTCCCCGCAGCCTTAGCATCAAAAGCACGACAATGGCCATCCGGTGAGAGAATGGCACCCGGTTGATAATGATAACCCACCTCGTCATGCAATAAATTTACCCATGCTCCACCCGCAAGGGCCATATCGGCCTCATGATTGAGTAAGCCGCGGCAAGCTACATGAGTTGCGGCAAGAGAAGTAGAGCACGCTGTCTGAACGGTAATGCCCGGTCCGCGCAAGTTAAGTTTATAGGCGACGGTGGTAGTCATGGAATCCTTATTATTGCCATTCATGAGTCCCTGTAATGCAGAGATATCCTGCATATCTGACATGCTTCCGCCGGACATTAGATTCATTAACAGATAAGTGTTTACACCACACCCCGCATATACGCCAATTGGATTGGCGTACCTCGATGGATCGTAGCCTGCATCTTCCAAGGCTTGCCACGCCACTTCAAGAAAAATCCGATGCTGCGGATCTGTTTCTGCTGCTTCACGCGGAGTATAGCCAAAAAAAGAAGCATCGAAGAGATCTACATCCTTGAGTTGTGCACCTGCCTTTATGTAGAGAGGGTCTTTAAGCACCTCGGGAGACACGCCGCGAACGAGCAATTCTTCATCGGTAAAGAAATTGATGGATTCAACTCCTTCGTGCAAATTACACCAAAAGGACTCGATATCACTCGCACCGGGAAAGCGGCATGCCATGCCAATGATTGCAATATCAAGCTCTGTATTTTCTGGCAATTCTTCAGGACTGGCCATCAATGGATCCTCTTTGCTTTCTGTTTTGGTTGAATATAAGTGCTACGTTGCCGTTGCGCCCGATCCAGGTGACGTTGTAAGGATGCATTGCCGGCATCTCCTTGATTTACAAATTTTGCCAAGCTTGCCACGGTGGTATATTTAAAAAGATCTATGATGGCCATATGAATATTCAAGCGTTCTTCTAGTTTTTGTTTGACTTTGATCAACAATAACGAATGACCTCCCAGATCAAAAAAGTTGTTTTGTAATCCAACCGGATGAATTTCCAGTACGTCCGACCAGATTTCAGCTATAGCCTTTTCCAGTTCGTTAACCGGCGGGACGTAATCGGTTTTGTCATATTGCTCTGGAGAAGGCAGCGCTTTTCGGTCTATTTTCCCGTTAGGATTAAGCGGCAAGATATCCAGAAAAACAAATAAATTGGGGATCATATATTCAGGAAGCGTTGCCGCTAACGATGTTTTTAACAACGCCGAGCTCAACTGAACCCCGTCATGCGGAGCTAAATAAGCGACTAACCGCAAGCCGCCGAGTCCCTCTTGAGCCAGCACGGCCACCTCACGCACACCGGTCTGGGCGAGCAGTTGCGCCTCAATCTCGCCCAGTTCAACACGAAAACCCCGAATCTTGATCTGCTGATCGACACGACCCAGGTATTCCAGCTGACCTTCATCACGCCAGCGCACCCAATCACCCGTTCGATACAGGCGACCACCCATTGAATCAAATGGATTCGGCACAAAACGCTCGCTAGTCAAAGCAGTCTGATCAAGATAACCACGCGCTAACCCTTCTCCACCCACATAGAGTTCGCCTATCGCACCTAGCGGCACAAGATTGAGTTGCGTATCCAGTACATATAAGTTGCGTGCACCAACCGGTCTTCCAATTGGTACATACTCGCCCTCGAAACAAATCCGGTCATCGCTATCAGTATGGCTAAGCCATGCCGTAGGTGTTATCACGGCTTCAGTTGGACCATATGCATTCACTAGCCGGGCATTCTGGAATGCATCCCGAACAGCTGTCACGTCAGTGACATACCATGCTTCCCCACCTGCGATACAAGTACGAACCGTATGAGCTTTTCCATGCATCAACGGCAGCAGCATTCTCAGATAGGCTGGAGGAAGATGCAGCGTCGTTATTTGGTGTTTCTCAATCAAGCCCACGAAACCATCTCCTGCCAAATCACTTGTTGAGGAAAGCACCAATGCAGTGCCATGTGTCAGCGGAGTGATCCATTGCTCGGCAGCCGCATCAAAATTCATGGAGAAAAACATCAATTCACGATCGCCTGGCCGAACATCGTAAATATTCCCAATGGCGTTCAGATGCATGGACAGTGGGCCATGCGCAACTGCAACGCCTTTAGGCCGACCGGTTGAACCCGAAGTATAAATAACATAAGCCAAATTATGCTCATGCAGAGCAACCTCGGGGTTGGTTTCCATCTCAACACTCAGATCAAGCGCATCAAGCGCCAGTATTTCCATACCTTCTTTATGAGGAATCCTTGATTTTATATGCGCTTGTGTCAGCAGAAATTTAATCCCGCTATTTACAAGCATATAATCTAATCGTTCTTTCGGATATTCCGGGTCAAGCGGAACGTAACCCCCTCCCGCTTTTAGAATGGCCAAAAGACCTATGATCAATTCAATAGAATTACGCTCGACTGCAATGCCAACGCTCATTTCAGGCTTAACGCCAAGACCGATCAGTCGATGCGCCAGTTGATTTGATCTGTGATTGAGTTCCGCATAACGCAACTCAATTTGGCCCGAAATCACAGCCACCCTGTGGGGATTACTGTCTGCCTGATGCTCAATCAATTGATGAACAGGATGAAACACTGAAACATCAGACTGATTGGTTCCCAAAATTTCAAGCTGCTGTTTATCTTTTTCGCTCAACAGATCAATGTCACCGATTGTCGTGTTCTGACAACTTGCCAATGCTTCCAGAATGCGCAGGTAATGAGACGCCAATCGTTCAACCCATGAAGAATTGAAAAGTTCGGAAGCATAAATAAAGCTGGCATTTACACTACCGTCGGGCAATTCAATCGTTTCTAGTCTAAATTCAAGTTGCGCAGACTGCTCAGGTAGCGAGTAATCGGTAACGGTAAGCCCTGAAAATTCCTGAAAATAACGGTAATCCTTCAATAAATGATTGATAGTCACCTGAAATAACGGGCTATGCCGTAAATCACGCTGAGGATGCAATGACTCTACCAATTGTTCGAAGGGAAGATCCTGATGACTTTGCGCATTAATCGCAGCCTCCCGGGTTTGAATCAGGAGTTCATCAAGCAGCATACGGCCATCCAACTGGCTTCGCAAAACCTGTGTATTGACAAAAAATCCAATTAAACCCGCTGTCTCAACCCGGTTGCGATTAGCGACTGGAATGCCAACGCGAATATCCTGTTGTCCCGTATACCGAAATAAAAAAGCTTGGAAGGCTGTCAGTAAGGTTATAAAGAGTGTTGCTCCATGACGCAACGCCAACTGACGCAACTGGTTCAGCACATCGAGAGGAATGTCGAAACTATAGCGTCCAGCTTGATAGCTTGTAACCGGTTGTCTAACGCGATTGGTTGGAAGTTGTAGAATCGGATGTTCGTCACCTAAGTGATCACGCCAGTATGCAAGCTGCCTATCTTTCTCACCCTCTTCCAGCCATTCCAGCTGCCAAAGTGCGTAATCTACATATTGGATTGGTAAATTATCGAGACAGGCTGATTTCCCTTGTACATGCGCCTGATAAAAAGAGGCGAGCTCATTCAGTAAGATTTGCACGGAAACCCCATCCGAAACGATGTGATGCATGACGATTACAAAAATAATCTCGTTCTCATTTACCTGAATTAAGGCAATGCGCAGTAATGGGCCTTGTGTTAAATCGAAAGGAGCCGAGATGATCTGCTGCATTTCTTTTACAACTCTTGCCTCACGTTCTAGCATGGCGATATCACGTAAATCGATATCAGTAATTATGTTAAGTGTTTTCGGATGAATGACTTGTTCAACCGCACCATCAGCACCGGCGCGAAAAATCGTGCGCAATGATTCATGTCGCGCGATCAAGTCCTCAATACTTGCATTGAATGCTTGCTTATTCAGCGCGCCTGCCAGTCGCAATGCATGCTGCACGTTATAGGCGTTGCTTAATGGATCAAGTAGCCAAAGAAACCATAATCGCCGCTGCCCGAAAGATAGAGGTAGCACATTGGCTTTGCTTCGTATGGGTAAGATGCGGTTTTCAAAAGCTGGCTGAGATGAGCCTGACGTCAAAAGGCATTTGATTTCAGCTGCACATTCATTTAGTCGAGGATTATGAAACAAGCTACGCGGAAAAAATTGAATAGACCAATGTTCTGAAATTCGCGCTGCAACCTGGACAGCGGTTAATGAATTACCGCCAATTGCAAAAAAATGATCTTCACGTGCCAACACGGCGCGATTTAACACAGATTCCCAAACCGCTGCCAGCGCGATTTCTGTTTCATCAATCAGTGTCTGAGGTAAGCAATTATCCTTACCGAGAACGACATAACCATGTTCATAAATTGCATATGCATCCAGCGTGCGCTTGAGCCACCCCTGGCGGCAGGCAGCTCGCTGCAGCTTGCCACTTGATGTCTTGGGCAGGGCACCTGGATTTAACAAAATAACTACAGACAAAGATTCGTGACAGCTTGCACTGACTACTTCACTAAGCGTCTTAATCAATGCCTCGGCAGAAATCAATTTTTGCGTATTACGAGATACTTCAACGGCTACACCAATGCCTTCACCTTCATTATTTTCCACTGAAAATGCAGCGACTCGTCCTTTGCGAACAGCTTCCACTTCTTCTTCAATAGTCAACTCAATATCCTGAGGGTAGATATTTTGACCACGGATAATAATGAGATCTTTACATCGCCCCATGATGTACAACTGCCGGGCATGAATAAAACCAAGATCTCCTGTTCGCAACCAGTATTTTCCTTCGTTATGCACAAAAGCTTGCGCAGTCTCTTGGGAGTGTTGCCAGTAGCCGCAAGCCAGGCTTGGGCCATCCGTCCATATTTCACCGACACAGCCATCCGCCAATGTAACCCGCTTTTCCGGATCTACAATTTTTATCGAATGATTGGATGCCGGGAAGCCACACGCCACGATCGACGCTCCTTCTGCAGCCAATTTTGCGCATCCTAGCGCAAGTGCTTCAGAAGAGAACTGATGGGTTTGCATGCCCTCTCCTCGCACCCCTCCGGTCACAAACAACGTGGCCTCCGCTAAGCCATAACAGGGATAAATCGCATCTGATGAAAACCCTACATGGTTAAAGCATTCAATAAATGCCTGCATCGTTTTGCTACGCACCGGCTCCGCTCCTGAAAATGCAACACGCCAGGAAGATAAATCGATATCCATTAACTGCGAGCTTCTAACACGATCGACACAGAGCTGGAAAGCAAAATTGGGAGCGCCACTGACCGTGGCACGATAACGCGAAATAATTTCCAACCAGCGCACAGGTTTTTCGATAAAAAGGTTGGGAGACATTAATATCGCCGGAATGCCACGATGTATCGGCTGCAATAGCCCACCAATCAAGCCCATATCATGGTAGAGAGGCAACCAACTGACAAATATGTCATCTGCGTTGATCGACATTCCCTCTTCAAACGCTTTGGCATTCATCATCAGATTATGATGACTAACCATCACCCCTTTAGGTGTTGAGGTTGAGCCCGATGTATATTGAAGAAATGCAATCTCGCCTCCCTTCGGAGCATAAGCATGCCATCGTGATGCACTACCCTGATCTATCGTATCTACGGTCAGTATAATTGCTTCGGAAAACTGCGTTGTCGTCACATTGGCGATCAGCGGCAGAATCTTGCTGCTGGTAAGAATACAACCTGCCTTTGCATCATCGGCAATCGCGACCAGTCTCGCAAAATGCCTTTCCCGTAGAGACTCCGGTGGAAAAATCGGTACAGCAATGATGCCTGTATACAGGCACGCCAGGAAACTAATTACATAGTGTTCATCGTTGTTTAATAGCAATAGTGCTCGCTCACCGGGTGAGAAATGATTTTGCAGTACTGCAGCCAGCGCCCTGACTTGCAAATCAAGTGATGCATAATCAAATTTCTTATCAACGAGTATTTCGTTTTGTGCACTAACAACAATCAACGCGGTATCAGTTGGTCGATCGCGCGCCAGTATTTGCATATGCGCAACGAAATTATCGGGATAACTGCGAGATGAAATTAATCTTGTATTCATTTTTATACCTAATCAATTTGTATTTATTGACACAAATAAAAGATTTTATAATCCAAACCTGTATTCAATGGTTGATCGCTTGCCCGCGACCCGGCTTTCAATCGGGTCATGTTGCTTCTTGAAAACAAAGTGGTAAGAATTAATTATGTATTCGATGGTTACGCTGATTCGTCAACGCAAGAGCGGCCACATAGTGAAGAGGCGCTTCGATGGACCAGGCCTTGATTTTCGCCCATTCGGGATGGTCATGCGCAACGTGATAACTTCCATCATTATTGGTCAGCACAGTAATAGCTGGCAGGTATTCAGCAATCCCGAATCCTAATGCTTTCAATACAGATTCTTTGATGACCCAGAGATCAATGAAATTTTTATTTGACCAAATCCCCTGGGCACGCTCCTCTGCAGAAAGTACATGAACCCACAGATCCTCGACATCTTTATGGCAATATTCGATATCAACCCCAATCTCACCTTTTGCAGATAATGCTATCAATGCAAAGTCGCCTGTATGAGAAACATTAAACTCTATGTCGTAATAGGCCGGCAGACGAGGTTTACCAAACTCGTTCATTTCAATCTGTATTCTATGGGGAGGTAACGCCAAATATTTTGCCAGTAAGCGACGCACAGTTGCGCGTGTCACAATCCCGCGCACACGATCCTCATGTTGACGAAAGCATTGCAAATGAATCTGTTCACCCACACTCAGCAAAGACCAGTCATTTATCAGTTGCTTCGAATCAAAATCAAATTCGAGCAACCAAACCTCAATCTCAGCAGGCACCATTTCAGGCAGATGCAATCGCTTCACGCGGCACCTCCCTATGGCTTTGAAGCAGACGTTTTTTTAACATAAACAAAAACCAGTCTTCAGATTGCCGCAGAAAGAAATGCCCTCCATCAAACCAATCCAACGTAAATATTTGAGTGCTTTCCAATCGCCAGTCATTTAGCTTCGTAGCATTAATCTCATCTGAGCGCCCGGCAAAGCAATGGATAGGAATAGGTAAAGGTGTCAATTGAGAGTATTCAAAGCTCCCACAAACGCGGTAGTCCATTCTTAACAAATCCAATGTCATTGCCAGAAATTCTTGATTTCCAAACACTTCTTTGGGTGTGCCGCCCTGTTTGCCTAAATCCGCTATTAATGCAGCATCACTCTGTATATTGCGGTAACGCCGGCTATCCTGATGAGACGGTGCCGCGCAACCCGATACTAGCAAAGCTTTGGGTGGATATGCTTGTCTGGTGCATAAGCACTGGGCGATACCATAAGCAAGCAAAGCACCCATACTGTGACCAAAAAGTACATATTGCGCAGGCAAAGTAGATGCAAGTTCATCGCACAAACTTTGGGTCAATTCTATGTAGCTCTCTTTAGGAAATTCACCCATCCTATTGCCACGACCTGGTAACTCAATCGGCACCAATTTAACCCAGGAAGGCAATAACCGCCGCCAGCGAATATACATTGCTGCACTTGCGCCTGCGCATGGTAAACAAAAAAGTGTTAGTGGATTTTGCATTGGTACATCGCACTAAATTTGATTGTCCATGAACAATCTCAAGCTCAGCGGACGCATATCAGTCCAGACTTTATCAATGTAATCCAAGCAAGTTTTTTTGTCGCCCAATACGCCAGTATCTTTCCAGCCGCCTGGAACAGCTTTCCATTCCGGCCAAATAGAATATTGTTCTTCATGATTAACCAGCACACGGAACACGCCATCTTCACGATCAAAGCAACTAGTCATATCCAACACCTCAAATTTACAAATAAGTAAGTTTTAAATTTTCTTCAATAAGAATGCTTCTTATTTAGATTAGACGAACCGAATCATGAAGAATACAAAAAAAAGCAAAAAAATTGAGTGTGATTTAATTCCGTGGAGAACAATTTGATATCACTTGTGATTTTTCCTGGTGGTGTTATTGCCAGTCTGTTTCAATAGAACGCTTTTACAATGCTCTGTAGCCTCATGAATAAGAATATTTGTCAATGAGGTTGAGATATTCAGTTCATCTGCAATCATTCGATGTGTGTATCCATCTAATCGATAAAGCATAAAGACCCGCTTCGTGCGTTCTGGGAGCTTAGCTAAAGCTTGCGCCATCAATGTTAGATGTTGACGATTGATTGCATTGGTTTCTGGCATTCCTATCAAAGTCTGAACGAGCAATCCGTCCTCCTCTGACCTAAATAACTCTGTCTCAAATACCCCTCTTCGGTATCGATCAATAGCTAAGTTACGTACGATTTGAAATAGATAGGCTAGTGGCTGCTTGACATTCTGCATCGCCGGTATTTCGGTAGCCTTAATATAAGCATCTTGTATGATGTCATCTGAAAGATCCCAATCTCCTAAAATTTTGTATGCAGCTCGACGCAATTGCATACGGTTAATAATGAACAAAGCGCTCAGTTCTTGAGTCCAGTTTTCTACAGCTATCATCATATTTACATTAATAATTATTATCAGAAACATTTACTTGATATGTCGCATCAAAACCTCACACTTATGTAAAGTTTATTTTCAAAGATTTTGTGTTCGCGAATATTCGGTTACAAAACTTACTCCACCAGCCATTCAATAAATTTATATAGATAGCTCAGAGACTAAACCTCCGCTTCCTTCAATAACCCAATAGCAAAGTAGACACCCGCTAATTTAGGTGAGCCGTCGTGCTGATTGATAAGACCAGTGCGGGAAATACGATAACGTAGGAAAAAATTCATACCCAGTGGGGTGCCAGTATTTGGCAAACGAAAGTTCTTATCTAGGCACACTGACTATGGGATCCTTTGAGGGAAGGATTTTGATCTTGTCTTGCTTGTCAATCCTGTAGAGAAGTTCGGATACAACTAAACTAAAGCTAGCTCGGTATTCGCCAAACATAGCAAGACTATGACGTTGATCACGAGCAAGGATCTGCTCGTTAGAAATGTGCCCTACAACCGGTAATTCAGAAGTTGAATCACCGGTAGCAGAAAATTTTGAAGATTTATATTTGATTACATAAACAGCATACAAAATTAAAATTCCGCACAGGTTCGAAACCCATCGCGGGAAACATTTTTTATTCTGTAGAAATTCCTTTCTCACACGCACCGAACCATCTCCTAATTATTAAGTGATGGCTGGCTGACAAAATTTGTTGGCTGGCTATAACATGTCTCATTACGATGTCAAATATACAAATAACTCTGTTATTTCATGCAACTTCACCCCACTCCATATTGCTTTAGGGGCAGTCGCATTACATGTCAAAAACGAGAGCATACTTTACCTAACAAATGATAATGATTATCGTTCTCGATGTAAATAGTGAAAAGTGTAAACTTGTGATTCTCCGCGCTCTTGAATCAGTTGTTGACACCGGTCGAAAATTGACCAGAAAAGGCTAGTTGTAACGGTTGAAAATTGACCAGGTAATTTCCGTATCCTGCTTAAATTTTAGGCAGGATAATTTAAGAGGTGATTACCATGGTTATGTATGCAAAGATACGACGGATTTTTTACCGTGAACATCTGTCGATTAATCGAGATTCAACGAAGAACGAGCCTGTCACGGAACACGATCAAGAAGTGGTTGAAAGTGCCAAGCGACAGCGCGGTTAAATATCAAAGGGCGAAGAAGCCTGGCAAGTTGACACCGTTTGAATCCAGGTTAGTGTTGGCGCTGGAAGCGGATGCGCGTCGTCCGAAGAAGGACCGGCGCACCGCGTTGATGTTGTTCAAAGAGATATTGAACGAGGGTTATACAGGCGGTTATACGATTGTATGTGACTTTGTTCGCAACTGGCGCAATCAAGGAAGTCAGAGTAAATCGGCGTATGTGCCGCTGAAGTTTGCGCTGGGTGAAGCATTCCAGTTTGACTGAAGCGAAGAGTAGCTGGTGATCGGCGGTATCCACCGCAAGGTACTGGCAGCCCATACCAAGCTATGCGCCAGCCGTACTTTCATGTTGTCGGCTTATCCGTCACAAAGTCACGAAATGCTGTTTGATGCGCATACCCGGGCATTCACTACTTTTGGTGGTGTGCCGAAACGCGGTATTTACGACAACATGAAGACGGCCGTGGACAAGGTGTCCAAAGGCAACGGGCGTGTGGTGAATACGCGCTTTTTTGCAATGACGGCGCATTACCTGTTCGATCCTGATTTCTGCAATGTGGCTTCCGGCTGGGGAAAGGGTGTTGTCGAGAAGAATGTTCAGGATATGCGCCGCCGCATATGGAATGAAGCCAAACAACAACAGTTTGGCTCATTCGATGACTTAAACAGATGGCTTGAAACGCGCTGTCGCGAGCTGTGGTCTGAAATCGAGCATCCTGATTATGCAGGCATTACCCTTGCCGATGCACTGGAACAAGAACAACTGTATCTGATGCCGATGCCGGCGCCGTTCGATGGCTATATCGAAGTATTGGCACGGGTATCCAGCACGTGTCTGGTTACATTACTGCGCAACCGGTATTCCGTTCCCTGTCATCTGGTCAAACAGGTGGTGGCCGTTCATCAGTATGCAGACCGTATCGAGATCGTCCATGACAATGCCGTAGCAGCCGGTCATAGTCGTCTGATGGATAGCGACCAGGTCAGCTATAACTGGCAGCACTATATTCCGGTCATTGAGAAGAAACCGGGAGCCTTGCGCAACGGTGCGCCATTCGCCGAACTACCGGCACCTTTGCTGCAACTGCAGATTGCACTGAGGCGCAGAGAACGCCAGCAGGCTGATCGAATCATGGCAAAAGTGCTCAGCCTGGTGCCGACGCATGGGCTGGAAGCTGTGCTGGTCGCTGTTGAACTGGTGCTGGAATCCGGCTTGCCCAGTGCCGAGCATGTCTCCAATGTATTGGCACGGCTGAAACACACCGACGTACCAGCGTCAGTGGAAACAACACTGAAACTTAATGAAGAACCGCAGGCCGATACGGCGCGCTATGATCGTTTGAACACCAAAGAGGTGCCGCATGTCTGACATACTTGCGCAATTCAAAGCGCTGAAATTATATGGCATGGCCAGCTCCTATGCTGAACTGAGGCAACAGAATGCGCCCGATGTCGCTGATAGTTTTAATTTCGCAGACACACTGCTAAACCAGTTACCCCAGGCTGAAACAACCGAACGCAAACTCCGTTCCATTCGCTATCAGACACAAGCTGCCAGATTCCCGGTGCAGCGCCACTTACAGGGCTTCGACTTCAGTCAGTCCAAAGTCGATCAGCAACTGATTCATCAGCTGGCTACATTGGAATTTACAGCCGCTGCACAGAACCTGGTGTTGGTCGGCGGCACCGGTACTGGCAAAACACACCTAGCCATTGCCATCGGCACTTCAGGCATCCAGCATCACAATAAAAAGGTACGCTTCTTCAGCGCCATCGAACTGGCCAATAGTCTGGAACAAGAAAAATCAGCGGGTAAACAAGGCAGGCTTGCCTTGCGGCTGTTGCAGATCGACCTGGTCATTCTCGACGAACTGGGCTATCTGCCATTCTCACAAGCCGGTGGCGCACTATTGTTTCATCTACTCTCCAGGTTGTATGAACGTACCAGTGTCATTAACACCACCAACCTCGCATTCGCAGAATGGAGCAACGTATTCATCGACGCCAAAATGACTACAGCGCTGCTGGATCGACTCACACAACATTGCCACATCATCGAAACCGGCAACGAGTCTTTCCGCTACAAACAAAGTACAGCCAATGCAAAGATCAGAATACAGCAGCGAGAAAAAGAAAAATACTCACCAGAAGAAAATCTGGTCGATTCGTAGTCAATTACAACAAACTAAAACATCAACAGGAGGCAAATTACCAACCCAGTCTGGTCGACTTATCCACAGATGCGTAGTATCCTGCGCTCTATTTTCCCCTGGTCAAATTTCAACCGTAATGGGTGGTCAATTTTAAACCGGCATCAACAAATCAGGCTATTTTGTCCAACTTTTGCTGACGGGATACATACTGTGCGGATACTTTCATTAACGTAAAAGGTAGCAATATGGTAGCAATTAGTTTCTTACATTAGACATTAAAATCCATAACTCTTTGTTTTATTGGTTCCGACACCAAGAATCGAACTCGGGACCTTCTAATTACAAAACTTATTTACAAATTCCAGTTACATATAAATCAATCACTTACAATGCTTGCCCAGCATAAAAACTGTCTCACACAACCACAAACGGTGACACTTGCAGAGTAGCTTGGCACAGTCAATTCCGCATCTTATTTCGTTCTCGCATAACGATGTTCCTTTGATAACTACCATTAACACAAAATACCTAAGAGCATTCTTCCCAAGGATTGATGACAGGCACTCCGGCAGCGACAAAAGGCGCAGTATCTCGCGTCGCTATGGTGAATCCATGTACGACCGCGATTGCGGCAATCTGGCCGTCTGCCACAGAGATGAGGCGACCATTAGTCCTAGCTCGACCGACTATAGACGCATATGCTATCGCAGCCTGTTGATCGAATGATAGTATGCGCGCTCCAAAAAGCCTCTCCATCAGTTTCCTCAAAGCAGCATCAAGCCCTTCTTTACGCTTTCCATCTGGCAGGATTTCAATGCCGACCAGCAATTCGGAAAGGCATGTTGCTGTCAGATACAGTGTCTCGGCTGTTTGCCGATCAAGCCAAGCTTGAACGGCGGGATTGCCGTTGGGTTTCATTGGCTCGGATATGACATTCGTATCCAGAACGATCATTCGAACACTGCTGGTTCAGTCGGCGTCTGATCACGAGTGTCATTAAAATCAAGCCCCCCAAAGGATTGCCCAAAAGCAGCGAGTTCAGATCCGATTTTGACACGCGTCCTAGGACGCACTGCCTCTTCCAGAATTTCCCGGATTTCAGCTTCGGTGCTACGTCCATGCTGAGCAGCACGCAGCTTAAGCGCGCGATGCGTTTCTTCGGGCAAATTGCGAACAGTAACAACAGACATTTGATTTCGCTCCTTATTATGTGAAATCAATGATAGCATATATTAACAAATGACATCAATTCTTGATATGCGCTGTCAAAAATTATGAATTTCTTATATGCGACGGATTCAAAATCAGCCACGACGTCCCTTTGCTAAGCTAAGGCTATAACCATCATCTCTCGGGCAATCCCTTTGCCTGTTCGCCGCAATCGGGTACTTGACCTAGCAAGGTAAAACCAAATCCCGAATAATTTCTTCCTGACACTTACCTTGCAATATGAACTTTCCAAGCAATTTGCAGGTCGGGAGAAAAAACCAACTCCGGAGCTTCGTCCGTGGTTGCAATGCCTTCCTCAAATTGACATGGTCTAATAGACTCGGACAACCCAGTTAAGAGAAAATAATCTTAATTGGAGGAATAAATGGAAACGAGGAAACAATATACAAAGGAATTCAAACTGGATGCAATCAGTCTGGTTCTGGATCAGGGATTTACGATAGCAGAAGCGGCCAGAAGCCTAGAAATCAGGGCTAACATGCTTGGGCGATGGATCAAGGAGAACGAAGCGGATAATAATGGCCAGGCATTCCGGGGTAATGGGAAACTGACGCCGGATCAGGAAGAAATTCGGCGACTTAAGCTAGAAAACAAACAATTAAAGCTTGAGCGACAAATATTAAAGGAGGCGGCGGTCTTTTTCGCGAAAGAAACGAAGTGAAGTATTCGTTCATCACCCAAAAGAAAAAGACCTGCCCGGTCGGCCTAATGTGCCGGCTATTGGGTGTCAGTCGCAGTGCTTACTATGACTATGAACAACGCCGCCGCAATTGCCCGGATGATCTGCACCACAGACAACTGCTTGATGCTGTGAAGAATATTGCAAAGTCATGCGATTACACCTATGGCAGCCGCCGAATGAAACAAGCACTAAATGCCTTAGGTTATTCGATTAGCCGCTGGAAGACGAGAAAACTAATGCGTGAGGCTTTCGTCACTGTCAGGCATCGGAAGAAATACAAGGTGACGACGGACAGCAATCACCAGTTGCCGGTGTTTGAAAACCAATTGAATCGGCGATTTACTGTTGCCAAACCGGATCAAGTTTATGTCAGCGATATTACATACATCTGGACACAGGAAGGCTGGCTGTATCTGGCAATCGTAATAGACTTGTTTTCCAGAAAGGTGGTCGGTTGGAGCATGAGCTCACGGATGAAAGCAGCACTGGTTTGTGATGCATTGCGAATGACTATCTGGTTGCGTCGGCCACCGTCTGGCCTGATCGTGCATTCGGATCGCGGGTCGCAGTATGCCGGCAAAGCATACCGCAGTCTACTGAAAGCATATGGTTTTATTGATAGCATGAACCGCCTGGGAAATTGTTGGGATACTCAGTTTAATATGTCATGGAATGCCTGACTTGATTTGACCCGTGCTGGGATTGGCGAAGTGCCTTTGCATTGACCTGTCGATCTAGTCCAGATATTCCCCGAGCGTTACTGGGCCCAATACTTGTGACCTAATAGGAGCTTTGTCTTGTACCGTGAGTGTCCTGTCCGGTAAGTGGGATTGGTAATGCGCCAATCTTGACTGAGGAGTATAGATATGGACGGCACATCGATTCAAAATGAAGTTATTCTTGGCGTTGATACCCATTTAGATACACATGTTGGCGTAGTCATTAACCGTCACGGTAAAGTGATAGGCACACTTGCTTCCGTACCCACGAATGCAGCAGGTTATCTAAAATTACTGACATGGGCGCGATCTCTCGGAAACGTGCGGCGCGCAGGTGTTGAAGGAACAGGCACATATGGCGCGGGTCTTGCCCGTTTATTGCATGAGCATGGCATTGAAGTATGGGAAATAAATCGTCCTGATCGTGCCAAGCGCAGACTTAGGGGAAAATCAGATCCAACCGATGCTGAAAGTGCAGCTCGAACGGTACTTTCTGGTGAAGCAGTGGCAACGCCAAAGTTACAATCCGGTGTAGCTGAGGCACTGCGCACGTTATCGGTTGCCAGACGTAGCGCGGTCAAAGCAAGAACACAAGCAATCAACCAACTGAGATCGCTACTGATCGGTGCGCCAGACGCTATGCGCGAACGGCTCTGGAAAACCAAACCGGAACAGTGTGTAGCTGGCTGTGCACGGCTTCGGAATGTAGAAGGCAATGTTTTGCTTAAAACATTAACTGCAACGCTTCGTTTGCTGGCTAAGCGCTGGTTAATGCTATCAACAGAACTAAAAGAGCTTGATGCGACGCTTGATCGTTTGACAAGTCAATCAGCTAAACGTCTTCGGAGTCAATTCGGAGTCGGGCCACAAACACCTGCGATACTTATTGCTGTAGCAGGAGATAATCCGGAACGTTTAAGGAATGAAGCAGCTTTAGCTGCGTTATGTGGAACAAGTCCACTCGGGAAAGACTACTCGCCATCGATTAAATCGAGGAGGTGACCGATCTGCAAACAATGCGCTGTGGACAATAGCAATGGTGCGCATGCGCAGTGAGCCGAGAACCCAAGCCTATGTGATGCGACGTACAGCACAAGGAATGTCAAATAAAGAACCCCGCCGCAAGCAGCGGGGTATTCGTGCTCAGAACAACGCAAGCTGATAATCCGAGTGTAATTTCTGATACGTTTTACCTTGATTTTGTACATACTTGCCAATCATCTGCTCATCTCCATGCTTGCCAACTGTACTTGCAAAATAACCATCAGTCCAAAATTCTCCACCCCAGAGCTTCTTCTTAACTTGAGGGCATCGTCTGAAAATTTCTCGTGCGGTTATGCTCTTAATGAGCGCCACAAGCTTGGTCACGCTATATGTCGGCACTGACTGTACCAAGAAATGAACATGATCCTTATCCGTACCAATCTCTAAAAACTTCACTTGATAGCGCTCTGCCACCCCAAGACAGACATCATTGAGGACAGCTTCAACCTGCTCATCAAAGATTACCCGCCTATATTTTGCCGGAAATACTAAGTGATACATCAAAACCGTAACATTTGGACTCTTATGAATATATTCGCTCATCCATATATTCTACGCCGCAAGCGGCGGGGAATATAACCCGAAGAGATTTAATAGTGATACTTTATGGTGCCGACACCAAGAATCGAACTCGGGACCTTCTGATTACAAATCAGCTGCTCTACCATCTGAGCTATGCCGGCAATTGGGTAAGAATAACTTCAAATTAGTAAATTTATTTGATTATCCTAAGTTTTGGCTTACGTATTTTTTTTTCCTGATATATCTTAGAACTTCGATTTAAATTACTATTTTCGATCGTACTCATAGTTATATGATTGTCTTCCTTTTCACCAGAAAAGGAGATACCTTGATTCACTTCTTTGGCAAAGATACTATTTATAGCAATGATTGGTATCTCCAGTTTTCTTGCCACACCGTTAAATCTTGCGGCAAAACTCATAATATCATTATTAATGACGAGTTCTTGCACGGCGCTTACGCTTATATTAAAAATAATTTCATTATTTTTAATATATTCTTTTGGGATATCCAATTCTGGAAACGCTTGCACAGAAACATAAGGCGTAAAGCCACCGTCTAAGCACCAATCATAAATTGAACGAACTAAATAAGGCTTTGTTGAGTTAATCGTCATTTTCGCATTATTTTTTCTGAAGCTGATAAAGCATCAATGAATAACGGGCGACTAAATAATCTTTCAGAATATTTCAGCAATGGCGCTGCTTGTTTGGGAAGACGAATTCCAAAATGCTCTAGGCGCCATAGCAAGGGTGCTATCGCAACATCAAGCATGGAAAATTCATCACCCAGCATGAATTTTTGCTTTTCAAAAATCGGAGAAATGATCGTAAGATTATCGGCTATGACAGTTCGAGCTTTGTCCATTACCTTCTGGTCATTACCTTCAAAAGCGTCAATATGGCAAAATAGTTCTTCTTCAAAACGATACAGCAATAATCGTGCACGAGCACGCATAACCGGATCAGCTGGCATCAATTGTGGATGTGGAAAACGATCATCAATGTACTCATTAATAATGTTTGATTCATACAATACCAGATCGCGCTCCACGAGCACTGGCGCCTTTCCGTATGGACTCATTACTGCCAAGTCCTCGGATTTATTATTAGGATCGACATCAATTACCTGGAAATCCATATCTTTCTCGTGCAATACAATCCTGCAACGATGGCTGTACGGGCACGTAATTGTTGAATATAACGTCATCATAACTATTATTCTCTGACTCTAAGCAATTTATATATTTAACAACGATGTCAGTGAATATCTCTCCAATATTCTTTCTTCAATAAATAAGTCAATACCAACATACCCAACAAGAAAAGCATGACTTTAATGCCTAATTCTTTCCGTTCATTGGCGTGCGGTTCACCCAAATAAACCAGGTAATTTACTAAATCACCCACAAATTTATCAAATTCGGCACTCGTCATTTGACCTGGCTTGTCCAGCGACAAACTCTTCTGATCGCCTTTTACTACTAGTATTTGTTCACCTTGCAATTGATAAAGCACGTGAGGCATTGCTACGCGATCATATACCAAATTATTCCATCCGGTTCCAGTTGTATCGTCACGATAAAATGCTTTCAAATAGGTATACAGCCAATCGCTTCCTCTTGACCGAGCTATGACCGACAAATCAGGCGGAGCCACACCGAACCACACCTCACCTTCCTCCTTACGCATAGCAGACAGCATCAAATCGCCAACTTTCTGGTCTGTGTGAATCATTTTTTCAAGAATTTCTTCATTCGTATACCCAATATCACGATGACGGTTATAACGCATATAACTCGCACCATGGCATGTCAAACAATAATTAACAAAGCTTTCTGCACCGCGCTGCAAAGAATCATTGTCAGTTATATCTACTGGAGCTCGCTCCAGCGGCATGCCAGATTCAGCAGCAAACACGCCAAATGGAGCTATGCATAAGATTAATATAGCTATGGTTAGTTTCTTCATTTTTATACTCTTATAGTCTTTTTGGCTCAGGTTTGGTTTTATCAATCTTGCTATACCATGGCATCAAAATAAAGAATGCAAAATATATCACGGTAAAGATTTGCGCTAAGAAAGTATACATAGGAGTTGGTGATTTCGTTCCCAACCAGCCCAATACGAAAAAGCTAATAACAAATAGTGTTAGGGCAATTTTGAAATAAGGTCCTTTATAGCGTACCGATTTAACAGGACTTCTATCCAGCCACGGCAAAAAACAAAAAATCACAACTGATCCCGCCATCAATATTACACCCCATAATTTCGCGTCCACTCCCAGGAAGTTGACTGTAACAGCTCGAAGCATTGAGTAATAAGGCGTGAAATACCAAACGGGCGCAATGTGGTCAGGTGTTTGTAGCGTATTGGCTGGTATGAAATTGTTATATTCTAAGAAATACCCACCCATTTCAGGAGCGAAGAAAATAATCCCGCAAAACACAATCAAGAATACTACAACACCTACTATATCCTTAACCGTGTAATAAGGATGGAATGGTATACCGTCAACAGGAATCCCAGTTGATGGATTTTTATTTTCTTTTATTTCAATTCCATCTGGGTTATTTGATCCAGTTTCATGCAAAGCAAGAATGTGCACAAATACCAATACCAACAACACCAATGGTAACGTCACGACATGATAAGCAAAAAAGCGATTCAGCGCTGCGTCTGAAAGAGTGAAATCACCCAGAAGCCATTGTTGAAGCGTATCCCCGATTGCCGGAATGGCTCCAAACATGCTGACAATTACTTGCGCGCCCCAGTAAGACATTTGTCCCCATGGCAAAATATATCCAGTAAAAGCTAAAGCCATCAGCACAAAGAACAAACACATACCCACTAACCACAGGAGCTCCCGCGGTTTTCGATATGACCCATACAGCATTCCGCGAAACATATGAAGATAAACTACGACAAAGAACATCGATGCACCAGTAGAATGCATGTATCGAATTAGCCAGCCGTAATCCACATCGCGCATAATATATTCTACCGATGCAAAAGCCTGATTAGCATCCGGTTTATAATTCATAGTCAGAAAAATACCGGTAATCAGTTGATTAACCAAAACCAGCAAGGCTAATGAGCCAAAGAAATACCAGAAATTAAAGTTCTTTGGGGCATAATATTCGGAAAGATGTGCTTTCCAGGTAGATGTCAATGGAAAACGTTTATCAATCCATTCGATCATGGAGTTAAATAAATTACTCATTACGCAGATCCCTCGCTTTCAGATCCAATTAAAAGACGGCTATCGTCCAAATATACATGAGGAGGCACAACCAAATTCGTTGGAGCCGGGACATGTTTATAAACGCGGCCCGCCAAATCAAATTTTGAGCCATGGCACGGACAGAAAAAACCACCCAGCCAATCAGGCCCCAGATCTGCAGGTGCAATATCTTTTCTGAATACGGGAGAGCAACCCAAATGTGTACAAACGCCTTCGGTAACAAATATTTCAGGTTTAATTGATCGTGTGTGATTTTTCGCATATTCCGGCTGTTGATTCTTCTCTGAATTCGGATCTGCCAGAACATCTTCCTCTTCTATTTTTACCAGCGATTCCAGCATTTCTGGCGTACGATTCAGCACCCACACAACCCTTCCCCGCCACTCAACCATTAAGAGCATACCAGGTTCAAGCTTTGATATATTTACCTCTACCGGCGCGCCTGCTGCTTTAGCACGTTCACTCGGCATCATACTTAACAAAAAAGGAGTTGCTATCGCAGCGCCCGCAACACCACCAGCCACAGAAGTTGCAGCGACTAGAAACTTTCTTCTGCCGCTCATCTTCTCATCCATGCTGAAACTATCTGCCATCATAATGTTCAATCATTCCATCAGTAATTTTTTACGTAAGCCTATCAACAAAAAGGCAATTCTTATCTGATTCCCACAACTTAGACTAGTTTATTCGCTAATGCTTGCCACAAAAGCGCGCAGTATACCACAATCGTTTTAAGGATTATAGAAACTCAGTGCAGATTGTATTGACGACAAATCAAGTAAAGAAAATTGTAAGTGTATTATTTATAATCTATTTACTTAACTTTTCCGTGACATTGCTTATATTTTTTTCCAGAACCACAAGGACATGGTTGATTTCGTCCTATTTTATCGTTATTGCGTACGAAGGGTTGATTCTTTTCTTCTTGAACTCCGCTTCGGTTCGATTCCTCATCTGACATCCCACCATAATTATCATGACGATATTGCACATTCTCTGGCGATCGCATTGTCTCGGTGACCGCCTCCACCTGTTGTTCACTTTTTATTTGAACCGTCAGTAATATCTTTGTTACTTCAGTTTTGACTTCTTCAAGCAAATTGGTAAATAGACCAAAAGCTTCTCGTTTATATTCTTGTTTCGGATTCTTTTGTGCATAACCGCGCAGATGTATACCTTGACGTAATTGATCCAATGCCGCCAAATGCTCTCGCCAATGAGAATCTAATATTTGCAACATAACAACACGCTCATAGTGATGCATAATTTCAGCACCAACCGCATCAACTTTCTCCTGGTATTTTTCATTGGTTAGCTCAATGATCCGTTGACTCAGGTTTTCTTCATGCAAATCAGGCTGTTGCTCAAGCCATTCTTTTACTGGAAAGTGTAGCTGAAAATCTGTTGCAAGTGCTTTCTCAAGACCGGCTACATCCCATTGTTCTTCCACGCTCTGGGGGGGAATATACACACTGATTAAATCGCTTAAAACGTTTTCACGAATTGCTGAGATAGTCTCCGAAATATTCTTTTCCGCCTCTAATAATTCATTGCGTTGCTGATAAATCACTTGCCGCTGATCATTTGCAACATCATCGTATTCCAGTAATTGCTTACGCATATCAAAATTTCGTGCTTCGACTTTGCGTTGCGCATTCTCAATTGCGCGTGTAACCCAGGGATGCTCGATAGCCTCTCCTTCGGGCATATTAAGACGCGTCATGATATTTGCGACACGATCTGAGGCAAATATGCGAAGCAGTGGGTCTTCCAGCGATAGAAAAAAACGACTGGAACCTGGGTCACCCTGTCTGCCCGATCGTCCGCGCAATTGATTATCCACCCTACGCGACTCATGCCGCTCGGTACCGATGATATGCAATCCTCCTTTTCTCAAAACTTCTTCATGAGTTACCTTCCATTTCTCATAAACTTCATTGATTTGCTTTAGTTTGGCGTCCTCACTTAATTTTTCATCATGTCGTATACGCTCAATTTCCGGCTCTGGATTCCCTCCCAGTACAATATCAGTTCCACGACCTGCCATATTGGTAGCAATCGTAACCATTTTAGGACGCCCAGCTTGAACAACGATATTCGCTTCACTCGCATGTTGTTTTGCATTCAGGACTTGATGCGGCAACTTTTCTCGCTCCAGCAGTCTGGATAACAATTCATTACTTTCAATGGATGTCGTACCCACCAGGACCGGTTGTCCTTGCTCATAGCATTCTTTGATTTCATGTATGATGGCTTCATTTTTCTCTTTCGCAGTTCGAAACACCAGATCCATCCGATCATCACGAATCATTGGCTTATGCGTCGGAATGATAACTGTCTCCAACCCATAGATTTGTTGAAATTCGGCTGCTTCCGTGTCGGCCGTTCCAGTCATACCGGATAGCTTCTGATACATACGAAAATAATTCTGAAAGGTAATTGAAGCGAGTGTCTGATTCTCTTTTTGAATCACAACCCCTTCTTTGGCTTCTACTGCTTGATGCAATCCATCGGACCAACGGCGACCAGACATCAAGCGTCCGGTAAACTCATCAACGATAACCACTTCACCATTTTGCACAACATAATTTTGATCCAGCAAATATAAATTATGGGCACGCAAACCTGCATTTACATGATGGATCAAGTTGATATTAGCAGGATCATAAAGACTGGTTCCGGATTTAAGTAATCCAGCGGATGCTAATAATTTTTCAGCGTGTTCAAAACCAGATTCACTCAGTGTGACCTGATGAGATTTCTCATCAACACTATAATCACCTGGACTGTCTTCCGCTTCTTGACGCACAAGTTTAGGAATCAGTGCATTGATACGCACATAGATTTCTGTGTCACCTTCCGCCTGCCCTGAAATGATTAATGGCGTGCGTGCTTCGTCAATCAGGATTGAATCTACTTCATCTACGATCGCAAAATTAAGTACGCGTTGCACGCGTTCATTTGTGTGCGCCACCATATTGTCGCGCAAATAATCAAACCCATATTCATTATTGGTGCCATAGGTGATATCGGCAGCATACGCTGCCTGTTTATCACTATGTGACATCTGTCCATAAATAACACCGACGTTCAATCCGAGAAACTGATATATTTTTCCCATCCAATCGGCATCACGTTTTGCCAGATAATCATTCACCGTAACAACGTGCACACCATTACCTGATAAGGCATTCAGGTATGCCGGCAGAGTTGCCATCAGAGTTTTACCCTCACCAGTGCGCATCTCTGCAATATTACCTTCGTTTAACACCATCCCGCCGATAAGCTGCACATCAAAATGACGCATTTGCAGCACCCGCTTGCCGGTTTCACGCACTACTGCGAATGCCTCCGGAAGTAGATCATTCAATTCTTCACCATTTTGAATGCGTTGCTTGAATTTATCCGTCTGAGCACGCAGCTCAGTATCTGATAATTCTGCTATAGCCGATTCCATTTCATTAATAGCACGCACGATCTGAGAATACTGTTTGATCATCCGGTCGTTGCGACTACCGAAAATTTTCTTGAGTAGATTACCTAACATAAGTCGTCTCTAATGGTTCCGTGTTTGAACAATCTGTTTAAAAAACAAAGGAAAACTTCTCACCCATCCGGCAAATACCTGAAGAATTAAACTGGCTACTGTTAAGCTATCTGAGCTGGCGTTAAAAACGGGCTCAGAGCGCTCTATTATCAAATATAAAGCGCTCTTACGCCCGTCATTATCTCGTATTGACTGTCACAATAACATTTTTTAACAGTCTATTAAATCTCAATTTAACTCGACTTATTCAGAAATTTGGCTGGATTCTGCGGCTTATTTTTGTGTCGAATCTCAAAATGCAAATGCGGACCGGTAGAACGCCCCGTACTGCCAACTTCAGCTATTTTCTGCCCTTGCAATACAACTTCCCCAAGCTTTACCATACGTTTCGATGCATGCGCATATCGACTCACTAAATCATCGCCATGATCAATCTCAACCATATTACCATATTCAGGATGACGATCCGAATAGATCACCACTCCACTTGCCGCAGCTTTTATCGGCGTGCCCGTTTCTGCGGCAAAATCGACGCCTTCATGAAATGCTCTCTTTCCTGTAAATGGATCAATTCGATAACCATAGCCAGAAGAATACCAATCTGTTTCAACCGGCATCTCAGAAGGCAAAACAAATTTGGTTATTCTGCCATAGCGCAACAACGAATCGAGTGCACCGAGCTTATCAGCTCTTTCATCAAGCATACTGGACAGATCATGAAGCATATCGTCAAACTCCCCAAAAGTTAACTCCTCAGTTGAAAGATCACGTTCACTTCTTGCCCCACCTTGTCCTGGTGTTTCTTTAAACAAAAAGTCGCGTGATTTGATTCCAGAGGATTCCGCCAAACGCTCGCCCAGTGCATCCAGACGAATTAATTGTGCTTGCATATGCCCAAGTTTACTGGCCATAATATTGAGATTATCTTGTAGATGGGTTTGAATCTTTTGATGTCTTTCCTCTTGCGGATTTACCAAAACTGCTCTTAATAGCGGCGCGTCTATTTTGTCAGCGTAACGTAGCGAAAAAAAATTCAATCCCAAAGCCACTATCATAACCATGACAAAAAAAATGCCAAATAGTAATACAATACTTGATCTTGTAAGATTCAGCTTACGCGTTCGTTCCGTATTATTGGAAATAAAAATAATATTCATGCTTTATTTTCACAGGATATTTCTTAAATAACCATGCGCCCTCATAAAGTTGATTCATATCTCGATCTTCTGGAAAAAACACCTGAGTACGCAAGCTTGTTTTCATCGGCTCGACAATTACATGAAGCTCAATCAACGTTCCTTAAATTCATCCCAGAACAGTTAACGCAATATTGCCGTCTGGGTCGAATTTCGGACGGCAAGTTGACTGTCCTGGTAGAAAATGGCGCTGTTGCTTCAAAACTCAAGCAAATTTCACCATCGTTGCTACTTAAACTACAGCAGCGAGGTTGGGAAGTTACTTCATTTCAAATATTGGTGCAAGCACATAACTCAGCAAAAAATCCAAGACCATTTAAAAAGCAAGGACATAGTAATAAAAAATTGAAATTAAGCTCGACAGCCAAAACATGTTTAGCTCAACTTGCCGCAACGATGCCAGACTCAGAACTCAAAAACACCATTCAATTATTTGTGAATCAACATCAGAACGATTCAACTGATCCCAATTCATCAGAGCAGTAAAGTAAAGAAATCTCTCCTCATAGGTCGAGACTCCTCATTCTGATGCAACCTGTTTACCAATCAATCGATTCAGCAACCGTCCTAGTGAAATTGGCACTATTCTTGCCGACAATTGTCTACTTCATTTTTATTTTCTGTAACTGACTCGTATATAATGCAGATATTGACCAGGTTTATACATGACAAAACAATCTGCTCCAGTTGTATGTTGAAACCTATATTTTCCGATGATGATTTACTCTCAAAGCAATGCGTCAGCTTATTCTAATTACCCGGCTTGCCGTATAAAAACCCTATGAATGTTTTTTATGAAGAAGCTGGAACCTTCAAGATAGGAACCATACTGACTGACAACAACACCTCGTTACAAATAGAGGCTATTCATGGTAAGCGTTCAAAGATTAAGGCCGCTTCCGTGTTATTTAAATTCGATGCACCACCTTTATCTGAATTCATGCACCATGTTCAGAAAGTTACTGAAGAAATGGATCCGAATTTTTTGTGGGAATGCTGCACTCAGGAAGTAGAGTTTACCAGCAGTGCGCTTGCTGCCGATTACTTTGGACACTCACCCAGTCCAGTTGAAGCTGCTGCGACATTGATGCTACTTCAAAATGCTCCGATGTATTTTTACAAGAAAGGTTCAGGACGCTACAAAGCAGCACCACCCAATGCACTCAAAGCAGCTCTAGCCAGTCAGGAAAGAAAGCGTCTGCAGGCAGAACAGCAAGCTCGCTACGTTGAACTACTTAATCAGTTCATTCTACCCGAGGAATTTAAACCACTCCTCTCTCATTTGCTCTACAAGCCAGATAAAAATTCCATTGAATGGAAAGCGCTCGAAACTGTCTCCATCGAACATAAGCTGACTACTGTAAAACTGATGGAAAGATGCGGTGCGATTCCATGTTCACACGATTATCATTTCAATCAATTCATCTGGGAACATTTTCCTGCAGGAATCGGTTTTAATGAATCAGAATTTGTTCCACAGTCAGTACTCAACAAGTTGATCGATTTACCCTCTGCAGAGGTGACAGCATTTAGCATAGACGATGCCTCAACAACTGAGATTGACGATGCATTCTCTGTGACACCCCTGACATTGGGAAGTTTTCGCATTGGCATACATATTGCCGCGCCTGCGCTAGGAATCGATCCTGACTCTCTGCTTGATAAAACTGCTGCAACACGTTTATCGACAGTTTATTTGCCTGGAAACAAAGTCACTATGCTGCCGGAAGCCGTCATCAGTCACTTTACACTTGCAGAAAACAAACTATGTCCGGCGCTTTCGCTATACTTGGATGTTTCTGATGATTTTACCATCACAAAAACTGAAAGTCGGATCGAGAATATAAAAATTGCCGCAAACTTGCGTCACAATGAATTGGAACAGCACTTTAATGAAAGCGCATTAAACAAAGGTGATTTTGAACATGCGTTTAACCGGGAATTAAATCTGCTATGGAAATTCGTCTGCAAAATGGAGGCTCAACGCGGCAAAGCCAACGATATTAATAACGACAAGATTGATTACAGCTTTGAAATCAAAAATAACCATGTCACAATTTCCGAGCGCAGACGCGGATCTCCTATTGATAAGGTAGTGTCTGAGTTGATGATTTATGTCAACACGGAATGGGGCAAGCAACTAACTGATGCGGGCATTACCGGGATATTTCGCAGTCAGGCAAATGGCAAGGTGAAAATGAGCACTTCGCCCGCTCCTCACCAAGGACTCGGAGTATCGCAATATGCCTGGAGCAGTTCTCCCATGAGGCGCTATGTGGATCTGATCAACCAACGTCAAATCATTGCTATGTTACGTAATCAACCGCCGCCTTACGCCAAAGATAGCGACAGCCTTTTAATCGCAATGCGAGATTTTGAAATGGCATATGGCATTTATGGGGAATTTCAACGCGCAATGGAACGTTACTGGTGCTTACGCTGGCTGCAACAGGAAAATATTCAAACCATCAATGCACAGGTCATAAGAGAAAATTTAGTAAAATTTGATCATATTCCTTTCATCACACGGGTTCCTTCATTGCCGGAGATGGCGCCAAACACTTGCGCCAAACTTAGAATATCCGAAATAGATTTACTGGAGCGAACTTTACATGCAGAATTCTTGCAAAAACAAGATGCATGAGATCCACATATAGGACATTCAAATGGACCCTGTAACAAGCAAGAAGTTGTTGCCTAGAATACCGCAATCTCTAGAGATCTTAGACTTTACTTTCAAGGTTTGACCCTTTGGCTCTGATTTTCCAAACCCTCGGATCCTCGCCCGTAGCACTGGGCCATTACCCATTCTTGCAAAGCAATCGTCTCTTTGTTGCGATGGTTGCTTCACTGCTGTTGCATGCCATTATATTGTTTGGAGTGACTTTTCAGTTTCCACAACCCAAAACTGATAAAATTGCATCCTCCCTAGAAGTTGTATTGGTTAACAATAAAACACTAAGCCAACCTAAAGAAAGCAAATTACTTGCGCAGGATAATCTGGACGGCGGTGGCAACACGGATGATGATCGCAAGGCAAAAACACCCCTCCCAGTTCTACCAAAAAGTAAACCAATCCTCAAAGAAAAAATAGTGGAACAGAAAGTGAAGCAATTGGAACAGGAAGCTAAGAAATTAATGGCTGCTGTAAGCGATATACCACAAATCCAGGAGCCTACCAGCATAGCAGACAATGAAAATGAGGATGAAAGCACACCTAACACCTCTGATGTTGATGCTACTGAATTGTTACTGCGCAGCCTTGATATTGCTCGCCTTAGAGCGCAGGTGGATCAAGATCACGATAGCTATCAGAAACGCCCAAAGCGAAAATTTGTCGGTGCACGTACCAGAGAATATCGCTTTGCACGCTATGTTGAGGATTGGCGTTTAAAAGTTGAGCGCATCGGCAATTTGAATTACCCGGAAGCAGCTAGAAAAGAAAAGCTATATGGCAACTTGCAACTCACGGTTGGTATTCGCGCAGACGGCAGTTTGGAGTCAATTGAAGTCAACCGCTCCTCTGGAAAAAAAGTTCTCGATGAGGCTGCCATTAATATCGTAAAATTAGCTGGGCAGAATGGATTTGCTCCTTTTCCGCCAGATATTAGTCAAGACACGGATATTTTGCATATTACCCGGACTTGGGTATTTGCATCATCAGATACACTACTGAGTCAATAATTTTGCATTGAAGCAGGAATTGATCTTTTTCCTCAAATTTAAATAAAGAGTTTTTTATCTATGCTCGATTTGTATGCTGTAATTGGCAATCCCGTTGCACATAGTAAATCGCCGTTGATCCATACAATCTTTGCACAACAAACAAACCAATCCATACAATACGATGCACGCCTGGCTCCGCTCGAGGGTTTCATAAGCGTTGTAGAAAATTTCCGTCAACAAGGCGGCAAAGGATTAAACGTCACCGTTCCCTTCAAACTGGAGGCTTATCAGCTATCAACTCACTTGACGGAACGAGCGAGAACCGCGCAGGCTGTTAACACGCTTAAATTCGAAAACGATGAAATTCTGGGTGATAACACCGACGGTATTGGACTCGTACGCGACATCGAATCAAATCTAGGCATCGCTATCGCAGCAAAGCGCATACTATTGCTTGGTGCAGGTGGCGCTTCAAGAGGCGTTATCCTGCCACTGCTACAACGACAACCCGCATTATTAACTATTGCAAACCGCACACTCCACAAAGCCGAAGCATTACAACAACAATTTATTCCGCATGGTGATATCGTGGCCGTTGATTTTATGGATTTCCCGGATGACAAGTTCGACATTATTATCAACGCCACTTCCGCCAGCCTGCACGATGCATTGCCACAAATACCTGCCGAAATTTTTTCCCATGCCATCCTTGCTTACGATATGATGTACAGTCAGGAGCCCACCCGCTTCCTTAAGTTCGCTCAACAAAACGGCGTTCAACAATGGGCTGATGGTACCGGTATGCTCGTTGAACAAGCCGCTGAGTCTTTCTTTTTCTGGCGTGGCATCAACCCGCAGACAAAACCAGTCATTACAATGCTGAAATCACAAGCGTAAAAATCAAGCTTATCGCTTCAGTTGTAATTTCATCAAAACAAGTTAATTAATCTCAACATCGATCAACAATTTATTAGTGTTGATGTTGCAACGCGGTTTATACTCTTCAGCAATCAAATTACAAACTGCCCGGCGTATAAACTGTCTGAATTTATTCTCAATAAAAAGACTATCTTGCTAGCATAAACCCACTATGACCGAAACAAATAACATCGATCAGGAAGACTCACCGACTCCATTGCAACAGATCATTTATCTGTTACGCAAATATAAATTGGTCGAAGGCTTGGTTAATTTGCAAGAAAACACAGACGACCCATCGCTCAACGAATCCGCAGTCCAACAACAAAATCTAACTGAACTCCAGGTATTTTTGGATCAACTTCATCCTGCTGATATCGCTCACATCCTGGAAGCACTGCCGCTTGAAGATCGTCTTCTGATCTGGAGTCTGATTAAAACTGACCGAGACGGTGAAGTATTACTGGAAACCTCCGATGCCGTTCGCGCCACGTTGATTACCGACATGGGCAATCATGAATTGGTTGCCGCCACGGAATACCTGGATGCCGATGAAATTGCGGATCTTGCTCCCGACCTGCCGCAAGAAGTAATGGACAATGTTTTTAGCTCATTACCGATTGAAGAACGCGAACAACTGCGCGCAGCCATGTCATATCCGGAAGATTCCGTTGGCGCACTCATGGATTTTGATGTCATCACGATCCGTGAAGATGTTCGACTGGAAGTTGTGTTGCGCTATTTACGCCGACTGGAGGAACTGCCGGATCATACCGATCAGCTGTTCATTGTCGACCGCGATGAACAATTGAAAGGTGTCCTATTGATCAATCGGTTATTGGTCAGCGATCCGGACACCCTGGTTGCCGAAGTGATGACCAAGGAAATGATTAAACTACGCCCGAATGCTATCGCGCAACAAGCTGCCAATGCGTTTGAGCGTTATGACCTGGTTTCCGCTTCGGTAGTGGACGATAACAACAAACTACTGGGTCGCGTCACAGTTAATGCAGTGATCGACTATATTCGTGAAACGGCAGAAAACGAAGCGCTGAACTTAGCGGGTTTAAGTGAAGAGGAAGATCTTTTTGCGCCGGTGCTGAAAAGCGTCAAGAACCGTTGGGGTTGGCTGGCAATCAATCTGGTCACTGCCTTTATTGCGTCACGGGTAATCGGTTTATTTGAGGACTCGATCGAAAAACTGGTCGCCCTCGCCGCGCTCATGCCGATCATCGCGGGCATTGGTGGCAATTCAGGCAACCAAACCATCACCATGATAGTACGCGCACTGGCACTGGACCAGATCGACACCAGCAGCGCCTGGAAATTAATCACCAAGGAAGTGGGAGTCAGCATTGTCAATGGACTGCTTTGGGGCACTGTTGTCGGCTTGTTCACCTTCGCCATTTACCAAAATGCCGAACTGGGTCTGGTGATGACTCTGGCCATGACGCTCAATTTGCTGCTGGCCGCGTTATTAGGCGTAATAATACCATTAACCCTGCGCAAATTTGGCCGCGACCCGGCTTTGGGTTCCAGCGTAATGATCACCGCAGTAACAGACAGCGGTGGATTCTTCATTTTTCTAGGTTTGGCAACCTTCTTCTTGCTATAAGCTAAGCCATATTCTGGACTAACGCACTAGTGCTAAATCAACTAGAGTCAGAAAAATGATTTTTCAACCATTACAGATACATTCTTCGCAAGCAGCCAATGCGCCTTTCATTACTCCTCTCTCTCTCCCGCGCTTCTGCTAAGGTATTCTTGAACCTTCTTTTGTAGCAAAAGCTCGCTTGCGGTAATCAAACCAGAATACTGAGTGTTTTGAAAACCCCACAAAGTAGAATGAACCTCTTCTCGATGGCCAACAAGAAAAGGCAAGGTTACTATCACGCGAAGATTAGCCTGCTTTTCCAAATACTTGTCAATAGTATTGGCTTGATCATCGATATGATGTGGATTCCATGCCATTAAATTGTGTAATGCCTTTTCATTGTAAATATTGCAAACCATACTTGTCATTTTGTCGAGCGTCACAAAACACATGCCTTGAAAGGTTTCAACATGGAGAATTTTTGCTTTCTCATGTAATACAGCTATCACTCCGGAAAACACGTCCCATTGATCATGTTTTGTATCCAGATAGCTCTGCACAATGTTCATTTTTTCCTCAAATTTATCCGGCAAGAGAACATCATCTTCGAGAATAGTCAGGCGCTTAATTTCATGCTGTATCGCATGACGCGCTAGATTTGCATACGACAAACCACAACCCACCCAACCCGGGCGCAATCGCACGCCATCAAATACAGCACAATATTGAGGTCGATTGGCTTCAAATACTCGGCGGCGAAAAATTGCCTCTGGCATTGATAAGGCGATGCGAGAGACATCATGCGGCAATGGCAATATATTATCAGCCAGTTTGTCGATCGACAAAAAACCCATAGCAACCAAAAATCGATCAAGCATAAATACAAATCGTTCTGAACTACGGACAGCAGCCTGACGCACTATTTCTGGTGCAACAGGCTGCATTAATGCACTTCGAACCGCATCAAGCATAGCTTGTTCATTACCTGGTTCAAAAAAAATCACGGCATCGAAGATTTCTGGATAGTCAGTCAGGTCTTGAGCAGATTCGGACACCACGGGAATGCCCAAAGAAAGACACTCCTGAATACGTGGCATTTCCAGCAATGCATTTTCGTAATAGTGTAAATTAATGACGATTCGTGCACGACGGATCACATTAATCATGTCATGACCAAAAAGCTCACGACTGATATGCACATTAAAATTTCTCTGCAGAGCATCAAGCATTTTGCGTCGACGCGGCGAGCTGTTCGAATCACCATAAAACAGCACATCGCAGTTTTTATCTGTCGATGAGACGTGACCCATATAATCTGGATCGGCTCCCACGGGCAAATAATGCACATGAGGATAAACCACTTGCTTGTTTGCCAAGAACTCCAGGTTAACCAAAGCGTATTCCAGTACGGCCAGTGAACTATTTAAGATATTGATGTAATTATCAGTAAACCAGCGCGAACTGACCGATTGCTCCATTTGATAGACAATACGCTTTTCCCCCGGCGGTAGCTTTTTAAACATCTGGGAGCAAATCACAATATACATATCGTGTGGGAATCGACGGGGTGCGCTCGTCAGGATATCAACTTCCCATCCATGCGAGCGAAGTCGCGAAGCGATTAGATGCGCGACAAATAAAGTATGAGGCGTGGTAATAATGCCCCAGCGAAGCGGAGGTCCCGTCACAGCATAATTTTGCAAAGCCTGCTCCACCTGAATCGATCTAAGACGACTGTACAAACCTTTGAAATCACCCCGAGCGACATAACGAAAAGCTGCACGAGCTCGTCGTGTGAAAGCATGAATGCGACCTACCTGCGTCATGAATACGCGCAGAGGATGTGTAGCACGCCATGACTTCGATTGGTACAAGACAGTAAGTAACCGATCATGTTCAGAGACTACCTGATTAAGCTCGTCTACTTGCCTATCACGTTCAGTTAATATTTGATTAAGCTCGGCTATTTGTCTGTCACGCTCTGTGACTACTTGGCTAAATTCTACAATCTGCTTATCGCGTTCAATTACCGCTTGATCTAGATCATTAAGTTTATTTAGCAAAACGGACTGCCTTAACTGCGGAGATCTATTTAGGCGTCTTTCAAACACACCGTGCTTAATACCGAAGAAATACAGATCGTGAGTTTCCACACCTATAGAAAACTCGGAAAACTGAAATGTACCGGGTATATCGATCGCCGCTCGAATGTCATTTTCATCCAAGTTGCAATAGTAATCCGCCCACTCCTCGTCGACGCTGGCTAAAAGCGGGGCATCGCCAGGTGTGGTGCGACGCGTACCGTGCTCGGCCCGACCTGTTGTCGCACAAGTGATAAGCATTACCCCGCCAGGACGCAGCATGCGAACCGCATTATTCAATGTTTGCATCCAATGTCGATCGTGCTCGAGACACTCGGTCGAGACAATGATGTCAAATGTTGCATCGGGCAAAGCCAGTAAATGTGCTGCAGATATAACATCCACATTACGGCCCTGGGCTACGTCAATGCCCAGATAAAGACTTTCGACATCGAATAAATACTGATTATTTCCGTTGATATCGAGCGAACCAATATCTAAAACCATTACACCCGTAAAGAATTGCGGAAAACGCGCCTTGATGGATTCACAAAATTCCTGTTGTTGAAGGTGGGCCATTAGTTTTTCCTAACTTCGAGTATTTTTATTTTTTTGTGTAGTGATTCCGATATGCACCATGGGTATGCCGACAAGTCCTGTTGAAACGCTGCTAGTTTCGGATTTAAATATCACTGCATCGTATATCCAGTGATGCTGAATGTGTTGGCTCTGCGTTCCGTTAGCAATTGCTGCAGCGATGCTGAAATCACCTGCAGGAAGTATTGGCATAAAAAAAGTAAACTCTGCCTGGATTTGATCTCCAGGTTCACATAACAAGGGGGCATCCACGGTGCTGAGGTATGAATTATCGCCAAAAAGCGCCTGGCCCAAGCGATCCTTGATAACAAATCCAATAATGGGCGCATCCAGCGGGTCACGTGCGACCGCCTTTATTCGCAAAGTAACCTGCTCACCTCCAACGACCCACGCCAGAGCCGAACCTTCCTTGTCAAGAAACTGAACATCTATGATATGCGCACCATTCGCCCCAAATGACGGAGCATCCTGGTCGAATTCAAAAATTTTCAAGTCATTGCGCAAATTACTGGCGTTGATAAAATCCCGTCGTTGATCTATTCTCGCGAAAGCGTCGTTTTTCTTGTGTGTCGACCTGGACTTGGTTGTATTCGTCTTGCCTTGCTGTGCTTCATAAAATGCTCGCAGATACCTCTCGCATACAATTTTTGGAGTACCTTGCTGCATTACCCTTCCTTGTTCCAGCCAAATCACCGAACGACATAAATTTTTTATTGCACCCGTATCATGACTGACAAAAAGCACGGTGCCGCATTTCATAAAACTTCGCATAAAACGCATGCACTTTTGCGTGAAGAACGCATCGCCCACCGCCAGAGCTTCATCGATTACCAGAATATCGGCATCAACGTGTGCAATGACAGCAAAAGCTAATCTAACCACCATCCCACTCGAATAGGTTTTAATCGGCTGCTCAATAAATTCACCGATGTCGGCAAAGGCCACAATATCATCAAAACGCGCATCAATTTCTTCCCTGCTCAAACCCAGCAGAGTAGCGTTCAAGTAAACATTCTCACGACCGGTGAACTCCGGATTGAAACCTGACCCTAATTCCAGCAATGCGGCAATACGCCCATGGGTCTGGACATCACCACTGGTCGGGTTCAACGTGCCGCAAATCATCTGTAACAAGGTGGACTTGCCGCAACCATTGCGACCAATGATACCGACGGTTTCGCCCTTCTTGATCTCGAACGAAATATCCTTCAGCGCCCAAAACTCTCGGAAAAATTGCTTAGGCTTTCGCCCGGACAGGCGCTGCAAACGGGGAATGATAATTTGTTTGAGAAAATCACGCGGATGATCGTAGATCTGATAGCACTTGCTAAGGTTCTCGACCTTAATGGCTGTGTCAGAGGACATTAGCGAATCCCTTGCGTGTTTTCTGAAACCAGGCAAAGCCCATCCAGGCCGTTAGCACAGCAAGTATCCAGTAAAGTATCCACCCCTGCCAGTTCATCCCTTTCCCCCATATCATCACGTCACGAGCCTGTTCAATGACAAATGTCAATGGATTGATTTGCAGCAAGAGGTGATATTCTGCGGGTAAAGCAGTAATCGGATAAAAAATCGGTGACAAAAACAACAGCGCAGTCATCATTACACCAACAATCTGGCCGACATCGCGTAAAAACACCCCCAATGCCGCCAGGAACCAGCTAAACCCTAAGGTCAGCAATAGAAAAGGAATCAACAGCAAAGGGAACAATAAAAGAGTGGCTTGTGGTAAACCAAAGAAAATCAAATAAAAGATCAACCAGACCAAAAAACTGATCAGAAAATGAAAAAGCGCAGAACCGAGGGCTACAATAGGTAGTATCTCCAGAGGAAACACCACTTTCTTTACATAGTTCGCATTTCCCAGTATCAGTCCTGGTGATCGATTAATGCACTCTGAAAACAAGTTATAGATCATCAGACCAGCAAACAGCACCAGCGCAAATTCGGTTCTGGAGTCAGTGCCGCCGGCCCAGCGTGCCTTGAAAACCACACTAAATACAAATGTGTAAACAATCAGCATCAAGACAGGATTAAAAAAAGACCACAATATCCCCATAATCGAGCCACGATAGCGGCCAATGACTTCCCGTTTGACTAGAGAATAAATCAGACTCCGATGAGTCTTGAGTGTGTTGACTAAGGTGAATAGAGAGATCGATCGAGCTGCGTGCGGATTCAATTTTAAAATTCCAAGCTTACAATCAAGTTTCTAATCCTTCTAAATAGGTAAACCCCTCCCGAGAATGCTGCTACAAGAAACGGAAGCCAATCCCTACTAACTCATATTGCCCGATTACAAAATTATAGAGATGGATACAGGTACTGTATTATCTCCAAAAACGAGAATTAGAGCGAGTAAATTATCTGACAAGTCGTTGAAAAAATATTCGTAACAATTACTGCGCCAAGAAACAAATTTAAAAACTCGGCTTTTACTTGATCCATATTTATTCCTCATAAATGTTCAGTTATGCTGCAATCTTAAGTGGTACCTCAGGCATTCTCTTGGGGCTGCCTAAAGCGTTATTTTTAGGCAGTCGATGAGATTAATACTACACGGCTTGGGCTTATATTCTTATGGAACAAGAAATCTTCCCGATTTAATCAATGCGTAATTTTCATTACACTTGATTAGAAAAGTGACGAATTTAATCTACACTTAAATAAAATATAAGATTTGGATTCATTACAGTTATATAATCTTTGTAATTAACGAAGATTTTGTAAACATGCAATGAACAGTTTCCAACGGATTTATCAGCTGCATCGCATTCTGGCGTCCCGTCGGTTGCCGATCTCACACAAAAATCTTGAACAACTGCTGGAATGTTCCCGCGCCACAGTGAATCGCACAATCGAAGCACTCCGTAGTTATTACAATGCACCGCTAATATATGATCGGGAACGAAACGGCTATCATTACGACGCAACATCAAATGACGTGTTCGAATTGCCCGGTATCTGGTTTGATGCGCAAGAACTGTATGCCCTACTCACCGCACAACAACTACTCGAGCAAATCCAACCAGGCCTGCTCGATGCTCAACTAAAACCGATCAAAGACCGGCTGGAAAGAATTCTCACAGCACAGAACTTAAACAAGCAGGAAATCACTAGCCGCATACGCATCCTGAGCATGATGGGAAGAAATGCAGCCACACAGTATTTCCAGCAAGCCGCCAGTGCACTGCTGCAACGCAAGCAACTCAGAATCACATACCACAGCCGCAGCCACGACCAGCAAACCAAGCGCGTCATATCGCCACAACGTCTTACACATTACCGCGACAACTGGTATCTCGACGCCTGGTGCCACAAACGTGACGCTTTGCGCAGCTTCGCGGTCGAACGCATCACATCTGCAGCATTACTTGAATACGCCGCACTTGAAATAACCGAAATTGAACTCAACGAACATTTTTCCACCAGCTACGGAATTTTCTCCGGAAAAGCCAGGCAAACGGCAATCCTGCATTTCACCGCCGAACGCTCTCGCTGGGTCGCCGAAGAACAATGGCATCCGCAGCAAGAAGGAAAATTTTTGCCGGATGGCCGCTATGAACTTTGTATCCCCTACGCCAACGAAACCGAACTGGTCATGGACATTCTCAAACACGGCGCTGCAGTTGAAGTGATTACCCCGAAAACATTACGCCAAACCATTATAGAAAACTTACGCAAAATGCAAACGATATACAACCAAAAGAAATAAAAAAATAAATTTGCAATATCAGGTTTTGAGCCTGTGGGTGAAGATAATGCTTAAGGAAGGTTGGGATAACTTATATATGGCATTCCGAATGCAATGATAAATCTGCCGCTATTTTTTCTCAGAAACCGTCAGAGCGCATTGCATATTTCTGAAGTCATTTAAAGGATAGCTCCACGGATTCTCACCACCTGTAAAGATCAAATAATGGGTCAGAAAAAAAGATTGTCAGCTTTGAATATAGGGTTGAAAAGAAGGAATAATTCGTGGGTTCGGAACATGGTGGAGGTGAGATGAAGGATCTTGCACACTTCTTTTTTGTGATTTGTATTGATATACCTGTTTCTACTCTCCGCTCAAGATAATAGGAAGGCACTAAGTGGAACAATTAACTGACCTAAAAGCAATATTGCACTCTAAACGAGCCAATATCTACTACTTGGAGAAATGTCGTGTAATGCAAAAAGACGGTCGCGTTCTCTATTTAACAGAAGCCAAAGACGAGCAGCTTTACTGGAATATCCCAATTGCAAATACCACCGTTGTTTTATTAGGCACCGGTACTTCTATCACGCAAGCGGCTGTGCGCATGCTTGCATCAGCAGGTGTATTGATTGGCTTCAGCGGTGGCGGAGGCACACCACTACTGGCAGCCAGTGAAATTGAATGGCTTAAGCCACAAAGCGAATATCGACCCACCGAATATGTACAAGGGTGGCTATCATTCTGGTTTGATGAAGCAAAACGATTACAGGTTGCCAAACACTTCCAGCACTTGCGCATCAATTATCTGCAATCGGTATGGAGCAAAGATAAGGATCTGAAGAATGAAGGTTTCTTTATTGACGACGAAGATGTTACTCGATCATTCTCCGGTTATCCAGAAAAGGTGGAACGTGCAAGTAATGTCACCGAATTATTGTTGATTGAGGCCCAGCTTACCAAAAACCTCTATAAAGCCGCCGTCAACCGCACCCAGCAAAAAGATTTTGTCCGTAACTATGACAATACAGATAACGCAAACTTGTTCCTCAATCACGGCAATTACCTGGCTTACGGCTTGGCAGCCAGCACACTCTGGGTATTGGGCATACCACATGGCTTTGCCGTCATGCATGGTAAAACCCGACGCGGTGCTTTGGTGTTTGATGTGGCGGATCTGATCAAAGACGCCCTGATTCTGCCGTGGGCATTCATCTGTGCCAAGGAAAAAACCACCGAGCAGGAATTTCGTCAGCAGATCTTACAAAAATTCACAGATCATAAGGCACTGGATTTTATGTTTGATAGCGTCAAACAAGTCAGCTTGCAAGGCGGCGCAATATGATGGTCACTTTTGTTTCAGAGTGCGAGAAAAAAGCACTGACTAGAACCCGGCGCGTACTTGATGCTTTTGCCAACCGCATCGGCAGTCGCACCTGGCAAACCGTGATTACTGAAGACGGCTTAATCGCAGTCAAAACTTTATTAAGAAAAACCGCCACCAAAAATACCGCTGTTGCCTGCCACTGGATACGTTCCAGAAGTCGGAGTGAACTGGTTTGGATTGTGGGGAATCGTGAACAATTTGATCAACAGGGCATTGTGCCAGTAAATACCACCTTCAAAGAGTTAATTATGGATATAACAAGCGATAAGCCAAATCCTGATTTTTTATACGCAAATACCCATTTGCAGTCTTTAGCTGAACATTTATTTGCTGTGGGTTATGTCGCAGAGCAATTGCATAGACGGCTGATGCCGAAACAAGAAAAGCAATCAACGGCTATCTTTGTTGCGGGTTGTTTGCATGATTTAGGCAAAATTGACCCGTGTTTTCAGGAATGGGTAAGAAATCCTAAAAAGAAAGATTTCGTGGCCGAAGATGGTCAGCATATTGACGATGCTAAATTCAGCTTTGATAAGCATCCTCGTCACAATGAGGTTTCCGTATTGCTCTATCGCTTACTTGATGACAGAAACTTGAAGCTAATAAATTCCGACCATAAAGAATCCATTAAGCATGCCATTTATTGGCATCATGCCAAACCTTTTCGCAAAGAAAAAGACTTTGCCAATTATGGCGACATCTACACCAAATTAACTAATAACCTAAAAGACACCTCTTTCACCGAGTTATTAGATAAAGCCATTAAATTGCTTAATAGTGTAAGTACTGTTGATATCAAGTATCGGATGAATGAGGAATCGGTAGTTTCCAAAATTTTTAGTGCCGATGTTGATTTAGATGCTATCGAAGAACTGGATGGATCGCTATTACCATATTATAAAAAATACAAACCTGTGGAATACATTGAGAAATATCAAGTGCAAATCAAGCACAATGCCGACAATAACATCATGCGCACCTGTGTTATCTCATCTGACCGTTTAGTGTCAGCATTATCAGCCACTGACTTGCACGCTCACATAAAAAGCAACTCTCTTGATAACTTAGTAGCTAAAACTCTTCTGTCTGAATCTACACTCTGTTCTCACATTGATGCGAGCTTAAAACAATTCCCTGTAGGTGATCGTAGTAACAAACAAAGTGAAGTCGCCAACCAACTCACCAAAGCCCAAGGCGTTAGCGTTCTGGCAGGCCCTGCCGGTTGCGGCAAAACCAAAATTGCCCTGGAATGGGCAAAATTAAAAAATGTCCAACAATTGATTTGGATATGTCCAAGAGTGCAAGTTTGCCAAGGGTTATTTTATGACTTAACTTCTGAGCAATATTTGCCGGATGCCCGAATAGAAATTAATACAGGTGAATTTAAATTTACGAGCAAATGGGATATCCCAACTCCAGAAAAAGATTATTTCTCTGGCGATATAGTCATCACCACCATAGATCAAATATTCAGCGGCATCATTACACATAGTAAAGTTAATACGTTGATTAACTATCTTAATGCGCATGTGGTGTTTGATGAGTTTCACGAATATATCAACATGCCGGCCTTCAATTTGCTGTTTGCTGAGTTAATCGCTTGCAAACAGCAGCAAGAACGTGCAGCCAATACCTTGCTGGTGTCTGCCACACCGCATTATTTTTATCTTAACCAAGTATTGGCGCTTGAACCAGAAGATATTGTTGCCATGCCGTCTTTTAACCAAAGCACATACCGTATTGAATTCAAATTCTTTGATGAAACCAAGCAAGACGATACTAACCCCCTGTATCAAAACCAGAACTCCAACACCATTGTTATTAGCAATACAGCCTTGACCGCGCAAAAAAGCTTTATTCGTAACCAGCACCAGGAAAATGCCGTGCTATTACATTCAAAGTTTAAGAAGAGCGATAAGCAAAAATGGTTTGGAGAAGTTTACGAATCGTTCAAGAAAGATGGTATGCGAAAATTTGAGGTCTTGCGTAGCGGACCCATTGTGCAGGCATCATTAAACATTACTTGCGATTATATGGTGGCAGAAATCACCAATGCAGAAGATTGCTTGCAGCGCCTAGGCCGACTCGACCGCTTTGGTATAAATAAAGAAGGTAATGTGTACTGTATAGCGGTACCTGAGCCGATTCACCAAGGCAAAGGCACGGGTTCAGCGGCTCGTTTCCTGTCCCGGATGTTCACATTCGGAGCCACCAAAGCATGGTATCAATTATTACGGACGGAGCTGGATGAAACGGCAGTTACTTTGTCGCAGATGTATAAGCTGTATGAACAGTTCCATTACTCTGACAATGGTAAAAAGCACATTGAGTCGGATTTAATTGCCTCGCTCAAAGCCAGTGTGATATTGATCAGTCAGAAGGTTATTGATCCGATAACTATTCCACACAAAAAAGCACTGGTAAAAGGCCAAGCCAAAATCAGCAAGAATTCCTTGCGCGGAGAAAACCGCTTTGTACAAATGGCGGTATGCGATGTTAATGAACCCAATGAACTCAAATTTCTCGATCAATACGCTTACCAAGCGTCAATCAATGAACGGGATGACTTTGATAATTTGACGGCTTCCAAGGATGAAATCGAAGGGTATGGCGACAGTGATAAGAACTTATTGGCCTACATGAAAAATAAACACCACAACATTATGGGTGGTACCAAAGCCTATAAAGATTTTATTTTGCTCAATGAGGCAAGAGACCCAGAATTTCCCATTTACCTGAGTTATACGCCTAACGATTTAGTTCAGGTTGGGGGAGAAAGCGCACGGCATAGTCATGCAATTTACTATGCTGTGTGCGACAAACAGCCTGTCGGCGCAATTTCAATTAAGCAACTAAATTCAAACGAGGACTAATTATGCAAAAAATAAAAGGCATTAAAAGTGTGGACTTTAAAGTGATTGCGCTGGGACATGGGGTAGTCAATTGGAATGGGCCGACAACACTTGCAGGCGATGATGGCAAAACGGTTGATAATCATACACTACCGAAATTAAGGGGCTACAGTAATTTAACCGGCAAAGTAAAAGAGGAAACTGGCTATAAATACAAAAAACAAGCAGAGGATATAAATTTTAAAGAAACGCCTATGTATATTAGCCAGAATTGCATTCGCCATCACTTATTTAGAGATCAAGCCTTTGATTTGCATTATGCTAAAGATAAAAATCTACAAGCTGTACTGACTTCAATAACAGGTTTGATACGTGGTTACGTTGTTCCTTCAAGCCAATGCAAACGTACTAGCCCCTTATTGCTTGAGGACTTTATTGACCAATTGGGCAATGGCAATTTTGAACAAATGGGACGCTCTGGTTCCAAAGAAAAAGGAAAAGATGATAAAGGTGAAAATATTGCAAGCAATTCCTTTTTCTCAAAAACTACATTTGGACAGACCGAATACCTTGCTTATGGTTCTATCAGCATAGAGCAATTGGAATTTATTTCACTTGATAAGAAATTTGACCGAGCTTCTATGATTATTAAAGACGGAGAAGGTGAGAAAATTGCCGAAGCTGTACAAAACTTCATCAAAAGCCTTGATCCATCACGCAATCCAAAAGCCACGTTCCATCAAAACTATGTTCGTGGTGGCACCATATTTGAAGAAGGTGAAGCTGGAATTTTATTAGATAACGAAGCCATTGATATCTTAATTCAGGAAACCATTCGGATGATTAACGAATTAAGCATTCGCCAAGCCAAAGGTTATATGTATGTGGATAGTGTGCTCGTGGACTACAACGACAGTCATAAAATGATGCGCATTAAACGCTCGGAAAGCGAAATATCAGAAACGCCAGGAACCAGCTATGCCGTTTACTTCTACGCCAAGTAGAGGTGGGTATGCGAATTACGATTAAATACGAAGCCGCTTGGCAGAATTCTTTTTTGGATGGCTCTAATAGTGAACCTTTGCCTAAAGCTGGCCGGAGTTTCGTTGGTTCTATGACAAATTTATCCAAGCGAGATAGCGAAGGTCAATATTCTAATTTTATTGAACGAAAAATAAGCAAAGATACCGTCATGGGCGTTTTAAACCGTTTGATTGGCGACCAGCGTAAGCTGTATCAAGCGAAACAAAGCCAGAATTATTTTTTTACGGACATAGAGCATCAAATAAGCTTTGAGAATATCCATGACCGTTCTAAACCAATCAATACAGAGATGGTTTATATTCGCAATATGACCGGCAGCACTGATCAGAATTCTTTCACCGGCATGATTAAAGGCAACGATCCTATTTTTTGCTCTGGCTATTCAGATGCCTTTTGGGGAGTATTGACATTGGATTTTGAAAACCTATGCCAGTTTATCTCAGAGACTAATTTAGTAATTAAAAATACCCGTCAATTTGATCCTATAAGCGCATTGGCAGAACTGGACCAGTTGAACAAACTTAAACCAGTAGCAATTAGAGGATATGTTGAAGAAGCTTTCAATACTGTCAAGAAAACTTTTCCTGATGTTGATTATAAAGTTACCGATGGGAAAATTAAGCCGATCGAAATGTATTGTTCCGCGTTGTATATCCAGCTCTCGCGTTTAAAAAGTCAGGAATTTGATTTATCCACTGCGTTGACCAAAAGTAACGGTATTAGCGGTATTTCAAAACGTGGATTTACTCCTAAAGATTTTATGGATCGCTTTACCACGGGCAGTAAAAAAAAGATTTGGGGTAATCCCTACCTGCTGAAAGAAAAACGCAAAGGCGAAGGTGAAGTGACTTCACTGCTAACCAAAGCCAATGGGACACTCGAAATTCAGTTAAATATTCCCCAAGAAAAAGCACAGCAACTTAAAGATATGATCGAAGCAGCTGGCGTTTCAAGCTTTTATCTGGGAAAAAAAGGGCTGGCATATGTTGATAGTCTTAGAATATAAGGAAAAATCATGAAACATTATCTTGAAATAACCTTATTGCCCAACCCCGACATTAACTTGTTGACTCTCTGGTCAAAAGTGTTTCAACAAATCCATTTAGGTATGGTTGAAATGCAAAATGATCAGAAACGAGTGCCAATTGGAGTTTCATTTCCAGAATACATCATTGGTGAAAAATATAGCGTACTTGGCGATAAGTTACGGTTGTTTGCTCAGGATGAAACTACACTTGCCCGGTTTAATGCTTCAAGATGGTTAGCTCGTTTAAGTGATCATATACATCTCACCGGGATTCGCTCAGTACCCGATAAACTCAATGGTTACGCGATATATCAACGTGAACAACCTAAAACAAACAAAGAACGCTTAGCCAGACGCTATGCTATCCGAAACCATATTGACTATGACACAGCTATACAGCGCTATAGCGATATGGAGTATAAATTAATATCAACTCCATTTATTCGCCTGAAAAGCTTAAGCAGCAATAAAATATTTTGCTTGTGGATCAAGAAAAAAACAGCAATAGAATCTTCAAATAACACATTTAGCAGTTATGGACTAAGCACCTCTGCTACTGTTCCTGAGTTTTAACCCATTTTTTTAGTTCTTTAAAAATAAGCATATAAATTAGCCGGTTGAGTATATCAGTTTTGGGAATGGTTAAATTAAGTCAATCCCTGCAGACTGTTATACAGCTGGCTTTAAGTTCTTTTATGGTTTGGTTCGCTGCCGCGCAGGCAGCTTAGAAATTATTGAGTTACAACGATGCGCATCGATACGAGTTCGCTGCCGCGCAGGCAGCTTAGAAATAGACCATCATTAGGTTTATTTCCACTTCCTGGTTCGCTGCCGCGCAGGCAGCTTAGAAATTATTGTGTAACTACTATGCGCATCGATACGAGTTCGCTGCCGCGCAGGCAGCTTAGAAAATTAGGGCCTTTTGCCCATCCTGCAAGATCCAGTTCGCTGCCGCGCAGGCAGCTTAGAAAGGGCGCGAATCCCCCCAGGTCGTTGCTGATAGGTTCGCTGCCGCGCAGGCAGCTTAGAAATCAGATCTACGCGCTGCCATGATTAAATCCCTGTTCGCTGCCGCGCAGGCAGCTTAGAAATGCCCATTGCTCAAGTTATCAGTAACTCGCAAGTTCGCTGCCGCGCAGGCAGCTTAGAAAGGATGTTGGCGCTGAAGTGCGATAAGCCCAACGTTCGCTGCCGCGCAGGCAGCTTAGAAAGCAAATGAACAAAGAGAATCGAATTCGATAGAGTTCGCTGCCGCGCAGGCAGCTTAGAAATACGGCACAACAAATAGCAATACTTTTTCTGCGTTCGCTGCCGCGCAGGCAGCTTAGAAAAGTCGGTCATATCGCTGCTCTCGTTGTTCGGCGTTCGCTGCCGCGCAGGCAGCTTAGAAAGCACGCTTCTTTACATTTTCGGTGAATTTTTTGTTCGCTGCCGCGCAGGCAGCTTAGAAATTTAAATGGAACCAGGAATGCTTGACCTAAAGGTTCGCTGCCGCGCAGGCAGCTTAGAAAGCACAGCCAAAAGACCGCCATCACGTCGCGGCGTTCGCTGCCGCGCAGGCAGCTTAGAAAAAGGGATTATGTCTTATGATGAGACTGCCAACGTTCGCTGCCGCGCAGGCAGCTTAGAAATTTTATCCATCATTTTGAAGGGTGGGAAGTATGTTCGCTGCCGCGCAGGCAGCTTAGAAATTTAAGTTTTTTTATCTCTTCTCTCAATCTCTGTTCGCTGCCGCGCAGGCAGCTTAGAAATTGGCTTTCGATTAGCCATAAAAAAAGCCGGAGTTCGCTGCCGCGCAGGCAGCTTAGAAAGGTAACACTCGCCAATCTCCGGAAAGTGACACGTTCGCTGCCGCGCAGGCAGCTTAGAAATTGATCAATTGCGGCCTTGATAACATGCCAGAGTTCGCTGCCGCACAGGCAGCTTAGAAAAGTCAAAGCGGCATTCAAAGTCAATTACAATAGTTCGCTGCCGCGCAGGCAGCTTAGAAATACTGAGGGAGATAACGATGCTGATGCTGTAAGTTCGCTGCCGCGCAGGCAGCTTAGAAATCTTAATTTTTGCAGGTTTTCAACCGTCATTTGTTCGCTGCCGCGCAGGCAGCTTAAGCACTGAATTGGCGGAAAGGTGTGTTGACTAAAAAAAGCAAGATTAATCTTTTCTTAAGAAGGATTGCACAAGATAAGTTCAAGAAGAAAAAGGGAAATAAAAACTTTATGTTTTTTACAGCTCCAGGTAATTTGATTGCTGCAAACTTTATCGAAAACCAAGATTAGTAATGTTCGGCTCAAAAAATAGCTCCTGGCATAAATTCTTGATCACTGTGCCTGAGCCGTTGATTAAAATTGCATTCCATTATGACGCAGCAGAAAAATAAAAATAAAATAACTAATAATGGTAGCGACAGCCGATAGGCCGAGACTAGGCCAGAACCCCATTCCCTGCTGAAGCAATACGGGAAACAGCAAAAACAATGTAAGTGAGGGCAAGACTAACCAGAAAATTTGCACTGAAAGGTCGGCGATCTCTGATAACGAAGAGCCATCCAGGTAGAGCCAAACAAAGGCCAACAATGATGTAAGAGGCAAAGCTGCAATCAGTGCTGCGAACCCTGTGTTTCGCTTTGCAATTTCTGTGATAGCCACAATTACAACCGCAGAAATAAGAATTTTGAGCACGTAATAAAGCATAAAAACTTGACCCCAATCGTTGCCAGCAAGGTAATACAATATACACCCGCCACGCTTAATTGTGACTGAAGCGTTATTCTTAATGTCATTCAGTGCATGGATTGCTTCCGCGAACGGAGTACATTCAACATGCCCCACTTTGCTGAGTCCACCATCGAAAACACAATGAATTTTGTGGATCAAGCGGAAATGTATATATCTTATTGGCTTAGAAAAAAAACTGACATACCACCGGCAATATTAGCCAGCATCAGGAAATTAGCAGCATTGGGGTTTTAGTAAAGCATGAATGAGCGAATAAACGAGCTTTATGCTAACAAATGATCATAAAGTTCGTTGTTTAGCGCGTCGTGACAGCAACGCAGATCCGTTCTCAGCAATCTATGAAGTTCAGTCACCGCTTCGACCAGAAATAAGTGGCAATTTTAATATTTCCGGTCGATGCGATCTTATGCAACAGAGCATTATTGTTTGTATCAAATGCTTTTAATTATTACAGGAGTTACTACTTAAACAAAAATAGCCGTTATCTTTGCCAGCAATCCATCAACCATAGGCTGGAATATCCCCAGAAAAGTAGGAAGTTGCAATATACCGACAATAAATATCAATAATCCGCCAGCAACTATCCCATATTTAAGACCTTTTACAAAATTTGCCGAGGCAGGTGCACGTGTATAGGTTTGATTAGAAAAAGCTAAAAATATTTTTAATATACCAAGTAAAACACCCGCAGCTATACACCCTAAAAACAGATGTAACGCACAGAAAATTCTTTTAGTTAAAGCCTCATCAGCGAACTCCAGGCTTGAGAAACGAAGACAAACAATAATTACAAACAGTAAAACGAGAGTATTCCAGAAACCTCCAAATCTCATTCTAACTTCACTTTCCATACTCATAAATCTCTCCCTTTCAAATAAACTTACACAACAGTCAGAGACAAACCAAAATCATTTGCACGATTTTGAACGCGCTAACCATAAATGAGCAACAGGCATATCTATCAACACCACTATCTTTCCACTTTATCGCTTGAAGATTATAGCGAAATTAACCTGGATTGTAGCCGCACAAACAATAAATTTCTCTTTGGTTTGGAATTCCCACATATCAACCTTAAATTACGCTGACACAAATAAAACGCTTTGCTATAAGTATTGCGGGATACATAACTATGCGCTTCAATTCGCTGGTTTTCAACCATTTGCCTTTCAAGAATTTGGAGAATTAAACCTGCATTGATTCAGCCACGGTTGGCAAATAAAAATAAAATTATACCCACAAAGCTGAAATCAACGGATTAAGTGTAGTTTCGTAAACGGGTGAAAGTATTGTGTGGCCAAACTCTGGCGGCTCAAGATCCGCCATTGCAGTTACTAGATTCTCAACCTGGCTATTCCATATCATCAAACCATCAGCAGTTTGAAACTGCTCAATATGAGCATTCGGACTTAGATACCAATCCTTGATAACCAATTTATCATTGCTACCGATGATACTTACCTCAAGATTATTGCCAACATGCTGAAACCAAATCTGATCTGGACTGATACTCGGCAGAAACATAACTTTATCCAGTGTACCGGCGACGGGACCGCTCTCGACAACGACATCCTTTCCATATCCGCGCCCGAACAGATAAGTATCATTCCCTTCCCCGCCAACTAATAAGTCTTTTCCAAGCCCGCCATCCAAAGAATCGTCGCCGATATCACCGAACAAACTATCAGCACCACCACCCCCAAGCAACACATCATCTCCTGCACGTCCCCACAGAATATTAGAAGTAGCACCTCCATCTATTCGATTAGCAGCCGAATTACCAACACCAATAATCGCAGAAGCGCCTGACAAGGTAAGATTCTCCAGGTTTGCACCGAGTACATATGAAACAGATGTCACGACCGTATCGTTTCCATTATTGAAATTTTCAACCACAATGTCCCGCACACTATTAACCGAGTAAGTATCGTCGCCTGCACCCCCAATCATGGTATCGATTCCACTACCTCCATCAAGACGATCATTCCCGGCATTACCATTTAACACATCGTTACCTGCCAGGCCATTAAGTATATCGTTTCCACCCTCACCGTTGAGTGTGTCTGAACCCGGTGTGCCATTGACAATCATGTCTCGATCACTGACATTGATGTCGAAATTATCTGAAACCGCAAGATTACCACTATCTGTTGCTGTCACAATCACGCTGAGTAACTCTGATGAACTCGGTGTGCCACTGAACGTACGTGTTGCGGTATCAAAACTGAGCCATGATGGCAAAGAATTGCCGTCTACCTGGGTCGCACTGTAAGTAAGTGCATCGCCATCCGGATCGATGAATGCATTGGGATTCATTATGTAGTTGAAGTGCTCACCCGTAACTGTCGCTTGATCTGATAATGCAGCCTGCAATTTGGGAGCCTGATTATGTTCCAGTTTAGGCTGTACCATTGCAAAGTCCCAAACAGTGCCATCCTCGTTAAATCTGATCTGTTCGACAGAAAATGGTGTCGCGCCATTATTTGCCAGGTAATTTTGAATAGTAAGCGTATCGCTGGTACCTATAATAGTTAGCACCAGATTATCACCGGAACGACTGGCACACACTTCATCGGGGGTAACGCCATAGTTAAATTGCACCACATCAACCTTTCCAATGACCGTATCATAACTATTGATCGTATCCTGACCGAAATCTTTGCCAAAAAGATAGGTGTCATTTCCGGCACCCCCTGTCATAAAATCGTTTCCGGCTCCACCATTTAAAAAATCATCTCCAGTGCCGCCATTGATCGTATCGTCTCCACCTTCACCGTAAATTACATCACCATCACTTTTACCATTAATGTTATTGTTCATTTCCTGCGGATTAAGCGTAGGTACAGGACCAGCCAGCACGATCAATTCCGCCATTGTCATAATAGTCCCATTACCAAACTGAATGCGCTCCAATCCCATACCAGGCAAATCGGTCGAATTTGGCAGTACGATTTCGACGCCGCCATCCGTCCACGTCACAGTAAGCGTGGCATGCATTGTTTGGGTGTATAGTACATCTTCAAACTCATTCCGCTCTCGAATCCCCTCAACGACACGTTCCCCCCATGAGAATGCGATATCCTCCTGTGATATACCCTCCAGGAGAAGCAGATCCTGTGCTATAGGTTTAAATTCTAGAGCTAGATTGGCGTAGGTGGAATTATTAGAATAATCCCACCAATGTGCTAGTTGAGTTCCAGTATCCCAAATCGTGTCAACCCCTAATTCACCGATGAACATGACATATGTATCTTGACTGAAACTTCCATTCAGAAAATCATCCCCATCGCCACCGACCAACGTATCTTTGTAGTAACCACCATAAAGCGCATCATTCCCTGAATTCCCATAGGAAAATCCGCCAATACGTGACTCGGTATCGGTAAAATACGCCACCTCGTTGCTGAGCCAGGGAATGCCAGGTGAATAGAGAATATCATTCCCACCACCGCCATCAATTATCGATATCTCATCCGAGAAACGACCGTTTCTATAACCCTCAATAGTATTGTCGCTGTCGCCACCTTGAATACGCTCAATTTGAGTATTAACTGTTTTCGTAGTTTGCCAATAATGTTGAATCTCATCGGGTAGCGTAGAACTTTGATTATTCGTTATGAAACCGATAATTACATCATTCTCGTATACAAGCGTCATGCCATTGATGCTTGCAACACCTAACGGAAGTCCTTGATTATAAAATTTATACCATTCATGAATGGGAATAAATTGCTGCGCACCAGATGAACTAACTAAAGGAAAAGTAGCCGACGAAACATCAAAAATATCAATCGAGGATACAGAAGAATCACTGCTGTAGGATTGACGTTGTATAGTGGGCGCATCAGAGAAATTCTCAATCAATGTAAAACGTTGCACGACGATATCTGCTTCATACGCAGTTACTAAATTGGCACGATAAGTAATATCATCCTCGCGCGCATACAATCCGTAATGCGAGTCACTTGTGTTATTGAGTAGATCATTCGCCCACTGAACACGTACTGCGTCCAAAAAATCCGCTCGCAATTGCACAATATCGATAGCAGGTGCAGGCCAGGCCAGCCAATCAGCCATATCAACCATAATGTTATTTTCTGCATGGATCACCCAGATATTCTGCGATACATAATAATCTTTGATTGTTAATGTCGCACCACCGCCACGCAACGATAAAGCCAAATCATTTCCGGTACGCTCGTGACGCAAATCAGCAAGTAATGTGCCTTCTGTCAATACGACAATACTCGTGCCGGCTGACGACTCCATCACCGTATCACTGCCCAGCGAGTTCCACCCAAATAAATAGGTATCGTTGCCATCGCCACCCACCAACAGATCATTACCCGCATTACCATCCAGAATATCATTACCTGCATAGCCTTCAATATGATCATCGGCAGTCGTGCCGATCAAGACGTCATCACCCATCGTTCCTCCGAAAATATTCGCTGCGAGTGCACTCATATCGCTAGCACTTATCAGAGAATTATCGTTCAAACGCAATGCCGCCACATTGGGCCCTTGAGTAAACCAGTTTTGAAAAAGGATACTGTCTTGGCTCCCGTCAATACGCATGAGCAGACTACCATCAGCCAATTTAAAGAATCGAAGATCACTGGCATCAACATTAACTCCCAGATGAACTTCATCATCGGCTGCATCCTCACTATTCGCTGAAGCAATACTGTCGGCACCATCTCCGCGATTGAATACATAAATATCAGCGCCACTGCCGCCCGTATAGTGATCAGCGCCAATGCCGCCCAGCAAAATATCGCTGCCAGCCTGCCCGAACAACACATCATTACCTTCTCCACCGACAATCAGGTCATCACCGACACCACCCAAGAGATAATCGTCACCGCCATGGCCTTTGAGAGTATCGTTGTTGATGCTGCCCTGAATTAAATCTGCACCCGCACCTCCATAAGCCTGCACGATTGATTTACCAGATCTGCTCTTGATTGATGACAGATTTAGAACTACTGTCTCGCGTAAGTTGTCGCTGACCCAAGTTTCCAAATTAATTGAATCGCTGCCATGATTAAATTGGATCTGGGCATCCATACCGTACAGCGCATCTTGCAAGTCTAGCACTCCGCCATTTCTCAGAGTAATACGCAAAATACTGGAATTACCTACCCATGACACACTCGATAGTGTATCTGGTGATATAGCGCTGGAATTGGTTAAAGAGTCTTGTGCTTCACTACTTAGTTTAACCATCGAAGCAGACAGAATATCGTTAGTTGCAGTATCAGCCAGCAAGATGATGTTATTTCCTTCCAGATCATTGATGAGGTCGCCTTCCTCAATATCGATATAGATATCATCACCCGCCCCGCCATATAATTCATCACCTCCTGCTCCACCAACGAGTGTATCGTTTCCACCTCCCCCAAATAGCTGATCAGAACCTGCACCCCCATCAAGAAAATCGTCGCCTTGATATTGCAAAGAAATCCCTGCTTCATCACCTATGAGAACATCGCTACCCTCACCGCCAACCAAATAATCTGAGCCTCCCCCACCGATTAACTTATCGTCACCATTACCCCCGCTCAAATAATCGCTACCATGCAAAGATGCCTCCAATTCGGAATGATGACTATCTCCTACTATCAGATCATCCCCATCTTGCCCAAGAATGGTATCGTTGCCTGTTTCGCCAAAAATCACATCATCATCAGCACCCGCATCAATAAAATCGTTACCGCCTCCCGCAAAAATCCAGTCTCTTCCAGCGCCACTTGAAATGACGTCATCACCACCAATCGTCATGGCAACTTCTGCAAGCGACACACTGAAGTTATATTTCCGACTATAGGTGATGACATTATCTTCAGTATTTGTTTCACGATTGATTTTCCAATCACGATCGGCTGACTCGACATTGCGATCACTTTCAATAGTGTCATCTCCGCCCAAGCCTAGCAAAACATCATTACCCGCACCTCCCATCAGAATATCATCACCAGCATCACCGATAAGCGTATCATTGCCTACACCACCATCAAGTAAATCGCCCCTCTCTCCATTGCCAGCTTGAGTTCTGCTCAGGATGTAAGCAGCGGTCAGGGTGTGCTCCGTTTCCGCATATAGTCTGTCATTGTTTAATTGCCCTCTAATGATGTCACTTTCAGTACCACCCAAGATGACATCGTCGTCTATACCGCCAGCCAAAATATCCTCTCCAGATCCTCCCTCAATACGGTCTTTACCCTCCTTGCCATCGACTTCGTCGTCACCGCCGAGACTTCGGATATGATCATTCTCGGTGCTCCCATACAACACATCTTCACGATCCGGCTCTTCTTCCGTACCGACAATTACATTGCCAAGTTCGTCAAAATCAATTGGATCATCGGGCTTCAGATCGCCTAAGAAGATACGATCCAACACCGGTGCTTCGGCAAGTACATTATCACCAAGCGCGACACCTAATTTTCCATCACTCCAATTCTTGATCCGAACCCTTGCACTGTCGTCGCTGCCGACAAAACTGACAAATAAGTCATACGTGCCGTTATCTTGAGCAACACGTAGATAAATCAGATTATTCTTCTGATCCATCCAAGCGTCGCCGATTTTTATCCAATCCTTGCTATCGGTCACGCCATTTATTCCTTGCGCAATCATATTTCCGAATTGAACAATACCTACCCCATCTATATCCAACACAGTATCTGTGCCGTCGCCTGGGTTGATGATATAAGTATCAAAGCCTACGCCACCTTCCAAATAATCGTTACCCTCAAGACCCTTCAGCGTGTCATCACCGCCGCCACCATAAAGGTGATCTTCAACAGCCGATGCAGCAGGGTTATCCGCATCGTCGCCACCAAAAAAATAACGCGGGGTACTGCCTGATAACTCACCTTGTGAAATCTTGTAACTCGTCGCCACATCTTCATAGTAATCATTAATATTTTGATAGCTATGATTGCTTGAACTGAACGCGACTGTGGAGTCGAGCGGATTTTTGTCTTCAATGTTGAACCAGTTCTTCCGCAACAACATCGTCATGCGATCCACCAGATATGATGATGTCAACGCACCCGTGCCACTCTCCGGACTGAAGCGATCAAGTGCACCGTTAGAATTGAAAACACCATAATCAATATTCGCTCCTTCAAGAATGAAAGGATTGAGCGCCACCAGTGCAAAGCGCGCTGCCAGACCCTGTTGACTATCGCTCTCGATCTTGGTAATAATATCGCTGGCAGATAGACCGGACAGCAATACTAACTGGACCTTACCCACAGAATCTTTAAATTGCGTGCTGTTCTGTAATTCATAAAGATTGGTATAAAATTTGTCACGATTACCCGCTTCCGTGTTCTGATTGTCACCCAGCACCATGTTGCCATCCGCAGGATTTAGTAAAATAGTGCGTAAGGCATCAAGCGCGGATTCAAGCGTTTTGCTGTTGGATGCCCCAGTTATATCCTTGGTCGAACCAAAAGCATCGATAAGTTTGCTCAGTTGCTCTTGATTCAGACTGGACGTCAGTTGGGAATAGGCTGAATAAACAGCCAAAGCATCGGTTAGCAGACTAATGCTATGATTATTGGCCGATGCCTCAGTTTGAATACTGACAGGTGAACCAAGCTGATAACCTAAACCTGCTATGATGGGAAAGCCCTCGGAACCGCGTATGTTCCAAATGTTATCAGTTGCTATGCTGCTTATGCCGAGAACATCACTCACCGCATCCGCCAAATTACCCTGCAAACCACTGACTCCTGGTGCATTGTAGAGATAAGCATCCGTAACTTGTGAATAGCTTTGCTTGACAGCTGCGGCCAAATATCCTCCCAAGCTGTGCCCGCTAACAGTAAAATTCTGATCTTGTAGTACATTTGGATCACTCAACCAAGCATCTATCTGTAACTTGAGTGCAATAAATTGAGGATTGAGAATTGGTGGTATCGCTGAAGATAATATTCCATCAATGAACAAATCATTAACCGCAAACTCTGTTCCACGTATCGCAAGATATTTAGCGCCACCCTCTTTTTCCTCAAAAACCGTGGCTGATACTCCAGTGACTAGATCAATGTATTGCGCTGCGATTTGCCAGTCTTTGACGAATACGGCTGCTTGGGACATGGGCATGTCAGCACCACTTTCAGTTAATTCATTAATTGCTATTCTTTTACCCAGGAATACTCCATACGCTGCTTGAGCAAGTTCAGCTTGTGAATAATACATAATAATATTACTCATCCTTCAATCTCCCTACCTGATTTAATAAAGATTCTGTGCATTAAAATATATTCATTTATTTCCAATTCAGGACATCGATATGACGAAGGCGCCCAAGGTCCTGGCAAATCGCCACCAACCCTGCTATATAAAACAAATTCGCCCAATAATTTCATATCCGACTTTCTGATGATCTTGAAATGATTCTGCCTAATAGCAACTTCATGCGGACCTTGTTCCGAATCTCTTTTTTTATAGTTGTGCCTATCCCATTTAAAGATATACTCCAACCCTAATGCATCCTCGCCTTGAGTAGGTCGATAAAAATTTATTTGACCATGCTTATCAAACTTATCCGGCGGTAGTTTTACCGTTTCGTACACTCTGATGCCCCCGTCGATCGCGCATAAGCGATCCACTTCCCTGTCCAATCTGGCTTTTTCTGAAAAAAATACTGCATAAATAATCAATGAAATAAGCAGGAGCAAGAGAACTTTTTTCATGCGGCAGGTCACTTTATGTTTGAAGTCAATTAATCCAGCGCGAGGTCTTATTACATTAGTACTTAATAAATTGAACAAGAATTAATTTTTTAGTTTGATCGTATAACCCGAATCAATCTCAGGCGACGCACTCTGTCATTGTTAAAAATGAAAGATATTTCTTATAGTCACATATACAAAAAATAAAACAGGCATCTTCTTAAGTATCTCTGATAGCTGGTTTAACTTGCGATGGCAAAACTTATTGTGTAATAAATTTTATAGTTTGTTATGTAAGATATTTCCCATTACAATGATTATAATGAATAATTTAATTAAATTACCCCTTTGCTTTACGACAAGGATGCAGCAATACTTTAATATTTTGGGCTATGATTTGCCCCGTGTTGAGATTGGCAAAGTAGTGTCTTGAACTCACGGTTTTCCAGAGACTTTATTGCTTGAAATGGTAGAGTTATGAGGTATGCTGATTTTCATGGAGGACGAAGTTTTAAAAAATAAGGAGATGAAATGAAGGATGGAGATAGAATAATCCTGCACACAATATAATCAGGCATTTAAGGTGAAATCAGTTAAGTTTTTAAAAGAAAGTGGATTAACTTGGGCTGAGGTAGCAAAAGTCTGTCTTTACCGAAAGGAACATTAACGAATTGGGTTGATGCTGACAAACGAGAAGAGCTCGCAGTGGAAGGTAAGCATCAGAAGGCCTCTGACTGAAGTTGATTTAGAGCTATCCAGAGTTAAGCAAGAATTAGCACAAATAATTTATCGGTTGCGCCCAATATTCTGAACCGGGAATGTGCTGTTAACGTACCTGGTAAAGTGTGAGTCAGTGACATCATTTACATCCCTACAAACGCAGGTTGGTTGTAATTGGCTGGCCTAATTGATCTGTTTAATGAGAGCTGGTTGGTTATGTCATTAATGAAAGAATGGCTAAGGATCTGGTAATACAAGATTTTTTTTCGCAACAGTAAGCAAATTCCCTGCTCACTCAGATCAAGGTGGGTAATACTGTGCGCATGATTACCAGAGTTTATTGCAACAATTTGGCATGATCGCATCCATGAGTCGTAAGGGTGATTGCTATGATAATGCACCGATGGAATGCTTCTGGGGGATACTTAAAACCGCGCTGGTACATCATAGAAGATTCTAAACACAGCAACCAGCCATTCAGGAGATTACCGAATATATATTGAAATCTTCTATAACCGGCAGAGAAAACTGAAAATGCCGGGCTATTTGTCACCAGCACAATTTACGCAGCAAAACTATGCAAATATGCTTGCTGTTTAAGCCGATGAACTTTATTTCTGACAGCACATATAAGATTGCAAGTTCGCAGATTCAGCATGCGGTTGTGCCGATTTTTACTTGGGTTGATTAAATTGTTGAGAGAACTTAGTGTGCAAAATTGAATAATCTGCCTAATATTTGATGTGGCATACCATTCGTCACTAAAAGAGATCAAATCCAAGCCTCCCCCGCCCGGCCTAACTGGTTAGGCCGGGTTAAAAAACCAAGGTTATTTCAACAGCTTGTTTGATTTGCTGCAAAACTGAAATCAAAAGGGATATCGAGAGACAGGAATTATTGTGCTGTTACTGCGCCGATATTAACTTCTGCGTTATTAAATGGCAGATCTTGTTGCACCGCCGCTATTTTTCTATGTAGTTCTGCTTCTTGCAAACCTGCAGCTAATTCTTTCTTATACTCGCGAATATTGGCTTGCAAATGTGATTTAAGATCTTGTCCTGCCCTACCATAGTAATATGGATGGTCTTCATAATCTTTCAGTTTTTGCTGATTGATTTCCAATTTTCCAGAAACCTCTTTCGCAAAATCTTCATAGTAAGTTGCCCATGCGGCGTGATCGTTCGGATTAATACTGCTTGGAGTTGCCGGTGCTTCGGCAAATGCTGAGGATACAAAAAAACTAAAAGTCACCAATGCTACGATTTTGGTTATTTTGAGGGTGTTCATGATATAAGCCCCTTAAAAAAATATTTTGATGTTGCTATCTTAATGATCAAAACGCGAAACGTATATTGGGGAAACTCTGGTTTTTAACTAAAGGAAACCACTAGCAACTTATTGAGAGAAAAGATTATTAGTAGTCTGGTGCAGAAACGTGCGCTAAACAACAAGTTGCTGAGATAAAGACAACGTGAATAAATTTGCATCACATTATTATTCTGGCTAACAATGTTGAAATTCCGCAACACATTCATACCTGGCAGAATCCCTAGGCATATTAGGCATAATGGTTACTATCAACATTGATAGATCGGAATTTGCTGTATAAGCTTTGACGTGACCATGAGCAGTTGTTACAAGGCGGAGTCTTTTGCTAAGCAATTTAATGCACCGGAACCGGCGTGCGAGACAGCGATTAATGATTCTCAGGAATGCATTATCGAACTTCAAACTTAGTGAGATGAATAATGCGTACGAAAATTATTGTGGTTATATTACTGATTCTTTCGGTCGTGTCTGGCTGTGCGACTAATCAATTTTCCAGTCGATCCAGACAAAATGATGAGTGTGCCTTATCAGGAAGGGCGTTCTTCTACTCCTGCATCAGTCGAAGGAAGTAAAAGATTCAAAACATGACAGCAAGCCATTCAGGAGATTACCGAGTGTATAAATATTTTATTTAACCACCAGAGAAAAGAAGTTTGATCCGCTTGACCGACAGCTCGATACAAATATTTTCACTATCCTGTGACGCTGATGCGCGTTTCGTCCATACGTCAACTCGTGCCCACCGAACGCTTGCATTGCCGGAAGTCTTAATCCAGCAACTGTGTGTACTGGAGCACCCAGCGATTCGGACCGGAATGATAAACCGTAATACCTTGTTCCTGCATCATTTCTTACAATTTCTGGTAGTTAATAATATAAGCTACATACTAGCGGATACCCCATCTCGGCGGAATCTCAAACTGTGCGATAGAACCTCGCAAAGTGAGAAAACGACGCATCCCAACAGACCGCTCTACAAAACTAATCCGCTACAGCACCGCGAATTCCGGATAGTTCATGCCTAAAGCAATCAGGAAGTCGGAAGCAACATCGATGATGACTGGCGAGGGTGCGCCGGAGCCCTCAGAACATGACAACCGCTCGCGCATAAACTGGGTTAAGTGCTGACGAAACCCAGTTTAGACGCATTAACAGAGCCTTACAGCACCGCATACACCGCAGCAGCAACCAATCCGCCGATAATACCGCCCACTACCGGCACATAGGCATAATCCCAATCGCTATCGCGTTTATTGGCCATTGGGAGGATCGCATGCATGATGCGCGGCCCGAGGTCACGGGCTGGATTAACTGCAAAGCCGGTAGGTCCGCCCAGTGACAGACCGATACCAAACAGAAGCAGAGCAACCGGTAAGGCATCCAACGCGCCCAGGCTGGCATGTGGTGAGACAATCATCATGATGCCCAATACCAGCATGAATGTACCGACTGCTTCAGTAATGATGTTATTAATTGGGCTTCTGATCGCTGGCCCGGTGCAAAACGCCGCCAACTGCATATCGGGATCGGTTGTTGCATCAAAATGCTGGCGATAAGTGATCCATACCATCAATGCACCTAGCATGGCACCCAGCATTTGTCCCAACGCATATATAGGCACGTCGTTCCACGCAAACTTACCTGCTGCTGCGAGACCGATACTGACTGCGGGGTTCAAATGCGCGCCGCTGGAGGCAGCCACCGCATAAACCGCCACGAAAAGCGCAATTCCCCAACCGGCCGCGATGGTTAACCATCCGGCATTATTGCCTTTGGACTTATTCAGCACGACGTTGGCAACCACGCCATTGCCTAATAATACTAAAATAAAAGTACCAATCAATTCGCCAAGAAAAGGAGTCATATCAATCACCTCACTATTGAGTTGAACTTCGGACAGCCTTTCCGAGGGCGAGAAAGATTAATAGACTGATTTTGCTTTATAAAAACTTTCTGTCTCTTTTGAAAGGCGATTTGATTATCACACAAAAACTGCGAGTGAGATATTCAGACGAGATTTACTTTTCCGGTTTGGATTAATATTTAGGTGTTCGCAATAAGAGATTGATCTGAAGTTGCCATCAAAATAAAATTTAAGGAGATTCTGGATAAGCTGCAGTTACTAACCTAAGCATATTACTGAACTCCGATAAATCAGCAGATTAAATTTTTCACCTGGATCAAGTAATACTTCAAAGTGCGCCGCATGACGCTGCGCACTTTGAATACAGGATTAATATGCAACGACTTAGTTTCAGTCGGCTTTGCAGACAACTAATTGCCGTCTGAACCTGCGGGTACAAAAGCACCATTCCGTCTAACCCAGGATTCATTGGTCACTGTATTGTAGATCGAATCCGCATCAGTGTCGAAGCAATCGGACACGAGTTCGTTCGTGGAAGTAGTATTCAGCGCAACCGTAACCGGTGGATTAATGGTCACTCCAGGCAGGCCCTGGAATTCACTACCTATGGAAGATGTAATGTCAAAGCACACATCAGAATTAACGATTAAGTTAACCGTTTCGATCGGAACATTCACAGTGCAGTGTTTACTGTTGGAAAACGAGTTGGCCAATGATTGAAATGGGTTAGGAACATTTGGAATATCAATTTTGATTCCCTCAAATGTCGGTGAATCGTTCGTCGAAATCGTCAACACAGAAATCCCGGTTGCGGTGGACTGCTGAGGCGTTGAGCAATAATTGTTGTTGGCGGGTAAGGCCACACAATTTCCGCCTGTATCGATATTGACCACGTTACCGCTTTGCGTGTACGAGAATCCAGGAGGCGCATTCGTAGTATCACAACCGGGTATGCTGGCATTTCCTCCACTATCGATGATTTGAGCGATCAATTCCGGCAATGCCGCGATCCGGGTTGGAGTGGGTCCATACGGTCCGCCTAATACATAAGCGCTATTATCATCCCTGTTCACCCCTGCATAAATGTCAGTCTCCGGATAACGCCGGTATAACCAGGGATCTATTTTTTGTGTTACTTGATGGCTTGGAAAAAGATCCGGGTAGGTATTTTCAGCCCAATTCAACAATGTTTCGGTATCGCTGTTGATATCAGCCGATGCAAAATGTGCGCTTCCCATAAGAGTAACCGTGCAGGCAGACAGAATCAATTGTTTGATCGATTTGTTCATATATATTCTCCTCTTTATTTTTCATATTGTAGTGTGTGAGTTTTTTGAAGCATATCACAGCTCAAATTGACTCTGCGCAGATAGGCTTCACACGTATTTTAGTAAAACCACCAGCACTGACATCCAATGCAAGAATAGCGCTCATTAAGCGTGACACAGAAAATGGCAGGCAGAAATGCATACCTCACCAAAAGTCGGAGTAACAGACGGGGTTTATGTTAGTTAAAATACGGTTAAAGACTTTGCTTTCTCTGGCTTGCCACGAAACTGAGCAGCCCCAATCCAGCTAACAGCATCGCATACGTTTCTGGTTCGGGAATTGCGGCAGCCAGCGTATCAAATGCAGCGCCACCAAAGATTGCGACATCGCCCTTGGTCGAGTTTGGATTATGCAAGCCGAGTTGTACTACTCTTAGAGAATGTGCAATTGTATCCAACCCTGTCACAACTAAAACTCTATTTCCGGTACGATACATATCGTAAGTGCCTACATCGATATTATCGACGATGAACCGTGCAAAACCATCGTTATGATCTCCCGCCATAACAAAACCAATGCTATTACTTACGACAGAGAATGTAGTGGTCGCTTCGCTCGTCCCAAGTATGCCTGCCGCTGAATTATCAAACAGCCATAATTCACGTATATCCAGCCCTCCTCTGGGGCCATCACCCGAAGTATCCCAGTCAACTCCGCCACGTCCGGCATTTTTATATTCAAGAACTGTATTGCCATTAATATTCAAAGGATCGCCACTTCTTTCTGCAGTATCTAACGGTATCCACTCTATCGTTAAGGCTGAGGCGTGCGAACTGATTAGCATCAACATAATTAACAGTATCCGTATCATTCTCCAACTCCCATCACAGTTATAGTATAAAATCAAACCAATCGCATACTCATAAAACATGTTTTATATCTGTTGCTTAGATAAAATATGAACCCAAAAAGTTACAGAGCCTGAAATAACAGTATCAAATGCATTAGTGCAATTCTTATTTTTCAGAAATACCGTGTAAATGTGATACTTTAAAAAATACAGACTGCTCAGGTTCAATGAGCATTTCTAGCCAGTTAAAATCAAGCAGTTATGATTTATACATTATCAGGACGAACACTCAAGCTTAATTCTTAGAATAAAGGGGGAATTCTTCCTCAAATACCGAAATGATCAGCGCCGAGTTCAAGGTAGCGCTAATCTCAAAATTGCCAGTGAGAAAGAAAAAACAATACGACGCGCAACGCCCTGCTATTTATGGAATTGGATCTTCCGGGTTGAATGGCAAGTTATATGGATTGATCAATGAGCTATGATATAACAGTCTAAAAAGCAAACCTAAATTAGTTGAGTGCTTGATTGACCGGTATTAAATAGATGACACTTGATGATTTAACTCCATGTCTAAATATCTCCAGCTAACTGAAGAAATATAATGATTAGAGGATAAATAAAATGCATAAACTACTGACAATATCAGTAATCTGCACATTACTGATATCGATTTCTGTGTACGCTGATCAAATATCTGATTTGATAACCGGAGAAACAACGCCGGAAAGCGCTCCAAAAACCGAAAAAGTCATTGAAGTTAACAGTTCTGTCCATGACGATAAAAAGATTCAGAAACGCCTTGAGAAAATTTTCTCCGAATTGGAAAACCTGCAGAGTATAAAGGTTATGGTTAGCAATGGCATTGTTACGTTGCGGGGCGATGTCAGTACTTCGTCGACGAAAAACAAAGCCTTGCAGCTTTCTCAGCAAGTTGCAGGCGTGGTCGAGGTAGAGAATGAACTCAAAGTCACCCATCATTTAAAAACACGCCTGGAAGATACCTGGAAGAAATTCTCGGGCACCGCCAATGAGTTGATTGCAAGCTTACCCCTTGTATTACTGGCAATACTTGTGTTCGTATTATCATGGATGCTGGGTGGGTGGATATCAGGACGCCGCAATTTTTTTCGAAAAATTGCATCAAATCCTTTTATTGCCAATCTGTTAGGACAGGTTACACATCTTTTATTCATTCTGATGGGCCTTATTATCGCATTATCCTTATTGGACCTCACTGCCATACTCGGCACTTTATTAGGAGCAGCAGGTATCGTCGGACTTGCAGTCGGCTTTGCAGTTCGGGATACGGTCGAAAATTATCTTGCCAGTATTTTGTTAAGCCTGCGCAATCCATTTGAAGTCAATGATTTAGTAAATATTGATGGAAACGAAGGTCATGTAGTGCGTCTGACCACGCGCGCAACCATTTTGATTTCACAGGATGGTAATCATATCCGCATTCCTAATTCGACCGTATTTAAAGCTGTTATTATCAATTTTACCCGTAATGTAGAGCGGAGATTTCAATTCGATGTGGGAATTGACACTGAGCAGAATTTACTTGAAGCGCAAGCATTGGCCTTGCAAACTTTAGGCTCAGTCAAAGGTATATTGTCAGAGCCCAAGCCATTAGTCACTATAGAAGAACTGGGTGACTCCAGTATCAAATTACGAATTTATGGATGGATTGATCAAACAAACTTTAGTTTCCTGAAAGTACGCAGTGAAGCAATTCGACAAACAAAACAGGCATTTGATCAAGCTAATATCATCATGCCTGAGCCTATCTATCAAGTCAGAGTTTTGAATGAAACTAATAACCTCCTGAAGCAAGAGAGCCGCACCAGGCAAAATTACACACCTCGCACCGATAGTCAGATCAATGTACCTGTTCATGAGGTTACAGATACCAGCACGGATAATGAAATCGAGAAGAAAGTGGCTGAAGAGCAGAGTCAGAGTGATACCGAGAATCTGCTCAATAAGAAATCTGCACTTGAATGATCAAAAATATTTTTATAGATTTGATTCTGCTACAGAACTAACATCCCGCTTCAAGTGGCGGGATATTTCTCGGATCGAAATAATCAACAGCAATTTTTCAATTAACTCACCGGAGTAACACAAATCACGCGCGCATCATCAGCAAACTCAATCAACAAGCGCCGCACGCGTTCCTGCCACGCATCGGCAAATGCAGTCTGCTGCGCAGTATCGGCACAATCCTGCAAAATGGCCATCAGACGCTCGCCTTGAGCAGGGTCGGCTGGTATCAACGAAACATCCAGCGTTACCGCCACGCTTGCGTTGGTATCGATGCGCGTAAAAATAATGGCTTCTCCTTCGCGTTGCGGTGCAAAACTGAGCAATTCCTTGCGCCGATAACGTCCGCGCATTCCATGGAAACCGTTACTTGAAGCAGCGCCCGTCAGTAAAGTCAGCACCTGCGCCATGACGCCGGTGACCCCATCATCCTCCGGTGCAGGCATATATACGGCAATATTACCGCGCTCGGCAGGCTCGCCTGGATAAAGCGCAGCTAATGCCGCACGCCCAATCAAAAACGCTCCGGCGACGGTAGGACATGAATGCCCGGCCAGACGCACCGCATCCAGATAATGATAGTCGAACCGACCACCTTGAGCGGCACCTAACATAGCGGCAAATGGGTCATGGGTATGCACAACCGGAGCTTGTTCATAAAAATCAGGAAAATTCACGTTTACCTCCTTTTGAATGGATTAATAAGGTTCTTCAGTTTCATCAGCAATACGAGGATGCGATTGTATTTGCGGAAAAAGTACACGCTCTTCGTAGCGTACATGCGCAGCCAGCAAATCTCCAAACCGGCGCAGGCGTACTGCAGAATCAAGCGCACACGATTCGCAAGCCAGCATGCATAGCTCTTCATGTTCGGCAAGAATCCGCGAAACAATTTCAGTATCTAACGTATCTTCAACAAGCTGCAATAACGCCTCCTCTTGGGCAAAGTGCGACGCCAGCATGTCATGCCAATGCGCTTCAATGCGCTTCACAGCCGTCAAGTAAAGGGCCGCGTCATTACTCTCTGCCGCATTCCGGGCAGCACGCGCTATCACCAACGATGTATGGTGTTCACGGGATAATGAGAGCAAAACGCCAGTACGGGGCATGAAAGTCTTAAAATACGATTACAATGAATTTGTATGGAAATAAATTTTAATTATACTGACCTGCTTCGAGCGTTTTTCGGCAAAATCACTGAGAATTGTGAATTAAAGTTGATTAGTTGATTTTCCATATAGCTCCAATACAACATAACCCCGATAAATGTCATCCCGCCGAATAGATTCCCAGCAATCACCGGCAGCCACATGGCAGCGTTTTTTTCGCCGGTGGTGATGGAAGTGAAAGCGATCACAGCATCTAAAGTGACCATCCAGTTGCATAGTATGGCACTGACAAAGTGCTGTAATCGTGCCGTCGAAACCCAGCTTGGCATATCCGAGTGTTGAAGTTTCGGCATTCGAAACAGTTGGTTGCAGTGCACACACGATCAGGATCAATCGTTCTCCCATTTTAGTCGCCACAATGCAATATAAAACGAATACGTGACGCTGCCGATCAAGTTGCCGATTAACACCCAGTTCCAGTTGATGAACATATGTTTAAACGAGGTTCTTTTGTCTTTGACGGCGATCGGAATCAACGCGAAATGCCGGTGGCAAGCTTTGATCCGAGCAGCACGATCATGACAAAACCGACCCGAAACACCAAGGCATCTGCAATACCCCAGCCTGTTTGCGTCGCCGCAACAATCGCCAGCGTGGTCACGTAACCGAGAAAAACGCCAGCCAGAAAACCGCGAATCAGTAGTTACTCGACCAGCAGGTCGGCTTATTTCACGCCTGCTTACAACATGTTTTCGACAACGTCTTCCGGTTTTACATACGTCATAACCCTATTCTCCGCGAACAAATTCAATACTGCAATTTTTTAACCCATTATCCGATTGAATTTTTCTCAGGTAAAAAGATTTGCAGCAAATCATTGAGAAAGCGTCGACCCAGTACAGTAGGTTTAATGCGAAGACGATCATGCACCAGCAAGCCACGCTGTTCGGCTTCATCCAGTTGTTGCTGCAAAACGGTAATTGGTAAACCGGTACGTTCCTGAAACAGCGAAGTATCAAATCCACCGGTGAGTCGCAGCGCGTTCATCATGAATTCAAAACCCCGATCAGCGACCGCTAATTCTTGTTGCGTCTGAATGAATGACTCACCCGCTTGAGCTCTGGCCAAATATTCTTTTGGTTGTTTATAGCACATCTGGCGCACGATTTTATCGGCAAAGCTGATTTTGCTGTGAGCACCCGCACCAATACCCAAATAATCGCCAAACAACCAGTAATTCATATTATGACGTGACTCTTTTCCCGCTTGCGCAAATGCCGAGGTTTCATAATTACGGTATTGGTGATTTGAAGTGGTTTGTTCGATCATGTCCTGCATCGCTGCTGCTTGTTCATCATCGGGCAATTTGGGTGGGAAGCGGTGAAATAGCGTATTGGGCTCCAGCGTTAAGTGATAGGCGGAGATATGCGTGACCCCCTGCGAGCATGCTGTATCAATATCTGTTTGTGCTTGTTCCAGGGTTTGTCCAGGCAATGCATACATCAGATCAAGGTTGATATTTTCGAAATACTTCAGCGCAATATCCACGGCCCGATGCGCTTCCTGTTCATCATGCACACGGCCTAATGCTTTCAAATGCTGTGGATTAAAGCTTTGTATACCGATCGACAAGCGATTGATTCCCACTTGTCGATAATCCGCGAATTTTTGCGCTTCAAACGTTCCTGGATTTGCTTCCAAAGTGACTTCGGCGAAATGCTCCAGCGGTAGCAGTGTCCGCACTGCTGTCAGTAATGTATCCATTGCTTGAGCGCTAAATAAACTCGGCGTACCGCCGCCTAGAAATATGCTGCTGAGCCGTCGCCCCCAAACATTCGAAAGCGCGGATTCAAGATCACGTATTAACGCAGCGACATATTCTTCCTCAGGTGGCAAGCTATCGGCTGAACGAATTTCATGTGAATTAAAATCGCAGTAAGGGCATTTTTTCATACACCACGGAAAATGCACATATAAGCTTAGTGGCGGCAGTGATTTAAGTTTTGGAATTGGCCAATCGGACATTAAGTTAACCAATCTTGCGTAATGTCAATAATGGTGGGCTTGATAACGCTGATCGCGTTCCCAGTAAGCCCGCCACCAAAACACCGAACATACCCACTGATATACCAACCACCCAGATCCAAGGATTAAATGTGTAGTCGAAATGCAAAACATGCTTGCCGATGACATAACCGAGCGCACTGGCGCCAGCAGATGCAAATAATCCGGCCAATCCACCCAGTATCGCAAATTCAGCCGCCCAGGCGCGTGACAATTGCTCCCGTTTGGCACCCAATGTTCTGAAAATCGCTGCTTCATAAATGCGCTCGTCCTGTGTCGCGGCAATCGCCGCATACAACACCGCAAACCCTGCCAACAAAGTGAATAAAAAAACAAATTCAATCGCTTGAGAAACTTGTTGAATCATTTGCTGTACCTGATTGATAACCACCGCTACATCAACCACAAGAATATTTGGAAATGTTCTTACAAGTTCATGGATCATGGCAATTTCTGCTGGCGGCACATAAAAACTGGTGACAAAACTGGCCGGATACTGATCCAGCAGTCCTGGAGGCACCACAACAAAAAAATTAGCCCGGAAAGTATCCCAATCCACTTTTCTCACACTGGTAATTTTGGCTGTAAAATTTCTGCCGGCAATATCATAAGTCAGTTCATCGCCCAATTTAACCCGAAGAGTTTTGGCTATGCCTTCTTCAATCGATAGCTCAGCCTCCTGACTGCCTTTATTCCACCAGGATCCCTCAACAATTTGATTATCCGTAGCAAGTTCACTTGCCCAGGTCAAGTTGAACTCACGTCGAATATGTCTTTCAGCATGCAGATCATTACCGTATTTCTTCGGTGATACAGTTTTACCATTAATCTTGATCAATCGCCCCCTGACCATCGGATACATCGGTGGCTGCTCAATCTCATATTTCTGAAAAAAATCTTCTAATGGCTGTAATTGATCCGCTTGTATATTCACTAGAAAATGATTAGGAGCATCAGGAGGCAAGCTGGTATGCCAATCGTCAATCAAATCATTCTGAATCAAAGTCAGCACGAGCAGTGACATCAATCCCAACCCCAAAGCCACAGCTTGCAATACGCTAGAAATCGCACGTCGGCGGATGCTGGCCAAGCCATAACGCCAGGCACCACCCGCTTGATGCCGCAGACCTGAAAGCCCTTTGATCAGCAACCAACCCAAGCAACCAAAAATGACAACCGCTGAAACAAACCCCGTTACGATATAAAGGCCCAGCTTTAAATCTTGCGCTTTCCAAATAAACAACAGAGACAAAGTTATTAGTCCCAATAAATAACCCGCAAAACTGTGTGCATTGGATAAGCCGATGTCTCTGCGCAACACACGCAACGCCGGAACACTGCGCAAGTTCAGCACTGGCGGCAATGCAAAGCCAACTAATAACACTAAGCCAACCAGTAATCCTTGCAACGCTGGCAACCAACTCGGCCAAGGTAAAGCAGTTCCGACAATACCGATCAGCCAGTGCGTCAGAATCTGCTGCGCGGCAAAACCAATCAAACAGCCGATTGTGCTGGCAATAGCCCCCAGCGTTATAAAATAATACCAATAGAGGTAAAACAATTGCCGCTGACTGGCCCCAAGGCTACGCATTACTGCGCATCCATCCAGATGACGCTGAGTAAATCGGCGAACTGCCAACGCAATTGCTGCCGCCGCCAAAACCACACTGGCCAGTGCGGACAGGCTTAAAAATTTTTCTGCACGCTCCAATGCGGCTTTAATTTCGGGGCGCGCATCTCGAATGCCTTCCACCCTTTGGCCTTTTTTCAGCTGAGGATTTATCCAATCGCGGAATTGTTGCACAGCTTTTACTTCACCTGCTACCAGCAATTGATATGAAGCACGGCTGCCTTCCTGAATTAAGTCTGTCTTGGATAAATCGGATGCATTGATCATGGCACGTGCACCCATGTTGATAAACCCTACCGAATGATCCGGCTCACGCACAACCAGTTCTGTTACGATTAACTGGGCCGCCCCGACATCGACCACATCGTTTGCTTTAAGATCAAGTCGCGCCATGACTTTCTCATCTACCCAAATAGTGCCCGGTTGCGGGATTGTGTCTGCCATTGCAATTTCTCGTTGCGTTGCAAGCGACATTGACGATCGACTTGCCAGATGGATCCGTCCACGTAGTGGATATCCTTCAGTGACCGCTTTAATTTCCGTAAGCAAATTATTCTCGCCATTAGAAATCATACTGGGAAATTTAGTCAACGATGCTATTGTTAACCCCAATCGAGTGGCTTCTTCTGCATAGGCCTCTGGTAAGGGCTGGCTAGAAATAACCAACAAATCTGCGCCCAATAATTGATTACTTTCACGCGTGAGGGCCAATTCCACTCTTTCGGCAAAAAAACCTACTGTGGTCATGCCGCTAACCGCAATGATCAATGCCAATACCAGAACATTAAGCTCGCCTGCACGCCAATCACGGCAGAGCATACGAAAAGACAAGTTAAAATGATACATGGAGAAAATTATCGATTTGCTGATTTGCTGAAATTATGGAATAAATAGCAATAATGCCAAGATTTGGCAACTATTGCACCAATTTGCCGTCCGCTAAACGAATCTGGCGTGTACAGCGTCGTGATAACGCTTCATCATGAGTAACCAGAACCAAGGTCGTACCATGCTCACGATTGAGTTCAAACATGAGATCAATGATTTGTATTCCAGTACTTGAGTCAAGATTCCCGGTGGGTTCATCGGCCAACAATAGTTTTGGATCCGTAGCAAAAGCACGCGCAATGGCAACCCTTTGCTGCTCTCCTCCCGATAATTGTTTCGGATAATGATTCAAGCGGTTGATCAATCCCACACGCTCCAATAATCGCTGCGCTATCTCTTCGGCATTCTTGTTTTGCCGAGAAAGTTCCAGAGGCAGCATCACGTTCTCAAGCGCCGTTAACGCTGGTAATAACTGAAATGATTGAAATACAAAACCTAGAATTTTACCGCGTAAAGCCGCGCGATTATCTTCATCCAATGAAAAGATATCAACCGCATCAAGATGAACTTTTCCCGTAGTTGGCAAATCCAATCCAGCCAGTAGACCTAATAAAGTAGATTTCCCAGAACCGGATGCGCCTATAATTGCAACAGCTTCACCAGCACTTACTTGCAAATTGATATCTTGTAATATCGTAAGCTGTGTATCACCGGTATTGACCTGTTTGGTCAATGCGTGAGTCCAAAGAATGGATTGATTAACATCATTATCTGACATGAAAAAAAATTTCCTGATTATTCTGATTCTTGTTTTTACTAATATCGCTCCCGCATTCGCATCGACCAAAACTATAATGGTCTTTGGCGACAGCCTGTCCGCCAGTTATGGCATGTCGACTGAAGCGGGCTGGGTTACGTTGCTGGAGCAACGATTACAGTCAAAATATGCTGATTATCACATCATCAACGCAAGCATCAGCGGCGAAACAGCGTTGGGAGGGCGAAATCGAATTCGACAAGCGCTTGAAACACACCGCCCCCAGATTGTTATACTTGAACTTGGCGCAAATGACGGTCTGCGAGGCGCATCAATTAAATCCATTTATGAGAATCTGGCCGCCATTATAGAAAGATGCCAACAAAATAATGCATTGGTCTTACTAGCCGGCATGCGGCTGCCACCCAATTATGGCATGACATATACACAAAAGTTCCAAGCCATTTTTACGCAACTGGCTGAAAATTATCAAGTCAAATTAATACCATTTCTACTGGACGGCTTTGGCGATAAACATGAATTCTTCCAAGCTGATGGAATACATCCGACCGAAGTCGCGCAGAAAAAAATTGTAGAAAATGTCTGGGAAGTCTTGCAAACAATGTTCAAAACTGAACAGGTTGCCACCAATCCTGATATTTAATTGCATATTGTATCATCGCAATCTCATAAGATCGTAAACTAAGCAATTAAAGACTTATCCAGATTGTCGATAAATTTTTGCAGATCAGTGGATAATGATGATCTTAGCTTAATGCGTTCTCCTGAAGCAGGATGTGTTATTTGCAGCGTATGAGCATGCAAAAACATGCGTGCCAGTTTGTTTGTTCCATCAGCTTTAGCGAGCTGCTTGTTGATCTCAAAATTACCATATTTATCATCTCCAAGAATAGGAAACCCTAAATGTGCAAGATGAACACGAATTTGATGTGTACGGCCTGTCTTTATTTCCGCATCCAATAAACTAAAATTATCCCAAGATTTTTCTAGCTTAAATATTGAATGCGCAGACATCGATTTGCTGCCTGAATGAGCGCTGGTGGCTACTGCTACTCGTCGTTCACCGCTAGCGGTGACATATTTGTCAAGTGCCAGCTTTACATGCTGCTTAGCGTTTCGCCATTCGCCCTTAACCATAACCAGATAATGCTTTTCCACCAAGCCTTCGCGAATTTGTCGATGTAATTCGACCAGGGCGTTACGTTTCTTTGCCAGCAACAATACACCCGATGTTCCTCGATCCAAACGATGCACCAGTTCTAGAAATTTCCAAGCTGGATTTTGCGCACGTAATTGCTCGATCACGCCATAACTGATGTTGCTGCCGCCATGCACAGCCATCCCACCCGGTTTATCTATAGCCAGCACTGCATCATCTTCGTATAAAGTAGTAAAAGGAAAAAAATTTATACTGGTACTAGAAATTGCAGTTTGCTTGATAGACTCTCTACTTTCAATTCTAACTGGTGGAATTCGTACCATATCCCCTAATTGCAAACGATAACTGGCATTTATCCGCTTTCCGTTCACACGCACTTGACCGCTTCTTACCAACTGATATATATGGCTTTTTGGGATATTCCTAAATCGTTTAAGTAAGAAATTATCGATCCGCTGATCATTTCCATCTTCTTTCACACACTCTTGGGTTATTTTGGTCACTATTGTAGTAGATTGCATACTATATATGTATTTGATTTAACTATGATTTATGATGCAATATGCGAACTCTCAAAAAAATATAAAGGCTTTACTTATGCTTTTTTCAGATTCTTTTGTAAGAACTAAATCATTCATGAGAAAATACGAATTATTCATGTACTAAGATTTTGATCAAATCCATACAGAAAATAGCGAATAATTAACTTTAAAACAAAGCCGCATTTGGAACTTTATGTAAAATCTGTTACCTTAAACAACCTGCTAAGAAACAATAATAAATGTAGGGTTTAAAACTATAAAACATTTTTATAAAACGAATCTGCACATTAAATAAATTAATAAAAAAGAAATACATAATTGACAAATATTTTATGTTATACAAGCATTAAGCCTCGTCATTACAACTGCGTATACTGGAAAAAACCATCTGCTTGTAAAATTGCAGATAGTTTGTGGACAATTAAAACACGTAAGGCTTGTAAATGAAACGAATGTTATTTAATGCAACACAACCTGAAGAGTTGCGAGTTGCAATTGTAAACGGTCAGACACTGGTTGACCTCGATATAGAATCAGTAAGTAAAGAACAACGCAAAAGCAATATCTATAAAGCTGTTATCACACGCATAGAGCCCAGTCTGGAGGCCGCGTTTGTTGACTATGGTTGTGAACGGCACGGTTTTCTGCCCTTTAAAGAAATTGCTCCCTCGTGTTTTGCTGAAAGCAGCACTCCTAATGCGCGAGTACATGATCTTCTACAAGAAGGGCAAGAACTGATTGTACAAGTCGACAAAGATGAGCGTGGAACGAAAGGCGCTGCATTAACTACTTATATCTCACTGGCTGGCCGGTATTTGGTTTTAATACCGAATAATCCTAATAGCGGAGGCGTGTCACGTCGCATCTCTGGCGAGGAGCGCAATGACTTACGCGATATCATTGCAAAACTTGAAATTCCTGCAGGCATGAGCATTATTGCCAGAACTGCCGGAATCGGCCGTAGTGGAGAAGAGTTGCAATGGGATTTGAATTACCTGACACAACTTTGGTATGCAATTGAAGAAGCCGCCAATAATCAAGATGGTGTTTTTCTGATATATCAAGAAAGCAGCCTAGTAATCCGCGCAATTCGTGATTATTTTAGCCAAGAGATTGGTGAAATTCTGATTGACAGCCGTGACATCTATGAACAGGCCAGTCAATTTATGGCGCATGTCATGCCCGGAAATGTGGATCGTCTTAAGTTTTATCACGATGATGTACCATTATTCTCACGCTTCCAAATTGAACATCAGATAGAAACTGCGTATTCCAGGCAGGTTTCCCTCCCTTCAGGAGGCGCGATTGTTATCGATCATACCGAAGCATTAGTTTCAGTTGATGTTAACTCTGCTCGCGCAATCCGTGGATTGGATATTGAGCATACTGCACTCAACACCAATCTCGAAGCAGCCGATGAAATTGCTCGTCAGCTACGATTAAGAGATCTGGGTGGATTAATTGTTATCGATTTTATCGACATGGATGTACAGCGTAATCAGCGTGAAGTCGAGGTTCGATTGCATGAAGCATTGCGCCAAGATCGTGCACGTATTCAGGTTGGAAAAATTTCGCGCTTTGGATTACTGGAATTATCTCGTCAACGTTTACGGCCTTCGTTAGGCGAAAGTAATTACATTCCCTGCACACGATGCCAAGGCACTGGATTTGTTCGTGGAACCGATTCTTCAGCGCTGCATGTGCTAAGAATCATCCAGGAAGAAGCGATGAAAGAAAACACTCATGCACTGCATGTTCAGTTGCCGGTTAATGTAGCTACCTTCTTGCTAAACGAAAAACGCGCAGAAATATATGATATCGAAATACGCCAAAGGATTAATATTGTCCTGATTCCGAATATTCATATCGAAACACCTGACTATAGTATTAATCGCTTACGTCACGAAGACATCAAGTCAAATGATGCAGTAGCCAGTTATAAGTTGGTGGAGAAAAATACCGAAGATAAGAATCTAGTATTTTCTGAACAAAAAAGTAAACCAATCCGTCCGCAAGCCGCGGTTCAAGGCATAACACCTTCATTACCCGCTCCAGTGCGCGAAGACAAATCACGCGACACATCTCTGCTGGACAAGTTTTTCAGCTGGTTTAAACCTGTAAAAAATGAAGAAACCAGAACCGATCTTGAAAAAAAGCAACAGATTGACATTGATAAAACCAAGCTGTCACAGGACCGCACTCGATCGAGGGGACGGCGCGGAAGAAATCGTAATGAGCGTAACAAAGATACTTCTGTGCACAAACAGCCTAAATCAAGTGAATTGTTAGATTCTAGTAACGCTGCAACACCAGCAGAGCACCCTATTCCAGAGAATCAAACCTATCCACCTGAATTTTCCACAGAACTAAAGAGCGACAAAAACAAACTATCTCAACAATCTGATCTGGATCTTGAAGAAAAATTATTGACACACAGTGCACTTGCTATGGAAAAAGTCGATCATGACAGCACTGATATAAAAACTGGAGATCGCAAACGTATGCGCCGACATCGCGGAAATAAGCAACGCGATCAATCTTCACGCGCTAAAACTTTGGTTGAAGATCGGAATTCACTGGATAATGCATCGGCTATTGAGGATAATCCAACGAATTTTGCGTCAAATGTCGAAACATCAGTCCCGATTATTGAACTCCCGGCTACTGAGCCTCCCAAAAAACAATCTGTGAGAAAAACAGCTGTAAAAACGCCTGCAGACGATCATGAGACGATCAGCAATAATAACCACGCGGATGAACCATGTGTTGCACATCAACAATCCGAGCTCAATGTGAGTAAAGAATTGCCAGATTTCACAAAAAGTGGCCTTGTCATGATAGAAACCCCACCTGAAAAAGTTGAAATAATAGCTGAAGAAATCGTTATGCATAAACGGCCAAGAAGAAAAACCAAACAAAATGCCGACGCCCCAACCGAGCCGTTAAGGCAAATTGAAACACGCGAATAAATACCTGACCTGCACATCCTGCGAGTGCAGGTATAGTTTTCTAATGTGCCTGTTCCCAGTTATCACCAATTCCGATCTCAATCACTAACGGCACATCAAGCTGCAAAACATTGCTCATATATTCCGGCAAGCTGGATTTCATTAATGCAACCTCATCGTCTGGAACTTCCAGAACCAATTCGTCATGTACTTGCATAATCAATTTACTGCGCAATTGTTCCTTATGTAGCCAGTTGCGTACCGCGATCATTGCCAGCTTGATAATATCGGCGGCAGTACCCTGCATGGGTGCATTAATGGCAGCTCGCTCTGCACCTTGCCGGCGATTTCCATTTGCATTATTAATCTCGGGCAACCATAACCGTCGCCCCAGTACAGTTTCTACATACCCCAAACGTTTCGCTTTCTCTCGAGTTTGCTGCATATAGTTTTCCACTTTCGGATACCGAGCAAAATAACGTTCCATATAAGCACGCGCAGCACTACGTTCAATGCCTAGTTGCGATGCCAAGCCAAATTCTGACATGCCATAGATCAAGCCAAAATTAATCACCTTGGCATAGCGACGCTGTTCTTTGTCAACTTGACTCAGCGGGATTCCCAGAATTTCTGAAGCTGTTGCGCTATGTATATCTTCTCCGGCTGCAAATGCTTTTAGCAAACCCACATCTTGGGACAGATGCGCCATGATGCGTAATTCTATTTGCGAATAGTCCGCCGAAATAATACGATAACCTTTCGGGGCTATAAACGCTTCACGGATTCTGCGGCCTTCGATGGTACGCACTGGAATATTTTGCAAATTAGGGTCCGAACTAGCCAGGCGGCCGGTCACAGCGACGGCTTGGGAATAGTTGGTATGCACTCGTCCGGTAACGCGATCCATCTTCATTGGCAATTTGTCAGTGTAAGTCGACTTCAACTTGGCCAGGCTGCGATAATCGAGCAATAGTTTCGGTAATGGATAATCCAATGCAAGCTGTTGCAACACATCTTCATCGGTGGAAGGAACACCAGTAGGTGTTTTTTTGACAATAGGCAATTTAAGCTGATTGAACAGAATTTCCTGTATCTGCTTAGGTGAATTCAAATTGAATGGCTGCCCGGAGATGATATACGCCTGTTGCTCCAGCGCATGTAATTTCTCACCCAGTTCGTGACTCTGCTTTTGTAACAACTTGTAATCCAACAAAACACCATTTCGCTCTATTTCAAACAATACATCTAAAATTGGCATTTCTATCTCACAATAGATGTATTTCAATTGCTCATTACTCTGAATACTGGGATATAGCGTCTGATGCAGACGAAATGTGATATCCGCATCTTCTGCAGCATACTGCGTAGCGGTATCAATCGCCACTTCATCAAATCCAATACGATTGACGCCTTTTCCGGTGACCTCGTCATAACTGATAGTTTTAACATCGAGATGTCGCAGTGCCAGACTATCCATATTATGCGAACGATGCGACTCCAACACATAGGACTGCAGCAACGTATCATGTGCAATGCCATTCAACTGAATACCATGATTGGCAAATACATGCTTATCATATTTCAGATTTTGCCCCAATTTGCGTTTTGCTTCATTTTCCAGCCACGGCTTTAGCTTGTTTAATGCTGCATCAAGCGAAAGCTGTTGCGGTACCCCGGGATAATTATGCATCAGCGGAAGATAAGCCGCATAGTGACTTTCAATGCAAAATGAAATACCCACCAGTTTTGCCTCCATTGGATTCAGGCTCGTTGTTTCACTATCAACTGATACCAGCCGCGCCGCATCCAATCGGGTTATCCAGTCATCCAATTCCGCATCAGTAAAAATCGTCTGATAAGTTCCTGACTGACAATGCACGGTTTTATCATTTTCATTATCACCCGCTAACGGCTGACTTTCACTCGAAATGCATGATGCAGATTGATTTGGATTTGAAATAACCATCTGCTGACGTAATTCGCGCAGCGATGCCTTCATATCCAGGTGCTCAAAGAGCCGGGCCAGTTGTTCAGTATCCTGAGGTTTAAACGCAAGATCTGTGATTCTGACCGGAAGATCCACATCACATTTGATTGTGATTAGTTGGCGCGCGGTATCAAACCAATCCAGCGCTCTACGTAAATTATCGCCTATTGCTCCTTTGATTTCATCAGCATGCTCAATAATGTTATCTAGTGATCCATATTGTGTTAGCCATTTGACAGCGGTTTTGGGACCCACTTTGTGCACACCCGGAACATTGTCTGACGTATCGCCTACCAGCATCAGGTAATCTAACATGCGTTCTGGCGGCACACCAAACTTGACTAGTACATTCGCTTCATCCAACACCTCATTACTCATGGTATTGACCAATGAAATGTGAGGATTCACCAATTGCGCAATATCCTTATCACCTGTTGAGATAATGCAACGCATATCAGCTTCCACTGCCTGTCTCGCCAAGGTGCCGATAACATCATCCGCCTCCACTCCGTCAATAATCAACATTGGCCAGCCCATGGCACGAATACAGGCATGCAGAGGCTCAATCTGAGCTGCCAGATCAAGTGGCATAGAAGGTCTATGCGCTTTATATTCGGGATAAAGCTTATCTCGGAAAGTTTTACCTTTTGCATCAAACACACACGCGCTATAATCCGCTACATAATCCTTATGCAAACGCCGCAGCATATTGAGTACGCCATGAATAGCACCCGTTGGTTCATTATTACGATTGCGCAAATCGGGTAATGCATGAAACGCGCGGTATAAATACGACGAACCATCAACTAGCAACACTGTTTTCATTTATAAGATTTTCCTATGAACTTACAAGACAAACCTAATCCGAACGTATCATTGATTTTGGATAAACCCTGGTCAGCCAAAGAGTCATGGCGCCTGTTTGGAATTATGGCAGAATTTGTAGAAGGAACGGAGCGACTTGATACCATTCAACCCGCCGTCAGTATTTTTGGCAGTGCTCGCACCGATCCCAACAGCCCACACTATAAATTAGCCGAGCAAATTGCCAAACAACTTTCTGATGCAGGTTTTGCCGTAATTTCCGGCGGTGGTCCGGGTATTATGGAAGCGGCAAATAAAGGAGCTTATTATGGAAAATCGCCCAGTATCGGTTTAAATATCCAATTGCCCCATGAACAACATCGCAACGCATTTCAGGATATCAGCCAGACTTTTCGGCATTTTTTTGCTCGCAAATATATGTTTGTTAAATTTGCCACCGCTTATGTTGTTCTCCCTGGCGGTTTCGGAACACTAGATGAACTAATGGAAGCCTTAACTTTAGTGCAGACAGGCAAAACCAGAAAAATGCCGATTATCCTTGTATATTCAGAATTCTGGCATGGCTTGCTCGATTGGTTCCGGCAAACGTTGATCGCTGAAGGCTTTATTTCAACTGATGATATGAATCTGATACAAGTTATCGATGAACCTGGACAAGTTGTCAGTGCAATTTTCCAGTATTATGAAACCAGTGGATTTGAACCAACTGCTGCTGAACGTGAAATACAACTCAATTTATAACCCTTATCAGCGATTTTAGGTAGAATACAAAAATCCTGATCCGCCGGGAATCACCAATGCACCTGTATCGACTTTTTATGATTGTTTCGCTATGCTCAATATTGCCTGTCATGGCAGAATCTGAACATCCTCAGCACCCGAAAAAACCTAATCACCCTGATAACCTTATACCTTTACCTGAGGTTCCCGAGTTGCCTCCTGAAACTGATTCTCCACCACTACCTGATATTCCAGTGGATCCTGAACTGGAAACCGAAGTTACCATCATAAAACGCGGCGAAGATATTATTGAAGAGCATCGTGTTAACGGCGAGCTTCTGATGATCAAAGTAATCCCGCGTATCGGCCCTCCTTACTACTTGAAAAAGAATCCTATCAGAGGCTACCATGATCACCCGGGTGAAGCCGGTATTGATGTTAATCCGCCAATGTGGCAAATATTGAGATTCTGATTATAAATAAGCATGCAAGTATCTATAACTCAATGATTGCTACATATTTTTACTCTTTTGCACTAATTTTCTGCTAACTCATGTCTGTTTTTACACCCGTTACCGATAACCAGCTTACGGTTTGGTTACAAGATTATGAGCTTGGGAAACTCGTCCATTTGCAAGGCATTACATCGGGTATAGAAAATACCAATTATCTAGTCATCACCACGCAAGGCAAATTTGTATTAACACTGTTTGAGAAACTTACCAACCATGAACTGCCGTATTATCTGAATTTGATGGCACATTTGTCGCAACTTGGGATACCTTGCCCCGCTCCAATTCCTCGTTTGGACCAGAAATTATTAGGCAAACTGAACGGCAAACCGGCGACAATTGTTACATGTTTACCCGGACAATCAGTACTATACCCGACTACCATACAGTGTGCGGAAGTCGGTAAAGTTTTGGCCAGAATGCATTTAGCGGGAGGTTCGTTTTCCGGAAAAATGGAAAATCCGCGCGGATTAACATGGTGGCAAGCTAGAGCACCTGAAATCACGCCCTTTTTATCCGATGCAGACAAACACTTACTCAAGACTGAACTGGATTTTCAATTAACGCAACAAAAGATGGCATTACCCAGTGGGATTATTCATGCTGACTTATTTCGTGACAATATTCTATTTACCGGTCATACCATAGGTGGTGTTATTGATTTCTATTTTGCTTGCAATGACACTTTTTTATATGACTTGGCAATTACTGTAAATGACTGGTGTATGACTGAAAAAAAAGCTCTCGATGAAACCTGTACACGTTCGCTACTTACGGCTTATCATGATATCCGCCCCCTCTCTGAGATTGAACACGATGTCTGGCCGGTTATGCTACGCGCGGGTGCATTGCGTTTCTGGATTTCCAGGTTGTACGACTATTACGTACCGCGTCCTGGAGAATTGACACATGCCAAAGATCCTGTACATTTCAGAGAGATACTGAAAGATCATGCCTCAGATCCGATAAAATTGCGGCAACTCTGGCTGTAGATCATCATTAAAATCAATTATCGAATTCAACAGGAGAAACATCAATGGAAATTCATCAAGTTAATGCAAAACAGGGGTTGCAATGGATCTTAAGCGGCTTCTACTTGTTTCGCAGAGCACCGCTGGCTTGGGTATTTGTGTGCTTTACCTTGATGATGTTCGCTATAACCATGTCATTGGTGCCAATACTGGGAAAATTTATTTTTACTTTGATTTCACCAGTCTTTTTAGCCGGCATCATGCTGGGATGCAAAGATATGGAGCAGGGAAAAGTCCTGGAATTATCACATTTATTTGTCGCTTTCAAAACAAATCCGGCGCCATTAATCACTATCGGCGGTATTTATCTGGTCGGGCAAATTCTGATTCTTGGTTTGGTCTTCCTGATTGGCGGTTCTCAGATGACGGATATGCTGCTTTATGGAAAACGAGTCGATGAAAGTGAACTCATGGGAGTGATGAGTAATCTTCTTACAGCATCACTGCTTACATTAGCGCTTTCCATTCCACTAATGATGGCTTCCTGGTTTTCTCCGCTACTGGTAATTTTTCATAATCTTCCACCGATTGTTGCAATGCAAAAAAGCTTTTTTGCATGTTTAAGAAACTTCATCCCTTTTCAAATATATGGCATAACACTCATCATTCTCACCATCCTCAGCATAATGCCTTACGGTGTGGGACTCGTGATTTTAATCCCGACAATTTTCACTTCTATTTACGTAAGCTATAAAGACATTTTCCTGCGCGAACCACTTCGATTCAAAAATAAAGAATCCGAACATGATTATCAGCAAGCCAACTGGACTTCTGCCACTGAAGAATCATCGACAGCCTCAGCTGAGAAAAAGCAAGATCCCCTTGCATCGGAAAACAAATTAATGGAGAGCTCCAAATCCGACGAACTCGTTCAGTGTGCACACTGCAATCTGCTTATATCGAGAAAAGAAGCAATCGAAGATAAAGATCAGTTTTTTTGTAGTGAAGAACATCGTCAACTGCACCAATCTATGGATAAATCCTGATCATAAATCAATAGTTTTAGTCCTCATGCGACAAATCCAGCTATTTGATCATTGGCCGCAAGCTGTCGCAATCCAAAGAGACAATTGTCGATGGGTACTACAATCAAGGGCTCTGAACGGTGAGCGTTGATTGATAGTCACACTGACTGAATCAGCGACCGACCCTGATAGCCACATGAGGAAGTAAATACCGAAGTCAATCAGTTTGAAATGAAGATAGAAGCTACCCCGGAATCACTGGTAGCGAATGACAAATCAAAAATGGCACCTGTCTTGGATGTGTACATGTCAGTTTTCATGTATTCATCACCCCATTCCAGGCCAATAATGACTATCCGGCAGGGGTCGCTTACCAAATATCGCTTGCCCAACCCGTACCACAGTCGCGCCTTCTGCAACCGCCAATTCATAATCTCCAGACATACCCATCGATAGCTCATCAAATGACAAACCGGCCGGTGCTTCCTGGCGCAACATGGCTTGGATTTCACGCATCTTGACGAAACATTCACGTACTCTCTCATGATCCGACGAAAAAATAGCCAATGTCATCAGTCCCTTAATGCGCAATGATGAATAATTAGGCAGCTGTTGAACGAAGTCGCGCACGTCCTCGGGGGCGAGCCCGAACTTGCTGGCCTCGCCGGAACTGTTGACTTGCACGTAAACATCAATCGCACGCCCTTCATTTTGCAGACGTTTATCAAGTTCTTCGGCAACTTTAAGACTATCGAGTGCGTGGAATTCATTGGCGAAGCGGGCAAGATACTTTGCTTTATTAGTTTGCAAGTGGCCGATAACTGCCCATTTGATGTTTAAATCGCTCAGCACTTCGGATTTTTCGCGCGCTTCCTGAATTTTATTTTCGCCCATTTCGTGACAACCCGCGGCGTATGCGATGCGCAGTCTTTCTGCGGGTACGGTTTTGGTAACCGGCAGCAGTCGCACGCTAGCGGGATCACGTCCTGCTATTTTGCAAGCATCGATGATGCGTTGCTTAACGGTTGCAAGATTGTTCTGGATGTCGATAAATTGCTGCTCTGCGTTGAGTTCCACGGGTTGCTCCTGTTGTGCAAGAAGTTAACTTTTTCTAGATGCCTGGTGAAAAACCATTTTCCATTGATTTCTCTGGCACTGCCAAATTGAGGTTCTGATGGATCCTTTGTAATGAGCACTCAGTTGATCCGGTTTGTGCAACGAATAAATTGCCAGCACCAAATTTCCGGTTAATGCTTTAACACGAAATTCCTTGAAAACCCATTGAATGTGCAAATCTTTATGTAATAACCAGCCAATCACGTCACCTCTGGTGCGAATTTCTCCATCGCTATCTATTTCTTCAAAATTTTCAGCCAACAATTCATCTATCAATTCAGGATGCGCCTTCAGATCACTTTGCAGCAACTTAAGTTCCAATTGTAGAATCTGTTCAGCAATAGTGTCCATACAGCATAACTTACTTAACTCTCATGCCAGGTTGCGCACCGGCATCGGGTGACAAAATGAACAATTCTCCCGCATTACCACCACCTGCAGCCAGCACCATTCCTTCCGATAAACCGAATTTCATTTGCCGAGGTGCAAGATTGGCGACCATTACGGTCAGACGTCCTTTGAGTTGCTCTGGCTCGTAGGCCGATTTAATGCCGGCAAAAACCATGCGTTGCTCGTTGCCGATGTCGAGTGTTAGTTTCAATAACTTTTCCGCGCCGGACACATGCTCCGCGCTGACAATTTTAGCGATACGTAAATCAATTTTACTGAAGTCGTCAATGGAAACAGTCTCGGCAATTGGCACAATTGCATGTTGCTGCTTCTCTGCATGCTTTATGGGAGAATCTTGCGCTGAAGGTGCTCGACTCTGCGTGTTGGCAGCAGTTAGCGCATCGATTTGCTTGATGTCAATGCGTGTCATCAAATGCTGGTAAACGTTGATTTTATGTCCTGCAGGCAGCAATAAATCGGATATCATTTGATTCTCTCCTAATTGCGGCCAAGTCAATGGCGCACAATTGAGAAAAGCCTCAATAAGTTGTACGGTCTCCGGAAGAATCGGTTTTAAATAACGCGATAACAGGTAAAACAATTGAATACCAAGGCTGCAAGTGCGTTGCAATTCATCAGTTCGGTCCGGATTCTTGGCGATTTCCCACGGCGCTAATTCGTGAATCGTTTCGTTAGCTTCGTCAGCAAATTTCATGATTTGACGAATGGCAGCAGAAAATTCACGCGCTTCGAATGCCTGCTCAATAACATCTGGCCTCCAGGTGACAAAACGTTCATTCACCAATAATTGCAGAACCTGGAATTGCTCGCCATCGACCAATCTGCCATCAAACCGTTTACTGATGAAACCCGCACAGCGGCTGGCAATGTTGATAAACTTGCCGATCAGATCGGAATTCACGCGCACTACAAAATCCTCCAGATTCAAGTCGATGTCTTCCAATGTGCTGTTGAGTTTGGCTGCGTAGTAATAACGCAACCATTCGGGATTCAGGCCTTGCTTCAAATAGCTTTCCGCAGTGATGAACGTTCCACGCGACTTGCTCATTTTTTCGCCGTTTACAGTCAGGAAACCATGCGCGAAAATTTTGGTCGGTGTGCGGTATCCTGCATTTTCCAGCATCGCAGGCCAAAATAGCGCATGGAAATACAAAATATCTTTGCCGATGAAGTGATACAGTTCCGCGTCAGATTCCGGCTGCCAGAATTCATCGAACTGAATCTTTTCTCGTTCGCATAAATTCTTGAAGCTACCCATGTAACCAATCGGTGCGTCAAGCCAGACATAAAAATATTTGCCGGGAGCACCGGGGATTTGAAATCCGAAATAGGGTGCATCGCGCGATATATCCCAATCAGAAAGCTTGTTCTCTCCCACATCGCCGATCCATTCACGCATTTTGTTGGCAGCTTCCGGTTGTAAATGATCACCCTCACAAGCCCAGCGACGCAAAAAATCAACACACCGCGAGTCGGATAAGCTAAAGAAATAATGTTCGGATGACTTGCTGACTGGCTTTGCGCCGGATACAGCGGAATACGGATTTTTCAGTTCTGTCGGTGCATATGCTGCACCGCAGATTTCGCACGAATCACCGTATTGATCCTTAGCACCACATTTCGGGCATTCTCCTTTGACATATCGATCTGGCAGGAACATATTTTTAACTGGATCATAAAGCTGTTCAATTCCGCGCACTGTAATCAATCCAGCACTCTTTAACTGACCAAATATATATTCTGAAAAATACCGAGTTTCTTCTGAATGAGTACTGTAATAGTTGTCAAATTGAATATGAAAACCGGTAAAATCTTCCAGATGTTCTGAATGCACGCGCGCAATCAAATCTTCTGGTGTAATACCTTCTTTTTCTGCGCGCAGCATTATTGGCGTACCATGCGTATCATCGGCGCATATATAGTAAACCGTATGTCCGCGCATTTTCTGAAATCGCACCCAGATATCGGTTTGAATATATTCCACTAAATGACCTAAATGGATACTGCCGTTGGCATAAGGGAGTGCGGAAGTAACCAGAATTTTTCGCTTGTTCATTCTCTATTCACAGCTCAGATTAAATAAGTAGCAATTGTAACAAACTGTGTGTGCAATCCCGATATTTGTTACCATTCCTTTATTAAATTGTTAGCCGCTGATCGGCAGTAATAAGGAGTTTTGTAGTGACTATTTCTGAACAACAAATACAAGCAGTTCTCACGCAGATCATTGATCCAACCACAGGTAAGGATTACATCTCCGCAAAAACAGTACGCTCTATTCAGGTTGACCAAAATAATATCGCGATTGATATCGAATTGGGCTATCCCGCCAACAGCGTTAAAATTAATGTACAAAGCCAGATCGCTGAAGCTTTGCGATCAATATCTGGAACTGGCAATATCCAGGTAACCGTCAACAGCAAAATTATTCCACATAGCGTGCAACGAGGTGTAAAACTAATTCCCGGTATTAAAAATATCATTGCAGTCGCATCCGGCAAAGGTGGTGTTGGAAAATCGGCAACAGCAGTCAACCTGGCTCTGGCATTGTCAGCAGAAGGTGCTTCCGTGGGCATTCTGGATGCAGATATTTATGGACCGTCTCAACCACAAATGTTAGGCATAACCGGTCATCCGGAATCGTTTGACGGCAAAACTATGGAGCCCATGCAGGCACATGGTATTCAGGCGATGTCGATTGGATTGTTGATTGACGTCGAGACCCCGATGGTTTGGCGCGGCCCAATGGTTACGCAAGCTTTGCAGCAATTATTGAACGATACCAACTGGAAAGAACTGGATTATTTAATTGTTGATTTGCCGCCGGGTACTGGCGATATTCAATTGACGCTGGCGCAAAAAATTCCCGTAACAGGCGCCGTCATTGTCACTACGCCGCAGGATATCGCTCTGCTTGATGCTCGTAAGGGTCTAAAAATGTTTGAGAAAGTAGGAATTCCGATTTTGGGTATCGTCGAAAACATGAGCATGCATACCTGCTCGCAATGCGGTCACACCGAGCCAATATTTGGTACAGGCGGAGGTGAAAGAATGTGTCAGGATTACAATGCCGAATTTCTCGGTGCTTTGCCGCTCGATATCAAAATCCGCGAGCACACTGATACAGGAAAGCCCAGCGTCGTTGCTGAGCCGGATGGAAAAATAGCCGAAATCTATCGATTGATTGCACGACGCGTTGCCGTTAAGGTTGCCGAATGCGCCGAAGATCACTCAGAATTGTTTACCAAAATCATCATGGAAAATGACTAGGAACTGATGAATCATGACGATTAAATCAGACAAATGGATACGTCGTATGGCGTTCGAGTACGGCATGATTGAGCCATTCGAACCCGATCAGATCCGCCAAAAAGACAATCAACGTATTGTTTCCTACGGCACATCAAGCTATGGTTACGATATTCGCTGTTCGGATGAATTTAAACTATTTACCAATATCAATTCGACGATTGTTGATCCGAAGAATTTTGATTCCAATTCATTTGTCGATGTCAGAAACGATGTATGCATCATTCCACCGAATTCATTTGCACTGGCACGCACCGTCGAATATTTCCGTATTCCGCGCAATATACTAACCATTTGCCTGGGTAAATCAACCTATGCTCGCTGCGGCATTATTGTCAATGTAACTCCCTTTGAACCGGAGTGGGAAGGCTATGTCACATTGGAATTTTCCAATACAACCCCACTCCCGGCTAAAATCTACGCCAATGAAGGTGTCGCGCAAGTAATATTCTTTGAATCGGATGAAATTTGCGAAACTTCATACAAGGATCGAGGCGGTAAATATCAAGGACAGCATGGTGTGACGCTGCCGAAAATCTAAATTCATATCATATTAACTAGCGTGATATTGCTTTGATTTTGACGCGAAAAGGTTTAACGTTGATCCGACAGTTTTTTGTCATATTGATACTCGTTTTTCTTTTCTCAGTTTTTCCAGTGGAAGCACAAAATCGTATCTCTTTGCCACGGACAGGATTGGAACCTAATGATATCGCTGTAATTATCAATGAAAACGATCCGTTGTCTCGGCAAATTGGCAATTACTATCAACAAGCTCGTCAAATACCCGAAACAAACATCATTAAACTACGATTCTCATCTGAGCGTAGTGTTCTGACTCCTAAAGAATTTAGACAATTAAAAGCAACCATAGACCAACTTACTCCTAAGCACGTGCAAGCATTTGCCGTTGCCTGGACTACCCCGTACCGGGTTGGTTGCATGTCGATCACATCCGCTCTGGCTTTTGGTTTCGACAAGAAATATTGTGCCAAACCCTGTGAAACGACTGCTCCCAGTCCCTATTTCAACTCATCCAGCCTGGATCCATATGATGACTACAAGCTGCGCCCTGCGATGATGCTGGCCGGCACATCTTTCGAGCACATCAAGGCATTGATTGACCGTGGCATACACTCCGATTATAGCTTTCCCAAAGGTCAAGCCTATTTAATGAATACCTCAGATAAAGCTCGCAACAGTCGTGCAGCTGGCTTTACTCAAACGGTAAAAGAATTAACCGGCATTTTCCCTGTGCAAATACTTATGACCGATTACATTTCTGATCGTAACAATGTGCTTTTTTATTTTACCGGTTTGAAAGCAGTGCCTATGCTGGAAACACTGCACTTTCTTCCAGGCGCTTTAGCGGATCACTTAACTTCGGCGGGCGGCATGCTGACTGATACGCTACAAATGAGCAGTTTACGTTGGCTGGAGGCTGGAGCCACAGCAAGCTACGGAACCGTTGTTGAACCTTGCAGCTTTTCACAAAAATTTCCATCCCCCATGATTGCCATGCTTCAGTACGCATTAGGTGCTTCTGCTCTTGAAGCTTATTGGAAAAGCGTTGCTTGGCCGGGCCAAGGCGTATTCATCGGCGAGCCATTAGCTAAACCTTTTGCTCCACATTTGAAGGAAGTGAGTCCGGGGCAATTTGTGCTGAAATTTCTTTCATCACGCACCGGGCGATTGAGAATTGAACAATCATTTTCTGCTGCTGGACCTTTTCGCCTATTTACGCGACAAAAAATCATTCGCCGCGGAGAGAATCAATTTAAATTCAAATTCAATGGTAAAACAGATGGTTATTTAAATATACATTGGCATTGATAAATCATCAGAAAACCCAAAAAGTTATCTAAACTTTTTTACAATACAACCGTCTAATTCGGTAGCAATTTTATCTACCACAAGACATTGTTTACAATAGTTAATTCTTTACGTTTAAAAAACATTTTAATATGAAAAAAATACTTGATTTGCTTGAAATGCAGACTATAATGCGTGGATTTTATTCACGCAGCAAACTTACCGACGAGGAGGTCATCATGAGAAGTATTAAGAACTTTATTGCTCTAGCTGATTTAGTCAATGTTCATATTCCTGAAACATAGCGTTTTTTAAAGGAGCGCCCGCATGCCTAAACTCTCGTCCTCACTTCAGAAACACGATCAATCTGAAGTCCTATTCGATACCCATCCTGAAGTTAGTCTAAATTTTGAACACGTACAAGATGCTTTAAAGAAAGGCTATCAACGACCTTTTTTACTGGTAGACAGTGACTTAATTCGACTTAAGTCCCGACGCTTCATGGCTGCAATGCCCCGAGTTCATCCACATTATGCCGTCAAAGCAAATCCTGATGAACGTGTACTCAAAACTCTAATTGAGGAAGGTGTTGGGTTTGAGATCGCCTCTATTGCCGAGCTTGACGTGCTTCTCAAGTTAGGCGTACCGGCTGCTGAAATATTTTATAGTAATCCGATGAAATCTCGGGCTTACATAGAATATGCGGCTGCCAAAGGAGTCGAATGGTATGTACTCGACAGCGTTGAGGAGTTACAAAAAATAGTTGGCATTAAGCCAGATGCCAAAATGTATTTACGTATTGATACGCCCAATATTGGTAGTGATTGGCCGTTAGCTGGAAAATTTGGCACACACCTGGCCGATATTCATGAAATCATTCATCAGGCTGTAAAACTCAAAGCGGATTTGGCCGGTGTTACCTTTCATGTTGGCTCTCAATGCCGAAACCCGCAAAATTGGCGCGTTGGTATCGAGCGTGCAAAAAAAGTCTTTGCTGAAATGCAACGTGTCGGCTTAAACCCTCGATTACTCAATGTTGGCGGAGGCTATCCAGTTCGACATGTCAAACCAATTCCTTCAATCGAGATCATCGCTGAAGTCATCAACGAGGCCATTGCTGATTTACCAGAAAGCATTCGGGTTATGGCGGAACCTGGCCGTTACCTGGTATCTGATTCAGCTTATTTTATATGTCGCGTAGTTGGCACTGCAACGCGCAATGGAAAACGATGGATGTACTGGGATGCAGGTATGTTTGGCGGTGTCATAGAAATGACTGAAGGCTTGCGCTATGAAATTCTAACAGACCGGGAAGGGAATCGTATTCCATGGTCAATCGCAGGCCCGACTTGTGATTCCGTAGATATTTTGATGCATGATTTAATGCTGCCAAACGATATACAGGAAGGTGATTTTATTTATATCCCTAATGCCGGTGCTTACACCACCGCATACGCAAGTAATTTCAATGGATTTCCCCTGCCCGATGTGAAAGTAATATAGGCAATCGCCGCAATTATTTGCACACACAACAATCTTCTTAATAATTGGTGAAATGGCATTTAATGTCCACTTCACCAATTATATTTATGCGTTTTATTTTTATAAAATCAACGATGAATTCTGCAAGTTGTTGTAGTTATTCCTTCCGATCAAGAATGACAAAATGATACTCGATATGAGCATCATTTTCAGGGGTATGTTTATCTCGCTGTATTTCGTCCCAATTACTACGATCAAATTCTGGAAATAACACATCACCTTCAAAATCACTTTGTATTTCAGTAATATACATTCTTTGGCAAATATCAAGTGTTTGCCGGTATAGCTCCTCACCACCGATAATAAAGCTTTCGCTATTGGTTGTTTTGCCTTGTTCGCATATCAATAAAGCATCTTGAAGAGAATTCGCCACCATCGCTCCCGGCACTCCATATCCTGCTTGCCGAGTAATGATGATATTCTCCCGTCCGGGTAGCGGTCTACCAATCGACTCATAGGTTTTTCTTCCCATTACAATGGTATGTCCCATCGTTAGGAACTTAAAATGCTTAAGATCGGCTGGCAAATGCCAGGGCAACTGATTATTCTTACCAATAACCCGATTCTTAGCCATTGCAACCAGGATAGACAAACGCATTAGAATCAAACTGCCACAGGCGCTTTTATTGCAGGATGAGGGTCATAGCTCTCCAAGACAAAATCCTTATATTCAAAATCTGAAATATTTCGTATCCCCGGATTTAACTTCATAACGGGCAACGATCTAGGTTCACGCGATAACTGCTCACGAGCTTGTTCCAGGTGATTCAAATAAAGATGTGCATCGCCTAACGTATGTACAAATTCACCTAATTCGAGATTACAAACTTGCGCAATCATCATTGTTAATAATGCATATGAAGCAATATTGAATGGCACTCCCAGAAAAACATCAGCACTTCGCTGATAGAGCTGACACGAAAGCCTATTATCTGCTACATAAAATTGAAATAGAACATGGCATGGAGGCAACCGCATTTTGTTCAATTCACCAACATTCCATGATGAAACTAGCATGCGTCGTGAATCAGGTGTGTTGTTTATCTGTTCGATTACTTGTTGAAGCTGATCAATTTGTTGCCCGTCTCCACGTTCCCAGGAACGCCATTGATGACCGTAAATAGGTCCCAAATTACCATTTGCATCAGCCCATTCATCCCAAATTGAAACACCATGCTGATGCAGATAACGTAAATTTGTATCGCCCTGAATAAACCATAACAATTCATAAGCAATTGACTTCAAATGACATTTCTTGGTTGTCACCAATGGAAAACCATCATTTAGATTAAAACGCATTTGATAACCAAAAATCGACAGTGTACCAATACCCGTTCGATCTGATTTTTTATGACCATGATCAATAACATGTTGCATTAACTCGAGATATTGACGCATTTTTATTTAAAACTCCCCTAACGGGCATTATTAGTTCCATCTGTAACGGGCTATCCCGCCACAGCACACATAACACGTATATAATAGCAGTATTATCTGCAATCATTCCTTTTGCGATGACTTACGATATCGTTACACAAAAAATAAAATTTGACAGGAAAGCTTTCAATGCTGGCATCCCTTTTCCAGAATATATCACCAATTGATCAATCAATCACAACACCTCACGTTCTCGTAGTGCTTCCCAAGCTAGACAAGTTACCCAAGAAATATAGTATTCCCGGTGAAGAATCTCTGAGCAAATTACTGTTGCGGCGCAATATGGAATTAGCAGACCTTGATGTGACACCCGTGAGCGCTAATCTCCCAAATGGTGAATTATGTGCTTGGGTTATGCTTGATACTGAGAAATCAGTTTTCGAACAGCAAACCTGCCTGCGCAAAGCGATAAAATTGTTGCTTTCAGAAAATCCAGATGAAATACATATTGCCGTTTATGGCACGTTACAGCAAAAAAGAAATTTTGCCGAACAGGTTGTTTACACAGTTTGGGTTAATGGTGCTGTATTGCCAGTACGCAAGAAGAAACCGCTTCGGAAACCTCTCGCTAAGATATTTCTTTATGGATATAAAGATGCCGATAATTTTTTCATGCAACGCGCATTAGCAGAAGGCAATTTATTAGCACGCGGCCTAACTGCGTTACCTGCAAATGAATTAACACCTCTGACTTATCGGCAACAAATCAAGAAGCTGGCTGAGAATGAAGGATGGAAGTACCAAGAATTTGATTTTAATAAATTAAAAGAAATGGGAGCAGGTGCTTTTGTGGCAGTGGCGCAGGGAAGCGATACAGAAGATGCTGCCATTGTGCATTTACAACATAATTGCAAGCCTAGTACACAAAATAAGAATATCGCTATTGTAGGTAAAGGTATTTGCTTCGATACCGGTGGTTACAATATAAAGCCGGCCCGATATATGCAAGGTATGCACGAAGATATGAATGGCTCCGCAGTTGCATTAGGCATTTTGCTCGCTGCCACCCGTGCAGAGATACCCGTGATCATTGACTGTTGGCTTGCCATTGCACAAAACCATATCAGTCCTCGTGCCTATAAGCAAAATGACATTATTTCAGCATTAAACGGATTGTCGATTGAAATCGTGCACACTGATGCTGAAGGTCGGATGGTTCTGGCAGACACCTTAACTTTAGCGACTAAACAAAAGCCTGATCTAATCATCGATTTTGCTACTTTAACAGGCAGCATGAAAACAGCTTTGGGATCTCGGTATAGTGGAGTTTTCAGTAATCAGGCTAATTTATGCCAGAAAGCTATCCTTGCAGGATCGAGAAGTGGAGAGCGTGTTTGTGCTTTTCCTATGGATGCAGATTATGAAGAAAGTCTTGAAAGTGATATCGCCGATATCAAACAATGCGAATTAGATGGAGAATTCGATCATATTCTTGCTGCGTGCTTCTTGAAGAGATTCATAAACAACACCCCTTGGTTGCACATGGATTTATCCGCAAGTAGTCACAAAGATGGCTTGGGTGCCATTAACAGCGAAATAACAGGTTTTGGAGTCAGTTGGGCTATTGAATTTCTAAGAAATATTGAATAATAAAGAATTTCGGCCAGAAAAAACACTTAGAAAAAACTAACTTCTCAGCATTACCAACTTCTGCCCAATCGACAATCTCTCATCGCTATTATTCCAGCGTTTAATTTGGTCAACCGTTGTGCGATAACGTCTTGCAATTTCATATAAAGTGTCGCCTTTTTTCACAACATAAACAGACTGATCACTTTTTAGCTGTTTCTTCCATGAAGAGCTATTAATCCGACTCTGGCTCATTGCAACGATCTCGGGTACTAATATTTTTTGCCCTAGCGTAAGATTTTTATTTCTAGCAATCCCATTAATGGTTTGTAATTGTTTTACAGACGTTTCATGGCGGACAGCAATATCATTAATTTTCTCTCCTTTCTTGACGCGATAGAACTGCCATGAAATCCGAGGGTCTTGGTAAGTTTCTAGATTTCTAACAAATAGCTCTTTCTTTTCTTTTGGTATCAATAAAGTCCGAGGCTCATCAAGTACCTTTATGACGTAACGATTATATGCTGGATTTAAAGCAGTAAATTCAGCTTCAGAAATATTCGCAAGTCGTGCAACTAGCGGAATATCAATGTGTTCATGTATTTTGACTGTATCAAAATACGGACGATTAGGTACTGAACGCAGTTGTATGCCATATTTTTTGGCATTAGCAATAATATCCTTTATTGCTAATAGCTTGTAAACATAATGCTTTACCTCTACCGGCAAATTTAAGTCATAAATAGATCTTCCTTTATGCTTGTGCTTTGCTAAAATTTTACTAATAGCACCTTCACCTAAATTATAGGCCGCAATAGCCAATTTCCAGTTATCAAATCTTTGATAAAGATATTGAAGATAATCAAGAGCAGCCTGAGTTGATGCCACGATATCGCGCCGGTCATCATGCCAAACATTCTGCTCCAAGCCCATAATTCGCCCCGTTTCCGGAATAAATTGCCACAGACCTGCTGTTCGACTATCTGACTTAATCAAAGGGTCATAAGCGCTCTCTATTATCGGTAGCAACGCTATTTCCATCGGCATTCCGCGGCGCTCAACTTCCTCTATTATATAAAACAAATACCGCTCACTGTTTGAAACAATACGGTTAAATGTATGAGGATTGTGTATATATGAGGCTGCAATCTTACGAATTGCTTTATTATCAGGCGGGAGTGTTAATGCAAATCCGCTACGAACTCGTTCCCACAAATTTGAATTATGCTGCGCTTTGTCTTGCAATAATCGATCTGCAAATGCATTAAACGATAAAAACAAACACACAAAGAAAATTAGTGGCAACAATATAGCTGTAATAACATTTCTTTTTAAAATCATCTATATATATTTCTATAAATCCATACTGTCTGACAGGATATATAAAAACTTGCTCTTTGCAAACTATTTTTTTCATATAAATAGTTTTATATAACTAATTTATAGTTATTAATCATATAATTATCATTATATTTTAAAGTAAAGAACTAACAATCATTCTCGGAAGTTTAATTGTCCAGATAATTCTGGCATTAAAATCAAAGATTTACACTTCCATCCTTTTTTTCGATAATCCACTATAATGTTCGTAAAAATGCCACCGCGCACATAAAAACGCGCAATTAATCGAATATATCTTGGTTTTAAAGCTGCAACCAGATCATCGAGGATTATGTTTGTCACTGCCTCATGAAACACACCATCATCTCGATATGACCAGATATAAAGTTTTAAGCTTTTAAGTTCAATGCATTTTTTGTCTGGAATATAATCCAGAATCAAAGTAGCGAAGTCTGGTTGCCCTGTTTTAGGACATAAACAAGTAAACTCAGGAATTTCCATATGAATATGGTAATCCCGGTTGCTAAATGGATTTGGAAATGTTTCAAGGGTTTTATCAGGTTTACTGGCCATTCTTCATGCTCATGAATAAATTAATTCGGTTACAATTATAATTGCGCGATGCGCTTTAGCTATTATAACTGCCTTATCTCAAAAACAATAAATTGCGCCTTGCCTATATTAAGCTAGCCGGCTTCAAATCCTTTGCAGAACCTACTACCATAACGATTTTTCATAATCTTGTTGGTATTGTAGGCCCGAATGGCTGTGGAAAATCAAACGTCATTGATGCGGTACGATGGGTTTTGGGTGAATCAAAAGCTTCTGCCCTCAGAGGTGATTCGATGCAAGATGTTATATTCTCAGGGTCGGGGAATCGAAAAGCTATTGGACGTGCCAGCGTTGAAATTGTATTTGATAATCACTTAAACAAAATAACCGGCCAATGGTCAAGTTATACTGAAATTGCAATAAAACGCACGCTCCAGCGGAACGGTGTGTCAAGTTATTTCATTAACAACCTTCAAGTTCGACGACGTGATATTGCCGATCTTTTCCTTGGAACTGGTGTTGGTGGCCAGGGTTATGCAATTATCGAACAAGGCATGATTTCGCGGATCATAGAAGCGAAACCACAGGAATTAAAAAGTTTTCTTGAAGAAGCTGCTGGAATCTCTCAGTATCGAGAAAGAAGACACGAAACTTCGTTGCGCCTGACTGAAACTCGAAAAAACTTAATACGTTTAGAAGATATCCGACAGGAATTAGAAACCCAATTGCAACATCTAGAAACTCAAGCAAATATTGCAATGCAGTATAAATTATTGCAAGATGAATTGCATAAGTCACAATCTTTGTTGTGGCTGCAACGTAGAGCAGATGCAATTCTTCAACGCGATTCTGTCAAAAAAGAAATTCATAAAATTAAAACAAAACTGGAAGTCACGCTTGCGGTGCAACGCAATGCAGAAAAAGAATTTGAAGTTGCACGCAAGAAAGAACAAGCCGTCAATGAACAATTGCTGCAAATACAAGGACAATTATATTCTGCTGATGCAGAAATAGGACGCCTGCAACAGGAAATAACTTTCTTGAGAAGCACGCAGGATCGCTTGACACAACAAACACAGCAAGTAGATGCTCAGCTTCAAAAGAGTTACCAATTAAAAGAAACAAATTCAGAAAATCTCAGACTCTGGCAGCAACAAAAATCAGAAGCTGAGTTATCCCATCAATGCAGTATTCATATTCATAACGAAGAAAATAATAAACTTCCTGTCGCTGAAACCAAGTTCCTCGGCTGCCAGAAAAAATTAAACGAATACAAACATAGCCTTCTAACAATAGAACAAGCCAATCAGTTAGAAGAAAACCAACTTTCATATGCAAAAAAAAGCATTCAACAACTTGATACTCGACTTACGCGCTTATCAAGTGAACAAGCTGAATTAATTTTTGTTGAGTCATCCATGCTGACTGAATTACAATCAAAAATTGATCAAATCGAGTGCGCTTTAAAAGCTGAAAATCTGAAGTGCCAAAATTTAGAAAATCACTTATCCAAAGCAACCAAAAACAAACAACAAATTACTAGTAAAATTCAAGAACTGCAACATGCACTAACTCAGGCTACTGCCCGCTTTACCGCATTAAACAATCTACAGAGCAGGCTTAATAATAATCAGGATCTTAATACATGGCTCCGTAAGCATCAATTGACTTTATTACCCCGTTTGTGGCAGAAAATACATATCAAACCAGAATGGGAAAATGCATTGGAGGCAGTATTACGCGAACGACTTAACAGCATTGAAACCGAACAACTGAATAATGTTTTGAATTGGATTGATGACTCGCCAAATTTGAAATGGACAATTTTTGAAAAAAACCAGTCTATTTTATTGGAAGAAGTGTCACAAGCAGCGATTAATCACCAATTAAACTGCGAAAAGCTGCTTTCTTTTATCACGGTTAATCAGCCTGAAATCCGATATGTATTAGAAAACTGGCTATATCCCGTCTATGCCATAGAAGACGTGAAAGAAGGACTGATTAAGCGAGCCACTTTAAGGCCAGATGAAATAATAGTAACTCGGCAAGGACATATAATTAACCGTAGCAGCTTAACCTTTTATGCGCCTGATTCAGATTTGCATGGTGTATTGTCTCGACAGCAAGAACTTATACAAACACAAACAGAAATAGATCAATACGAATCAATACTTCAGCAGCAGCGTACCATAATATCAAAAGCAGAACACCAGTGTATAGAATTGGCAAATGCCATTCAATCTGCTAACGAGAATAGCAAACAATCACAAGAGCAGCGACACAAGCTACAACTTGAGCTTGTTAGACTCACGCAAACTAATGAACGTACAATACATCGCAATGAACAAATTAATAGCGAATTGAATGAAATAAAGCAAACTCTGGCCCATGAGATCTCATCGCAAGAAGCTGCAAAGGCAAGATTTGAGAACAATTTGATACAAATTGAAGTCCTTAAAAAGGATATAAAACAAGCTCAATCCACTTGGGAAGCTGCAGATCAAGAACTTGCAAATTTGCGCCAAAAAATACTGCTTTCTGCAAAAGAAATACAAGAAATCACCTTCCATGTTAAAACTTGTCAGAACAAAGTCACTGAAATTGAAACTCACATTCAAGCTAATGAAAATGATCTACAAAAATACACGGAAGATCGTGCCAATCTGCTCAAGGAAGCTGAAGTATTAGATACTACTCAAATCAATATTCTGTTACAAGATGCCCAAGCCCAACGCAAATTAATTGAACAATCCGCATCGCAAGTACGCCTTGAAGCAACTGATATCACAAGAAATTTGCAGGAAGTTGAAAATACTCGCATGACATCAGAGCAAGAATCGCATTTATTGCGGGAGAGTATGAACAAGCTTCAACTCAAAGAGCAAGCAGCCACAATTTCAATGCATCAATTTGATGCATTGATCAATGATGCAAATGCAGATACGGAACTGCTCTTACCGCTAATTAATAAAAAAAGTACAACAGCATTAAAATCTGAAATCGACCAGCTCAATGCGGAAATCGCAGAGCTTGGTTCCGTCAATCTTGCTGCATTAGAGGAACTTAAAATTGCACGTGCACGAGAATCTAATCTGCTGGCACAGTTACAGGATTTAAGCGCAGCCATCGCTACGTTAGACAGTGCCATCCAACAAATTGATCGAGAAACACAGAACCGCTTGCAAGAAACCTTTTTGCTGGTAAACACATATTTAGATGAAATTTTCCCAGTGATTTTTGCGGGAGGGGAAGCTAAACTTGAGTTCTGTGATAACAAAATTCTTGATGCAGGTTTATTGTTGATGGCTCAACCTCCCGGAAAAAAGAATAGTTCTATACATTTATTATCCGGGGGAGAAAAAGCGCTCACCGCATTGGCATTAATTTTTTCATTATTCCGGTTAAACCCAGCTCCATTCTGCTTATTGGATGAAGTGGATGCGCCTCTTGACGACAGTAATACCAAGCGTTTTTGTGAAATAGTGAAAAATATGGCCAAACAAACCCAATTCCTATATATCAGCCATAATAAAATAACCATGGAGATGGCACAGCGATTAATTGGAGTTACAATGCAAGAACAAGGTGTATCAAGAATAGTCGCCGTTGATCTCGCGGATGCTATTAAGATGGGGAAAAAGGAAGAACTATCCGTGACCTAGTAATTGTGATAAGCCATATAAAACTGACATAATCTGCTGCGCTTGGCAGTAACTTTAAGAAATAGCAAGGAGGTAATATGGAGATTTTAACTATGAGTGATTTGCAGGTAAGTTTGATCATTATCGGCATCATCGTTATCGCAGCTGTTGCTGGCTTCAACTGGCTGCAACAGCTGCGATATCAGCGAAAAATACAGGCTGCGTTTGATCATGAACATGATGATATCCTTTTAGATACACATAATTCTGATGAGCCTTTTCAACGTATTGAGCCTAAGTTTAACAAAAAAACGTCATCAGATTCAGCATTAGATAATGTGATACAGACTAATGACCAATATGATTTGCCGCCAGCTGAATCAAAAAAAACATTGGTTACGCCGACTCCTGCACACCCAACCAATATTACTTCTCAAGCAAGCTCCGGTACTAGTTCAACAGCGACCTCCCCGCTGCTTGATTATGATAGTAACACTAACTACATTGTCAATATTCGATCGGATTCAGTTATTGCCAATACCCATATTGCGAAATTATTACAAAGAAAATTTGATTTTGGGAAACCTGTTTTTTGGTTGGGCCAACAGGATAAAGATGAACCGTGGCAAGAGATTACCAATGAATCAAATGTGGATAGTGACGGCTACTGTCATTTGAAAGGCTGCTTGCAACTTGCTGACAGATCCGGCCCTATCAGTGAAGTCAATTTATCCAAATTTAGAGATTTGGTTCTCGATTTTTCTTCACACGTAAATGCTTCTGCTGAATGCCCGGATATTGTTAGTACAAATGAAAAAGCTGTGAAGCTTGATAGATTTTGCGCTGAGGTCGATGTCATGATAGGTATTAATATTATTAGCAAAGATGACGGTGCATTTGTTGGTACTAAGATCCGCGCGCTGGCGGAAGCTTCTGGATTCAGACTCGAATCAGATGGATTATTTAAATACCGTGACGATAGCAATAATATTCTATTCACATTGAATAATTATGAATCTGCTCCTTTTCTACTTGAGAATATTAAATCATTAACTACGCATGGTGTAACTTTTCTATTGGATGTGCCAAGAGTTGCCCATGGAGAGAGAGTATTCGATCAAATGACACATTTGGCCAAGATATTCACCAATACGCTTGGAGGAATCATGGTTGATGACAATCGAGTTCCATTAAGCGATAGTGGAATTCAAAAAAGCAAGCAGCAACTGATAGAAATACAATCTTTAATGAAAAAAAATCATATAAATTCGGGCAGCCCAAGCGCCTTACGGTTATTTGTATAAGATAAATTTTGATAAAAATATTAAAGATAAATGCTTGAGTATCCGTAATCGCTACAAAGACTGTTGATTATTTCGTAAGAATGATATTTAGAATATGTAGTTATGAAATATTCCTCAGCAATAATTTTAGGATATCAATCTATGCTAATGATAAATAATAAATTTAATAATAATTCAATAAAATAAATATAAATTACTCTATAAACACAGAGTTATTCTTTTCACTGATTGAAGTTCAATTTCAATCAAAAAAAGTATTACTGATGCAGTTGTGACTGGAGCAAATCTCAATCTTTATGTGATGGCTGACATAAGGTTACTGAAATCACTCCAAAAAAGTTTTCAACCAATGAAAACAAAACGTCTTGGTAATATACCAGCAAGAAAATCGGAAATGCGCCATTTTGTGATGGCACTCACCGCAAATTAAAATGATACAGAAGCTTGTACAAATAATAATAAAATAAATATCGATCATTGTATCGATCGAGAAACAGGGCGCGATAGCAGAATTTGTAATTTGGTTACGCATTAACCTTTTAATAGTTCAAAATTTGTGCCCTATGAAAACAGAACTAAAATCTTTAGAAGAAAAAGTATTTTTACTTTTACGTATGTATCAGGATATCCGCGCAGAAAATAAAAAATTGCAAAGAGAACTGGCGGACTCTCATACTCAATGCGAGAAATTAAACGAAAAAATACATGTTGCAGCAGACCGCCTTGAGGCACTACTGTTAAATATTCCAGAAAATGAATAACACTCCATTAAATATTATTATCTTAGGGCGCGAATTCACCATAGCATGTCTTGACGAAGAACGGGAAGAAATTCAACTCGCCGCAGCTTACTTGGATAATAAAGCTAATGCTATCAAAGCAGAAGGAAAGATCGTTGATTCTGATCGCATCGCTATAATTACTGCGCTTAAAATCACACATGAGTTATTGATGTTAAGAAACACTACAAGTTTTGACATAGATGAATTTAGGCGTAGAATTATTACGTTAAAAAAGAAAGTTGATGAAGCGATAACGATGAAAGATTAGAAGTAATAAGGTTAATCCCTGCAGTGTTCGTTAAGACTTATATTCTTTGAACCATTTTTAAAAAATGGTTGTGGATTTTAGTGATACTGTTGTGCGCGCCATTAATGGATGTGCCTGATGTATCCGTGAAGCAACCGCCTTGGACCTCATGGTTCAAGATGATGGTCTGACGGCATATGTGGGGAGCTATTTCCGGACAAGAAATGTTTGCAAAACATTTCTTGTCCTTTTAGTTTTTATGATACCTAATACAATCACTCAATGTCTCAAATAATAAAAACTGCACCTACTCCAAGAATTTTTTTGTTTGATATTGGCCGTGTCTTACTTGATTTTGATTTTGAATCATCGCTAATAAAGCTGATCCCAGAAAATATTGAGAATCCCCAAGAGCTTATCCGGAAGGTACTGAAAAGAAAGGATGCATTAGAGATCGGATTGATCGATCCAGCACGTTTTGCGAGCTGGGCACTGAAGATCTTGGTAAGTAATGCTTCGCCGGAACAGTTTTATCAGGCTTGGCAACAAATTTTTACGGTCAATGAATCAATGTGGCGATGTGTTAGAAAGCTTGCCAATAATAATCATTCGCTATTTTTGCTTTCCAATATCAGTGCGATCCACTGCCCTTGGATTTTTACCACATATCCTGAATTTTCATGTTTTAGACATAAAATATTATCATTTGAAATTGGGGCACTGAAACCAGAACTTGCAATCTATAAGTACGCAATTAATACTTACAGACTTAATCCGATATCGACTATTTATATAGACGATCAACCACCAAACATTGCAGTCGGGAAAGCAATTGGTTTTCAGTGCTGGCAATATGATTTAAATGATCATCAAGCATTTGAGGCTTGGCTCGAAGAACAGTTATTAAGTGATTAGCGTAACACTTGTAATATCCCAATCATGCACTTCTGGAAATAAACATTAAACAAAGTTTGGAAAATTACTTTTCTTCAAGGAAATGTTCCACCATTGCTTGCTTGTAATCAATCTGACCAAATGAAATATCTTTTAATTGACCCTTGCGATCAAACAAAATGCACGAAGGTGTTCCTTGCAGCGCAAAGCGCTCGAAAGTTTCAGCTGTCATCGATTTTTGCTCCAAATAATGCCTAACTTGTTGCAGCACCGATCTTTTCTTTTCATCGTCAAGCGTATCGAAATCTGGAAGAAATTCACCGGCATAGCGTAATACGCGCTTATCGGTAACAGGTTCAGTTTCCGCCACAACTCGATCCATACCTACGGCAAAAGGGATTCGCCACGGCAACTTACCTTCTGATAATATGCCATATTGACTCAGGGCCTTAAGTGTTTCACCGATCACTTCACCGGTTGTAATCAATTTCCGCAAATTCTCGACTGTATTCTTGTCATAATCTTCAAATGCGGTAGCCAGGCCGATCACGACCAACCCTTGTTGATGAAAGCGTTCATGCAAATCGATAGCTTTGGGTAACGAATAAATAAAGCAGCCAGGGCAATTCACTTGAAAAACCTCAATCAACACCACCGAGCCAACTAAATTGTTTAACACAATCGGCCCTCCTTGCACCCAAGTATCAACCGATATATCAGAAAGTAAGTGATTATTCATAGCTAAAATAGTTAGAATGAGTGAATAGAAACTCTGACATATTACAGAAGCTAAGACTATTGCGCAGTATTATTGATAAAAACATTATAATCCACCAAGAAATGCGTTACTGGTTAATGAAATCCGAACCTAATAAGTTCAGTATTGACGACTTTGCAGCACTACCGAAACAAATCGTTGCTTGGGAAGGCATACGCAATTATCAATCACGCAATTTTATGCAAAATCAAATGAATATCGGGGATCAAGTCTTTTTCTATCATTCATGCTGCAAAGATCCCGGCATCACGGGAATCGCAACTGTTAGCAAATCCGCCTATCCAGATGTCTCGCAATTTAATCCCAACAGCAAGTATTTTGACCCCAAAGCATCGTTTAGTAACCCGCGGTGGTTTAATGTTGAACTTACCCTAGTAAAAAGAACTCGCTTGATCCCAATCAAAGAACTCAGGCAACATGCTGAGCTGAGCCGTATGCGGGTACTGCAAGTTGGCAATCGCTTATCGATTACTCCGGTCGATCCGACAGAATGGCAATTTATCCTAGGCATGCTATGATTGTATTGAATCTTATTTATCCAGATCGCGCATGGAATGGTGGTTGATTTATCTTTTGACCGGTACATTTGTGGGTTTCTTCGCCGGCTTGCTCGGAATCGGTGGCGGACTGATAATGGTGCCTGTGCTGATCACCGTGTTTACCGCTCAGAGCTTTCCCGTCGACCGCATCATGCATATGGCGCTCGGCACTACCATGGCCACCATCATTTTCACATCAATCACCAGCTTGCGCACCCACCATCAGCATGGTGCGGTAGATTGGAAAATTGTAAGAAATATCACTCCTGGCATATTTCTCGGTACTTTCGGCGGCGCTACCCTGGCAGGATCGATGACGAGTCAGTTACTGAGCACTATTTTTGTCATTTTTATCTTTTATGCCGCCACACAAATGCTGCTTCAATTTCGTCCCAGTGCAATGTTTCAATTACCTGGAAAAATCGGTATGTTGTTCGCAGGTGGCATTATCGGCGTACTTTCAAGCTTGGTTGCCATTGGCGGCGGGTTATTATCGGTACCATTCCTGACTTTGTGCAGAATTAAACTGCAGCACGCCATCGGCACTGCAGCCGCTATTGGATTCCCCATTGCGTTGGCGGGAACTGTCGGTTATGTTGCAAATGGATGGATACAGTCGGAAACACTTCCTAGCTACAGCCTAGGTTATGTTTATCTCCCCGCATTAATCTGGCTGGTATCCGCCAGCATGTTGACTGCGCCGCTCGGCGCGAAACTCACGCACTCGACCAGAACCGCCATTTTAAGAACGATTTTTGTTGTATTGCTGTATGGCTTGGGTATTAGAATGTTAATCAATTTAATCTAAACAAAGAAAATCCCCATCCCCTCTTAACGAATTGCCTCAATAGCAAGATCCAATAGCTTCCGACTATTGCCATACTTCAGATGAATCGTCATTTAATCTGCACTTTTCGCCATTTCGATTGCCCGCGTCACCATGTCACGCGCTTCGGCTGCATCACCCCAGCGACCAACGCGCACCCATTTCTCCGGCTCAAGATCCTTATAATGCGTAAAAAAATGTTCTATCTGCTGAAACACAATATCGGGCAGATCCTCTCGTTCGCACACGTGAGCATAATAAGGGAAAGTCTTTGTATCCGGCACGCAGATAAGCTTCTCGTCACCGCCGTGCTCGTCTTCAAGATTAAGCAACGCTATTGGTCGCGCCCGCACCACGCATCCAGCAAGGAATGGTGAGCGGGCAATAACAAGCGCATCGAGTGGATCACCGTCATCGCATAACGTGTGCGGAATAAAGCCATAATTAGCAGGATATCGCATCGGTGTGTGTAGGATGCGATCTACGAATAATGCTCCAGATGGTTTATCAAATTCATATTTAACAGGCTCGCCGCCGATCGGCACTTCGATAATGACATTAACATTGTTAGGCACATTGGCGCCTACGGGGATTGCTCTGATATCCATGAAACTTACCTTATTCGTATTTTCTAGTTTAGGGAGAAGCTATTACCTGACGGGTCTTTACTTTTGAATTCAGTCTACTGAAGGCTGAAACAACTGTCAAACATCAGCCTCGGCTTGCAGTAAAGAAAAAAATAAAGCACCACGCTGCAGAGGATAAGGAATTAGATCCGAAAGAGTTTAAAGTTCTCCATTAATAGAACAAGGACTGGTAATCACCCTAAAAAAATAACAAGGATTAAAAGTAGAATTTTCTTGGAATTTATACGCAGAAGGTTTTGCAATGAAGAAATCTAAATTCAGTGATGG
>NZ_PXXU01000020.1 GCF_003011925.2 Nitrosomonas supralitoralis
AAAGCTTAAATTCCATCAAAACCTCCCGGATGAAAAATATACATCTAGAAAACAGCTTTAATTTACCAAAATATGCTTATTTATAACAGCTTATTCTAATGGCTTCCATTAGAAATCAAACCTAATGGGAAATCTGGATTTATTTGGAAATTTAAAAAGCACTTAGCCTATTTACATGCTAAGTGCTTTATTTATTTGGTGGCCAAGGGCGGAATCGAACCACCGACACAAGGATTTTCAGTCCTCTGCTCTACCGACTGAGCTACTTGGCCATTTGTGAAATGACTGGAAAAAGCGGATAAGTCTGTTTATTGAATTGTAATAGATTATTCGATGAGTTGGCGCGCCCGGCAGGATTCGAACCCACGACCCCTTGGTTCGTAGCCAAGTACTCTATCCAACTGAGCTACGGGCGCTTAAATACCATCGAATTACTTCCAGCTTGTTAAGCAACCGGGGGATTATATCAGATTGAAGCAAACACGGGATTCGAAGTTGTTGCATTTTGCTGCTGTTCCGGTGCTTTCAAACTGTAATCGACTAAGCCGATTGTTTCTCTTTCTTTATGAATCATCACAATTTCATTTTCGGGGGCGATAATGGTGTATTTAGCTCATCTTGTCAAGATTAAACTCCATTCTTACTGATTCTTGACAAGTCGTTGAGAACTGTCTGCATCCCTGTTGCGGCTTTAGAAAAGTGCTGAGAGCGCCTATTGATTAGCATAAATTGTGCATTTCCGTTTGTTTTTAATTTGCATCAACCTGTGCGAAAAACGTGCTTAACAATTTGCCAGGATTAGGAATAGTAACAAAAAGTGTGATCATCATGCACCAGACGTCGCTAACTTCAATGATATGTGTGCTGACGATAGTCGTTGATTGTGAATGTCACACTACTAAAGTTTTACATTTTAATTATGTTGCTACTTTACTGTTGAGGTCGGCTAAGAACGCTTTAATACGCGCAGCATTGGTACCCATGTCGCTAATGCCAATACGGGAAGCGGAACGCATATCTACGATCGTTTTATCGTCTTTAGCGGATACGCGAATCACAACATCATCCTTAAAGCCCATGATCCTGGTTGTATCAGTCGCTTCGATGATGCCATTTTCTGCAGAGTCAGTAATGATGTCCCAACCACGCGCCTTGACGAGTGCAACCGCTTCTGCAAAGACTAAACTCGGATCTTTATCGATCAACAAAGGGCCGAGGTCGGGGTACCCTGCTTGCTGAAGTTCAGTAAGATTAGCTGGAGTTTTCCGGTCAACCGAGTTGTGCTCCGTTGTTCGCAAAGTAAGAACGGTTCCAAAGCTGGGAGGATTTTGCAGGTCGGTGGTGATGTCGTGAATGCGCGGTACTTTATATCCCGCCTGAATGGTGAGAAAAACAGGCACCACAACTGCAAGGCCAAGCGCCAGTCCAGCGAGTGCCGATAGCGTACCCGTTACTTTGGTGTCGACGGCTGTAATGATGGCGAGAATGCTGACAATGGCGGAAAGGATGGCCATCATACCCAGCGCGGCTCCTCCGAGAATAATTATCAATGCCACCTGGTAATTCATCAGGCCAAAACGATATCCCATAACAGCCAGAGCTGCGATCGCAGCGGACAAGCACGCATGCTTGAAACTCCAGCGCGCAAACTCCGAACGTTCTCTTATTTTTGCTTTCATTTTTTAATTACCTCGAATTGACCCCGATACAAAATTATAACAGTCGTGATCCGACGGTTTCTCGCATTTCAGAAAAGCGACTGAATAGACAATATAATGATTGCTGCTGAGCAACTTATTCTGCTAAATATTTCCATATATTAAACAATAATTTCATATCTGCGACATAATTAGATTAAGCTAACGTTTCATGCGCAGGAGAATAAAATGATGATGATAAAATATTTATTCATGGCTGTACTATTTTCAACCTGGGTGCTTGCTGCTTGTAATGAACCAAAAAGAACACCTGATGGGCATCTGATGGATAGACCGAAAATGTCAGCCTATGGACCGGATGATGTTACAAAACATGATACAGATGCTTCTGGTGCTGACGGTGAATTGGCTGAGGACAAGCAGTGATTTTTATAATGGTGGGCAATGGGTTGATTAAGCTTGATCCAATTTTGTAGACGGGTAAGTCGCCGCTAAGATCGGCAAACTTTGAGCGTTGGGTTGACTGCCAACAAATAAAAAAGCGAAGCATGCCTATGAAGTTTATTTTTTCCCCAGTGCATTCACTGCATTCAGTTTGGCTGCTTTGCTGGCGGGCATCAAACTGGCCAGAACTCCGGTTATCAATGCGACCGTAATCCCTGCAATAGAAGCCCATGCTGGCGGCCAGGCGGGAAGCTGGGGAAACGCCAGACGTAACATCAAGCTGCCAAATTGTCCTAACAGAAATCCTAAAATAGCGCCTGCCAACGACAATAAAAGTGCTTCGGCAAAGAACAAGCGGCGGATATCTGCGGAGGTTGCTCCGATGGCTTTCAGCAGGCCGATCTCTGCGGTGCGTTGACTGACCGCAACCAGCATTACATTCATCACCAGAATACCGGCAACAATCAGACTGATCGCGGCAATCCCCGCGACTGCCAAGGTCAGTGCCTGCAGGATGCGGTCAAAGGTCGAGAGAATGGCATCTTGCGTAATCACGGTAATGTCTTCTTCTCCATCATGACTCTGTTTTACAGTCGCTAATATCGCTTGCTTCGCCGGCTCGATTTCGCTGTGACTCTTGGCTTCAATCAGGATGCGGAATAGTGAAGTAGTATTAAACATTGTCTGGGCATAGCCAATCGGGATAATGACTATTTCATCAGTATTGTATCCCATGGTTTCTCCTTGTGCCGTCAGAACACCAGAGACCAGGAATCGGCTATCACCCAGTCGAATGCGCTGACCGATGGCTTGAGTGCGAGGAAAGAATTCATTGGCTATTTTTGCGCCTAGAACGATCTGAGCATTACTCGCAGTGCCCTGCGCCAAAAAACTCCCTTGCGCTAGTTTCATGTGTCGGATCGGTATCAGGTTGGCGTTACTGCCGAGCACTGTCACTTCGCGCAGGCGATTGGCTGCAGATAGCTCTGCCTCGCCGACATTGAGCGGTGCATAGCGCCGTACTTGCGGCAAACGGCCGATCAATTGCGCATCTTTTAACGTCAGATCGCGCGGTGTCTGGCCTAGCACTGCGCCCAAGAAGGCTCCCGAAGTTTCTGCCCGCCCGGGTAATACCACCAGCAGGTTGGTACCGATGGAAGAAAATTGATTGATTACATAGTTTCTTGCGCCATCACCCAGTGCTGTCAACACCACTACAGCGGCTACGCCCAATGCCATCGCGAGTACGATCAGCAATGAGCGGATGCGATAGCTCAGCACTGTTTTAAATGAGACTTGTAAAGTATCAACCAGCGTCATCAGTTTGATCTGTCAAAATTTTTCCATCGCGCATGCCGATCTGACGAAGCGCACGCGCACCCAGTTCCCGATCGTGCGTAACGACAATTAATGTGGTTCCATGTTGATGCAGATTTTCCAAGAGTGTCATCACTTCTGCGCCGATTTGATGATCCAGGTTTCCGGTGGGTTCATCCGCCAGAATGACACTGGGCTGCATGATGGTTGCGCGCGCAATTGCTACGCGCTGGCGCTGTCCGCCGGAAAGCTCCGCCGGGCGGTGATGCGCGCGTTCTTTTAGCTCGAAAGCCTGCAATGCCTCATTAACACGGATTTGCCGCTGCTCATTTGGTATGCCGCTGAGTATTAATGGCAATTCGATATTTTCTGCGGCAGTCAGGCGTGGAACAAGATGGAACGATTGAAACACAAAGCCGATTTTTTCACGGCGGATTTGTGCTTGCTCGGTTTCTGATAAATCGGTAATCAATTTTTCATCCAGTTCGTAACGCCCGTTATCGGGTTTATCCAGTAAACCGAGAATATTCAGCAACGTGGATTTTCCCGAACCGGAAGGTCCCATGATCGAAACATACTCCCCAGATGCAATTTGCAGATTGATGTCATTCAGCGCATACACCGCCTGGTCACCCATATAAAATGTGCGAGTTATCGCGGTCAGGCGTATCATGATTATTGTGGCTTGGGTTGCACGGCAACGCCCGCTTTGATATCGTCCTGATCAAAGGACATCAGAACTTGATCCCCTGCTTTCAACCCGCTGCGGATTTCGGTAAAACTCCAATTGCTCAAACCGGTTTCCAGTGATTGCTCAACTAATCGATTTTTTTCATCCACCGTCCAGACTTTATTATTTTGCCGGATGGCTTGCGTCGGGATACGCAGGACATTTTCCTTGCGTTCAAGGATCACTTCCACATCGGCGCTGTAACCGACGAGCAAGGTATCCGTTGGAATCTGCAGAAAATCCATTTCGATATCCACCGTGCGCGCCTGTTTCTCGATTTCAGTCACATAAGGCGCAATGCGCCGTATTTTGCCGGGAAAGACTTTTTCCGGCATGGCATCCAGCGTGATGCGCGCTTCCTGCCCCACCCTGATTTTGGGCGCATCGACTTCATCCATCGGAGCGGTGACATACAGACAACTGTCATCGATCAGATCGATCGTCGGCGGGGTAGGGATACCGGGTGGCGAAGGCGTGGTGTATTCGCCTAATTCGCCGGAAATTTTTCCAATCACGCCGGAAAACGGCGCGCTGATAATAGTACGGTCAATTCCGGCCTGGGATACGTGAATCTGCGCTTCGGCACGCTTGATGTCGGAAATGGCCGCTTCGCAACTGGCCTGACGGGAACGTGCGTTGGCATTGGTATCGTCGGCGCGCTGCGAGCTGACAAAACCCTTTTCCACCAATTGTTGAGTACGGATTGATTCGCGTCGGGCATTTTCCGCCAGAATGCAGGTTTCGCGGCGACGTTCTTGCGCCATTGCTAGTTGACGTTGTGCCAGTTCGCGTTGTGCCAGCAGATCCTCATTCCATAATTCCAATAAAATCTGGCCCTTTTGCACATGATCGCCTTCTTTTACCCTGATTTTTGCGATCTGCCCACCCGTCATGGGTGCAAGGTTGGATCGCTGGCAGGATTTGATCGTGCCAGCGCGCGTGTTGACAATCGTGGTTTCTACATTGCCTTTGGCGATGAGGGCTAAATCCACCTCTAGTGGTTTAGGTCGGGTGTAATGCCAACTTGCAAACGCAATTGCGCTTGTTATGGCGATAAAACTGACCCATCGGAACGGTTTGTTAATGAATGGCATCGTCAGAAGCAATGTGTGGATAGACAGGAAATGTCATCGTGTTGTGTTTCACTGCAAAAATGCGTATTTTACACGTTCAGTTAGCGTTGCTCGCTGACAACTCATAAAAACCGATAAAACCTTTAACAGACATTCCGTATGATCAATATTTGGCGCAAAAAATTCATCTTATCCCATTCCGATCAGCCCACAACGGTCGAGGATATCCGTCCCACCGAAAATGATTATGAGACACTGGATGCAAAAACCTTTGAAGCAATTGAGGCGGAAGCCCTGTTTCATGCGATCAACCAAACCCAAACAGAGACCGGCCGGCTGACGCTGTATCGCTCCATCGCCCGTCCGGCTCAGGATGCGATAATGTTGCAACAGAAGCAGATAGCGTTGCGTGAAATGGAATCGGATCCGCAATTGTATGATGCGATCACAAAATTTGTGAGTAAAACGGCTTCTGGAGAAAAATCATTGAAATATCTGTTGTATGGTGAATTTGTCGGCGGCCTGACGACCGAGGATCCGAGCAGTCGCACGGATAAGCTAGAATTTGGCGGCTATGGTTATCGGCAATACGTCGACGGAACCGAATTTGCCGTGGATCTGGTTGAAGGCGCTGCACAAATTCCGCAACCACAATCTCCCTATTTGCGCACACTGCTGGATGCTTTTCGTGATTTCGGCCGATCGCGCATTTATGCTTTGATGCAAGGTCCGGCTTACGTCTCCGGCAGCAAGTTCAAGAGCCAAAAAGAAAAATCGGCTTTTGATCTGTTTTCACGTTTCCGGCCTTCATTGTTTAAACTCGTGCCAATAGTAACTTTTTTTGCTGCGTCGTATGGCATTCTGTTTTTCTTTCAAAACTTCATGCCGCAGTTCAATGTATCTTACATCGGTTATGGCATTCTGGCGCTAACCGTTCCGGTATTCCCGATTTTGCTGCTGGCGATGGGCGTATCCGACCGTGATTCGATTATTTATCCGTTGCGCAAGCAATTCCGCGAAAGCCCGGAACTGGCCAAGACTGTCGAAGCATTCGGCATGCTGGATGAGTTATTGTCTTTTTGTCGCTATGGTCAGTCGCTTGTCGGCGACAAGGTATTGCCGCAGATTCTCGATGAAAAACAGCACCGCCTGACCGTCATTCAAGCCCGAAACCCATTATTGATCAAAAGCATTCCGGATTACGTGCCGAATGATATTCACCTCGATCAGGCAGGGCGCGTACTGATTATCACCGGCCCGAACAGTGGCGGCAAAACGGCATATTGCAAGACCGTGGTGCAAATTCAGCTACTCGGGCAAATCGGCTGCTATATTCCTGCCACACAAGGGCAACTGGTTCCAGCGGAACATCTCTATTATCAAGTGCCCGACCCCGGCCAGCTCAGCGCCGCAATGGGGCGTTTCGGCCATGAACTCCAGCGCACCAAGGAGATTTTCTTTAATGCCACCGCGCTCAGTCTGGTGGTGCTGGATGAATTATCCGAAGGCACAACGTTTGAAGAAAAAATGACCATTTCGGAATATATCCTGAAAGGATTCCATAAACTTGGTGCCAGCACTTTACTGGTCACGCACAACCATGAGCTGTGCGAACTGTTGCAAAAAGACAGCATTGGCCGCTATTTGCAAGTTGAATTTATGCCGCAAGGTCCGACGCACCGAATGATTGAAGGTATCTCCAAAGTCAGTCATGCGGATCGTGTCGCCAGTGCGATAGGATTTAGTCAAAGGGACGTGGAAGCGCATTTGGAAAGGCAGGGGGGGAATCATTAAGGCAAAATATGATTTGTCAAAGATGAAGTCGCGTATTGAAATTTTTTACCAAAAGGATCTTCCCACTATCAGCTTTCGTAGGCATGATCCTTTATGTTTAGATCTAAAAGTTCGCTTGAGGTAGTGTCAACGGGACGGGAACTCTTGATCGGATTATCATGTATTATTAAGAATCCAAATAGAATAAGTATAGCCAGTCCGGAAAACGCCAAATCAGGTTCTTTATCTCTCTGCGGAAGTATCATCTTGTTACTCCTCTTTTAAGTGGCTCTTTTTTAAAATCAACTTACTTTATATTGACTCTGGAAGCAATAATCCGATTTTCCGAGCGGATACAGCAATGCCAGTTATTCCAATCCCTAAAAGGGCAGCAAAAAATCGAGTGAAAACAGGATCTGATCTTTGTTGCCGCCGAACGGCCGGTATGCGGTTGTATGATACGCATCGGCCCGGTCATAGCGAATGTTCGGGCGGATCGTGAGTTTTTTCAGTGCATTCCAGGTCAGTTTAAGCGTTTTGGCGGCTTTCCAGTTTAAACCGAGCGTCACGTTATAATAATCGGCCGGAGCTGAGGTGACAACGTTGGGATTGCCAGCATAGCTGACGGTAGTGCCATTCACAACATTGGTGGCAGCGGCGATTCGGAATGGCGAGGGGTTACGAAAGCCTTCTTCGTCACGATACCATTCGCCACGTGCGCCGATCGATACATTGTCGGTCAGGTCATAGTAGAGATGGATGAGGGCGCTGAACCATTCAGCATCTTTGATTACGTTGGTATATTTTAAGTTGTTCAGCAGCACGCCGCCAGCATGGCCATAGACATGGTGTAAAACCAACAAGGTTCTGGGGGTGATTCTGTGTTTAAAGACGATATTGTAGAACCCCCAGATTTCACTGCTGCGCGCGGAAGTTTCACCATAGGTGCCAGATAGATGTAATGAAGTGGCTTGATTGTCGCTGGTCCAGGTGAATCCTCCCAATCCACTCCAACTGCTTAGTTGCCTATCCCAGCCAGCATCCCAGCCACCCGTTGCGCTGCCTGTTAATGGGCCTCCGATAATTTGCCAATTTGCGTTAGCTTGATAAGTGGCCAGCATTCCCGTATGAGTGAAAGGTTCACCGACATTCAAGGTATAAGCACGTGTATAGAAAAAGTTGTCGGGTGCTGGAACGGTTTCGAAGCCGGTAGGGGTATAGAAGTGACCTAATTTTACGTTGAGCCCGTTACCAACAGGTACATATGCTTCAAAAAATGCTTGTGGCAGAGCTATACCGTAGGTGCGAGTAGAGGCGCAGCATAGGTTGAGGTCCCAATTATTTCTTTTGAGCGGCGTTCCATCATTGACATCAAACGCTGGTACGCCAAACGCTTGAGTGAAAATAGCATCAGTTCCGAACATAAAATCGAAACGCCCGCCAAAGTCCCATGCTTTGCCTTCAGAGACGACCGAACGCCGCATAAACAGGTTAAATTGATTCAACTGAAACTTGTTGGCCTGATCGGCAAAAATGACAGGGCCATTAAACCCTCCGGATTGGCTGGGATTTAACGTTGCGCCCCCATGAATCCAGCCGCCGAAGTCCAGTTTATGACGGGTAAGGAATTCTTTAAAGCTGCTGGCACAAAGATTATCAGAATAGATTGAGCAAAGAAGGATGCCGCTCGTCAAGGCGAATATCAGCCATCCTGAACATTTCAAGTTACATTTCATTTTAAGGGTTATTAAATTAACGTTCTGATAAATATTGTCTTTCTAATAGCTTTTGTCTGAAAACTATTGTAGTTACAAAGACAAGGTTAATGGTTTCCATTGATAGAAAACAATGGTTTTGCCCAATATACGCCTAGCGTTTACCAAACTAAGATGATGCCATACCGTAAAACAGGAGGTATTCATGATGAAAACGTTGAAATTGTCATTATTGGCATGGGCGCTAGCTATTCTGAGTGCTTGTGCACAAATGAATTCATCATTGGTTGCACCCAATGGGATAGCAAACAATGATCCTGAATATCAGCCATCCCGGGTATTCCAAGTTAGATTGCATACTGCAGCTATTTCTTCAAATTAGTTCGTTAAACGTGACATTGATTTATTCGTAGTGATTTCTACGAGAGGTATTGTAATCACTATGGTTAATGGTTTCCATTAATAAAAAACAATAGTTTTCCCAATATACACAAGGTACTGATCAAATTATGATAGTGCCATATGTTAGAGGAGGTATTCATTATGAAAGCATTGAAAATATCAATAGGAGTGATAGCGCTGGTTATTCTGAGCGCTTGTGCACAAATGAATGCATCTTTGATTGCCCCGACAGGGATCGCAAATAATGATCATGAGGCTTTGGTTAATTATTATGAAACCGTAGCTGAAGAAGCAAGATCAAGACTGCAGAAGAATAAAAAAATCCTTGAAGCATATGAAGCACGCCCATACTATTATGGAAGAAGAGGTCTGGATTTGCAGTCACATACATCTGCGAATATTCGTGCGCATGAAAAAACCTTGCAAGAAAGTATAAAATTTGCTGAATTTCATAAAAGAATGGCGACAAAAGAAAGGAACGCTCCAACCAGTAAAGAAAAGATCAATTCAAATTAGTAGCTTGATCTTAGTTTAGTCTGGAGTAGTAAAAGTTAAAGATAAGACTTGTATTCGCATGACTTGTGTTTCTAAGTTGTTGGATCGCTAAAAAGGAATTACGAAATCAAGCGAAAACAAAATCTGATCTTTATTGCCTGCAAAGGGTCGATAAGTAGCTGTATGCAAAGCATCGACCCTATCATAACGAATATTCGGTCGGATGTTGATTTTTTTCACCGCTTCCCATTTAAGCTTAAGTGTTTTAGCGGCTTTCCAGTTTAAGCCAATAGTGGCCGCATAGTAGTCGGCAGGTGTAATGGTGACGCTGCTGAGATTTCCGGCATAACTCGTGGTTATGCCGTTTACGATGTTAGTTGCAGCAGCAACTCGAAATGGAGAAGGATTGCGAAATCCATCGCGATCCCGAAACCACTCTCCGCGCATACCTATCGATAAATTCTCCGTAAGATCATGGTATAAGTGCGTTACAAAACCAATCCATTCAGCATTCTTTACTACATTGGTATATTTTAGATTATTTAATAATACGCCACCCGCATAGCCATGAACATGATGCAGTACCAGCAGGGTTTTAGGATTTATTTTGTGTTGAAATACAATATTGTACATTCCCCATGATTCGTCGCTTCGTGTTGAAATCTTGCCATAAGTGCCGGTAGCGTTGAGTGAGGTGGCCTGGTTATCACTGGTCCAGGTAATACCCGCAATGCCACCCCAATTGCCGAGTTGTCTATTCCATCCACTATCCCACCCACCGGTTGCGCTACCGGTAACAGCACTTCCGGAGATAGACCAATTGTTGTTGACTATATAGTTTGCCTGTAATCCGGTGTGTGTGAAGGGTTCTCCAGCATTAAAAGAGTAAGCGCGGGTGTAGAAAAAATTGTCAGGAGCCGGGACGGTTTCAAAACCGGTTGGCGAGTAAAAATGTCCTGCTTTTAGGTTGAGTCCGTTTTTTCCAATCGGCACGTGTGCTTCCAAGTAGGCTTGCGGGAGTGCGATTCCATACGTGCGAGTTGATGAACAACATAGATGAAGATCCCAGTTATTGCGTTTGAGAGCTTCGCCGGAATTGACATCAAAAGTTGGTACGCCAAAAGCTTGTGTATAAATCGCATCGGTTCCAAACAAAAAATCAAAACGCCCGCCAAAATCCCATGTTCTGGTTTCCGATATTACTGGGCGTTGCAGAAACAGATTGAATTGATTTAACTGAAATCGATTGGCTCGATCAGAAAAAGCAACAGGCCCATTATAACCACCCGCTTGGCTGGGGTTAAAAGTTGCACCACCGTGAATCCAACCACCGAATTCAATCCGGCTATCTTTAAAATATTTTTTTAAATTGTTTGCGTAAGGAGTGGTTGCGTATGAAAAGGAAAAAAACGTGCTTCCTATTATAAAGACGATCGACAGCCATTTCAGGAATTTTTTTTTAGAGTGATGGTACGGTTCATTCATACATACAAATAGAAATTGCCAAAGAGACATGGAACGTATATTAACATTCCATGTCTCTTTGGCAATATATTAACAGCGATACTAACTCAAAAATATGATCATAAATAAACCGCCTCTTAAAATAAGAAAACGCTTTAATTTCTTTTCAAGTCGCTAGGTTCAGAACTGAGTCTCGCTTTGACTTTACGGTTTTCTTTTTGGTTCGGGCTGTCAAATGATTGTGCATATTCACTTTTCTTAAGCTCGGCAGCGATTTTGCGATGATAACCCGCTTGCTGAATGGCATCTGTCGCTGCTTCTTGGTAGTAGCGAATATTAGCCAATGTGTGTGATTTATAATCCTGCCCACGTCTGCCATAATGATTGCTATGATCTTCGTATTGTTCTAACAATACCTTTTTCTCTTCAACTTTTGCTGTCATTTCATTGGCCAGCTTGTCGTAGTAATTGGCTAAATTTTCGTAGTCATTGGACGTTTTGGCTTCTGATACAATCTTACTGTGATCCATATTGCGTGCTTCCATTGGGCTCATTTGCGCGCAGGCAACTAACATAGAAAGCATCGGCAAAACTGCAAGATATTTTCCTAATTTAATGTTCATAATGATAATACTCCAAATGGAATTGCACATGAAAACATCTTACGGGGGTTAATACTGAAATAATATTGGGGAATCCATTGTTTTTAAATAAGGGAAACCCTTAGGATTGATTGCGCCGTCGGTGATCTAATGTTCTTCAGAAATCCAGCGTGTGGCGTAGCGGATTAAGTCGGCACCATCCTTTAAATGCAGTTTGACGCGGATATTGAAACGATGCGTTTCAATTGTTTTGATGCTGCGGCAAAGTAATTTGGCAATTTCTTGGCTGCTATGTCCTTGTCCGATCATGTGAAGTACTTCAAATTCACTGGGAGTTAGTGTGTTGATGAGTTGTTCTGGCTCGGAGTGTCCCGATGCGATACGCTTCAGCAATTTATCATGCATTTCCTTACTTAAATAAACGTTACCTTTGAGTACTTCATGAATTGCCGCCAGGAGTATCTCGCCAGGTTCCTGTTTCATCACATAACCGCGAGCACCGGCACGTAAGGCACGCTCTGCATAAACGGATTCATCGTGCATGGATACAAATAGGACAGGAAGCGAGGGTATCAGTGCATGCATATTTTTAATCACTTCAAAGCCGGATACTGTTTTAAGCGTGACATCTAATAAAACAATATCGACAGGGCCATTCTTTTTCAGTATTGCCAATGCTTCGTTGCCATCACCGGCCTCGGCAAATACCTCCATATCGGGTTCCATATTAATCATCATCGCCATGCCTCGTCTTAACATGGCATGATCATCCACTAGCATTACTTTGTATTTATTTGTAGACATCTTAAGTCATCCGCATTTCTAATCGAACTTCAGTACCGCCTTCGTTACGAGAGAGAAAATTCAATTTTGCACCCAGTTGTTTGGCACGATATTGCATTATTTTTATTCCCATCCCGGAAGTTGTTTGTGATGCTCTATCCGTTTCAGTAAATCCGCTGCCATCATCGGAAATTGACAAACAAAGTATTCCTTCATCAGAAGATAAGGACAGGGTGATATGCTGGGCTTTACCATGGCGAATTGCATTGTTGGCAGCTTCCTGGGCAATTCGATATAGATTAAGTGCCAAAGTATTATCATGAATGATAATGCTATTCTTACATGAAAAATTGCAAGAGATGCTGTAAGTCGTTGATATTCTATTTGCCAGAGCTTGTAATGCAGCAATCAAACCATTGGCTTCTATTTCAAATGGAAGCAGTCCTTGTGCCAGTTGTTTGATTTGTATTACTGAGATTTGCGCTTGTGAAGCAATAGAGGCGGCAACTGTCGCCATACTTGTGTTTCCTGTAACTACAATTTGCTTTTCCAGCGCTCTGGCTTGATAGCCAATAGCAGCTATTTGCTGTCCGAGATTATCATGCAATTCCTGTCCAATGGTGTGTGCTTGTTCTTCAGCCACGAGTACTAGAGCTTGTTCTAATCGCTTGCGTTCTAACCAGCTTTCCAAGTCGCTGGCGATCGCGTTGATGAGCTTATGCTCTTCCACTACCAGATAAGGGTGGTCTATCGGGTAATAAACGCGTATATGACCGCACACATTACCATTCACATGAATCAAGCAGCAGCAGGTACATGCAGGATCTCGATCTATGCGCCAGAAACCGGTTTTTCTGTTAGTGATTTTGGTTTTTGACTGTAATCGATTTCCGGTTTCTGAATCAAACTTTCCGGAAGAATATCGCCAGCCGTTTAGTTCGATCACTGCGCTTGCAATTTTAGGGAATTGCATTGCCGGTATCAAATGCTCAAAAATATTCAGGCAAACATTGTCTATCGACGATTCCATACCAATGCCACGGCGAATTTCATAAAGGCAAGTGATTTCTTTAAGGCGTTCATGCAATAACTCATCGACTTGTTTGCGCTCTAACCATCGTGCTAGATCACTGGTAATCGCATCAATAAGCTTTTGTTCTTCCAGAACCAAGAAAGGCTTGTCTTGAGGATAGAAAACGCTTAGTTGACCACATATCTTGCCGTTTACATTGATTTTAGAATTTAATCTGTGCGTCATATTTTGTGTCGATGTCGTGGAAGAAATATTTTGTCCATCGAGTTCAATCGTCACTGAGGCATGTTCGGGATATTGCATAGCAGGTATCAGATGCGCAATTATTTGCTGACAAGCTTTGTCGACAGATAGATCGAGTCCAATGCTGCGGCGAATCTCATACAAACAAGTAATTTCTTTCAGGCGTTCGCGCAGTTCAATTTCTTTATGACTCAGTTCGATAGAAATCTGTTCTGCGGTTTCTTTGGCGTTGCGTGATTCTCTTTCGGATTTAATCAGCTTGCGAACAAACCAATTCAATAACAATATCTCAGCAATTATTAATCCGACAAGATAAAGAACGATGACTATTAATTGATTATTAACCGGCTCGAATAATTCCTCCTGATCCAATTTTAGAATCATCCCTAAACCAATATTCTGGAGTGGTGCATATGCCTCAATTACCGGTATGTGGCGATAATCTTTTGCCGCAATGACACCGCTCAAGCCATCAAGCGCAAGGCTTATTGGCAGTTTCCCACCTTCTCTCACATATCTCAGGTGTTTGAATTTCACACCATCCATTTGACTGATAAAACAGGCCATTACCTGTGTATTAGCGGTCGGAGGGGCGCAAAGTATGAATTCACCGGTTTTGCCAATGGATCTTATCTCGCTAAATCTGCGAGTCACATGTGGCAGGTGAATTTCTGTCACAATTCTACCGATAGGGCGCATCTCTGAATCTGTGATATCGATCTGAGTGCGCAAAATAAAGTTTTCATCCCATATAATGTGAGTGTTATTATAATTTGGTAATGATATTGATTGAGCCATATTATTAGAAAAATGGCCAATTTGAGATAATTTATTACCATTCACATCATAAACCACTGCAGCAGAAAAACCTGCCTCAAGAAGTGAGTTAACATTTCGTTCAAGATCGTGCACTGCGCTTTTATTTTCTGGATGAGCATTGAGCTCTTGTATTGATTGAATTAGGAATGGACGGAGAGTTAAAGCATGTGTATCAGCCATTCCTTTTTGAATTTGATTTTCTACGAGGTATGCCTTGCCCTGTAGCGCAACACGTAAACCTATGCCAAGTACCGATTCAATCTGTTGCCGCATTGCACTGTAAACAGCAATGCCGGTTGCTAATGTTAATCCCAGCAGGAGCAGGCCACCAATAATACTTATCTTGTGATCATCACGCGTATAAAGCAAGCTATCTCCTCGGTTGATTTATCGGTATATGATTTATGCCGATTATATTAAGCAACGATTATAGTAAGCAGATTTACTTCTTCAATTAACTTGAAGTGAGTACGCCATACTTGATTGAGGCAGCGAAAAGCACAGCTTCTGAATCAGCAGAGATTAATAATTTTTGATGGATCGTCATAGTTTATTCGCTTTATTAGCAAGGTTGTAAGTTGATTTTTTAACGTTGACCAAGTCACCAAGTTTACTGATATATTATTGAACTTCGCAAGTCGCCGTTTAATTTTCTGATTCTCAATACTTTCTGGGCTAAGGGTGCATGTTTTTCGGAATAATTCATCGAGTTTATTGCTCAATATAGATCCTGACGTGAGTCAAAACTCAATTGGATCAACATCCACTACCCAACGTACTTTACGGATAGCTAATGTACTAATTTGTACAGACCATTCAGTCAGAAATGCCTGTAACTGTTTACGTGAGCTAGATTGTATCAATAAGTAAGCACGTTCCATTCCTTTTAAACGTACCAGCTGAGCAGGCACTGGATCAAAGATTTGTATCGCCTGAGTTGGTTTCGCCAGATGTGCAGCTTGCTTCAGAAAGTTGAGTACAATTTTGATGTCGTGGGCTTCTGCACGTAATAGTGCTTGATAAACATAAGGCGGGAATCCGGCCATTTTTCTTTCCGTCAGCAGAGTCTGTGCGAGGACATCATAATCGTGTTGTTGCAACGAATAATACAGGGGATGATCAGGAAATTCAGTTTGAATTAGCACATGTCCTGCAGCATTGGCTCGGCCTGCACGGCCGGAAACTTGCATGAGTTGCGAAAATAAGCGTTCGCTGGCACGAAAATCCGTACTGTAGAGGGAAGTGTCGGCATTCAGAATGCCAACCAGTGATAAATTCTGGAAATCATGTCCTTTAGCTAGCAGTTGCGTGCCAATCAGAATATCGACTTGATGGGTATGAATGGTATGCAAAATTTCTTGCCAAGCATTTTTGCGACGGGTGCTGTCACGGTCGATGCGCAAAATCCGCGCTGATGGAAAATGTGCGATCAGTGATTCTTCCACACGCTGTGTACCTTGACCAAATGGTGCGATATCCTGATTGCCGCATTGCGGACAAGCGCGCGGAAAATTTTCTTCATGACCGCAGTGGTGGCAACGTAATTTTTTATCGCGTAAATGAACTACCAATCGACTGGAGCAACGCTGGCAGAGTGCGCTCCAAGCACATGATTTGCATAGCAGTACTGGTGCATAACCGCGTCGGTTGATGAAAATAAGAGTTTGGCGTTGCTCAGCCAAGCATTTTTCTATCGCTTTGAGCAGTGGGACGGATAATCCATCCTGTGATTTATGAATACGTGTGTCAATATATTGAATCATAGGCAACCTGGCATTTTTCACTGCGCGAGAAGCTAGGCGGATATATTGGTAACGCCCATTGATCGCATTGAAATAACTTTCCAGAGAGGGTGTGGCAGAGCCCAGGACTATAGGAATATTGGTTTCCCGTGCACGAAAAATTGCCAAATCACGTGCGGAATAACGCAATCCATCTTGCTGCTTGAATGAGCTGTCGTGTTCTTCATCGACAATGATCAAGCCTAGTTCAGGCAATGGTGTGAAAACAGCCAGTCGAGTACCTAGAATAATTTTAGCTTCGCCGCGCTGTGCTTGCAGCCAACCCGTTAGCCGTTCGGTGTCGTTGAGTCCGCTATGTAGATTGACCAGGGGAATGGTGCAAAATCGCGCACGAAAAACCGCTTCCAGTTGCGGTGTTAAGTTGATTTCCGGGATCAGTACCAGTGTTTGCTTCCCGCGGGACAATGCAGACTCGATTATACGCAAATAAACCTCGGTTTTGCCGCTGCCAGTCACCCCATGCAGCAACCAGGTATTGAATTGTTCAAGTCGAGCAGTCACGGTTGTTACTGCACTCTCTTGTTCGGCCGTCAAGGTAGGAATGATTGCAGTTTCAGATGGAGTTGTTTGTATTATTGGCTTTTCGGCTACCCATCCTAGTTGCTTCCATTCAATCAGCAACTTACTGGCACGAGGGGAAATTTGTTTGATTTGTTGAACCGTCAAATTGGTTGCATTCTGGAACTCCGTGAGTAACCGGCGAGCCACGCGATTGCGGGCAGGAATATTAGCAATGTCGACCTGTCTGCCTAAATCCGTAAGTCCCAATGGATGTTGCGCCCACCATTCTTTCAGTTTGACTGGTTTGTTGTTGCGCAGCATTGCGGGCAAGCTGTTCAAAATTACCATGCCGAGCGGGTGATGATAGTATTGACTGCAGAAATGGAACAAATTCAGTAATGCTGGTGGTAGCGGATTTATTTCTCGAAAAATACCGTAAGCGGATTTGAGTTTTTCGATAGGTATCTGAGTTTCCATACTGATCGCCATAATAATGCCGGTGATCTTTTTTTTACCAAATGGTACGCAAACACGTAGCCCAATATCGAGCACGTTAGCATCCTCGGCTTGATAATCAAATAGGGTGCCGACGGGAACATTAATAGCGACACGAATGATGGGCATAAGTAGCCAGAGTTATTGCGACTAAGAGACGTTATCCACCGGGTTTTGAGTTAATTCCAGCGGATAACGTATAAAGATTGGAGTAAAAAAATTATTTCGAAACGCGGTATAGCGTAATGGAAGGTTCGCCGGATTTTTCTAATTGAGCTGTAGTTCCATCAGAACTGATTGAGAAATTTGTGTTGCCTTCCTGATGGGAGAAACCTACACAACCATTCGTATTATAGGTAAAGCTCGATAAACTGAGCCTGCTGTTTCCCTTGTCGTAGGAATACGACGCAAACTCGATGCCGGGTTTTCCGCATTCTGCTTGATCTTCGCGTTGTGCTTCGCCAGTTGGGTCGAGCATCAGGAATTTACCGTTTGGAAAAAATACCAGCGTTTGTGTTTTGATGGTATTTTCGTCATAAGCCCAAGCCCCAACAATACCGGTCGCATCGTTATCAATTTTTGCGAAGCGTGTTTCCTTGATTTCTTTTTCTGCCACTTCATTTTCATTGCTGAGTTCTATTGGCTTGGCGATATGAAAGAGTTCACCGAATACACTGGTTTTTTCTCGTTCTCTTTGTACCGTCACGATATCAGAATATATCAACTCAGAGCCGTCGGTACGTACTCTGCGGGTTGGACCCGGATCGGATAAACCGGCTTTGATGTTGGTATCGATAGTGGGTTTTCCAATCAGCTTGAATCCACGACTGTCAAAATCAACCGCACTGGCAACACCTGCCTCGACGCCTGCCTGAAAAATGGTACGTCCACCACATACGCGATTTTCATCACAGGAATCATCAGGTCTTGCATCAGCGTGCAAATATTCCCCGCTGCTATCAGCTGCCACTCGCAGTACGCTGGCGGTTTGATTAGTATAGCTCACCCAGATTTGTGCGCTGAGCAGTGCGACACCTTGTGACAAGAAATGGTTGCCAGCCTCCTCAAGAGTTCTGACTTCGCCTTCTATGCCGCTAGCTTCCATGATATTTTTTAAATTGGCGGTTTCAGCAAATGTTTCCGGATTGCTATCCAGATTAATGGATTCTTTGACAGCAGCAGCTGTTTCGCGCGAAATGGAAATGCCATTGGATAAATCGTTATCAGCATCCAGGGATTGTAATAGGATCAATAAATTTTGTAATTTGTTGTTGTTATCTCCGGCCAGTTCAATCGGCGTTACAATTTGTGAACCTGGTATATTTCCCAGTGTCAAACTGCCCAGTTTGAATTCTATTTTGTCGCCATGGTTGAAGTTAAAATTACCTTTTTCATCGGTTGTTCCTGATTTTCCGGAAGAAGCATTATAGGTAACACCGGAAACGGGAGAATCAACTAAAATGCCAGCGGCCGGACCGGTTGATATGTTTCTTTTGGTAGCTGATGCAGAGGATGTCGAAGCTGTGGTGTCTTTTTCGCTGCTGCTATCACAGGCGACAAGTCCAACAATAAATACCGCAGATAATAAGGGTATCCATGAATTCTTTTTAAAAGGGTGTGTGGATTTCATTAAGATGCTCTCTTTTTGATTAATTAGAAATTCAGTCTCTTACAATTTTTACATTTTGTAGATGTCATAACGCTAAACGGTTAATGATATTTTACTATCAAGATTGCTATTATAGCCAAGCAATCGAATTTTCGTTTTTTACTTGCATAATTGGGTTTTAAATTTTTGTCTTTTCGTGTATTTTCGCCGCTAATTTTTTCTTGGGAGAATATAAGGTATTTATATGTCGAATATGGCTGAGATCTCACAACTGACGGAAAGGTCAGTGCAACTTCCCATTGACTGGTACCTGGATCCAAAAATTCTTGAAATTGAGAAACGTATCCTGTTTGATCAAGGACCAGGATACGTGGGTCATGAAGCAATGGTGCCAAATATCGGGGATTATTATGTACCGGAACGGATGGAGAAAGCCAAAGTGCTGGTACGTAATGAACAAGGAATTGAATTACTTTCTAATGTTTGTCGGCACAGGCAGTCTCTTTTACTGGACGGTAGAAGCAATACTAAAAGTATTGTGTGCCCGATTCATCGTTGGACGTATGCCTTGGATGGGAAATTGTTAGGCGCACCGCATTTTGATCAGAACCCTTGTCTCAATCTTGCAAAAACTCCGTTGCAAAACTGGAATGGCTTGCTGTTTTCTGGTAAGCGCAACGTATCGCAGGATTTGGCAAATCTAAGTGCCGATGTTCTTAAGGATTTTGATTTTTCCGGCTATTTGATGGATCGTGTACAGATTGAACATTACGATTGCAACTGGAAGACATTTATAGAAGTTTATCTGGAGGATTACCATGTTGATTCGTTTCATCCGGGCCTGGGCCATTTCGTCAATACCGAAAAACTTAATTGGGAATTTGACAGTAGATATAGCGCGCAAACCGTAGCTATTGATCGCGCACGTTTACAGAAACCAGGCAGTTCCGTGTATGCCAAATGGCATGAGCAAGTGTTGCAACAAACTGAAGGAAAGATGCCGTCAAATGGTGCCATATGGCTGTTGTATTTTCCTAATGTCATGCTGGAGTGGTATCCCCATACACTGGTCATTAGCACGATATTGCCAACGGGCATTGAAAGTTGCATGAATATCGTTGAATTCTACTACCCGGAAGAAATTGCGTTATTTGAGCGCGATTTTGTGGAAGCCGGGCAGGCTGCTTATGAGGAAACTGCACGCGAGGATGATGAAATCTGTCAATTGATGACGGCAGGTCGGCGTGCATTGTATGCTCAGAATCTCAGCGAAACTGGGCCTTATCAAATGCCAATGGAAGCTGGGATGAAACATTTTCATCAATTCTTGCGACGTGAGATCGGCTCATACCTTTGATGGCCGCTGAGTTGTAATTACAATATTTAAGGAATACAGAATAATGCGTTCAATGTGGATGCTGATTGCTGCATTTATGTTTGCATGCATGGGTGTGCTAGTTAAGCTCGGGGCTGCTTATTTTTCCAGCACCGAGTTGGTGTTTTATCGATCGCTGTTTGGTGTCTGGATGACCTATATAATCCTTCGTTTTTATCGCTTGTCGGTGCGTACACCTCATTGGCGGATTCACTGTTGGCGTGGAATAACGGGCTTGGTCAGCCTACTGATGTTTTTTTATTGCTTAACGCAATTGCCGTTAGCCACCGCTGTTTCGCTGAATTATACCTGGCCGCTTTTTGCCGCAATGTTTTCCACTCTGATTTTGAAAGAGCATATTCATTGGCCACTGGTCATTACCGTGATACTGGGTTTTATCGGGGTAATGCTGTTGTTGCGTCCTACCGTGACAGATGATCAATGGTTTTCGGGCGTAATGGGTATTGCTTCAGGTTTCTTTGCGGCAATTGCATACATCAATGTCAAGCAGTTAGGTAATCTAGGTGAAACGGAATGGCTCGTGGTATTTTATTTTACCTTGATCAGTACCGTGTTAACCGGCGTATGGCTTCTGTTTACCACATTCAGTCCGATTACGGGACATGGATTGCTATTGTTGCTCGGAATCGGTCTGGTTGCAACACTGGCACAATTGGCGATGACGCGTGCGTACCATCAAGGCGTTACGCTGGTGGTGTCGTCATTGGGTTATAGCACGGTGTTGTTTTCCACGCTTTGGGGAATTTGGTTTTGGAATGAAATTTTATCGCCGGTTGCTTGGCTGGGGGTGGGATTGATTGTTGCGGGGGGATTACTCAGTGGCATCTTAGGCTTTAGATTGACGCAGTCCGTTACCTAAAAATGATCCGGCAGACGGCAGTTGATCGGCAAAATTTGCACCAAACCGTTTAATTGCCTATCATGAGCTTGTTATCTTTTAGGGTGGAATCATGATTACTATTCAGAAAAAAAACAATCTGGTAATTGTTGCAGTTATTGGTGAATTTACTTTGACTGATTATCGTGAATTCGAGCAGCAGGTGCTATACAAGACGCACTTTGATGGCAAGGCAAACCTTTTGTTTGATTGGCGTGACATGTTGAATTATACCGTCGACGTAGCCTGGGAAGAAATCAAATTCATGCGTGATCATGGCAGTGAGTATAATCGGGTGGCGGTGGTTACGGATGACGAATGGCAAACTTGGGCTACTTGGGTTTTTAATTTGTTTGTTAATGCTAATGTAATGGTGTTTCATGACTATGAAGAAGCAGAGGCGTGGGTTTCCGAGAATGAATAATCCTCGAAATTATGGCATTCTCAACGATCTGTCGATGTGCAAGGACGGATTGTGTTGCTTAGGGTATCAGACACTTGCGCGATCAGATACGGAGTACTTTAATGCTTCTCAAGTTTGCATCTAACCGGTAATAATTAAATGAACGAATTGATACTTGCCAGAGTAATGCATGTGTTGGGTGTGGTCTTGTGGATTGGGGGTGTGGCGATGGTGACCTTGGTGTTGTTGCCGATGCTCGCGCGGATGTCATCAGCGGCGGAAGCCATGGAAATTTTTGCTCGTTTCAGACGGCGTTTTGCTGCACAAGCACGAATTGCTACATTGATTGTCGGTTTAAGCGGCTTTTACATGGTCTATGCATTGGATGTCTGGCAGCGCTTTTTACAGTGGCAATATTGGTGGATGCACACCATGGTTCTGATCTGGTTGGTGTTTAGCGTGATGCTGTTTGTCATGGAGCCACGCGCGCGCCGCCAAGCTGTTGCGCCGGTACAGCAAAATATCACACCAGAAATATTTGTCAAAATACAGCGTAAGCATATGATTTTATTGATTCTTGGATTGATAACTATTGCCGGTGCCGTGGCAGGAAGCCACGGATGGTTAATTCCTTCTAACTGACAATGGATTACGCATTATTAAAAATGATTCATGTCGGCAGCGTGATACTGAGTTTCTCATTATTTTTTTTACGTGGTATTTGGTTGATTCAGGATTCTGAAAATCTCAATCAGCGTTGGGTTAAGATCCTGCCGCATATCAATGATACGGTGCTACTGATCAGCGCCATTCTGTTGGCGACAGCGATCCAGCAGAACCCCCTGGAACATACTTGGCTGGCTGCCAAGGTGTCCGGCTTGCTGGTGTACATTGGGTTAGGCATGGTAGCGATGCGATTTGGCAAAACCCGCAAAACAAGAATCACTGCCTGGATCGCCGCTCTTTGTGTGTTTGCCTATATTGTCCTGGTCGCGTTAACCAAGAGCCCCACGTTGGGCATCAGTTAGACTTTATCAGCACTGCTTTCCAAAGAGTCTAGTAATCGAATGGATTTTTCTACTTTTCGTCTTGAAAAGGCCGGTTATCACCAAGCTCAAGCTATAAGTGATCTGATCAATCTGACCTATCGCGGAGAGACTGGCTGGACCACGGAAGCTTCCATTATTCAGGGCGACCGAACCGATCGACAGGAAATAGAAACTGCCATGACGAATCCTGATTCATGTTTTCTTGTTGCTAATCAGTCGTTTATGTTGGTTTCGTGTATTTATGTTGTGAAAGAAAAAGAACAAGCCTATATCGGTTTTTTCTCGGTTCACCCCAGTCTGCAACAGCAAGGGTTTGGTAAATATATGCTAGAACAAGCTGAAACATATGCCAGTCAAACGATGCGAGTGCGCAGATTTAGCATGTTTGTGGTGTCGCAGCGTTCGGAACTGATCGCATTTTACCAGCGCAGAGGTTATCGTCTGACCGGCCAGATCGAAGCATACCCATTGTATCTGGGGACGCCAAGAACTTCTGATCTGACGATTGATTATCTGGAGAAGGTTGTATAAGGTAAGATTGGGAGAATTGCAGTTATGTAGTTATCATTCAGCCAGATCATAAGGAAGAATGCCATGTCAAAATTTAAATTTCTGATCGTCCTGCTGGTTCTTTGCAAAACCGCGCTGTTACACGCGGAATCTACTGATCTTGGTGTTTGGCGTAATGCGGCACCGAGTCTGGAAAAACGAACCGAAATTGCTGCGGCCACGTTGGACGGTAAAATTTATGCGGTCGGCGGTTTTAGTCAACCGACTCTGAGCAATGTGCTGGATTTCGCCATCAGTCGCACGGTGGAAGTTTATGATCCTGCCACTGATACCTGGGCAGAAACAACGCCGCTGCCAGAAGGTCGCCATCATGCCGGAATTGCTGTCATCGATGGATATTTGTATGTGATTGGCGGTTTTACCAAGGGCGGATTGTCGGTTTGGCGTGCGGTGGCTACGCTCTATCAATACAATTCAGCTACACAAACCTGGCGCGAAATGGCGTCTATGCCATCTGCGCGTGGTGCACTGGGTGTCGCCGTGCATGAAGGCCGTTTATACGCCGTTGGCGGCTATGATGGTGCCAAAAACTCCAACGCGGTGGAAGTGTACGATCCGCAAGCCAATACATGGAAGTCTGTTGCCACCCTACCAACTGCGCGGGATCATCACGCGGTGGTGACTGCAGGCGATAAGATTTATGCCATTGGTGGCAGGCCAGAATTGAATTACCGTAAAAACATGGCTGTGGTAGAACAATATGATCCAACGATCAATCAATGGCAAACACGTGCCAGTATGCCAACCGCACGCAGCGGCATTGCTGCTGGCGTTATCGACGGACGCATTTATGTGGTGGGGGGTGAGTCCGGCGAAGGTACATTCAATACCCATGAAATGTACCTGCCAAATGAAGATCGCTGGGTGGCTATGACGCCGATGCCGACGGCCCGACATGGTTTAGGCGCGGCTGTAGTCAATGACCAGTTGCATGTTATCAGCGGCGGCCTGACGCCCGGTGCATCGTTTAGTCAAGTGCATGAAGTATTTTCGCCAGCACGTTAATCGTTCGATATTTGTGGGCATTAGAAATTGCAGCTGAGAACGCATTGTACGATCAATGCAGAGTTTGATTCATAACATCTTACACGGATAATGGGATTGTCTTGAGATTGATCCTGAATCACCCATCGGATCAACTACTTTGGCGCGACGATCAATTCAGTATGTACTTTATTTTGCCATTCTTCCATCCAACGAGGAAAATCATCAGGTAGCAACGGCTTGGAAATAAAATTTCCTTGGGCCATATCGCACCCTGTTTGCCGCAACAATTCCCAATCGTTACGATCCTCAACGCCTTCAGCTACAACATCCATGCCCAGTTGCTTGCCCATCGCTAAACTGGCGTCGTAAATAGCGCGTAATGTGTCATCTTCAGACGCGCGATGTACAAAGCCTTGGTCGATTTTGAGTTCATTGAACGGAATGTCGCGTAACTGCGATAATGATGAATGGCCGGTACCAAAATCGTCAATCGACAAATGAAATCTTTTAAGACGCAGCCGAGTTAGGATTTCCAGCGGTATTCGCGTATCGATTCCCATTAGCTGGCTTTCTGTGACTTCGAGTACGATTTTTTGTGGCGGTAAACCGTTTTCGGTCACCAGATTAACTACGAAATCCTGAAAATCCAGTGATGCCAGATTGTCCATTGAAACATTGATTCCAATCCGTAATGTCAACCCCTTCTCATGCCATTGCTTAGCCTGAGCTATGGCTTGTTGCAAAACTTGGTGTGTCAAATCGTTAATCAGATTATTTTCTTCCGCAATGCGGATGAACCGATCGGGCAATATTATTCCATCTTTCGGATGATGCCAACGAACCAATGTTTCTGCACCGATCACATCACCCGTTTCTACCGATACCTTGGGTTGGTAGTAATTGACTAATTCATGATGAGCAAGAGCGGATTGAATATCCGCCGCGTTATAAATTTTATTGTTGGGTTGCTGCGGAGTGACTGAAGAATCAGGTTCCCATTGTTGCAATATTTCAGAAAGTTTTTCAGGGTTCACGGGTTTGAGCAGATAGCCAAGCATGGGTATTTTGTGTGCATGAACCAGTCTTTCAGCAGTTTTCAGCATGCGCTCGTCCTCACCGCTGACTAGAATCAGTTTGCCGTGATACTGTCGGTCAACCAGATAGCGAACAAATTCGATGCCATCCATATCGGGCATATTCAAGTCGAGCAGAATCAAATCCGGACAGGTATCGGTTTGATCGATCTTTTTCAAAGCATCTGCACCGTTGTCGCAAGTGACCACAGAAGTATAACCCAGCTTGGCAAGCATACGCGTCAAGAGTTTGAGCATGAAGCTGTCGTCGTCGAGAATCAGTATCTTCACGTTGGATGCCCTAACCATGATTCGCCTTTTTTATTTTTCAAATTGGAAAGAGATACAGAAATTTAAATATTTGCGCACGATCATACACTGTGTCATATGAAAAATGATAGCAATCACTTTTCTGATACCTTAAGCCGAAAAAATGCGCTTGTATCCGCTTCATCATGTTGATTAATTAGTTAGTGTATTTGATATCCGATGACTTTGATGATCTTCCACTTGAAATCATGCACATGGACATCATCGCCCGTCAGCGGCATGGAAAGTGCGCCTTTCGTTACTGGTGGTAACTTCAGGTTAATCTGATGTTCCTTCGATTCATGCGACATATTCTCGTGCATATGATGATGATCATGAATGGGTGTCATGCTGACAACAAGTTGTGTTACATAGTAATGCTCATTGCCATTGTAAATAGTACCACTAAAGATTCCCCAGCCGAATCCGGCATCGATCTTAAGTTGTTGAATCACTTCCGCGGGTAATTCGATCAAATCAAATTGGTGTTGTGCATCAGATTGCTGACAACAGCCTACGGTGGCAGGATGTTCGCTAGCCATCGCCGGGAACGAAACAATCAGTAACATCATGATAAATACAGTGCATCTAATTGGTTTCGATAGATTAGCCATTCAATATCCTTAAAAAGATAACAGTTTAATAGTAATTAAGCAGGATTATAAATCAATGAATCTGATTTATTGGAACAGATGCTATGACAGTTGATCAGATTCGCATAAAGGATAGTGTCTACAGGTCTAATAAAATAAATATTTCTTGCGGTTAGATAGAATGTTGTTTCAGAATGTTAGGTGATGTTTAAACCATTCATCAAGGGGATGCTTATGAAACAGAAAATACTTTCAGTCATGTTGGCGGCACTGCTGCTATTGACGGGGTGTGCATCGATACCACCTGACGCTCCAGAACTTTCGGCGCAGCTCGGTACGCGAATTTCTTCGCTGGAAGCAGCGCATGTTCGGCTTATGCAGGAGTTTTTCCGTGAAAAAAGGCTGCGGATTGACGATTTTGTGCAAGATGTATGGGTGCCCATTTTTGCTCAAGAATTCTTCGGTGATCCGAAAGTCGATATGGTCTGGAAGCAGGTGGTTCAATCACAAGATGCAAAAGACCGTTTAAGGTTTCTTGTGCTTACGGGATCCAAACTTCAAGCGAGGATTAATCAAAAGCGCATTGAGCTTATTCAACCGCTGGATGAACTTGAGATGCAGATACGTAACAAACTTAAATTAGAGTATGATCAAGCAAGAGCAATCAATAATTCATTGACTGCTTTCCTGCAATCGGCATCAAGAGTTGAAGAAAACAGAAAGCGTTATCTCGATATGATGAGTGTAACAACCGCGGATATCGATAAATTCGTCAATCAAACCGATCAAGCTGTAACCGAATTAGTTGTTGCTGCCCGTGATATTGAAGATCGTGCGAAAGATGCGGAGAAATACCGTAAAAAGATCAGAGATATTCTTGATAAATTGCATAAATGAGGGATGATGATGGGAATCGACTGGGATAAATTTCGGAAAGAGTTGGATCAGGTCATTGATGAAGCAGGCGACAGAACAGATAATAAGCTTGCAGGGAAGATTTCAGCAATCACTAGATTATCAGATGCTGAAGTTGAGGATCTGTTTCCAGACCCAGCCGAAGTCAAAAAGCTTGCGGAGTTGATGGCGATTATTAAGCATTCTGGTGATCAAAACGATAAAATCAATAAAATTGTTGGTAATGCTGAGGAGTTTGGTGGGATTATTCTCAAACTGCTCACTAAATTCGTTTAACTGTAATAACTCACACCGAATATATTCACTTGTATCAAGGTAAAGAGAATTTCTCCCGGTCTGTTATTGCAGGCCTGTCCTGAAGCCTTGTCAAGGTGATTAGCCTATCCTAAGAAACCGACGGGGTATTTCATTCAAAAATTGACATTCAAGACAACCGGTCATATAATTTCTGAATGCCCAAGTCAACCAAAAAAGAATTTAATCGAGAGAGCTTGCTAAATCAGGGTGTTACCATGTTTATAGAACAAGGTTATCATGGCACCGGATTGCAGGAAATTCTTGATGCAGTGAGGATTCCCAAAGGTTCTTTTTATAATTATTTTGACAGTAAAGAAGATTTCGGGGCTGATGTCATCCAGCATTATCTCAATCCATTTATTACACAATTAGCCGCTTACTTGGATAATTCAGGTACGGATGCGCTCGGTGCAATTCGTTATTATTTTGAAGAGCTCATTGTAGAACTTGAGCAGAATGACTTTAAAGGGGGGTGTCTTTTGGGCAATCTGATGGGAGAATTGGGAGATTCCAGTGAAATCTGCCAGAAATCTCTTCAAACAGCAGTCAATTGTTACCGGGATGTGTTGCAGCGCGGGCTAACAAAAGCGCAGCAGCAAGGCACCGTTAGATCGGATATATCAGCTGAAGAAATGGCTAATTTGCTAATAAATGCTTGGCAAGGCGCTTTATTGCGAATGAAGATAGAAAAGTCATCTGCTCCTGTTAAACAATGCTGTCATCGTTTATTAGGAGATTATTTTATGCCTTAATTTTTTTTATTTAATTTAAAAACGACTGGTCATATTATTTTCTAATTTATTGGAGGAGCTATGCCAAAATATCTAATAGAACGTGAAATTCCTGGAGCGGGCGCATTAACACCTCAAGATTTGCAAGCCATTTCTCAGAAATCATGCGCTGTATTGAGTAATATGAGTCCACGGGTTCAATGGCTGGAAAGTTATGTAACGGATGATAAGGTCTATTGCGTCTATATTGCACCAGACGAAGCCGCCGTCAGAGCGCATGCTGAACAAGGCGAGTTTCCAGCCAATCGTATTTCTCGAATCAAAACTGTGATCGATCCTACGGCCGCGGAGTAGAATAAGTAAGTTACGGGGGTTCGTAAGAATTATTGTTTCCATGGAATTGTTAACAATCCCATGGAAAATGGACTCTATTAATTTTGCATTTCGGTAAGTGAAAGGTAAATGACCATAATCACTTAACGATGCCAATTTATTCAGGAGGGATATATCATGCAATTTTATACTGCAGTTCGCTCCACGTTATTTATTCCGATGCTGGTTTTAGCAAGCACTTGTGATTCATTTGCCGGAACTGTAGCGTCAGACATAACGCCAAAACATTTAGCTGCCGCAGAATCGGAAGATGGGCGTCAGCAATATGTGACATCCGAGTTGGCGCATAAACCAGGCCCGGATAGTCAGCTTGCTCCCAGGTTGCTTAATCTGGGTGCGCATACGTTCCCGGTTAGCACACGTAACCCGCTAGCGCAACAATACATCAACCAAGGACTCAATCTTGCCTATGCATTCAATCATGCCGAGGCACGTCGGGCATTCCGCGAAGCGGCAAGACTCGAACCCGATCTTGCAATGGCTTACTGGGGCCAAGCGTTGGTACTTGGTCCCAACATCAACGCAATGATGGAACCGAATGAAGAGCCTCATGCGTTAGAGATCGTGCAAAAGGCTAAATCGCTGATGGCGAATGCGTCGCCGAAGGAACAAGCTCTTATCAATGCCCTTGAAAAACGTTATTCGGGGCATACCGAGGATCGGGAAGTAAATAATAAGGCTTACGCGCAGGCCATGAGGGAAGTGCTTCAGCGTTTTCCGCATGATGAGGATATTGCGATGCTTTATGTGGAGTCCATGATGGATCTGCGCCCCTGGGGTTATTGGATGCTCGATGGTCAGCCGTATGAAGGAACAGCCGAGATCGTTGCGCTGACGGAAGAAGTGTTGCGGCGCAATCCGAAACATCCGGGCGCTCTGCATATGTATATTCACCTGATAGAGCCGACTAGCACTCCAGAGCGCGCGGAGCAAGCAGCTGATACGTTGCTGACGCTGATGCCCGCAGCGGGACACTTGATACACATGTCATCGCATATTTATCAGCGCGTCGGCCGCTACGCCGACTCAATAAAGAGCAATCAACTTGCAATCGCCGCGGATGAAGATTACATCACGCAATGTCAGGCGCAAGGTTTGTATCCAATGGTTTACTATCCGCACAACATTCATTTTCTCTGGTTTGCAGCGACGCTGGACGGTCAGAGCAAGCTTGCCCTCAGTGCTGCACAAAATACGGCCAGCAAGATTGATGATGATGTGCTGAAAACGATACCATTGACGGCAATATTCCGCGTAACCCCTTACTGGGCACTTGCGCGATTTGGTCACTGGCAGGAAATACTTGTGCTGCCTGCGCCCCCTGCAACCAATCTGTTTTTAACCGGAAGCTGGCATTATGTGCGTGGTCTCGCATTTGTCGCAACAAAGCAATTACAGCATGCTGGAAAGGAACTGGAAGCGCTGCGCAAAATTATGAAAGATCCGATGCTGGATAGTCCGCTGCTTTCAAAAAATACGACCAAGACTGTACTGAATGCTGCACCTGAAGTTCTTGCAGGAGAGATTGCCGCTGCGCGTGGACAATTTGATCAGGCCATTGCACATCTTGAAAAAGCTGTTCGCCTGGAAGATGCTTTGGTGTACACCGAGCCGTCGGAATTTCACTTGCCGCCTCGGCTTGCATTGGGCGCTATCCTCCTGGAATCAGGACGACCCCAAGAAGCAGAAACAGTCTATTGGGAAGATTTGCGACGAAATCGCAACAACGGATGGGCACTTTATGGCTTAGCACAGGCATTGCGAGCGCAAAACAAACATGATGAGGCTGCAGTTATCTCGGCACGTTTTGAGCAAGCCTGGGCACGTGCCGATATAAAACTGCAGGCATCCCGTTTTGGACGCTAATGATAATTATATGCGCCGTTAAAATTCTGACGGTCATCTAACAAGCTATTGAAAAGCGTTTTTGAGGCAACTGATACAAAGAAAAAGCGGGCGAAAAACGCAGTTTATGCTTAATAATTGGGTATTTTGAGCCTGTTTTTAAAACCGTAGCAGCAACGCAGATAGGTTTTTAACAGCTTGTTAAGGCGGCCCAATATCGAAGGCTTCTTCTACCCATCTGAGAAATCAGGAAGGATAACTTCGTCACTGGGACGAAGTTATCTTGAATGCAGTTATATAAAGTTAAACGCTTCTTTTTTGACGTCGTGCGCTGAATCCTAATAATCCCAGTCCAGCCAGCAACATTGCGTAAGTTTCTGGTTCAGGTACGGGTGAAGTAACAACATCATCAATTTGGAAGGTGCTGGAGAAAAATAAGCCGAACACATTATCGTCATTGCTTGGGTTAATGGTTCTTAACTCGACGAATGTATCGCCCACCTGCAGAAAAGGAGTCGCGTCAACACCATTACCTAAAGCAAGATTGTAAAATTCATCGTCATAGCTTGCACCGTGCAGTGATGGATCCGCCGGATTCAAAGGACTATCGCCGATACCGCCAGCAGTAATCAATGCGCCGTTTGCATTCTCAAAACTTCCATCATCATTACCACCAGCAGCGCTGGTCAAAGTGCGTGAAGCTGTGGAACTGGTTGTTACATCGATAGTAGTGAATTGATTGTCACCAAAGCTGAAGCTGCTTGCCAATGACATAAAGGCATCACCGCTGGTATAGGGTGCAGCAAAATCAAGACGAACCGTATCACCGGCCGTGGATAATCCACCATCCAGAATAATCGCGCTACCACCAGCAGTGCTGGCATTCTGGTATGCCACCACCAGTACTTCACCATCGGTAAAACCATTTTCGGCAATTGACCAGTTTTGCAACCCGCCAGCACTTGATTCGATTGCAGGTTTCATAAAGCTTGTAACATCATATACTCTTGTATGCGTTGGATTGCTTGATGGCAGCAAAGAACCTGAAGCACTTGATAAAAAAGTTCCGTTAAGTGTTACGTCTCCGGCTACGCCACTACCAAAAACATCAGAACTATAAAGATAAGCGCCCAGTACGACAGATCCGAGAGGTATGTCAGTTTGCAAGAGACCACTGCTAGCGCTTTCGCTACCCATGCATCGATGGATAAAGCAGCATCTGCAAAGATAGAACGCACAGACATATTAGCTGCTGCCGGGAGGCTCACAGCCATTCCCATTACCGCAACAGCAGCCGATAGAGAGATAAAATTGTTTTTCATAATATGAATTCCTCTTTTTATTAGATAAGTTAGCGTATTTGTTAAATACAAATACAGCCAGATATTATCTAGTTAGGTAATCAAATTAAATAGTAGATATCTCCTATTCAGCTAGGACGTTTGTCCTAGGAGTGAGGCATATTGATGTATGAGAAGAGAAGAAAGCTGAGTAGCTTGGAGATAAGGATCTGTTTGGACTCAACTATCTGACGTACTCGTGGTCCATAAATTATAGGGCATTGATATATATAGAAATAATCTATAACTGCAGATTGCATTGAGGTATTGGCAGCGACTGTCTGCAAGCAGAGAAAAGCCTGCTTGAGACGCGACAGATTCAAGACCACACAGGCGCATTGAACTTTGGTAACGACGCATTGGCGTTTCTGGTTCGATGATGTTGAAGCGATTGCACTTATTATTGCATGTTTCCATGGAGTTAACGTTAAGGAAAATTAGATGCGTTACAGGAATTGCATCAACTCAATCCTGGCGCCATGCCATCAATGGCTTGGAATCACAGCATTGCATTCCTGCTACTTATGAAAGGGTTTTTTTCTTTTGGTAAATCCATTTATTGAGTAATAGTCGCGCCATATTGATAATCTCCGACGCAACCATACCTAGTGGTCCCTGATTTTGCTGCAACAAGTGATCTGCTGCAGCGCCATGCAAGTAAACTGCAAGCATCAGTGCCTGGCGGGGATTCAAATCTTGTGCAATCAGAGCGCCGATTATTCCGGTTAATACGTCGCCGGTTCCAGCGGTACTCAATCCAGGATTGCCGCTGGTGTTCAAAAATCGTTTGCCCTCAGGGAAACAACAAATGCTGCCAGCACCTTTCAGTACGATATGACAATTGAACTGCTGTGAGATTTGATACGCGGCATTCATGCGATCGTTTTGTACGGTGGCAGTGTCGGTATATAAAAGCCGCGCAGCCTCAGCGGGGTGAGGTGTCAGGATGGTGGAAGCGTTGCGCTGACTGAGTCTTTGAGCTAAATGTTGATGTTGTGCAATCAAGTTGAGCGCATCGGCATCAAGCACTAGCACGTGTTCATCATTCAGTGCATGTTCCAGCCACGACAATGCTTCCTTAGATTGTCCCAAACCGGGACCGATGATCAAGCAATTCAAGGATTCTAACGTGAATAGCTCAGATGGATGACGTAGCATCAATTCCGGTTGCGAAAAATCGACTGGTGGTACGCTCTCTGCCAGTAAGCCGAGATAAACGCGTCCCGCACCCAGATACAAGGCTGTTCGTCCTGCCAACAGTGCGGCACCAACCATACCGGTGGAACCGCCGAGGATCGCTACATTGCCGAATGAGCCTTTATGGCTGTTAACAGGACGAGGTGGTGGTAATAGCGATTGCGCAAGATTTTGATTCAACAGCCAGACGTGCGGTTCGGGTGGCGAAGGTAGCAGGATATTCAGGTCGCGCAACACAATCGTGCCGCAGCATTCCGGTCCGAAATTGGTGAACAGACCGGGTTTGAGTCCAATAAATGTTACGGTGGTGGTGGCGCGGATTGCAGTGCCATAAATGCAACCGTCATCGCTGCCGAGACCGGATGGAATATCCAGCGATACAATGGGAGCATTCATTCGATTGACGGTATCCACCCATTCTCGATACTTGCCTTCAATGGGTCGGCCTCGGGATTGATCCAGACCGATGCCAAACAGACCGTCTATCACTGTGTCCCAGTTTTGATCGCCGTCGGGTATGTCAGCTAGAACCTCACCGCCGATATCCAACCAGGCTTGTATGGCTTGTTTGGCATCTGGTGGAACGCGATTAAGGTCACCGTTGAAAACTACAGTAACCGCATTTCCCCATTCCTTCATGTGGCGTGCCACCACGAAGGCATCGCCGCCGTTGTTGCCCGGACCTGCGAGTACCAATATGTGATAGTTAGGGTTTTTGTGCAATTGATCACGCACAATCTGCGCGGCGGCCAAGCCCGCTTTTTCCATTAATCGAGGGGGCGTGGGTAGTAGGGTGATTAGATGTTCTATTTCGCGTATTTCTGCAGTAAGAAAAATCGGTTCAGCAGTCAACATATTCTTCACACTCTCGGGATGATCAGCGATAAGTATATCTTCTCGTGTAAAATTGCAATCTTTAAATAATTACTTTATTTCCTCTGATGCTCCAATTTTGTGGTGGACGTGCACTTTCTCCGTTTCGTCTGGAAAAATTACTCAAAGAAATTAGAACCCTCAACCTGCCAGTAACAGCAATACATTCTGAATATTGGCATTTTTGCTCGGTGACACGAAGTTTGTACGATAACGAACTGAGTGTGCTGAGAAAAATACTTAATCACGATCAGGTACAGGAAAGTGTGCGCCATTCAGGTGAGATGTTTTTAGTCTTGCCGCGCCCAGGCACAATTTCTCCCTGGTCTACAAAGGCTACGGATATTGCCCAGCATTGCGGTTTAGCCGTTACCGAGCGGATTGAGCGAGGGATTGTGCATTATATCCAATGCGGTGCGGAACTCTCGTCTGATGACAAAGCCCGTCTGGTACCTTTGCTACATGATCGCATGACAGAAGCTGTTTTTGCTTCGCTTGATGATGCCGCTAAATTATTTGAACATTTTCCATCGAAACCGCTTGGCACGATAGATGTAATGTACGGTGGTATCAAGGCTTTGTTACAGGCAAATCAAGACATGGGGTTGGCCTTGTCACCGGATGAGATTGAATATTTGTTGCATCATTTTCAACGCATACACCGAAATCCGACCGATGTTGAATTAATGATGTTCGCACAGGCCAATTCCGAGCATTGCCGCCATAAAATATTTAATGCAGATTGGATTGTTGATGGCAAGCCCCAGGATAAATCGCTGTTTGCCATGATACGCAACACACATCAAAGTCATCCGCAGGGAACGCTGGTGGCGTACACCGACAATGCCAGTGTCATAGAGGGAGCAAAAATCAACCGTTTTTATCCAGACAGTCAGCGAGCATACGGTTACGCCGAGGAAAGAACGCATGTGTTGATGAAAGTCGAAACGCACAATCATCCGACTGCGATTTCGCCGTTTCCGGGTGCTGCAACGGGTGTTGGTGGGGAAATTAGGGATGAAGGCGCAACGGGTCGGGGCGCAAAACCAAAAGCTGGATTGTGCGGTTTCTCGGTATCCAATCTGACTATTCCGGGGTTCGTGCAACCGTGGGAATATGATGGAGCCGATAATCAGTCAGTCTATGGTAAACCTGGGCGCATTGCGTCGGCGTTACAGATTATGCTGGAAGGTCCGATTGGCGGGGCGGGATTCAATAATGAATTCGGGCGTCCCAATTTGGCGGGTTATTTTCGAACTTTTGAAGAGCGCTTAGCCGGAGAGATGCGAGGGTATCACAAGCCAATCATGCTGGCGGGTGGTATCGGGCAGATTTCAGATCTGCATGTGCGTAAAGAAAAATTCCCTGCAGGCGCTTTGCTGATTCAACTGGGTGGACCGAGTATGCTGATCGGTCTGGGCGGCGGTGCGGCTTCCAGTATGGATACTGGCAGCAATACCGAAGCATTGGATTTTGATTCGGTGCAGCGCGGTAATCCGGAAATGCAGCGGCGTGCACAGGAGGTCATCGATCGCTGTTGGCAACTTCAGCGAGGCGGTGTTGAGAATCCGATTTTATTCATCCATGATGTAGGAGCCGGTGGTTTGTCCAATGCGTTTCCTGAATTGGTGCACGACTCCGGTCGCGGTGGGCGTTTTAATTTGCGCGATGTTCCTTCTGAAGAAACCAGCCTGTCACCGATGCAGATTTGGAGTAACGAGGCTCAGGAACGCTATGTTTTGGCGATCAAGCCGGAATCTTTGGTGCTGTTCCAAAGCATTTGCGAGCGCGAGCGCTGCCCGTTTGCTGTAGTGGGTGAAGCCACCAGCGATGAACAACTGGTGGTAACCGATCCACAATCCTCCACTCCACCAGTCGATATGCCGCTGCCGGTGCTGCTTGGCAAACCGCCGAGAATGACGCGCGACGTTGCCCACAAGTATCGGATACTTCCGACACTTGATTGGCAGGGGGTGAATTTAACTGAAGCTGTCTACCGGGTGCTACGCTTGCCTGCGGTGGCCGATAAAACTTTTTTAATCGCCATCGGTGATCGCAGTGTCGGCGGCTTGTCGGCGCGTGATCAGATGATCGGCCCATGGCAGATTCCAGTTGCCGACGTTGCGGTGACCAGCATGGGGTATCAGACCTACTTGGGTGAGGCGTTTGCCATTGGTGAACGCACACCATTAGCTTTGATAGATTTCAAAGCGGCTGCGCGCATGGCGGTAGGCGAAGCAATTACTAATATTGCTGCGGCATCGATTGGCAAGATCGAAAAGATTAAATTGTCGGCCAATTGGATGGCCGCAGCTGGACATGCGGGAGAAGACGCCGGATTGTTCGATGCAGTGCATACCGTTGGGATGGATTTATGCCCGCAACTGGGTATTAGCATACCGGTTGGAAAAGATTCGATGTCAATGAAAACCGTTTGGGAAGAATCGGGGCTGCGTAAGGAAGTTACGGCACCATTGTCATTGATTATCACCGCTTTTGCAACAGTGATGGATGTGCGCAAAACCCTCACACCAGAATTACGCACAGATTGCGGTGACACTGAATTGGTTCTGATTGATCTGGGGCGAGGGCAGAATCGGCTAGGCGGCTCAGCATTGGCTCAAGTGTATAAACAAGTCGGCAATGTGGCACCGAATATTGACGGCGAAACCGGTGCACAGCACTTGAAAAGTTTTTTCAAAGCGATTCAACAGCTCAACGATATGGACAAACTGCTCGCATATCACGATCGTTCCGATGGCGGTTTATTCGTAACGTTATGCGAAATGGCATTTGCCGGTCATACCGGCCTGACCGTAAATCTGGATCAGTTATGTTTTGATCCACATAGCTGTGATATCGATGGATCGGAATTGCAACCTGAACAATTGAGTGGGCGTTTTCTGGAGCGCCTTCTAACGGTGCTTTTCAATGAAGAATTAGGTGCTGTGATTCAAATTGAAGTCGCACAGCGACAAGAGGTGTTGCAGGTGTTAACTGAAGCCGGATTGCGTGATGTCAGTTTTCTCATCGGTCAATTAAACGGCACCGATGAAGTCCGCTTGATGCGCAATAATAAGCCAGTTTTGGCAGAGAAACGAGTAGATTTACAGCGTGCCTGGTCGGAGACCACGTATCAGATGCAAAAGTTGCGTGATAATCCAAATTGTGCGCAACAGGAATACGATCGGCTTCTCGATATTACTGATCCAGGACTCCAGGTAAGATTAAGTTATGATGTTGATGACGATATCGCTGCGCCCTTCGTTCAAACTGGGATGCGTCCACGTTTAGCGATATTACGCGAGCAAGGTGTCAATGGACATATGGAGATGGCGGCGGCTTTTGACCGTGCTGGCTTTACTCCAATCGACGTGCATATGAGCGATATTCTGTCAGGTCAATTGTCATTAAGCGATTTTATGGGACTGATTGCCTGCGGCGGGTTTTCTTATGGTGATGTGTTGGGTGCGGGCGAAGGCTGGGCTAAATCGATTTTATTCAATCCACGTGCCCGCGAAGAATTCGAGGCTTTTTTTCAGCGTAGCGATACATTTGCACTGGGTGTATGCAACGGTTGTCAAATGATGAGTAATTTGCATGAAATCATACCGGGTGCTGAGCGTTGGCCGCGCTTTACACGCAATCTGTCAGAACAATTTGAAGCGCGCTTTGTCATGGTGGAGATACAACGCGGCCCATCGCTGTTTTTTGATGGCATGGCCGGAAGCCGAATGCCAATCACAGTAGCGCATGGCGAAGGCAAAGTTGAGTTTTGTTCCGGTGTATCTGACGATGTTGCATCATTGGTGACCATGCGATTTGTGGATAATCACGGACAAGTAACCGAGCAGTATCCTTATAATCCGAGCGGATCGCTCCAAGGCATCACCGGATTAACGACCCCGGATGGACGTTTTAATGTGTTGATGCCGCATCCGGAACGAGTGTTTCGAGTGACGCAACATTCCTGGTATCCCGATGCTCGTTCTGCTCTGGTGGAGGATGGGCCTTGGATGCGTTTGTTCCGAAACGCGCGTAAATGGATTGGATAGATCACTAATTTTATGAATCTGTTAACTGGATAATCAAAAAATGACAAATTTTAGTTTAACCCGCTGTAGCAGAGCTATGAGCGTGACTTTTTTGCTGCTGAGTCTATGTGTAAATAACGTAATGGGAGTCACCATCCCAGCAAAAAAACCGGCGCCAAATAATTGTGTGCCACTGGGAGATTGGATTGTTCCAGGCTTGGGTAAAACCACACAACAGGAAGTCATCGCGCAGGCAGCGAAAGCATCGGTAGTGTTGTTGGGAGAGACGCATGTTAATGCGGATCATCATCGCTGGCAGTTGCAAACATTGGTGGCTTTGCACGCCGTGCGTCCGAATATGGTGATCGGATTTGAGATGTTTCCCCGCCGAGTGCAAGCAGCGCTGGATAAATGGATTTCCGGCGAGTTGGATGAAAAGGATTTCCTTCGAGAATCTGAATGGGATCGGGTTTGGAATACCGACGCCAATCTCTATTTACCGTTGTTTCACTTTGCACGCATGAATCGTATCCCTATGATCGCATTGAATATTGAGACTAAGTTACGTCATCAGGTGGCGGAAAAAGGTTTTTATGGGGTACCGCTGGAAGAGCGAGAGGGATTGACGCGACCGGCGGAACCAAGTCAATCGTATATTGATTATTTGCTGCCGATTTATAAACAACATGACCGTAAAGACAAAAAAACAGGCGAAATTACGCAAGATGATTCAGATTTTCGGCGCTTTATCGGTGGGCAGCAATTGTGGGATCGTGCCATGGCACAGATCCTGCAGCAAGCTGTAACAGAATCTACCGATCCGGAGAAACCGCTGGTTGTGGGGGTAATGGGTGCGGGACACGTACTGAATGGTTTTGGAGTAGCGCATCAATTACACGACTTGGGTATCCAGAATGTTGCTGCATTGCTACCATGGGATAGCAGTAAGTCCTGCAAGCAGTTAGTTAAAGGTGTGGCCGATGCTGTTTTTGGCGTAATGCCGCATGTTTCTGAATCCTTCAGACCACAATTTCAGCGCTTGGGAATCCGCTACGAAATGGGGCGAGGCGGTGCTGTGGTGCTACAAGTTGAAAAAAACAGCATTGCCGAAGTTGCGGAGCTCATGGCTTCGGATGTGATTCTGGAAATGGCGGGTGTACCGATCAGACTTACCGAAGATGTGATCAATATTGTAAAACGACAAGCGCCCGGAACTTGGTTGCCAATCAAAATAAAACGAGATGATCTGGAAATGTTAATCATCGCCAAATTTCCAGCTTTGAGCCTTTAATTATTTTTGTTTCAAATTATGACAGTTGATAGTTTAATTAAAAGTTGTTTTTTATTTCTGCTTTCTTGCTTTATGTCAGAGCAGGTATTATCGATGCCTGTGCCGATGAAGTTTAATGACGTCGAATACGATATCACAGTGAAAATTGATCCTGTGAATCGTACCATCGAGGGGAAAAATCTTATTACCGTAAACAATCCGAGAGAGTTGCAGTTGATGTTAGGGGCGGCATATGAGGTGACTCAGGCGGAATTCAATGATGGACCATTGGGCGTTGGCCGTGAGCAAGCTAACCGAGCACATATTTGGAATATTCCATTTTATTTCAGGCATCAGATCCAGTTTCTAATACAGTGGAGAGGGACATTAGCTTCATTGGATACTTCTCTGGATCATCAGCAGACACTCGGCAGACCGGTCGCAGCGGGTGGAGAATCCGGTTCGTTCTTGCCGGATGCGTCGAATTGGTATCCTCGCGTAGTCGGACAATTGGCGCGATATAAAGTCAGCATCGAATTGCCGTCCGGTCAGAAAGGCCTGGTGGCAGGTCGATTGGTGGAAGAAAGAGACACGGGGCAGGCTTATCAAGCATCTTTTGAGTTTCCTCATCCAGCCGAGGGGATTGATCTGATGACCGGACCCTATGTGATTGAAACGCAAACGCACCAGAGTATTAATCACAAACCGATTCAGCTACGCACTTATTTCCATCCACAAGTTAGTAGTTTATCGAAGGATTATCTTGATGCGGTGAAGCGATATTTAGATCTCTACGAATCCTGGATCGGCGAATATCCCTATATGGAATTCAGCGTAGTTTCAAGTCCCACACCAACCGGATTTGGCATGCCTACATTAACTTATCTTGGAATCGATGTGTTGCAATTGCCGTTCATCCGCGATACTTCGTTGGGTCATGAAGTGTTGCACAATTGGTGGGGTAACGGGGTTTACCCAGATTACTCGAGTGGAAACTGGTCGGAAGGATTAACCACATTCATGGCCGATTATGCCTATAAAGAACGTGAAGGCAGTGAAGCCGCGCGTGAAATGCGGCTGGGGTGGATGCGCGATTTTGCGGCATTGCAGCCGGGGCAAGATGCGCCATTGACAGTATTTACTTCACGTACGCATGGCGCATCCAAAATTGTCGGCTATAACAAAGCCGCAATGTTTTTCTTTATGTTACGAGATTATCTGGGAGACACAGTTTTTCAACGCGGCATCCAAGGGATATGGAAAGTGCAGCGCTTCAGAATCACTTCGTGGCAGGAATTGCAGAAAATATTTGAGATGATTTCAGGGCAGAATCTTCACTCATTTTTTTCTCAATGGCTGGAACGTACCGGTGCACCAGCTATCACGATTAGCGATGTAAAAAATATTGCGATGGATTCCGGTTACGAATTATCAATTACACTGAAACAATCCGAACCGGCATATCAACTGCGTGTCCCGGTAGCGATTGAAAATTCTACGGGCACAACTACACATATACTTGATTTGCAACAAGAACAGCAGGTTTTTACACTGAAATTAACAGATAAGCCGTTATCGGTTTCGCTTGATCCGGATTTGCGCCTATTTCGTCAACTGACACGGGGTGAAGCGCCACCGATTCTACGCGAGGTAATGGTTAATGCCACTACGCAGACAATTTTATTATCCGCTAAAGTCGATATTCGTAAAATCGCTGAAACCCTTACGGGTAAATTGCAAGACCGCAAACCACAAATTGCTGCGCCGGACGAACCGCTTTCTGCGGCATCTACGTTGGTTATTGGTTTGAAACCGGAAGTTGATGCCTGGCTTGCTGCCAACCAACTGCCCGCCAGACCGGATGAAATCAACAACAAAGGTACTGCACAGGTCTGGACCTTGGCTCGCGCTGAAGGAGCCTCCCTGGCGATCATTTCCGCACGAGATGCCGCATCACTCGAGGCTCTGATCCGTCCGCTGCCGCATTACGGACGGCAAAGCTATCTTGCGTTTGATGCTCAGCAAGTAATAGAAAAAGGCATTTGGCCGATGCAGGTGCAAAAGGTAGCGGTCAAATAATGTCATTGGATACTACAATCGATAATCAGTATCACATAGTTACTTAGTAAATTACTATCATGCAACCGGAGGAGACAGTTTCTCAGGTTGAACTGGCGGTACTTTATCAGATTTATCATCAAACCATCGATAGAGCATTGGCATGACCACCATGGTCATCATTGTCGCTGTTGTTAGTCCGCATATGACCACGATAGCCAAGGGTTTTTGTACTTCAGAACCCAATCCAGAGGCTGCCAAAAACGGCGCCAGGCCTAGAACGGTTGTCGCTGCAGTCATCATGACGGGCCGGAAGCGCTGCTCGCACGCTTTTCTGACCGCTTCTTCGACAGTTAAGCCTTTATCCCGCAGTTCCCGCACAAAAGAGATAAGGACCACACCATTTAATATCGATGTGCCCCACACAGCAATAAAGCCTACTGACGCTGGCACCGAAAGGTACTGACCGGAAACAAAAAGTCCGACAACACCGCCGACAGAAGCAAACGGTAAAACCAGATAAATCAACCCAGCCAGCTTGATTGAATTGAATAACATGAACAACAAGAAGAAAATGACTGCCAGCGTAACCGGCACGATCACGGAAAGTGTTGCCATTGCGCGTTGCATATTTTCAAATTGCCCGCCCCAGACAAAATAATATCCCGTTGGCAGTTTGATTTCTTTCGCGGTACGTGCCTGTAATTCTTCCACAAATCCTCCCATATCGCGACCGTGCACATTAGCGCCAACTACTACGCGACGCTTGGCGAATTCGCGCGAGATGATCGCAGGGCCATCGACTACTTTAATGTCTGCCACAGCGCTGAGCGGGACTAACATACCGCCCTGTGCCATTTTACCTTGTGCTGCCGTATTATTAACTGGCCTTAATATGAGATCTTTGATGGCTTCCACATCATAACGAAATTTCTCTGGGAATCGTAAAAGCAGCGTGAAACGACGCTCACCTTCAAAAACCTGAGTAACGGCTTTGCCGCCGATTGCAGTGGAAATCAATTCGTTGACATCCGAAACATTAATACCGTGCCGTGCAATGGCCCGGCGATCAATGTTTATGGTTAACTCTTGTTGACCGGATAAGCGCTCTATACGGATATCTCTGGCTCCTGGCGTCGATTTGACGATACGTGCCACCTGTTCAGATAACTTGCGCAATTGTTCCAGGTCATCGCCAAAAATTTTAACGGCTACTTGCGATCGGACACCGGTCACCATTTCATCCACGCGTTGCTCAATAGGCTGGGATAATACGACATTGACGCCCGGTATTACGTCCAAAGCCTTACGTATATCTTCTTCAATCTCTACTTGTGTGCGTCCAGAGTGTTCCAAATCCAGAACCGCGATCGGATCGGATTCATTTTGCGATGCTGGATCTGCGGGTGTATCTCCACGTCCAAGTTTAGATACCACGAATTTTACGCCTGGAACGGTTGTAATCAATTGCAGTGCCTCAGTTTCCAGTTTGATTGCTTCTTCCAGCGATATAGAGGGTGCGCGGATGATTACCGGCGTTACAGCACCTTCTTTCATTACCGGTATGAAGGATTTTCCCAGGAATGGAAATAATGCAAAAGCAAGCATCAGAGCACTCACCGCGATAATCATGGTTTTTTTCTGATTGCGCATTGCCAGGTTAAAAACTCGAAGGTAGCTTCCTTTTAGCGCCACGACAATTTTTGTATCCTGCTCACCTCCGCCTTGCAGAAGAAAATCACTCAATACTGGTGATATTAGTAATGATACAAAGAGCGAAACAGCCAAGGCGATAACAATTGTCATCGCCAACGGGCTGAATGTTTTTCCTTCCATACCTTCAAGAGTTATCAGTGGCAGGAAAACAAGAATTGTAACGAATACGCCGAAAATAACCGGTGTTCCGACTTCAGAAACCGCATTAACAATTACATCAAACTTGGACTGTCCTGTGCCTTTTGCCTGGCCCAGGCGCTGATAAATGTTTTCAACGACGACTACGGTGGGATCAACCATCATACCTAGTGCAATCGTTAATCCGCCCAATGACATCAAATTGGCCGGCATGCCATAATAATTCATCACCATAAAAGTAATTAGCGGTGTGATAATCAGGGTGAAACAAACGACGATACTGGTGCGAATAGTTCCCAGAAAAATCGATAGCACCACAATGACCAGAATCAGAGATTCCATCAGTGTGGTTTGCACCGTAGATAATGCGCCATCCACCAGGTCGGTGCGGTCATAAAACGGCACAATTTGCAAACCATCTGGCAGCAATCCCCGTTCATTGATTTCAGCAACTTTTTCCTTGATTCGGCCGACAATTTCTTTGGCATTACCACCGCGCAGCATCATCACAATACCTGCAACAGATTCGGTATAGCCATTCTTGATGCTGGCACCCTGGCGAACTTCTCCGCCAAATGTCACTTCGGCGACATCGCGGACATAAACCGGTACGCCGTCCATTTGTCGCAGCACAATATTACGAATATCGTCCAGCGTAGCAATCAGACCCACGCCGCGGATCAGATATTGCTCATAATGTAATGCCAGTATATTTCCGCTGGCATTGGCATTATTGCTGGCCAGAGCGCGATCTACATCCGTCAGTGTCAGATTGTAGTGTCGTAACTTGTTGGGATCGGCGTAGACCTGATATTCCTTGACGTGCCCACCCATTGAATTGATTTCCGCAACACCACGTATTGATCGTAATAATGGACGAACCACCCAGTCTTGAATTGTACGGCGTTCAGTGAGTTCTTCAACGGTTAGAGTTCGTGTGCCATCATTCGGATGCTCGATAGTATATTGATAGACCTCGCCTAATCCAGTGGTAACCGGTCCAAGTACGGGTGTAATACCAGGTATCAAGCGAGGTGTGACATCAATGATGCGTTCCATCACCAACTGGCGCGCGAAGTAAACATCAGTTTGGTCAGTGAAAACCAGGGTGATCAATGATAATCCGCTTTTATTCATTGAGCGCATTTCGACCAAACCCGGCAGACCGGTCATGGCGATCTCAACCGGTACCGTGACTAATCGCTCCATTTCCTCAGGACTGCGGCCAATGGCTACCGTGGCTACTTGTACTTGAATATTGGTAACATCAGGAAATGCATCTACCGACAGATTTCTCGCGGCAAATCCACCTGCGATACACAGTATCAGGCCGAGTACCAACACTAGTAGACGCTGGTTTAATGCCGCACGTACAATAGCAGCCATCATGATTATTCCAATTCAGCCAGCTTGCGCTCGCTATCTAAATGGAAAGCACCTTCCATCACAATCCGTTGATCAATCGAGAGCCCTTTTAGCACAGGACGGAAATCGGCCACTTCAGGGCCCAGTTCGACAGGCACGCGTTGAAATTGATTATCACTGATCGCGACAAAAACATAATCCTGGTTTAATTCTCGAACAATCGCTGCTTCCGGGACGACCAGGGTTTTTTGGCGTGTATCGGTAATGTGCATATTGGCCAGCATGTCCGGCTTCAATTTTCGCTCCGGGTTTTCTACCATTACCCGGGTCATTACAGTACGAGTCAGACGATTAACTGTATCCGAGACAAATATTATGACGCCATCAAATTCATCACGACCTATCGCGGGTACATTGATTTCTACATGCTGTTCCACTTTCACGTCACGCGCTATTTGTTCGGGTACATCACCAACCACCCAGACGGATGAAAGATCAGCGATTTGAAATAGTGGGTCAGAAGGTTGTACTACCTGGCCTACAATCACATTCCGTGCAATTACAGACCCTTCCCGGGTTGCTTTGACGTCCAGCCACGGAAGAATTTTTCCCTTTTTGGATAATTCTTTTAACTCAGCGTCAGTCATTCCAAATAATCTTAATTGATCAGTGGCGGCGCCCAATTCAGCCTGAGCAATTTCCAATTCTGATTGACGTCGTTCCACTTCAGCCTGAGCGATCGCATCAGCAGCAAACAAAAGATGCGCGCGTTCAGCTGCTTTCTGGGTTACAACCACGCGCGAAGAAGCGCGCAAATATGCCAGTTGAGATTGTGTTAAATCGGGGCTGGTAATGCGGGCTAACGACTGACCTGCCGTAACGTAATCACCTAAGATGACAAACAGGTTGATAATTCTTCCGGTTACATAGGAGCCAATCTGCGCTGTTCTTTCCTCATCGACTTGCACTCTGCTCGGAACAAGTATTTTATCAGCGAGATCAATTAAGGATGGTTGTCCGATTTCTAACCGGCTTGCTAGCTCGGGTCGGACAGTAATTCTATTGATATCTCGGTTTTCTTCGAATTCGCTTTGAATTGATTCTTTATCGGAAGTTTTGGTTGGTCCGCTATTATCGCACCCTGATAGCACTAGTGCAGAAAAAACAATGCAGTTGAAAAAAATTAGTTTGAAACTCATTCTGGAATCAGCTCCTTGGGATAATGTGCGCGCAGACGATCAATTTCGGCGACGGCCGATTGCAGATCAAAACGTGCTAGCAAGGCATCACCCAGGATTCCCCGGAGTATACGTTGCGAATCTAAAAATTCAATCAAACCTCGTTCACCAAATTTGTAAGCGGCTTCGGCAACTTTTACTGCATTTTCTGCTTCCTTGATCAGGCCACCCTCAAACATATCCACTCTGCGTTGCGCAATCTGCAGGGACTGCCATGCTGCTTCAAACAATTGACTAATTTCGTAACGGCGATATTCAAGTGTTTCCCGTATTCGCGCGGAGTCATATATAGCGGTGTCAATTTCACCACGACGCTGATAGAGTAAAGGAATTCTAACGCTCACGCCCGCAAGGTTGGAAGCAAACTGCGCGTCTTGATAATTGGTATACAAAAAATTAATTTGCGGTAGCACCGAAGCTTTTTCCTGATCGATTCGTAACTTGGCACGTTCTTGCTCAGCCTGCAAACGGATGATATCCGGGTTCACAGACGGTAGTTCCTGACGTAAACTATCCAGTGAAGGTAAGTTAATCGGATCTTTCAGAGAGGCTTGAATTTCAAAGTTATTCGGAATAGCTCCTGCGGTCAGTTGCAGTAACACTACTCGAGCGCGTTGTGCTGTTAGCTGTGCGGCTTCCATGCGATTGGCCGCGCTTTGTAGTTCGGTATCTGCCCGGATGAGTTCAAAACGCGCGACTTCACCTCTTTCGACATTGACAGCAATACGGCGTCGCACTTCATTTAATAGGTCGTAAATATTCTGCTCCAAAGCAGCTTGTTCTATTCGTAGCAATAACTCATAAGCTCTGACTTTCAGTTGTGCCGCTAAGTCTGCACGTACTTGATCAAAACTGGCGCGACTCGCGTCGACTCCAGCTTCTGATGCGCCAATGCGAGCATTTCGCATGAAAGGATTTTCAATTCCCTGGTTCACCGTTAGAGTGCGCTGCATGGTTCCAGGTCCAGTAAGATCAAAAGGAAGGCGCCTGTCATCTGGACCAGCGATTACAGTTACTTCGGGGTTGAGAAATGCAGATGCGGCTATTACACCTGCTTTGGCCATATTTACTTGTGAACGAGCGGCCTGCACAAGACCATTTGCTTGTAATCCAACACGCTGCAACTCTTCAACCGTAAGACGAACTGTTGCTTGAGCATATACAAATGGCGTTAAGAATATTAAGTGAATGACTAGTAAAAAATTCCAAAATGAGAAAATCTGCATCGAGTCCTTCATAATTATTGATAAATTTATTTTCTATACATATTTTTCACATAAAATTGACTGGCAATCATATATGAAAAATAAGATTCAGTTGTACTAATATTAAACATAATAGGACCTTAAATCGTTGTTTTGAAGCAATACCTGCATAATTAACTCTTGCTGGCTATTCGGATGCTCTGGATTTAATCAGATAAAACCTGAATGCTTGCTGAACAATTACAATTCACCGCATGAAATTTAGGTTTATTAATTACTTCTTTTTCCTCAAGCTATTAGTGGTAATTCTTGCCTTATCATTGATGATTTGGCTGATGACCGGAATAGCCTTATGGATGTATGAATTTCGTGATAATGATTCTGATCGTGGTGCCATTTCGAAAGGTATCGATAAGTTTGGCGATCAATTCTCTCAAACAGTTTATCTTGATCAGGGTTGGTCGCCATCCGATAGTTTGTGGTTTTACAATACGACGCAAGGCTCTAATTTGTTACCGTACAGTTTTTTTCTGGTATTGGAGCAACCTGATTCATCCGCTTTATTCCGTAGCGATGAAAACATTGATCGTTATGGGTATTTGCCACAACGTCCAACCATAAGCAATCCGGATGGCTTGCCCGTTGGCATGGTGCGGGATGAGTATCAAGGCAAGTCATATATGGGATTTACCTGCGCAGCTTGCCATACGACTCAAATCAATTATCAGGGCACGGGAATACGAATTGATGGTGGTCCGGCTAATTCGGACCTGGAAACTTTTATGGTTGATTTGGCAGAAGCATTGCATGCCACTCTGGAGAACTCGGAGAAGCGTGGCCGTTTCGTTGCTAATGTTTTGAAACAAAATCAATATGAGAATGCAGACGATGTGTTGGCAGATCTTAACAAATTCGCCCAGCGAATCAAGACTTATACCATCATCAATACCCCCAGGGATCCCAAGCGACCGTTAACTCACTACGGCTATGCTCGACTGGATGCGTTTGGAAGAATCTATAACCGCGTGCTTGAGCACATCATGAGTGCAAGACAATTGCGCGAATTGCTCGCCGATATTCTTACCCCTGAAGAGTTGATTGAAGTAATGTCAGACGTAGAGCCCGTTCTCAGCAGCACTAATCGAGACCATATTATTGAAAGAATTCAAGGATATTTGACCTATAAGCAGATCATTCGATTACGCAACAAAATCTATAATCCAGCCGATGCGCCGGTTAGTTATCCTTTTCTGTGGGATGTTCCGCAACATGATTATGTCCAATGGAACGGGAGGGTTGATAACAGTGGATTAGGACCCATGGCCAGGAATGCAGGTCAATTGATTGGTGTATTTGGTACGCTTGACTGGCAGGAAAGAGATGGTTTTACGTTATCTTCTGTGCTTGGCGGACAAGGGATTGGTTCAAAGCATATTGATTTCCGATCTTCAATCGATATTCGGAATTTACGCCGAGTGGAGAAACATCTGCGCAAATTAACTTCGCCGCAATGGCCTGAGCATATTTTGCCTAAAATTGATAAAGCACGAATGGTTAAAGGTGAGAAGTTGTTTTTCAGATATTGCGCAACCTGTCACAGTCAAATTGACCGTATTGACCCAGATCGTCGCATTGTGGCCAAAATGATTGCTGTTTCGTCGGTTGGAACAGATTCTAAAATGGCGACCAACGGCATTGAGTTTTCCGGTTATAGCGGTATTTTGCAGAATCAATACGTCAGTGTCAGTACGGGAAACATGTTACTGCAACGCGAAGCGCCAGCGGTAGCACTATTATCATTAGCTACGCGCAATGTGGTGACGACGCCTGATTCAGACAAATGGGTTGTGCGGAGATGGATTGAGCGATCGCTTGATTTTGCCCATACATTTTTTGATAACGAAATACAATCTTCCCTGAAGCATGGCAATTATGTTCCTGATACAACTGTCAGACCTTTCGCTTCAATTTTGGCTTATAAAGCTCGCTCACTCAACGGCATCTGGGCAACTGCTCCTTATTTGCATAATGGCTCTGTTCCAACACTGTATGATTTGCTTTTGCCCAAACGGCAGCCTGGTGATCCTGCAGAAGGTGAATATCGACCCGATGAATTCATGGTGGGATCGCGCGAGTTTGATCCAGTGAAAGTTGGGTTAAAATCGACTGGTTATGATGGCTTTTTGCTTCGTACACATATTTGGGGTAACCATAATGGTGGTCACGAGTTTGCTTCCGGCAGGATGCCTCAGCCTGATGGCACATTTCTTCCAGCCTTAAATAAAGAACAACGACTCAATCTTGTTGAATACCTTAAGTCACTTTGAAGGATATTTGGAGAATTGATTCTGCTTGTGATAATACTCAGCACTAGCGCTTAATACACAATTTTCTTGAATCTTATTTTCCATTGATGCAGTAACAGCGCAAGTGTCAGTCTTCTTACAGACCATGCCACTTCTGTTACTTCAGGGAATTCTTCCAAGTAAATGACTTCTCCCGTTGGAATTATTTTGAGATGATTATGGCAAGCAAAATCCATTATAAATTGATACATGACTGGATTGATGTCTTTTAACGAGTTTTTTACATGGATACCTGTTTTTCCCTCATATATAACAGGCTGAGCATATTCTGAGTATTCCCAGCGACCATTGCAATTATAAGTGGCAAGTGCCCCACAGAGGCGTTCCGACCAGTCACTTGGCCGAAATGGACGGCCTTCGATGGTAATCCCTAGAATCAATAATTCTTCATGTTTGGTTTTCATGAATGAAGTAGCAAAACGAGGAAAGATAAAAGTATAGAAACACTATCAGGCCGCTGAGAAACTATCTGCGTTGCCGCTGCGGTGTTAAGAGCAGGCTCAAAGTGCACATTTATTAAGTATAAACTGCGCTTCTTCGCCTGCTTTTGCCTTGTGTCAACTGCCTCGAAAACATTTTTCAACGGCCTGCTATGTAACCGATTTCTGTTAGTTGGTTTGGCTTGTGGTTTTGTGTTGAGATGATTTATTTTATAAGCGTGCCAGGATTTCATTATTACGGATTGTTTCCATTAGAATTTATGCTGACATATCGGCAAAGCTTTAGAAAAATGAATGACACTTTGAATAAAAGCTAAAAATTATTGTGGAATTAATTTTGGGAAACATAATCTTACTATTCGCAGGCTAGTGTAGTCAGGCTTAGAGTAGCTTGGAAAGAATGTAAATCTTTTGTAACAATTAATGAAAAATTGAGTAATCCGATGTTCAGGTTGTTAAATTTAATTTTTATTTCTGGAATGCGATTTCTTTATAAGTCAAAGTGATATTGCGAATTTTATATATCTTAAAGGTTAGTTTTGTTGTAATTCAGATTGGTTGGCTCAGTGCTTGCGCCAATCTCTCTTATTATGCACAAGCTGTCGATGGACATTTTAAAGTGATACACCGTGCGCAACCGATCAGCACAATGATTGAAAATCCGGATCTTGAGCCAAAACTAAAAGATTCTTTGATTAAGGTTATGCAGTTACGCGAATTTGCTAGCCGAGAGCTGAAGTTGCCGGATAATTTAAGCTATACCAGTTATGCGGATTTGGAGCGCCCTTTTGTGGTATGGAATGTTTATGCCTCCCCCGAGTTATCGCTTAAACTCAAGGAATGGTGTTTTGTGCAGGTTGGTTGCGTCAATTACCGTGGTTTCTTTTCGCAAGCAAAAGCTGAGCGCTATGCTGAAGAACTCAGGCAAGAAGGATACGATGTGCATGTCGGCGGGACTCGTGCCTATTCCACGCTCGGTTGGTTCAGTGATCCGGTGTTGAATACGTTTATTGGTTACTCCGAAATAGATCTTGCCCGGTTGATCTTTCATGAATTGGCGCACCAAGTTGTTTATGTCCCGGGTGACACTGCTTTTAACGAATCTTTTGCAACGGCAGTCGAGCATGAGGGTGTCAAACGCTGGTTTAAAAGCAATGGAACAGCGTTCGAACAAACGACATTAAGCGTTCGACGAGAACGGGAAGAGATTTTTACCCGTTTGATATTCAAACATCGAAAAAGACTGCAAGAATTGTTTCATTCAAGTATGAGCGATTCTGAGAAGCGTGTCTGGAAAGTTCATATTTTTGATCAATTACGCGATGAATTTTTGCGCTTGAAAGCCGACAAAAGCGAACTTGGCAGTTATGATCGGTGGTTTGGGCAAAACTTGAATAATGCCCTGCTGGCTACTGTTTCGATTTATACCCAGTTGTTACCGGCATTTCAAGGGTTACTCAAACAACAGGACCAGGATATGGCGCGTTTTTATCATGCGGTGATAAAGCTCAGCAAGTTACCGAAAGATGAACGGAATTTTGCACTGCAAAAGGCTGCTGAAGGCTATCAGCATTGGAATGTCGTAGAACGATAGCCTTTATTCAGTAACAAGTTTGTATATAATATAGTACACTTATAACAAGGGTTATAGTACAGATGTCCTAATAATTCAGGAAGCATGTGCTATAGATTTAATTGGCATTAATAGATAGTATTAATGAGAGGGCTTACAACTAATTTTTTCGAGGATAAATTATGAAAAGTATAATATTCAAAAAACTAGCCGTAGCAGGCGTATTCGCTATCGCATCAACTGGGGTTTTCGCAAACAATGTTAACAACACAATTGATATTGTTGGTGGCACTACATTTTTCGGAGCTTTACACACAGACAATTTTGATTTTACTGATGTTTTTACATTTAACGTTGCAGGCCCGGTTGCGACAAGCGCAAGTTTGATCACTATTGGAGCGGGTCTTAATAACATTGATTTTTTGACTGCTGATCTAAATGGTGTTTCACTGACCTTAAGCTCCACAGGCTTTATGGAAACAGCAGTAACAATGTCCGAGCTTAATCTGACAGGGCCTCTGATCCTCACAGTAACAGGACATAGTGGTGCTGGCGGGGGGACTTTTGCTTCATATTCAGGTACGTTGAATGTTAACGCCGTGTCTCCAGTACCAGAGCCAGAAACATACGCCATGCTGTTGGCCGGCTTAGGTATAATGGGAATGTGGGCGCGTCGCCGCAAATCACTCAATGTTATCTAACATTCAGGTGTTTATCGAATAAAAAACGGGCGATTGCCCGTTTTTTATTCGATTGTGATATCGTGTATTTATGGACTATAAAGTCTATTTGCAACTTTAGCATCTTAGACTCAGACCCTACATAAGGTATCAATGCCCATATCTTGAACGTTGAACTTGTCAAATGGTTAAGCGGACAAAAAAGCAAGCTACTTAATCAAATTCAACAACCGCCGAATTTCTTTTTCATCCAATTCCAGCCATTGTCCGCGTTTGATTCTTGGCGGCAGATTGATCGGACCAAAACGTACGCGCATCAGGCGGCTTACCGTCAATCCAATGGCTTCAAACATGCGCCGTACTTCACGGTTTTTCCCTTCTTTTAGAATCACGCGATACCAGTGATTAACGCCTTCCCCGCCTTGATCAGCCAGATAGGTGAATGCCGCCTGACCGTCGTCTAATGCCACGCCGGTGGTAAGTTGCTGCATTTGCTCTTCGGTGAGTTCACCAAGGATTCGCACGGCATATTCTCGCTCCACTTCATAACGCGGGTGCATCATGCGATTGGCCAACGCGCCATCGTTGGTGAAAATCAGTAGTCCGCTGGTATTGAAATCCAGGCGGCCGATGGCTATCCATTTGGACGATCGTAAATACGGCAGTTTATCAAAAACGGAAGGGCGGTCTTGTGGATCATCGCGGCTTACAATTTCTCCTTCCGGTTTGTGATACAGCAGGACCTTGGGTAAACTTTCTTCAAGGTTGAGACGAATTACACGTTTTCCGATGCGCACAACATCTGATACGCCAACCCGGTCGCCTACTACTGCAGTTTTGCCGTTTACACTGACTTCACCGGAAGCAATTAAGGCTTCCATTTCCCGTCGTGATCCTAATCCCTTTTGTGCCAGAAGTTTTTGCAGCTTGAAGGTGGGTGTTGACGGTGAGTCGGAAAATGCTGATGTTTGTTCCGCTTCATCAGATTTTACAGCGGATATTTTTTTCTTTATTGGCCTAATTGGCCTGTTTACTTTCATGAGTGTTTGAATCCGGGGAAATGTGCTGACATAACGATCATTAGATAAAACGTGATAGGGTGAATTTTAACTCATTCAGTGTTCAATCATGAACTATCCGTCACTATTCTAGCAAGGTTAGAACTTAATACAGTGGATGATCATTCGCTTGCCAAAAGAAAGTCACAGATATTGTCAATGTTTGAGCCGGCTCATGCTTCCTAGAATGTCAGATCATTGGCTGCCAGACCTGTACCATCATTATGCGTCACGATACCCAGAATCTGGATATCCGTTGAAACAATTATATCGTCGCCGCCAATTCCGGCGGTATAGAGTACCAGCGCAGTTTGTGTGGGGGAAAAATTCATGATAAATAGGTGTTCTTCTCCGGTTGCAATCGCAGTAAAGTCGATTTCCTCTCCCAGTTCAGCAATCAAGTTGGCTAGTCCGACAGTAGTGAAGTCGGCCAGTACAACTTCTAACTCTGCATCGAGCAATACGGTAGCTTCCTGATTAGCGCCACCGATAATGGCTTGGTTTCCTAAATCAACACCGTCGCTCACTGAATAATCCAGAATGCCATCGCTATTGTCATCGAGTAATGTTCTAAAAGTGCCAGTAATTTTAATTAAATCATCCGTACCAGTATTAGCATTGGCGTCAAACTGGGTAATTGTATCGGCGCCACTGCTCGCACCTGCCGCAGCGCCATCAGAAGTAGAACTATAAATTACCGTTTGTTGGATATTGTCATTGCCGCTGCTACCCAGTGTGATCGTGTCAGCACCTGTGCCGCCTGTAATGCTATCTGTGCCGGCACCACTAGTAAGGCTGTCATTGCCCGCGCCGCCGATTAGCGTATCGTTACCGGCTCCACCGGTAATAATGTCATTACCGGTTCCACCCGTGATATTGAAGGCTCCGTCGGTTTCTGCGGCTCCATTGAATGTCAGTATTCCCGAATTGGCAGCATTTGAAAGCGTTAGAGTGGCTCCCGCTGCTACTAGGGTATCCTGCGTAGTAATTGTGACAGCTTTGTTGGTATTGCCTACTGTAATGGTTTCAATGTTCTGAACATTATCAAAATAAGTGGCTGCCGCGAAGGCTGTATTGCCCGTCAAGGCAACCGTGTCCGTACCTGCTCCGCCATCCACGACATCTGCACTGGTTAATCCGGTGACTGCTGCAAATGTAAAAGTGTCATTACCTCCTCCCCCGGCAATAGTATCTATACCTGTTCCGGCAACAATGCTGTCAGCGCCAGCACCGCCGGTAATCGTATCATTGGAGAGTCCGCTACTAGTAATATTGAAGGCGCCATCTGTTTCTGCTGCGCCGTTAAATATCAATCCACCTGTGTTAGCCGTCGATAATGTCAAAGTGGCTCCCGCTGCCACGAGGGTATCTTTCGTAGTAATTGTGACGGCTGTATTGGTATTGCCTAATGTAACGGTTTCAATGTTCTGAACGTTGTCAAAATCATTAGCTGCCGTGAACGCTGTATTGGCGGTCAAGGCAACCGTGTCCGTACCTGCTCCGCCATCCACGATATCTGCACTGGTTAATCCAGTGACTGCTGCAAAGGTAAAAGTATCATTGCCTGCATCGCCAGATAGGGTGTCGTTACCCAATCCAGCGGTTATACTGTCGTTACCATTGCCTCCAGACAGTGTGTCATTGCCCGCTCCACCGGTAATGGCGTCATTCGCGCCTCCTCCCGTAATAATGAAAGCACCATTTGTTTCTGCGGCGCCATTAAATGTCAGTACGCCGGTAGTCAGTGAGATTGCCTGAAACGTTAAGACAGCCCCGGCGGCAACCAAGGCATCTTTGGTTGTAATGGCGACATTTGTTGTTGTATGTGTTACTGAAATGATTTCTATATTGCTGACATTGTCAAAATTAGTCGCAGCAACTGTCGTGGTGCCGGTCAAAGCAACTGTGTCCGTACCGGCACCTCCATCTACGACATCTGCGCTAGTTAGACCAGTACCTGCAGCAAATGTAAAAGTGTCATTACCTCCTCCCCCGGCAATGGTATCTGTACCTGTTCCGGCAACAATGCTGTCAGCGCCAGCACCGCCGGTAATCGTATCATTGGAGAGTCCGCTACTAGTAATATTGAAGGCGCCATCTGTTTCTGCTGCGCCGTTAAATGTCAATCCACCTGTGTTAGCCGTCGATAATGTCAAAATGGCGCCCGCTGCCACCAGGGTATCCTGCGTAGTAATTGTGACAGCTGTATTGGTATTGCCTAAAGTGATGACCTCAATATTCTGAACATTATCAAAATCATTGGTTGCGGTAAAAGCTGTATTGCCGGTCAAGGCAACCGTGTCTGTGCCTGCTCCGCCATCCACGATATCTGCACTGGTTAAACCAGTGACTGCTGCAAAGGTAAAGGTATCATTGCCAGCATCGCCAGATAGCGTGTCGTTACCCAATCCAGCAGTCATGCTATCGTTACCATTGCCACCCGTAATAATGTCGCTTCCTGAACCACCGGTAATAATGTCATTACCAGTTCCACCCGTAATATTGAAGTTACCATCAGCTTCTGCGGCACCGTTAAATGTCAATACACCTGAATTGGCAACATTCGATAACGTCAAAGTGGCGCCTGCCGCAACCAGGGCATTAACTGTAGTGATGGCGACAGCTGTATTGACCATGTCAGATAATGTAATGAGTTCAATATTGCTTACATTATTGAACTGAGTTGCGGTTACTGCTGTGGTTCCCGTCAGCACGACTGTATCGGTTCCGGTGCCGCCATTGACGGTATCAGTTGTCAATCCCGTTCCGGCGACAAAAGTGAACGTATCGTCACCCGCACCACCCGCGAGTGTATTATTTCCTGCACCAGCGATAATGTTGTCATTTCCAGAACCACCGGTGATATTGAATGTGCCATTTGTTTCTGCGGCACCATTAAATGTCAGCACACCTGAATTGGCAGCATTCGTAAGCGTCAAGGTGGCCCCTGATGCAACCAGCGTATCCTGCGTGATAATCGTGACGTCTGTATCGGTATTCTGCAACGTAATAACCTCGATATTTTTAACATTATCAAAATCATTGGTTGCCGTGAAGGCGGTGTTTCCCGTCAAGGCAACCGTATCCGTTCCTGTCCCTCCATCTACAGTATCTGCGCTGGTTAAACCGCTGACTGCAGCAAACGTAAACGTATCGTTACCCGTGCCACCAGACAGCGTGTCATCACCCAATCCAGCCGTTATACTATTTGCACCGTTTCCTCCAGACAGTGTGTCATTTCCAGAGCCACCGGTAATAATGTCATTACCTGAGCCACCGGTAATGTTGAAGGTGCCATCGGTTTCTGCCGCACCATTGAATGTCAGTATTCCCGAATTGGCAGCATTTGAAAGCGTTAGAGTGGCTCCCGCTGCCACGAGGGTATCTTTCGTAGTAATTGTAACGGCTGTATTGGTATTGGCTAGTGTAATGGCTTCAATATTCTGAACATTATCAAAATCATTAGCTGCCGTGAACGCTGTATTGCCGGTCAAGGCAACCGTGTCTGTGCCTGTTCCGCCATCCACGATATCTGCACTGGTTAAACCAGTCACTGCTGCAAAGGTAAAGGTATCATTACCTGTATCGCCAGATAGCGTATCGTTACCCAATCCAGCGGTCATGCTATCGTTACCATTGCCACCCGTAATAATGTCGCTTCCTGAACCGCCGGTAATAATGTCATTACCGGTTCCACCCGTAATATTGAAGTTACCATCAGCTTCTGCGGCACCGTTAAATGTCAATACACCTGAATTGGCAGCATTCGATAACGTCAAAGTGGCACCTGCCGCAACCAGGGCATTAACTGTAGTGATGGCGACAGCTGTATTGACCATGTCAGATAATGTGATGAATTCAATATTGCTTACATTATTGAACTGAGTTGCGGTTACTGCTGTGGTTCCCGTCAGCACGACTGTATCGGTTCCGGTGCCGCCATTGACGGTATCAGTCGTCAACCCCGTTCCGGCGACAAAAGTGAACGTATCGTCACCCGCACCACCCGCGAGTGTATTATTTCCTGCGCCAGCAATAATGTTGTCATTTCCAGAACCACCGGTGATATTGAATGTGCCATTTGTTTCTGCGGCCCCATTAAATGTCAGCACACCTGAATTGGCAGCATTCGTAAGCGTCAAGGTGGCCCCTGATGCAACCAGCGTATCCAGCGTGATAATCGTGACGTCTGTATCGGTATTCTGTAACGTAATAACCTCGATATTTTTAACATTATCAAAATCATTGGTTGCCGTGAAGGCGGTGTTTCCCGTCAAGGCAACCGTATCCGTTCCTGTCCCTCCATCTACAGTATCTGCGCTGGTTAAACCGCTGACTGCAGCAAACGTAAACGTATCGTTACCCGTGCCACCAGACAGCGTGTCATCACCGAGTCCTGCGGTCATGCTATCGTTACCGTTATTACCTGTCAGCGTGTCATTTCCAGAGCTGCCGGTAATGTTGTCAATTCCAGAACCACCGGTGATATTGAAGGCGCCATCTGTTTCTGCCGCACCGTTAAATGTCAGCGCACCTGAATTGGCAGCATTTGAAAGCGTCAGAGTGGCGCCCGATGCCACCAGGGTATCCTGCGTAGTAATTGTGACAGCTGTATTGGTATTGCCTAAAGTGATGACCTCAATATTCTGAACATTATCAAAATCATTTGTTGCGGTAAAAGCTGTATTGCCGGTCAAGGCAACCGTGTCTGTACCTGCTCCGCCATCCACGATATCTCCACTGGTTAAACCAGTGACTGCTGCAAAGGTAAATGTATCATCGCCGGCGCCTGTCATGATGCTGCTTGTCGCTGTGCCAGCAGTAATATTAAATTTCCCAGTTGCGCCAGCGATTGCCCCTGTCAATGTAGATCCCGCAAATCCGGTTATTGTTACAGTATCGCCATCTGCAACATTATTAACTACCAGATTGGAGGTGCCCGCTACAATAGCAATCTCATCATCTATCGTATTATTAGTCACAGTAACACTAATTGCGCCACTGGCCGGATCTGAAACTGTTAGATCTCCCGTAAGATTCGAGATGTTGACTGATCCTGCTGCTGCCGCAGCGGAAGTAATGGTCAAAGTTGTATTATTGGCTAACGCCGTTGCATCAATACTTACTGTATCTGTAGCAGCTCCTGCAGCCACATCTACGGATGTTGCTGCCGATCCCGTTGTAATGCTGATACCATTATCCGCTGCATCAGCAGTGGTAATTATCAATGCGCCGGTGAGATTGGATGCATCAATATCACCCACTAGACTGTTGATTATCAGTGAGGAGGCGCTTGCTCCAAGCGTTAACACTGTGTTTTGTTCTAAATTAGCGGCATCTACCGTGATGGTATCATCGGCATTATTGGCAACCAAGATCAGTGCCTCTGGGCCAAGCGTCAGAGCTCGTGCATTGGTGGAATCATCTTCCAGTACGTAGGTTTCAATGTCCGCCAGTGTGGTGATGTTACCGTCACCGGCGATTGTGATTTGCTCACCATTTACGCCGGTACCTGG